>JBBINY010000027.1:0-36127 GCA_037443645.1 Cytophagales bacterium
AATCAAACAATTACTATGTCAGCGAATCGGTTGGCCTGGCCTGCGGATTTCTTTTAACGGCCATTCATCACGCTGGGCTTGTAGCTTTAACTCATACGCCCAGCCCAATGAATTTCCTGGCAAAAATTTTAAACCGACCAGAGAACGAAAAACCATTTCTTTTAATCCCGGTAGGGTATCCGGCAGCCGAAACTTTTGTGCCCGACCTAAAACGAAAACCATTGGATAAAGTGGCTGTCTACTATTGAACACTTAATTTCTAACGCTTTCCGGTTGGAGTTTAGGGTAAATTTTAAGGTACGATAACTTATACGTAATTGTTTTGCGCCTATGCATAAAGGTATGGCTTCCCTCAATCAGGTCAATTGAATTATACAACATGGTGAAAACAATGGTGGAACCATCCGGTTCAATGTGTTTGTAGGTATATCCTCGGTCATCCGTCAGAAAGGTAAACTCGCCCACAACAGGATATTTGTTTGCTACATGATAACTCATGGACACCTCAATAAAATCACGTTTTGACCCGGGCCAATCCTTTAGAATTGCTACCCGGGCATAATTATCCTTGCGGTCAATAACCTTCGTCCGGTCATGACTGGCCAGAAAAGGACGATTGATTTTGGTAATCACAGCCGAAACCGAGTAAATGCCTTCTAAAGAATTTGTGGCGCCCGGGCCCTTGCCAAAGTAGCGCTTAATCATTTCCTCCAGATCAACCTCCTGATACACGATTTTCTTAGTTCGCTTATTTCCATAGTGTTTCCTTTGCTGGGCAGATGAAAAATTAAAAAGCAATATGCCAACAAACACGAGTAAGCAAGTCAAACGGATTCTCATAACACTAGTTCCTGTTTAATAACGCACATCAGCATAAACACCTGCGGTGCTGGTGCGGCATGAAATCTTACTCGTAAAGACACCTGGCTTAAATAACGATTTGCCCAACAACATGCGTACGCACTCCTGTATCCCTTCCGTAATAGAAGGGTGTGGATGCACGCACTCAGCCAGTTCCTCGATGCCTTTATCCATGCTGATCAGCAAGGCCACAGCTTGTATGGCACTGGAAGCATGGTTACCTACTACTTTCATGCCGAGAATTTTCATCCGGTCATCGTTGGTAACCATTAACTTGATAAAGCCCTGGGTATTGCGTTTAGCGATGGCCCTTGGAATACAACTGTAGTCCAATGTTACTACGCGATAATCAATTCCCTTTTCCCTCGCGTGGGTTTCGTTCAATCCCACACCGGCAACTTCCGGATTAAGAAACATAATGGTGCTGATGTTTTCGTACACCAACTTCCTATCCGGTTTTCCAAAAATCCTCTCAACGGCATAACGGCCTTCCAACTCCCCTACATTGACTAGCGAAATATCGGCTGTAATATCTCCTACAGCGTAAATGTTACTCACGTTTGTTTGGGTGTCGTTGTCTTCAATTCCGCGTTTCGAAATGTGAATATCAACATGATTTTCATCCCAGAGTTCTTCGTAATTAGGGGTACGGCCAACAGCAACCAGCGCCTTTTCCACATTAAATACTTCCTTGTTGCCGTCAGTGTACTCCAATTCATACTCCACTCTCCCCTTCTTTATTTCAAGGCGTAACAGGTGCGAATTCCTGTGAATAAGCACACCGTTATTCTCCATGTTGCGCTCAATTATTTTTACTACATCTTCATCTTCAAACGGTAGAATACGGTCACCTTTGTCAATCAGGTGCACTTTGGACTTACCAAATCCTGAAAAAATTGTTGCGTATTCGCAGCCAATAACCCCTGCGCCAACGATTACCATACTTTCAGGAAAATCCTCCATATTCTCGATGCCCTCGCTGGTCATTACAATCTTTTCATCAATGGGTAGCTCGGGTAAGTACCTTGGTCGGCTTCCGGTTGCCAAAATAATGTAATCGGTTTTAACAATTTCTTTATGAATGCCGCTGGTGATCTCAATTTCATACTGATTGATGAGCCTGGCATTACCTGTTTTGAAGGTTAGCCCGTTTCCCTCCAACGATTTTTTGAGTAATTCTATATGCTCCTCAAGCAATTGCCTGCGTTCCTGTACCGCCCGTTTAACCTCAGCCTGTATTTCCTTGTAAGCGATGCTGGGTTCCTTGATATTATATCGTCTTAAGTTCTTTCTGAACGAAGCGGCCTCGCGTGACAACTCCCACCAGGTTTTTGACGATAATGCGCCATTGGTTACACCGGCCCCGCCTACCTTATTTTTTTCAATCAATAAAACTTTCTTTTTAAAATCGATGGCGCGCATGGCAGCCGCATAGCCGGAGGGTCCGGCACCAATTACCACTAAATCAAACCTTTCCATACAAAAAACAAATGACCGTGAAAATACATATAATTCTAACGAAATTATGGGTTTATATTCTTCCGATGAATTCAATTTATGGTAAGGGCTTTTGGTAATTTATACCTTCGGAAAACCCATGACACTACCGCCAGCGCATAAATGCCGCAATTGAAAAGCCCAGCAGGCGGGTTCATTTTTAAAACCGATACAAAAGGGGCTGAAGCCTGCACAATACACAAATGCAACGCAAGAATCAGTTTAACGCCTGGGGTTAAAAATACCCGCTACCATACACCGTACACTCCCCCCGCCATACGTCTCAACCGTATCAATCGGAACAGGAATCATTTCAGCAAACCTGGAAATCGCATCAATCTGACCGGGTAAAAGTGAATGAAAAGCCCGCTCTGAAAGAAAAACGAATGGTTCGCCATTCCGGCTTTTTACTTCAATCATATTTCCGGCAAAAGCACTCAGTTGATCGTAACTAATGGAGACCACTTTGTGCTGTGTTTCGGTAAAGCCCGAAAGCAGAACCTCCTGGTCTTCATCATCATGAATGGAATCCAAACAAATGATAACGAATTTCGATCCGATACACATCACAACGTTGGTATGATAGATAGGCTGGCCCTTTTTATCCACCGCATTGAAGATTACCGGTTTGTACCCTAAGCGCTCACATAGCCGGACTACTAAAATTTCATCGGTACGGGAAGACCGGCTGGCGTACGCAACTTTATTTACATAATCCATAACAACACTACCTGTCCCTTCCAAAAACCGATTATCCTTTTCCGCATCGGTAAAGTCTATAATCTCTTCAACCACGAACGCTTTCTGTAATGATTGAATAACATCTACTCTCCGTTCCAGCCTGCGGTTTTGAGCCAGCATCGGGTAAAGGATTACCTTACCATCCGGATGAAAGGATATCCAGTTGTTGGGAAATATGGCATCAGGCTTCAAGATCTCCGGAGAATCATCAAACACATGAACATCAATATCGTTTGATTCGAGCAAATCAACCATACGGTTAAATTCATCGAATGCGCGTTGTTGTATTGTTTCGGTACGATCAATAACCGATTGCTGAAAAGCATTTGAAGGTGCCGTTTGGGCATTGAACCCAAACGCTGCCGGGCGAATCATCATAATACTTTGAGGTGCCTGATCTGCCATATCACCTTATTTACAGGCATATTTAATTAATTTTGTGCGACTTCAGAAACAACATGGATTCTATAGGCGCATGGGACACCCAGGTGTTTTTCTTTTTAAACGGGTTGCACGCACCCTGGCTGGACCCTATCATGTTCTATCTATCCAAAACCCTTACCTCACTTCCGGTTTATGTGCTTATTATTTATCTGCTTTACAAAAAATTCAATACTAAAATCTGGATTCCATTAATCTGCATCATTGCATGCATCGGCTTAACCGACCGGATTACAAGCGGAATTATGAAACCCGCCTTTGCCCGTTTACGCCCTACACATGAGCCCCTATTAGTCGAAAAAGTGCATACCGTGAATGGCTATAAGGGGGGAAAATTTGGCTTCGCCTCCAGCCACGCAGCAAACACTTTTGGTCTTTCTATGCTGATTTTCATGCTGCTGAGAAAAGAAAAACGACAGATAGGATTACTCTTTGTTTGGGCTGCCGTGATCAGTTACACCCGAATCTACTTAGGTGTGCACTATCCGGGTGATATCCTGGCTGGGGCATTGATCGGTCTTGGATGTGCCTGGATTTGTTATTCGCTATACGCGAAATTTTTTAATCCCTCAACGTAATGAAAAGTTTGCGTCAATTTACTGTTCTCTGCCCCTGACTTCTGCGCCAAACGTTGAAGTGGAATGACGCACAGCCGGGCTTCCGGTATAATCCACAACAGCACCTAATCCTGCCGATACTTCCAGTTTCTCCGTAACGCACACATATACTTCCGAGCCCATGCTGGCTTTTACAAATGCTGTTCTGCTCTGGAGCTGCCTGGCCTTTACAACGGCACCCATGCTTGATTTTACTTCAACATTCTCGCTTTGTCCCTTCAGGCTCACCAGCGCACCCATACTTGCCTTCAAGTACAGGTTTTTCGTCAGTACTTCCATGGAAACCTCAGCCCCCATACTGCTTTCGATAACCAGATTTTTTGACTTTAACTGTCCTGCTGATGTTACGATGGCCCCGGCCTGTGCCTTAATCTCATCAATATCTTTATAATAAACCTTAACCCGAATATATTGGCTATTCCGCTTTTTATCAGAATTCCAATCGTTTACATAATGGCGGTTGCGCAATTTCAGGCGCAGGGTATTGCGGCTAACACCAGCCACCACATCCTCAGAATCAATTCCCTTGTAGTCGAGTTCTACCTGGTTGTGATCGGAAGCAATAAGCTCAACATCAAACGGGCCAAACACATCAAGTGAACTAAATGACTCAAGCCGGACGACTTGCTTCTGGGCAAATAACGAGGCTGGAAGACAAATGATGAGCAATAGGAAGAGTTGTTTTGCCATAAACTTCTGGGTTTTAACACATGACGCACGTTAACCCCTATAGGTTGCATCAAGTACTCTTTTGACTCAAAATACGCTGAATGTACTTCCCGATTATGTCGAATTCAAGGTTTACCGCATCTCCAGCCCTTAGTTTCCCAAAGTTGGTATGTTCGAATGTATATGGAATAATAGTTACGCGGAACCCATTTTCGGAAGAACGAAAGCAAGTGAGACTAACCCCATCAACACTGATTGACCCCTTTTCAACAGTAACATTTCCTGACGAAGGGTCATACTCAAAATCAAACAGCCAACTGCCTTTAACTTCCTGAACGCATGTGCAGGTGCCTACCTGGTCAACATGTCCCTGAACTATATGACCGTCAAACCGGCCGTTCGCTACCATACTGCGCTCCAGGTTAACTATGTTACCTTCTTTCCAATTACCTAAGGTTGACTTCTTTAGTGTTTCATCAACTGCGGTAACCCAGTGCCTTCCATCGTCCGCTTTTGTTACCGTTAGGCAAACCCCATTGTGCGAAACACTTTGGTCAATTTTCAACTCCTGTGAAATTGGACTACTGATACAATAATGCCTGTTGGCCTGATCGGTAACGATTCGTTCAATTTTACCTACAGCTTCAATAATTCCGGTGAACATTACTTTTTACTCTCTAACTTTTGTACCGCTTCTTTCTGATCAGGTCGCAAGGTAGGGTATTGAATGCCCAACTGCTCCAGGTAGGTCTTATACTTTGCCGGATTGTAGTAAAGTGGCTTAAGTTTCGGTTTGTAATCTTCCATTATTTTTTGATTCAGGTAAATGGCCGGATTATCCTTCTCGCCCACCAGGGGCGTATACTTTATTTCTTTGGTTTGTTCCTCCCGATAGTACGTCCATGCATTGGCGATGATCTCTGGCTTTAACAGCATGTCCAGCAAAGTCATTGCTTCCGCACGCGCGCCATATATAACACCTTTATGGGCAATGGGCGTGGCCATGGTAATGGCGTTGCTCCAGTGATGCCCGGGTAATCCGGGAATATTGGATGGGTACCGAAGTACAATGGTTGGCAACGACCAACTGATGTCGGCAATATCGTCCGATCCCCCACCCATGGCCATAAGTTGGCGCCCCATAACATTTATGGTTCCGGTTGGACTTGGTAAACCCAATGTATCAAGCTTAACAGCAAGGCCTTCCACTTTGGGTGCTTTCATTTCCAGTTGAACAGCTTTGGCTAATAACTGATCTTCAGCCGACCAACTTGGCAGACCTACTTTTTTAATATTCTCATACATGGCTTCCGCCAACGGCTTATTAAAATGACCCGGCCAGGCTGAACCCAACACCTCATAAGTAAATTTCGTATCCGTCATCATCGCAGCGCCTTCGGCAATCTTCACACCGGTATCAAAAAGTTTTTTGATATCCGGATAGGTACGTTCGCGGAAATAATACCACACCGAAGCTTTGGAAGGAACAACGTTGGGCTGATCGCCCCCATCGGAAATAACATAATGCGAGCGTTGCGTTAACTCAAGATGCTCCCTTCGAAAATTCCATCCGATGTTCATCAACTCCACCGCATCCAGCGCACTTCTGCCCCGCCAGGGTGCCCCGGCTGCATGCGCGGCTGATCCTTCAAAATTAAACCGTACCGAAACCAGGCCATTCATACCCGAATCGCCATACGATACACCTAAATTGTTGCCCACGTGTGTGAAGATACACGCATCCACATCTTTAAAATAACCGGCCCGAACATAATAGGCTTTCGTTCCAACAAGTTCTTCTGCAATACCTGGCCACAACATGAGGGTGCCCGAAATTTTTTCGCGCTCCATAATTTTTTTGAGCGCAAGCGCAGCAATGATGTTTACTGCCTGACCGGAATTATGGCCCTCGCCATGCCCCGGTGCTCCTTCAACTAACGGATCGTGATAGGCAACGCCAGGTTTCTGTGAAGCTTTTGGAATACAATCCACATCCGAGCCCAGTGCAATCAGCGGCTTACCCGATCCCCAGGTGGCAATCCATGCCGTGGGTACACCCGCAATTCCCTTCTGCACTTTAAATCCGTTTTTCTCAAGCAGGTTGGTGAGATAGGCAAAGGTTTCAACTTCCTGAAAACCCAATTCGGCAAAGCTGAACAACATATCGTTGATTTGCTGCCCCAATGGCGCCAGCTTTTCCACTTCGGCTAACGCTTCTGTCTTTAATTTTTCGAGTCTCTGGACTTCCGGTTGGCCGAACAGCAGGATGGAAGTACATACCAGGATTACAGCTAAAATTCTTTTCATTTCTGTTGGGGTTAGGCATATCATTATCCCAATGTAAGCGATTATAAAAGTGAAACCAAGACCTAAATGACTGGTGGAATTCGATGAATTCAGCGCCTAAACCATGTTTTAGAAATATTTTGGTTTATTTTATAAACTAATTTATATTTGTATCGTTAAAGCCAGTATATGGAAACCAAACACGATAATCTGAACCCGCAACAAAGCCTGGAAATCATATCTGCTATGATTAGCCAGGTGAAGGGAAACATCCGCAGCAGCAGCTTTTACTTTTTGCTTTGGGGATGGGTAATCACCTTATGCAACCTGGGTATGTACTACTTTTTCAAGTATACAGAATACCAAAAGTACGCTCCATTAGTATGGACACTTTGCATACCGGCATGGATTATCACCATGATATACGCCAATCGGCAGGAAAAGAAGGCCGGTGTGGTTACGCACCTCGACAGGATTTCCATGTGGTTATGGATAGGGATGACAATCACCATTCTCCCGGCCTGGATTTTTGGGTCACAAACCAATTGGATGGTGAATGCCATCATTCTTATGCCAGTAGGTATGGCTACCTTTCTTTCTGGCATTATTATTCGCTTTCGACCACTGGTGCTTGGTGGAATTACCTTTTGGATTGCCGGTGTGATCTGTTACCTCGTAGGACCGGTCGAACAATACTTAGTTGGTGCAACTGCAATGATATTCGGCTACCTGGTTCCTGGATATTTACTGAAGAAATCAAATCAGTAACAGATGCTTGCGGATCTTGATCCCCTGTTGCACGCACAACTTCGGTTGGGCATTATGTCGATACTCATGAGCGTAGAGTCGGCTGAGTTTACGTTTCTGAAAGAAAAAACAAATTCAACCGCAGGCAACCTAAGCGTGCAGTTGGATAAACTTTCAGAAGCTGGGTATATCAACATTGAAAAATCATTTAAAGGGAAAAAACCGCTTACTACCTGTAAGATCACCAAAAAAGGAATCAAAGCATTTGAAGAATATGTGAACGCACTTAAACAATATATCAAAGCTTAAAAATTTTTTACTCATGCGGATGAAACGTTCCTAATTAATTTAAAAATGTTGCAATTTGAAAATTGCAACATGATTTTAATTCAAAAGTGCTTTCCATTTTCAATAATTAATTTTCAAATCTGTCTTCACCAGATGGTTTTAAAATTAGTCTCTATATGAAACAGGTTAACTGGCAGAAAGAATTCCAACCACTGATCAAAAAATACAAGGGGAAGAAACATCCGTTGGATTACATCAACACCTACCAGTTGGTTGTGATGGTAATATTATCTGCCCAGGATTCAGACAGGAACATTAACAAAATTGCACCTGAACTTTTCAAGGCGTTTCCGGATATGAAATCCCTGACCCGGGCCAATGCCGAAATGCTCTACCCATTTGTTTCAAAAGTTCGAAACTTCGGAAACAAAACGAAATGGTTACTCGAACTGGCCAAAACCCTAAAAGACGATAAGAACATTCCCACCACCATGGAAGAACTCACTGCCCTACCGGGCATAGGAAGAAAATCGGCCAATGTTATTATGCGTGAAACAGGCGTTCCGGCAGCGGGAATTATTGTTGACCTTCATGTTGTGCGGGTAGCTCCGCGAATTGGTATTGCCACAGGTACCGATCCAAAAAAGATTGAAAAACAATTGATGGATGTACTTGACCCAAAAGATTGGGGCGAAGCGGGCATGGCCATATCCTTTTTAGGACGAGAGATATGCCGGCCTGCCAATCCTAAGTGCACGGAATGCATTATGAAAAACGTTTGCGAATTTTACAAAGAGCAGGTTGCTTAGTCATTATTTGCCCGCCCCTGTTTGATTGTCCATTAGGCCTGCTGCCTACTTTTTTATAGTTTCGCTCCCGACTTTTGTACTATGACTTTATTTGAGAAATACCCTGTTTCGATTACTAATTCACTTTCCGGCAAGAAGGAATTATTCACACCCCTCAAATCCCCGTTTGTCGGTTTATATTCCTGCGGACCCACGGTTTATAACGAGGTTCACCTGGGCAACCTGCGCACGTTTACTGTTTTTGATGTTGTGTATCGGTACCTCACTCATCTTGGATACAAAGTTCGATACGTCCGTAACATTACCGATGCAGGCCACCTGACCAACGATGCGGGTGAGGGTGTGGATCGCATTGAAGAAAGTGCACGATTGGAGCAACTGGAGCCGATGGAAATTGTGCAGAAGTATACGTTCAGTTTCCATGAAGTATGTCGCATATTTAATATTCTGCCTCCTACTATTGAACCCACAGCAACAGGGCACATTGTTGAACAGATTGAAATGGTGAAGAAGATACTGGCCAATGGCTATGCCTATGAAGTGAATGGTTCCGTGTATTTCGATGTGCGCAAGTTCATGGAGAAGTATAAATATGGTGAGTTAAGCGGACGCAACATTGATGAATTACTGGAGGGTACGCGTGAGTTAGACCGGCAGGATGAGAAACGCAATTCCGTTGACTTTGCTATTTGGAAAGCCGTCTCCCCCAACCACATTCAACGCTGGCCTTCGCCCTGGGGTGAAGGTATACCCGGCTGGCATTTGGAATGCTCTGCGATGGGAACAAAGTATCTCGGTGAGCAATTTGATATTCATGGTGGTGGTATGGACTTAAAATTTCCGCATCACGAATGCGAAATTGCACAAAGCATTGGTGCGTATGGAAAAACACCCGTTCGCTACTGGATGCACGCCAACATGCTTACTGTTAACGGAGAAAAAATGAGCAAGTCGAAAGGCAACTCATTTTTACCACGAGAACTTTTCATGGGTACGCATCCGTTGCTGGCGAAAGCCTACAGTCCGATGGCCGTGCGATTCTTCATGTTGCAATCACATTATTCAAGTACGTTGGATTTTTCGAACGAAGCCTTGCAGGCTGCCGAGAAAGGATACAAAAAGTTAAGCAACGCATTGAGTACCGTAAAAAAACTGGAGCATCCGGGTGGCCGGGGAAAACAGGATCAGGAATTATTAAACCTGATTGACGAAGCGTATCGCAACATGAGCGATGATTTCAATACCGCAAAAACACTGGCCGTTTTGTTTGAGATGTCGGCCCGGATTAACGACATGAAATCCGGAAATGTTAAACTGGCCGATCTTGGCCCGGAAACGTTCAGCAAATTCAAATCGGCCTACATTACCTTAATGGAAGATGTATTGGGCCTCCAAGAAGAGGGCAGTCAGAACCATGACGTACTGGATGGTGTTATCCGTGTGATGATCGAACTCCGTAAAAAAGCCCGGACCGACAGAAACTATGCCCTCTCCGACAAGATTCGCGATGACCTAAAGGCATTGGGCGTACAGTTGATGGATGGGAAAGATGGAGACATATCCTATACTATCGAATAGCTTGGAGTTTCAAGCTAACGAGCGCAACTCGTAACTTGAAGCCATCTCAAAAATAGGAAGATCGTCATTGCGAGGGAGGAACGACCGAAGCAATCTCATTTTCAGCCTTAATATAGGGATTGCTTCACTGCAGCCTGCCTGCTGCAGGCAGGTTCGCAATGACGGAGCCATTTTGAGAGGCTTCTAGTAACTCGCTACATCAAGAAAGATGTTAAAGAAAATATTCATACTCCCCATCCGCTTTTACCAACTCAGCATTTCACCATTACTGGGAGCACACTGCCGGCACACCCCCACTTGTTCGCAATATGCCATTGAGGCCATTCAGGAATGGGGTCCGCTTAAAGGTATATGGCTGGGGATGAAGCGGATAGCCCGATGCCATCCGTGGGGAACCAGTGGGCACGATCCGGTGCCGAAAAAAAAACAGAAGCAGGATTAAACCTGTTATTGAATTATCCATCCAAGCTACACAAAACCAACACGAATGAAAGCCAAAATCATCTTAAGCGCATTGGCGCTGATTTTCGTTACCTCCCTATCATTAAAGGCCCAGAGCAATCAGACCATCCGCCAGAAAAACCTCCAAAAGCGTGAGAATGTAAATTCGAATCGACAGGATAAAATTGATGAGCGAAATCCGGAAGGCAAAGGTCGGGTGGACAACCGGGTAGAGAGACGCGGTAACCGCATAGACCGCAAACAAAAACGAACTGACAGACGCGTGAATCGAAGAACAGGTGCGTAAATATCTTTAACCACAAAGCACACAAAGAATTTACGAAGTACACAAAGATTCTTTGCGAGCACTTTGTGTTACCTTGGTTCTCTTTGTGGTTAAGCTATTCGTACTTATTTCCTGGCTTGATAAAGTTGAATCTCGCTGAGTACAGGCGGAGCCTTAGCTTCAACAATCCGAATCCGTATACGCGTTGTAGTTATATCCTTGACTCGAAGAATTCGTTTGAACCCTATCGTAGTGTGCCGGTCAAGTTCTTCATAACGACCATCCTTCCAAACGTCAACCGCAAAGGCTTTTACCCGCTGACCAAATTCAATCCCCTCCTGCAATACAAGCCGGTTAAAGGTTTTCTGATCTTTAAACGCCAGCTCAATTTCTGCTAATGAATCCGCAGAAGCCCAATACGTCCGTGCATCGCTGTCAATAAGATCAACTGCCTTATAATTACTGAAAGAAGATGATGCTCTGACTTCAGCTCGCCCGGCCAAATTCGTATCAAAAGATTTTCTGATTACTTCGGCCAGTTCCATCAGTCGGACAGAATCTGCATTCGAAATCAACCCTCTCCTGTCTACAGGAACATTCAATAATAAATTTGCACCACGCCCTACCGATCCATAGTATATCTCAATCAACTCATCCAATGATTTTACGTTGTCATCGGTATCCGGACTGTAGAACCAACCGGGACGAATCGATACATCACATTCGGCTGGCACCCAATGCGTACCATCTTCATGCCCAGGAGTAAGTTCATGATAATCGGGATAGCCAGGGTAAACCTTGTCAACATTAAGTGTATTCCAGTTGGTTAAACCGGCAAAACCTTTTTCATTACCCACCCAACGGCAACCCGGCCCTGCATCACTGAAAATAATTGTATTGGACTGATGTTTATAAACCGTACTATTAAATAATGGCCAGTTGTACTCCTGCTTTTTACCGTTTGGCCCCTCGCCATTTGCACCATCAAACCATTGTTCAAACACATCACCATAATTGGTGAGCACTTCGCCCAGCATGTTCACAAAAACCTGGTTGTATTCAGGGGTTCCGTAATCGGGATGATTGCGATCCCACGGAGAAAGATAAACACCGAACTTCAGACCGTATTCGCGGCATGCATCTGAAAGTTCGCGCAACACATCGCCCTCACCACTTCTCCATGCGCTTTCGCGAACGGTATGGGTGCTGAATTTACTCGGCCACAAACAGAAACCATCGTGATGTTTTGCAGTAATGATTATGCCCTTCATACCGGCTTGTTGTGCTGTGGCAGCCCATTGCCGGCAATCCAGGTGTGTAGGGTTAAAAACTTTGGGGTCCTCGTTACCTTCTCCCCATTCTACGTTGGTGAAGGTGTTTGGACCGAAATGAATGAACATATAGTATTGTAGTTCATGCCATTGCAACTGACTTTCTGTTGGTATAGCTCCGAAAGGCAAAAGTTTTTCAGTTGAACAGTTTGGTAAAAGAAGGAATCCAACGGCTAAATAAATATACTTCATGCGTAACAATTAATCCGTTTTTAAACTTAAAAGAAAATTTTACATTTAACGAACCTAACCACATTGCTTCATGCCATTTCAAATCAAAGAGAACAGTAATCAGTACGATGTATGCATTGTAGGCTCAGGTGCCGGTGGTGGCATGGCTGCCTATGTACTTACACAAGCTGGTTTAAAAGTAGTTGTACTTGAAGCTGGCCCGTGGTATGATCCTGCAAAAAATGTAACCCAACTCAAGTGGCCCTATGAATCGCTGCGAAGGGGTGCGGGCACAACCTTCCGTCCGTTTGGTGATTTTGATGCGGCCTATGGCGGGTGGGAAATGGAAGGTGAGCCCTATACCAAAGCGCCCGGTACGCAATTCGATTGGTTTCGGTCACGCATGTTGGGCGGAAGAACCAACCACTGGGGACGGATTTCGCTCCGCTTTGGTCCGAAAGATTTCAAAGGAAAAAGTCATGATGGTTTAGGTGATGACTGGCCCATCGGTTATGATGATGTTGCCCCGTATTACGATAGAGTTGATGATCTGATTGGTGTATTCGGAAGTAAGGAGGGTATGCCCAACGAGCCCGATGGTAAATTTTTGCCTCCGCCAAAACCTCGGCTCCATGAATTAATGATTAAGGTAGCAGCAGTTAAACAACAGATACCCGTTATTCCATCGCGCCTTTCTATTTTAACCAAAAAAATCAATGACAATCGTGGCGCATGTTTTTATTGCGCGCAGTGCAACCGTGGATGTACCGTGTATGGCGATTTCTCTTCTTCTTCCTGTTTGATTAAACCGGCCACAAAAACCAACAACCTCGATGTTATCGTTAACGCCATGGTACGCGAAGTGCTTACCGATGAAAGCGGGAAAGCAACAGGTGTATCGTACGTGGCAAAAGATGATTTACAGGAATACCAGATTAAGGCCAAGGTTGTTGTATTAGCGGCCAGTGCGTGCGAATCGGCCCGGTTGTTATTGAATTCAAAATCAAAGGCGCATCCGAATGGATTGGCAAACTCCAGCAATGTGGTCGGAAAATATTTACATGACTCTACCGGTGCGGCAATTGGCGGAGTGCTTCCCAAACTTTTTGGCCGAAAGCGTTATAATGAAGATGGCGTTGGCGGCATGCATGTGTACACTCCCTGGTGGTTGGATAACAAGAAACTCAACTTCCCAAGAGGGTACCACATTGAATACTGGGGTGGCATGGGCATGCCAGGCTACGGATTTGGCTTTGGCATTCAGGGCTTAAACGGTCGCTTTCCGGATCGTAACGGAAATCAGAAAACAGGAGGCGGTTATGGCGCTGCCTTAAAAGATGACTACCGGTATTATTGGGGCGCCAATGTGGGTATGGCCGGGCGTGGAGAATCAATTGCATTGGAAAGCAACTATTGTGAGATTGATCCGAATGGAACGGTGGATAAGTTTGGTATTCCGGTTTTGCGCTTCAATTATAAATGGAGCAACCACGAAATTCAGCAAGCCAGGCACATGCAGGAAACCTTTCAGGAAATGATGCACAACATGGGTGCTGTAATTACCTGGGGGATAGCCGGGCCGGAAACCAACTACGGACTGGAAGCGCCCGGAAGAATCATTCACGAGGTAGGAACAACACGCATGGGCAACGATCCGAAACGATCAGTTGTAAATAAATTCAACCAGGCTCACGATTGCAAAAATCTTTTTGTCGTGGATGGTGGGCCATTTGTTTCACAGGCGGATAAAAATCCTACGTGGACAATTCTGGCGCTATCATGGAGGGCATCCGATTATATTATTGAACAGTTCAAAAAACAGAATCTATAATGTGCTTATGTGCTGGAGGTGTTGGTGTTCTACAAAATACGTGACAAAGAAGAAGAAACAAAAAACACTGCGCTTGCTTTCAATCGATATTTGAAAAATAAGGATAAGGATAAAAGCACACGAACACATTAGCACATTAGCACATTTACACATTAACACATCCACAATGAAAAGACGAGACTCCCTAAAAGCTATTGCGCTAACAGCCGTATCATCAGGTATTCTGTTGCAGTCGTGCGAGACTGACAAAAAAGAAGCGGTAGCAACACCGGTAAAAACTTCAGGCATCGACCGGCACCCATTCGAACAGGTGCGCGATGAAAAACTTTTGGCTGAAAAATTCTTTGATGAGCATGAAATAAATACCATCAAAGTATTGATCGACATTATTATTCCGAAAGATGAAACGAGCGGAAGCGCAACCGATGCAGGCGTACACGACTTCATTGAATTCATTGTTAAAGATATGCCGCGACATCAGCTACCCTTGCGTGGCGGACTTAAATGGCTGGATGTTCAGTGCCTCAAACAACATAACAAACGGTTTATCAATTGCTCTTCCGAACAACAGCTTGCCCTTGTTGATGAAATCGCTTACCCCTCAACAGCAAAGCCCGAAATGAAACAGGGTGTTACCTTTTTTAATTTACTCCGCGATTTGACCGCGACAGGCTTTTTTACCAGTGAGATCGGATTAAAGGACCTGGGCTATGCAGGTAATAAACCGAATCAGTGGGATGGCGTTCCCGAGGATGTACTTAAACAGTATGGTCTGTCCTATTCAGAACGAGAGTTAAATGAAACAGTTAAGTTTACAAACACATAAATAGTCAGGTATGGTATCACGAAGAAAATTTATCAAACAAGCCGGAGCGGCAGCAGCATTTACCATTGTTCCCAGGTTTGTTCTTGGAGGAAAGAATTTTATCGCCCCCAGCGACACACTCTACATAGCCGGCATCGGGGTTGGCGGAAAGGGTACTTCCGATCTAACCGAGTGCGCCAAAAGCCCGCACGCTAAAGTTGCTTTTCTATGCGATGTGGATGACCGTCAGGCTGTTAAGTCGAAGGAAAATTTTCCGGAAGCCAAATACTATAAAGACTTCCGGGTATTGCTGGACAAAGAAGAGAAAGGAATTGACGCACTCACCATTTCCACACCCGATCACACCCATGCGGTTGCCGCGTTGAATGCCATGCAGCGCGGTAAGCACGTTTACGTTCAAAAGCCACTTACCTGGAGCATCCACGAAGCAAGGGTATTAACCGAGGCAGCGAGGAAAAATAAAGTGGTTACCCAAATGGGTAATCAGGGTGGATCAGGCGAGGGCGTTCGAAAGGGCAAAGAAATTTACAATGCCGGATTAATTGGTGATGTAACACGGGTGTATGCCTGGACAAACCGGCCGGTGTGGCCTCAAGGCATCCCAACGCCAACAGGCAAACACGACATGCCGGTTGAACTCGATTGGGATCTTTGGCTGGGGCCTGCTAATCCAATTGATTACAACCCGGCATACCACCCTTTCAATTGGCGCGGGTGGTGGCAATTTGGTACCGGTGCACTTGGTGATATGGCCTGCCACATTCTTGATCCGGCTTTCCGCATCCTGCCGATTGACTATCCTTCTGAAGTGGAGTGCAGTACGGGAACCGTGTGGACGGGCTTCTTCCAGGAAGGCTATTTTCCGGAAAGTTGTCCGCCTTCTTCAATTGTTCATCTGAAATTCCCCGGTAAAAACGGCAAGCCGGATATCAAACTTACCTGGATGGACGGAGGCGTGCTGCCTGAACGACCCGATGAACTTCTCCCGGACGAAGCAATGGGCAACTGGGATGGTGGCATTATTATGATCGGCACAAAGGGTAAACTCATGTTCGATTGTTATGGTGCAAATCCCCGGTTATTGCCTACTTCAAAAATGAAAGATTTTAAACTAAAAGAAACCTTACCACGGGTGCCTGAAGGCCATTACGTGCAATGGGTTAATGCGTGCATGAAAGGCTATCAACAAGCCGAACTGAGTTCACCGTTTGAGTATGCCGGACCAATGACGGAAGCCATCCTGATGGGTAACCTCGCCATTCGCAGTTACACCATGCGCGTGAAAAACGACAAAGGACAAAACACCTATCCGGGCCGGAAAAAATTATTATGGGATTGGAAGAGCATGAGGATCACCAACTTCGATGAGGCCAATGTCTTTGTAAAACGGCAATACAGGGAAGGCTGGAGGCTGGAGTAAACCCTTGAAGTCACTTAAAAATTCCTGATATTGCAGGATTTATTTCCTGCACGTGTTCAAAATCGATACCCATACCCACATCATTCCGAAGAAACTTCCAAACTGGACGGAGAAGTTTGGGTATGGCGATTTTATCTACCTGCAGCATCATAAAAAAGGGGCCGCCAAAATGATGCGGGGTAACCAGTTCTTCCGCGAAATCAAGGAAAACGCCTGGAACCCAAAGTTGCGCATCGAAGAATACGCCCGGTTTAATACCCGTGTGCAGGTAGTGTGTACAATCCCGGTTATGTTTTCTTACTGGGCAAAGCCGCTTGACTGCCTGGATGTATCCAAATTCCTGAATGATCACATTGCTGACCTTTCCGTGAAGTATCCTAAGCACTATGTAGGTTTAGGCACGGTGCCCATGCAAGATGCTGAACTGGCCATCAGCGAACTGGAACGATGTAAAAAAATCGGTCTTGCCGGGATACAAATCGGCTCCAACATTAACGACCTGAACCTGAACGAGGAACGCTTCTTTCCCATTTTCGAAGCTTGCGAAAAACTGAGTATGGCCGTATTGGTTCATCCCTGGAACATGATGGGCATGAAAAGCATGCAACGCTACTGGCTGCCCTGGCTGGTAGGCATGCCGGCCGAAACTTCGCGGGCAATCTGCTCGATGATTTTTGGAGGAATCTTTGAAAAACTTCCCGCACTCCGCGTCAATTTCGCACATGCTGGCGGATCTTTTCTTGCTACCATCGGTAGAATTGAACATGGATTTAATTGCAGGCCCGACCTGGTGGCTATTGATAACGCGGTAAACCCGCGAAACTACCTGGGAAAGTTCTGGGTTGACTGCATTACGCACGATGCCCTGATGTTGGACTACGTACTGAAACTGCAGGGATCTAAACGCATCACCCTCGGATCGGATTACCCCTTTCCGTTGGGCGACCTGGAGATTGGCAGGTTTATTGAAGAAATGAAAATTGATAACAGCGTACGCGAGGATATTTTTTACCGGGCTCCCCTGGAATGGCTTGGACTAAGTAAAGACCAATTTGAATGAACTGATGATTTCCAGACTTATTATCTTATCATTTACACTGCTGGTTGTTTACCCTGCCGCATCACAAGATCGTACTGCTACAGAAGAATACCGGATCCAACTCGAACAACGAAAGCGGGCCGACTTGCTTCGGGTAATGGATTCTGCCGTTGTGCTGATGGATGAAGGGCACTACGAGGCAGCCGATCAAAAAATGATCTTTGTACTCAACAACATAAAAAGCATACCCTCCGACCTGACTTTCCACTTTGGAAAAAATTCATTCAATCTCAATAAATACAAGCAAAGCATTGATTGGCTGAACAAATACATCCAGCTAAAAGGGGCCACCGGCCAGTTTTATGTAGAGGCTTTGAGCCTATTAAAAAAAGCTGAATCAGAATTGGTTAAGGAGCAAACAAAAAACACAGCAGCCGTAAAGCAAGTTTTTTCATCGGAGTATGAAATTGATTGTGGCCCTTCCGGAAAGGTTACATGCCCGGTTTGTAAAGGCTCCACGGTACTGATTAAAAAAGGACCATTTGAAAACCAGTATAAAACCTGCCCCTATTGCGATAAACATGGCTTGCTCACCTGCGCTGAATACAATTTGCTTATCAAAGGCCAACTCAAGCCGAAATAGGTAACTATTTATCACTCCGTTCAGAAATTGTATCTTTGCCAACAGATTAGGTTTTCCTGCAAAAAACGCTAATGGCACTCTACAATCGAATTGAGGGCAAGTTGCTCAAGGAGCAGCTCCATGCCGCCCCACGACTCAGTCGCACCACCCTTTCGTTTTACAAATACCACCCTATAGCCGACCCAAAAGCATTTCGTGACCAGCTATACATGCTGTTCAACAAGCTGAATGTTTTAGGTAGGATCTATGTAGCCTCAGAAGGTATCAACGCACAACTAAGCGTACCATCAGAAAATTTTGAAGAATTCAAACAACTGCTTTACGCAATCCCATTTCTTAACCAGGTTCGCCTGAATATTGCCGTAGATGATAACGGCAAATCATTCTTTAAACTCAAAATCCTGGTACGAAACAAAATTGTTGCTGACGGGCTAAATGACAGCACGTTTGATGTTACCCAATGCGGAACTCACGTTTCAGCAAAAGAGTTTAATGCACTCGCTGATGACCCGAACACCATTATCATAGACATGCGCAATCACTATGAAAGCGAAGTAGGTCGCTTCAAAAATGCAATTTGTCCGGATGTGGATACTTTTCGTGAAGAACTTCAGATTGCTGAAGACCTGATGGCACAACATAAGGAAAAGAACCTGCTGATGTATTGTACCGGTGGCATCCGGTGCGAAAAGGCAAGCGCATGGATGAAACACAAGGGATTTAAAAATACATTTCAGTTGGAAGGAGGCATTATTGAATATGCCCGGCAGGTTAAGGAGCAGGGTCTTGAAAATAAATTCATAGGAAAAAACTTTGTCTTTGATGAACGCCTGGGCGAACGAATAACCAATGATATCATCAGCACCTGTCATCAATGTGGCGCACCATGCGATGACCATACCAACTGTAAAAATGATGGCTGCCACCTGCTCTTTATTCAATGCAAAGCATGTTCAGAAAAATACAATGGATGCTGTTCAACCGAATGTGCTGAAATCATTACACTGCCACAAGAAGAGCAAAAAGCCATCCGCAAGGGCATTAACAAAGGGCGGCAAGTTTTTAAAAAGGGACGTTCTGAAAAACTTGGGCTGAAAACCAAAATCGTATTGAGCCGATGAAAGATCAAACCATACGCATTGGCATTATCAACATCAGCGATCGGGCTAGCCAGGGGATTTATGAAGACATCCCCGGAAAGGAAATCAGCAACGTGCTGTCCGAGTACCTGCGGAGCCCATGGGAAAAAGAGTATGCCATTATTCCCGATGAACAACCCCTCATTGAACAATGCATGATTGACATGGCCGACAATAAACAGTGCTGCCTGATTATTACCAGTGGAGGCACGGGGCCAGCCAAACGCGATGTAACCCCCGAAGCTACGGAAAACGTGTGCAACAAAATGATGCCCGGCTTTGGTGAGCTTATGCGGACTGAAAGCCTGAAGTATGTACCCACGGCCATCCTGTCAAGGCAAACTGCCGGAATTCGGGGAAAATCACTAATTTTGAACCTGCCGGGGAAGCCAAAAGCCATCCGGCAATGCCTGAATGCTGTTTTCCCAGCGATTCCATACTGTATCGATCTGCTGGATGGACCATTCATCGAATGCAATGAGGAGGTCATCAAGCCATTCAGGCCGCATTCCGTATAATTGAATCGTATGAAAATTAAGTATTACTACGACACTGAAACGTGCAAATACGAGCGGGTTAGAACAAAAACCAGCGACATTATTCTGAATAGTCTGGGGCTCTTTTTTATGACCCTGGTACTGGCCAGCGGCATTTACTTCATGTTCAGTACCTACTTTGAATCGCCCAAAGAATTATTTCTGAAAAATGAAGTTAAAGAACTCGAATACTACTACGCCAATCTCAAAAAGCATGTGGATGAACTGGAGAGCACCATCCAGGGATTGGAGCATCGCGATGACAATATTTACCGCGTTGTTCTGGGATCGGAACCCATTGACAAATCAATCCGTAATGCCGGAGTTGGCGGAGTGGAGCGGTACAGTGACATCATGAACAAACCCATTCAACATAGAGATCTTATCCTGGAATTAAACAAACGCGTTGACTTACTCAGAAGAAAAGTATACATCGAATCCAAATCGCAGGATGAAGTGGTTGAATTGGCTGAGAATAAAGAAAAGCAGTTTGCAGCAACTCCGGCCATACAACCCATCGCCAACAAACAACTTATTGCCCTCGCCTCGGGCTTTGGCATGCGTATCCATCCGGTATACAAAGTAAAGAAAATGCACACCGGTATCGACTTTGCAGCGCCTATCGGCACCCCGATTTATGCCACGGCCGATGGTGTGGTTGAAGAGGTCGACATTCGCTTTAGCGGTTACGGTAAAATGATCACCATTGACCATGGGTTTGGGTACCAGACACGATATGCCCACATGCACGATTTTGCAGTGCGCAAAGGCCAGAAAGTAAAACGTGGTGATTTAATCGGATACGTTGGAAATACCGGCCTCTCAACAGCGCCCCACCTTCATTACGAAGTGGTGTTGAATGGCATCCTCATCAATCCGGTGCACTACTTCTACAACGACCTAAGCCCGGCCGAATACGAAAAAGTTATCGAACTGGCGTCTATCGAGAATCAATCGCTGGGCATGTAGCGATTTCTCCAATGCCCTATAATGCATTGTCAGGTCTCTTTGCTAACTTGTAAGGGCAAAGCAGAAGAAGACCCCGATGCGCAGAACTTTTTTCATTTTCTTTTTACTCACAGGCGTAATTCAATGTTCGGAATTTGAGCCTATAAACGGGATTCCATTTCGACAATATGCTGACTCGGTAATCGCTTTCAGTTCTGAATGGACGCCCTCGCCCGGTAATTGGTCAGCCAGTCGTGCTCTTTCAAAAAGAAGATGTGTTTGAAACCGGTAACAAAGAAAACCGGTATGGGTATGGCGATAACGTAAATGCCTGGTCACCTTCAACAGCAGACAGCCAGCGTGAATACCTGGTGTTTGGATTTGATACCGTGCAAACAGTAAAAATTATTGAAATCTATGAAACCTGGTTTCCGGGCGCAATTGATACTGTTTACATCAGAAATTCAGAAACCAGGCAATGGGAAATTATTTACTCCAAGCCTGCATTAACCGAGTTGCCCGATTCCGCAAGAATATTCAAGTTTTTTCTACCCCTAGAAACCACCTATTTTGTGGATGCGATTCGGATGGCATTAAACAGCCCGGCTGTAACCGATAAGCTGGATGAAGATGGTAACGCAATTGAGGGTTGGAATGAAATTGATGCCGTTGCAATTACAGGACAGCGCAAAAAAGATGATGACTAAATCAAATCAAATTCTGCGAATCATGCTGGCATTCGTGTTGGCCGCAGCAACATCGCTCCGCCTGTACGGTCAGGGATGCAGTGATGCCGGATTTTGCACGATGGGCGCGATGAAACCTGACCAGCCGTTCAACAAGAAAATACCCATCAAACTGCGTTCCATGGAGATAAGCTTTTACCGGGGTACAACCACCCTTTCTCCGGTGGTATATGTAGCAACAGCCGATGCCAGTTTTAACATCATCGATACAAAAACATCCTTCCAAATAAAAATTCCCTTTCAGGCAGTAACGGGAAATTTCGGAAACACAAACGGCATGGGCGACATCTCCCTTTGCCTCACCCGGAATATTGTTAGCCGGGAGGAATTTGACATCAACTTATCGGTAGGCGGTAAAATTCCTTCGAACAACGCCAACCTTACTTCAAATTTCGAGGGACAAGACAGGCCGCTCCCGATGTATTACCAAACCAGTTTAGGAACCTACGATATCATCGGAGGCATCTCCCTGATTACCCGCAAATGGTTATTCGCAACGGGCATCCAACATCCGTTCAACCAAAATGGCAATCACTTTTTATGGGGCACCTGGGTGCCACCGGTGTATAACGGAAGCCTGGAGTACGTCCTTTCCTACGATCCATGTTATGAATTAAAAAGAGGAACAGATGTTATGCTCCGTGCCGAGCGAAACTTCAGGTTCTCCAGATTCAATGCATCCCTCGGATTATTGCCGATATTCAGGATAACAAAAGATGAGATTCTGAACGTAAATACCCTTGAAAGGATCAAACTGGAAGGCACAACAGGAATGGCCCTATCGGCTATTGCTACAGCCGGATATAGCTTTAATGTGAAAACAGGTATCCGGCTTTTGATCGGACACAAAATTACTCAACGCGATGTTAACCCCGATGGCTTAACCCGAAATATGGTTACTACAGTTAGCTATTTTTACAGATTTTAATGGCACGTTTCGGCATCCTGCTTTTTACTATTGTTACCGCTTTTGCCGTGCGGGCGCAAAGTAACTTTGCTGAAATTGAACATATCGACCAACTGCTCTTTGATTCAAAGTTTGACGATGCCATTGCCTTTGCCGATAAATTCACCTCCGATGCTTCGGAGCTGAGCATCTTACTGGCCAACAAAAAAGCGGAAGCGCTTATTCAGTCAGGCAGGTTTGAGCAAGCCGCTTCCCTTCTGGAAGAAGTTTATGAACGTTCAGAGAAATCAAAAAAACCAGCAATTTTAGCAGCCGTCATCCAATCCACACGTGGTTTCTTGTACCTGAATCAGGGACGAAGCGATCTTGCCGTTGAACTGCTTGAGAAATCGGTTGTTACACTAAATGATGAGGGTGACCCGCTTTACCTGGCACGGACCCTCTCCTACCTCGGCCAGGCATATTCCAGCACCGGAAAATATGCACAAGCCGTAGAGCAACTTCAAATGGCTTTAACGATCCGCCAGGATAAACTGTCTGAAACCCACGAACTGATTGCTGCTTCGTATAACGACCTGGGGATGGTTTACGGCCAAACCGATGTTGACAAGGCACTCGATTATTTCGATAAAGCCGTTGAATTATACACCAAACTTCATGGGGGTAATCACCCAAAGATTGCGATAGCCAACACCAACATGGGATTAGCGTACCGGTCGATGAAACTCTATGGCGATGCGATCACCAATTTTGAAGATGCATTAAAGATATGGCAATCCATTTATCCGAATCCAAACCCTGCACAGGCATTCGTATTGCTTAATCTAGGGCAGACGTACGCTATCATGGGAGAACTAAATACCGCACTCAGCTACTACGAAAAAGCGTTATCCATTTACGAATCTACCCATGGGAGAAAGCACCCTGATATTGCATCTGCACACAACCTCATCGGAAAAATAAAAGTTACACAGGGTAAGTTTGACGAAGGCCTTGCCAGTTACCAGCAGGCGTTAATTGCCAACGTAAACAATTTTGAGAGCACCACTATCAGCCAAAACCCCGATGGAACAAGTTTTTACAACGGCAATCAGCTGTTATACTCAATTATGTACAAGGCCCAGGCCCTGGAAGCTCGTTACTTTGGCAGAACACTAAGACAGCAGGATCTGAACGAAGCCATTACCAACCTGCAGCAATGCGATCGGCTAATCGACCGGCTACGGCAACAAATAGCAAATGAGTCTGATAAAATTGCATTAGGCACAATTGCCAACGAGGTGTATGCCGATGGCTCCAGGGTAGCACACGAGTTAAGTGAAGTGGCCTTTAATGGCAGAAAAAACTTCCGGGAAGTAAGCTTTTATTTTGCCGAGAAAAGTAAATCGGCTGTATTACTCGATGCTATCTCCGATACCAAGGCAAAATCGTTTGCCGGAATACCCGATGAGTTATTAGAGGAAGAGCTGGGGTTAAAGTCAGCACTCGCATTGGTTAATCAAAAACTCGCACAAAAACCTTCAGAAGATGAGGAGAAATACCTTCGCGAAACTGCATTTCATCTCAACCAAAGTTACCTGTCATTCATAAAGGATCTTGAAAAGCAGTACCCGGATTACTTTAACCTGAAGTACAATTCCTCAACACCCTCCATTGGTCAGGTACAAAACCTGCTGTCCTCAAATTCAGCAGTATTGAGTTATTTCATTGATGATTATAACAGTAGAGCACGACTGTACACGTATATAATTACTAAAAGGAGATTTCGGGTTAGAAGCAAACCGTTACCCAATGATTACAACAAATACCTCACGGGTTACCGCAACAGCATTTTTTTTCTCGATCAACATGCCTTTATTGAAACGTCAAGAAAGCTTTGCCGATTATTGATACCAAACTTACCCCGACACGTTACGGAACTTATTCTTCTGCCAACCGGACGTATGGGTGTAATTCCTTTCGAAGCCCTGCTAACCAAAAATGTGAAGAAAGAAGATACACCATATTCCAGATTGCCGTACCTGGTTAAAAAGCACAGCATGCGCTATGAATTTTCAACCGGTTTAATGCTTCAGAAGCAAACCAGCAGGGCAGCAGCGCTTCAATCGGCATTGCTTTGCGCACCAATTTCATTTCCTGAGAAAGATAACCTCAACGATCTGCCCGGTACGGCTAACGAAGTAAAAACGCTCAACGAATTATTTTCGATGAAGCAAATCAGCAGCGAAGTACTCACAAACCATGCCGCCTCAGAATCGGCAATTAAAACCCTGCCGCTTCAAAATTATCAGGTGGTACACTTTGCCACGCACGGCATCGTTGATGAGAATAATCCGGAGCTTTCACGCATTTACCTTCAAAATGACTCGGAAGCGGAAGATGGCAACCTGTACTCTGGTGAGATCTATAATCTCCGTTTAAACGCTAGCCTCGTTACCCTCTCGGCTTGCCAAACGGGGCTTGGTAAAATTTCGAAAGGTGAAGGCGTCATCGGCTTGTCACGCGCCCTGGTGTATGCGGGCGCAAAGAACATTATTGTTTCATTCTGGAGTGTTGCCGATGAATCCACTGCCATCTTGATGACAGATTTCTATACCATCCTGCTCGAAAGTTCCGCCCCTGAGTTCAGTTCGGCCCTACGCCAGGCTAAGCTTAATTTAATGAACGGAAACTACGCTGCACCGTATTACTGGGCACCCTTCATTCTTATTGGTTTCTGAGTAGTTCTGATTTAAACAATTAGTCCCTAAGCCGCTACGTGTAAACAAATATACGCCAATACAATTATATACAATCGTCTATGCAGATTTTAAAGACATATCCAGGGATAATTACAGAATCCATCAGCAAAGAAGCTGGGTTAATCAACCGCTCTTTAGTTATCCCAGTTCACCCTGATAGCAGGAATCTAATCTTAATGGGGAAAAGAAGGCAATAGACACGTTTCGGGGGATTTTGCCCGCCCCATGCAGTAGTGTGTGGTTTTAACCACGCCTACTGACAGGAGCAGGTAAATACACGTGAACGCTATGGCAAAAAGCTTATTCACTGTGCATGAGAGAACCCTAAAGTACGCGGTAAGGTTTCAATTTTCCTAAAGAATTTCTGAAACTTTGTTTACCGCTAAAATATGCCCTTTTTTGCATGAAAACCGAATGTTGGAGGATAATTACAAGCAAAGGGGGCTCCGCAAAAAACTAGTCAGAATACTGGAAAAAAAGGGCATCTCAGATCCCCGCGTATTGCAGGCAATCGGGAAGGTTCCCCGGCATGTATTTTTTGATAATGCCCTCCTTGAACATGCCTATCAAGACAAAGCATTTCCTATTGGTGAGGGCCAAACGATTTCACAACCCTACACGGTAGCTTTCCAGACGGAAAAACTGGAAATTGTGCCTGGAGACAAAGTTCTGGAGATTGGAACCGGATCTGGCTACCAGGCTTGTATACTGATAGAACTTGGGGCTAAGGTTCATACCATTGAGTACAATAAAACGCTATACGAAAGTGCCCGATCCTTTCTGCCTAAACTGGGGTATAAGCCCTATTTCTATTGGGGTGATGGCTCCAAGGGACTCTCTGTTAAGGCCCCTTTTGATAAAATTCTGGTTACTGCAGGAGCCCCGGTAATTCCTGAAGCCCTAACCAACCAACTTGCCGAAGGAGGCATTCTTGTTATTCCAGTAGGCAACCGCGAAAAGCAATGCATGGTAAGAATAAGGAAAAAGAACGGGCATCTGATAAGGGAAGAGTTCGAATACTTTAGTTTTGTGCCTTTACTCGGAGAAAAAGGGTGGACAAACTAACCACATGGTAATGTCTAAAATCACGCACTATGCCTAGAAAGAAAAAGTTTCCACGCGAATCATTTGTAAGCATGACTGAACTGGTATTACCCAATGATACCAACACATTGAATAACCTCATGGGCGGAAGACTCATGCATTGGATGGACATTGTTTCGGCCATTGCAGCACAAAAGCACTCTAACCGTATTGTGGTTACCGCATCCGTTGATAATATCTCGTTCCGTCATCCGATTTTATTAGGAAACGTAGTCACCTTAAAAGCAAAGGTAACCCGGTCATTCAACTCATCCATGGAAGTCAGGATTGATGTCGAGGCTGAGGACATCCCCTCCGGAAAGAAAACAGAAAGCAACAGTGCCTACTTTACGTTTGTTGCGGTTGACCAAAGCGGACGTCCAATTGATGTGCCTGAAATTGAACCTGAGACAGATGAAGAAAGGGAATTTTATAACGGTGCGCTGCGCAGAAGGCAACTTCGCCTGATCCTGGCAGGTCGGATGAAACCGCATGATGCCCACGAGCTGAAATCGATTTTTGATATCAAAGAATGAGTACACCCGAAGCACCGGCAGAATACATCTTCTCTGAAGACCTCTATAGAATCGGGGGAAAATTTATGGTGCTCATCCCCGTACCATGGGAGGCATTGACGAAGGCAGAAAAAAATCTGCTAACGAAGGTCCTTGAATCAATTCGCAAATCGCTTTCGGCAGTTTATATCCTAACTGCCAACCATGCCGACCTTTCCCTAATCCGTAATTTTAACCCAGCCTTTGTCTTAAGTTTTGGTGTGCCCATTAATGAGGTAGACCGGCACTATCAACTCATCAGACTAAACAATACAGAAGTCATCTCTGCGGACCGGCTGCATGAAATTGACCAGGCCCGAAAGGAAAAATTATGGCCCCTCCTTAAAGGCCGGTTTCTGGCTTCCTGATCATTATGGTAATTCCATGCTGTTTGCCGAATAAGCCGGTTATTCTATCTTTGCGCAGTTTTTTAAAGGATAATTAATCGCAAATCAGTAAGGGTTAAATCCTTAGGCACTTAATACTAACCTGTAACGTTAAATGGAAAATCTACTCTACTACTTGCCGGCATTTGGGGTGCTGGGAATCGTCTTTGTATTATGGAAGAGCGCCTGGGTCAATAAACAAGATGCCGGTTCAGACAAAATGAAAAAAATTGCCGGGCACATTGCAGAAGGAGCCATGGCGTTTCTCAAAGCAGAATATAAAATATTAGCCGTTTTTGTTGTATGCGTTGCCGTTTTGCTTGGCGTTACAGCAAATTCCGAAACATCTTCCCCGTTGGTTGCCGTATCCTTTATATTGGGTGCATTTTGCTCAGCCCTTGCCGGTTTTATCGGTATGCGGGTTGCTACCAAAGCCAACGTACGTACTACAAATGCTGCCCGCACCAGCCTGGGCCGCGCTTTGGAAGTTGCCTTTGCCGGTGGCTCAGTGATGGGCATGGGCGTTGTTGGCCTTGGTGTTCTTGGACTTAGCACCTTATTTATTATTTACGCTAACCTCTTCGGTGTTGACTCACAGGCCAACCTTACGCAGGTGATCACCATCATCACTGGTTTTTCTTTTGGCGCATCATCCATCGCGTTGTTCGCCCGTGTTGGTGGTGGTATCTATACCAAAGCTGCTGATGTTGGTGCCGACCTGGTAGGTAAAGTAGAAGCAGGCATACCGGAAGATCATCCGCTCAACCCGGCTACTATTGCCGATAATGTTGGGGATAATGTTGGAGACGTTGCCGGAATGGGCGCTGACTTATTTGAGTCGTACGTAGGCTCCATTGTGGGTACAATGGTACTTGGAGCCGCCTTCATGGTTCCTGGTTTTGTCGATAATTTCAATGGCCTTTCTGCTGTGTTATTACCTCTTGTATTAGCTGGTGTTGGTATCGTAATGTCATTTATCGGAACATTTTTCGTACGCGTAAAAGAAGGTGGCGACCCTCAAAAAGCGCTAAACATGGGCGAATTTGTTTCATCCGGCATCATGATCGCAGCATCCTACTTCATCATTACGTTCATGCTTCCCGCACAATGGAACTTTACAGATCCGCTGTATACGGATGCCAATGGAAACAGCATCGTAAGAACAATGACTGCAATGGGAGTGTTCTGGGCTACCGTTATCGGTTTGATTGCCGGATTGTTGGTAGGATTGATAACCGAATACTACACCGGCATGGGCAAAAAACCTGTCCTTTCAATTGTACGCCAATCATCAACAGGCGCAGCAACAAACATCATTGCGGGATTAGGTGTTGGAATGATGTCCACCGCACTGCCCGTCATTATTATCGCCTTGTCAATCATTGGGGCATTTTACTTTGGCGGCTTGTACGGCATTGCAATCGCTGCGGTGGGTATGCTTTCTAATCTCGGCATCCAATTGGCAGTTGACGCATACGGCCCAATTTCAGACAATGCCGGGGGAATAGCTGAGATGTCGGAATTACCAAAAGAAGTTCGTTCACGAACCGATAAGTTGGATGCCGTTGGAAACACAACTGCCGCAATCGGAAAAGGTTTTGCTATTGCTTCTGCAGCGCTTACTGCACTTGCTCTTTTTGGAGCTTTTATGACTACCGCAAAACTTGGGTCTATTGACGTTTCAAAGGCCAATGTAATGGCCGGCTTGTTTATCGGGGGCATGCTGCCGTTTGTATTTTCTGCTT
Source organism: Cytophagales bacterium (assembly GCA_037443645.1). Lineage (GTDB taxonomy): Bacteria > Bacteroidota > Bacteroidia > Cytophagales > Cyclobacteriaceae > UBA2336. Next base: position 29,308 of record JBBINY010000027.1, read on the forward strand.
TAGCGATGGGTGCGGTTGGTCGTGCCGCTATGTCAATGATCGAAGAAGTGAGACGCCAGTTCACCTCCATCCCTGCACTGAAAGCAGCCCTTGACGTAATGAAGCGGAATGGCGATAAAGACAAGCAGGAGTGGTCAGCCGAAGACCAAAAGATATTTAATGAAGCCGATGGAAAAGCTGAGTATGGAAAGTGCGTTGAAATCTCAACCCAGGCAGCAATCCGCCAAATGGTGGTGCCTGGTTTAATGGCTGTGACCGCACCCGTATTGATTGCATTTCTTCCAGGGTTTGGCGTTGAATCACTGGGTGGCATGCTGGCGGGAGTAACCGTTTCCGGTGTACTGATGGCCATCTTCCAATCCAATGCCGGTGGTGCCTGGGACAATGCCAAGAAAAGTTTTGAAGAGGGCGTTGAAATTAACGGTCAGAAATATTTCAAGAAGTCCGACCCGCATAAAGCAGCCGTAGTTGGCGATACCGTAGGTGACCCCTTTAAAGATACCTCGGGCCCGTCCCTTAATATCTTACTAAAATTAATGTCGGTGGTAGCCCTCGTTATTGCTCCGTTGCTGGCACAGCCTGTAAAAGGTGATCAGGCTCAGGAAACTAAACCAAAAATGGAGGTGGTGAACGTTTCACCCATCGAAACTTCACCCTCCTCCAAATAATTCGTATACTTCAGAAAGACCCTGACCGGCAGGTCGGGGTTTTTTCATTATTTTACAGCATGCTAAAAGTGATCCTCTTTTTGATGGTAACCCTCAACCTTTCAGCCCAGAGCGTATTGGGGAAGTGGAAAACAATTGATGACGTTTCGGGCGAAATCAAATCAGTGGTTGAACTTTTCGAGCGAAATGGCAAAATTTTCGGCAAGGTAATTCAAACGTTTCCGAAACCCGGTGCCGATCCCGACCCGGTCTGCACCAAATGCGATTCGGATGATGACCGCTATCGGAAAAAGATTATTGGGATGGAAATACTCAGAGACCTTATAAAATCGGGTAACGAGTATAAAGAGGGAAATATTCTTGACCCGGAGAATGGGAAAGTATACCGGTGCAAGGTCTGGTTAGAAGGTTCCGATCTCAAACTTAGGGGGTACTGGGGGCCATTTTGGCGCACCCAAACCTGGGTAAAAGCCGACTAACCGGATGCACTACCCTTTATCGATAATATAGTACATTAAACCCCATAAAAGGTTACCAAATAAGCGCAGGATGGTATTCAGGTCGAGCTCTGCAATGGACGAAAAGGGAATTTTCGAGCGCATCTGTAAAGGTGATGAACGGGCTCTGGAGTTCTTATACAAAAAATATTACAGGATGATGACCAAAATGGTCATTACCAACAGTGGAACCGAAGAAGAGGCCCGCGATGTTTACCAGGAGGCTTTGGTGGTTTTCTGGCAAAAAGCTGTCTCCGGTAAGCTGGTGCTCACCTCCAAAATGAGCACCTTCATCTACAGCATTTGTCAGAACCTGTGGAGGAAAGAGCTTGACCGGAAAAAGCGGCTTTCCAATGAAGAAAAGGACATTCCGGTTACCATTGATACCGAGAGCGAAGAACGGAACAAAATCATCGCCCGGTGTATTGATCAGTTGGGTGATACCTGTAAGAAAGTGCTGATGTACTACTACTTTGATGAGATGTCGATGCAGGAAATTGCCGACAAACTAGGCTTTGCAAACACTGACACTGCAAAAACGAAAAAGTATAAATGCAAACAAAAACTGGACGAATTAATTAAAGCTCAGTATTCTGAGATGGATTTTTTAGATTGAAACATGGCCTCAGATAATACGATAACATTACTGGATGACTACCTGGCTAACCGGTTAACCGGAAACGAGAAAGCAGAGTTTGAACAGAAACTCCAGCAGGATCCGGAATTACAAAGTGAATTGAAATTCCAGCAGGAACTTATTCAAGGCGTCAGGCAGGCACGCATTGCCGAGCTAAAGGCTATGCTTAATTCGGTGCCGGTATCGCCCGTTAATGTAGGTACAGCATCCGTTGCCACCAAAGTCATTTCAACCATTGTTGTGGTTGGCGTGGTCTCATCGGCATTATATCTCTACCTGAAGGAAGACTCGTCTTCAACGGCAACTTCAACCGGTAAGCCGGCTGTTGACAAGGTGGACGAGAGTAAACCAGAAGAATCAATTAATGAACCGGCAACACAGGAGGCACCGGCTAATCAAGATAACACGGTAATACCCGCTGAAAATTCTGCGGTGAAGAATGCCACTCCAGCCACCCAGCCCAAACTGGAGGTATATACTCCTGAAACGGAGACTGACCAACTGCAGGCTCAGAAGGAACACGAACAACTGGAAATCATTTCTCGCGCATTTGTTACTTCTTCCATTGAAGTAGAGGCCGAAAAAGGATCGAAGAAGTACGGCTTCCATTACATGTTTAAAGACAATAAGCTTATCCTGTTCGGTTCGTTCGAAAACAACCTGTACGAAATCCTTGAGTTTATTGCAGGTGACCAGCGTACGGTTTTTCTCTTCTACAACAATACCTACTACCTGCTTGATCTGAATAAAACTTCGCCAACCGAACTCGTTCCGATTAAAGACAAGGCGCTGCTAAACAAGTTGAGACAGTATCGAGGAAATTAAACACCTTAGAAAGCCCCGGTCAAACCGGGGCTTTTTATTTCAATCCCAAATTTGTTTTTACCTTTGCCACATGCAGAAAAGTCAGGGCAAAAAAAAACTAGGCACCTACCCGGTGGTGGGCGTTACGTTCAGCATCACCCTGGCTCTTTTCGTTACCGGTCTTTTCGGAACGCTGATTATTTACTCCACTCAGCTTGAGAAAATTGTAAGGGAAAATGTGCGAATGCAGATTTACCTGAAAAACGGCCTTACTGAAAATCAGCGAATCCAGATTGAAAAAAAACTGGAAGTGTTACCTTACCTGAACCGGCCGGCCTCAGGAGCGAATCCTGCCTTGCGGTTTGTATCGAAGGAGGAGGCAGCAAAACAATTTATTGCCGAAACGGGCGAAGATTTTACAAAGTTCCTGGGCGAGAATCCCCTTCATGATGCTTACCTGATACCGATTGCACCAACTTACCATAACCGGGAAAGCCTTGAAAAAATCAAGAAGGAGATTGAATTGATGAATGGGATCTTCCAGGTGTTTTACCTGGAAGAGTTGGTTGATTCCATAAACCGAAACGTTACCCGGATAAGTTTGATACTTCTGGCACTAATAACTATCCTCATGGTAGTTGTGATTCTGCTGATCAATAACACCATCCGGCTTGCTTTATTTTCACAACGTTTTATCATCCGAAGTATGCAATTGGTTGGCGCAACGAATTGGTTCATCCAGAAACCATTTCTGATCAGGGCCATTGTTTATGGAGCAGTAGGCGGATTGCTTGGTTCTGCTGCTCTGGCCGGGGTGGTTGAATATGCCAATTACAAAATTGAAGACCTTAAGGAACTGCAGAATCTGAACCTGTTGGGTATGCTGATGGGAGCCTTAATCCTACTGGGCATCTTTGTTTCGGCTGCAAGCACTCAAATCTCCATCAGGAAGTACCTGCGTATGTCATTGGATGACCTATATTGAATCAAATTATGGAACATAAATTACCCTTTACCCGGAAGAATTACGTGTTAATGATAACCGGCCTGATCACATTGGTGACCGGCTTTGTAATTATGTCGCTTGACAACGAAACCCATGGATTTGGGCTGCTCGGTCTGACCATCGGGCCAATTATCGTAGTGATCGGATTCATTATTGAGATTTTTGCCATTCTCTACACACCCGAACGCAAGCGCTAAGCAATAAAGATTTCATGTCAATACTTCAGGCTATCCTGCTGGCCATTATTGAAGGTCTCACTGAATTTCTGCCGGTATCATCAACCGGGCATATCATTATCGGATCATCGGTAATGGGTATGGCCTCGCATCCGTTTACCAAGTTATTCACGGTGGCAATCCAGTTTGGCGCCATTCTTTCGGTTGTTGTTTTGTATTGGAAAAAGTTTTTTCAATCCTTCGACTTTTACCTAAAGTTGCTGATCGCCTTCATCCCTGCGGCCGGCTTTGGTTTACTCCTGGATAAGTATATCGACACCTGGCTTGAGCGCGTTGATGTAGTCGGCTATGCACTGATTGCCGGTGGTGTTTTCTTCTTATTCGTTGACCGGTTGTTTATCGATAACGAAAAAAATCCGGATCAGCGTTTGACGAATCCGGTTGCCCTTAAAATCGGATTGTTCCAGTGCTTTGCCCTTATCCCCGGCATATCGCGCTCAGCCGCTACCATTATCGGTGGACTGGCACAGCGTCTGAATAAAAAGAACGCGGCTGAGTTTTCCTTCTTTCTGGCAGTACCTACCCTGTTTGCAGCAGCCCTCTACAAATTGTTTTCATTTATAAAATCGGGCGCTACTCTTACTTCCAACGACATCTCCCTTCTGTTGATAGGCAATGTGGTTGCATTTATTGTGGCCATGCTTGCCATCAAATCATTCATTACGTTTCTAACCCATCACGGATTCAAAGTATTTGGTTACTATCGAATAGCCGTGGGTGCAACAATATTATTGCTTTACTATTTTGGTATTGATTTGGTAATTGCGTAATGACAGAACCGGGCAATACGGAAGGCAGGTTGTTGCTGATCAACAAGCCCCTGCGCTGGACATCCTTTGACGTTGTCAATAAGCTAAGGAACATTCTCAAAATCAAGAAAATAGGGCATGCCGGAACACTCGACCCGCTGGCCAGTGGCTTGCTGATTGTCTGCACAGGCAAGCTGACCAAGAAAATTGAAGAGTTAATGGGTCTTGAAAAAGAATATACCGGTATCATAGTCCTTGGTCAAACAACACCTTCACACGACCTGGAGACCCCCATTACAGAAAGCACGGACATCCAGCACATTAAACCGGAGGCGATTTACCAGGCCGCCAGACACCTTACCGGAAACATACTCCAGGTGCCTCCCGCCCACTCGGCCATTAAGGTTGGCGGAAAGCGCGCTTATGCCCTGGCTCGTAAAGGCAAGGAGCCTGTTCTGGCACCGCGCGAAGTGGTTGTGAAAGCGTTCGAAATTACCGCTATACAATTGCCCGAAGTTCACTTTCGGGTGGTCTGCTCCAAAGGCACCTATATCCGCAGTTTGGTGCGCGACATAGGCGAAGCCCTTGGTGTTGGAGCACATCTTTCGCAACTTTGTCGTACGCGGATCGGTATGTATCAACTTTCCGATGCGTTGACTCCTGATCAGGTCAAATGAAAATCTATTATCACCTTGATGACTTCAGCCCGTTACCCTGTGCTGTGGTAACCAGCGGAACATTTGATGGCGTCCACCTCGGGCATCAAAAAATTCTTGCCCGTCTTAAGGAGGTTGCAAGAAAACACGATGGCGAAACCGTTGTCATTACGTTCTGGCCCCATCCCCGACTTGTACTTTACCCGGAAGATAACTCGCTGCGCCTGCTGAACACATTTGAAGAAAAGGCAGAGTTAATCAAGGAACAGGGAATTCAACACCTTATCCGCATTCCGTTCACAAAAGAATTTTCAAACCTCTCATCCGTTGACTTCATTACCCGCATTCTGGTAAACACCATCGGCACAAAGAAACTGGTAATCGGGTACGATCACCGGTTCGGGCACAACCGTGAGGGCAGCTTTGCAGAATTGAAAACAAATGGTCCCCGGTATGGCTTTGACGTGGAGGAGATTCCCAGGCAAGAAGTCGATCACCTCGCTATAAGTTCAACAAAAATAAGACAGGCGCTGGAAGGAGGAGATATTCAAACTGCAAATCAATTACTGGGCAAACCCTACCTGCTTACCGGTCGCGTTATTAAAGGTGACAAGATCGGTCGTCTTATCGGATTTCCTACCGCCAATGTAGATGTCGATTCGCAACATAAGTTAATACCTGCAGAAGGAATTTATGCCACGCAAGTCTCGTATGAAAATTCGGTGTATGGTGGAATGCTCTACATTGGATACCGGCCAACGCTGGGCGGCACGCATAAGTCCATTGAAGTAAACATCTTCAACTTTGATAAGGAAATCTATGGCGAGTCGATCACCCTGCACATCCTTACCCTCATCCGTAAAGACTCGCGGTTTAACGACCTTGAGGATTTACGCAAACAACTTGAACAGGACAGGCTCGAAGCGATGCAGATCCTAAAAATGAATTAGATTTGTCAAAATCGAATTGCGATGATCAATAAAGTTGTTCGCGATGCTGACGAAGCCGTTCGCGATATACCCGATAATGCAGTGCTCATGCTGGGCGGATTTGGATTAACAGGGATCCCTGAAAACTGTATTGCCGCTTTGCTTCGAAAAGGAGTTAAGGGGTTAACCTGCATTTCGAATAATGCAGGCGTTGACGATTTCGGGATTGGCCTGCTGCTTAAAACCCGTCAGGTAAAAAAAATGATCTCTTCGTATGTTGGTGAAAATGAGGAATTTGAACGCCAGCTTTTGTCGGGAGAACTCGAGGTTGAACTGATTCCGCAGGGCACACTGGCAGAGCGTTGCCGCGCTGGTGGGGCCGGCATTCCTGCATTCTATACACCGGCTGGAGTAGGTACCGAAGTAGCGGTGGGCAAGGAAGTTCGTGAATTTAACGGAAAGCTCTACTTGATGGAGCATTGGCTCCGGGCTGATTTTGCGCTGGTAAAGGCCTGGAAAGGCGATGAAACGGGCAACCTGATTTTCAAAGGAACATCGCGCAATTTTAACCCCATGATGGCTGCCGCTGGCAAAATAACAATCGCTGAAGTAGAAGAACTTGTGCCGGTGGGCACATT
>JBBINY010000027.1:36181-37393 GCA_037443645.1 Cytophagales bacterium
GGAAGAACTACGAAAAGCGGATTGAACAAAGAACAATTACTAAAATTTGAAAATGCTCTGATTTGAAAATGGCTATTCATGAGAGATGACAAAGAAAATGTAATTATTGATCTCACATTCAAATTCTCGCTGGCAATACTAGACTATTGTGAGCAGCTGGAACAGAAAAAGAAATTTATCGTTGCCCGACAATTGCTAAAGTCGGGAACATCCATTGGTGCTAATTCCCGGGAAGCTCAGAATGCCGAAAGTAAGGCAGACTTTATTCATAAATTTAAAATTACTGCGAAAGAAGCGGACGAAACAGAATACTGGTTACTGTTATGCAGAGCGTCTCAGCATTATCCTAACCCGGGAAAATTACTGCAAGACCGACATAGCATCATAAAGATTATCTCTAAAATCATTAGCACATCAAAATCCTGATTTTCAAATCTTCAAATTAATTCATCATCACATTAACTATATGTTAGACAAAACTGGTATCGCCAAACGCATCGCTAAAGAGGTTAAAGATGGCATGTACATCAACCTGGGCATTGGCATTCCCACCCTGGTGGCCAATTACATTCCTTCCAATCTTACCGTTGTGCTTCAATCTGAAAACGGCTTGCTGGGTATTGGTCCGTTTCCAACCGAAGCGGAGGTAGATCCCGATCTGATCAATGCCGGCAAACAAACCATCACCATGCTTCCCGGTTCGGCACTGTTCAGTTCAGCCGAAAGCTTTGCCATGATCCGGGGCGGGCACATTGACCTGACCATACTGGGGGCGATGGAAGTGAGTGAAAATGGCGACATCGCCAATTGGAAAGTGCCCGGTAAAATGGTAAAAGGCATGGGAGGGGCGATGGACCTGGTGGCCTCGGCTGATCATATTATCGTAGCCATGCAACATTGCAGTAAAGATGGTGCCTCAAAACTACTGTCGAAGTGTACGCTGCCCATTACCGGATTGCGATGTGTAAAGCGGGTAGTTACGGATATGGCTGTGCTGGATGTGCTGCCGCAAGGCGGCTTTAAATTGCTTGAGCGCGCCCCCGGAGTTTCTGCAGAACAAATTAAAAATGCCACGGCCGGTAAACTTGTAATTGAAGGCGACATTCCTGAGATCATAATTTGAAAAAATTTGAAGATGTATCTTGCGACCGAAAACATTTCCAAATTTTCAAATTAAGCCCATGCGTAAAACCACCATCACCTTTACCGTTG
>JBBINY010000028.1:0-11082 GCA_037443645.1 Cytophagales bacterium
CCTCGCTTTGCTCGCGATGACGGCACGCTTAGGATTTTTGAGATGGCTTCTAGTTTCATTAAAACGCGTATTAACGTGTTGTTCATTACGGGTATAAAGCGGCAAGCGGCACTACAATAATCAAATTTAATTTCCCAAATTCTTTCTGACTCGGTTTAGAACAAGGGCAATGATCAGAAAGAAGAGGCCGATACCTCCAAATGCATAAATAAAAATCCAGCCTAATTCCGTGAAGACAACCGTGGCGGTTTCAGGGTTATCAGGGTCAATCCAAACCGAAACAGCCTGTCCAACATGGTACTCTGGAGGTGATGAATATACCTCGCTTTCGTGTGTTTTGGTAACTCCCTCCCATTGGTATTCAATAACAGGGGCGAAGCTTCCTGTATCATTCTCCTTGAGGGCTATTACGTGCCCCTGAATTTCAACAGCCTCCGGATCTACATAATTGAACAGAAAGTAAACGCCAACACCAAGGATAATAAAGCCGATTCCGAAGAAACCAAAACCAAAACTCAATACCCGGAGTAATACCGCGCCACACCCTGGAGCTTGTGTAGTCACGGTGGTTATCGCACGCTGATTTTCCAAAGTAATTTCATGCTCCACAGCCTGAACCAGCCGCTCTGCATCGGTGTTTGAAACGTTAAGCACGTTTTGTAAATAGCGGGCGGCTTCAGCCCGTTTATTTTGGTGAAGGAGTCTACGTATTTCGTTTTCGTATTGAGGATCAATGCTCATAGCTTTAACAAATGAGTCGGGTGTATCGTAGTTTCATTCAGCGTTTATCGTTGAAATCATTGCTGGTTACCGGTTGGGTTTGGATTGTGTTCGCAGCCTGCGATTCAGAACAAACCCGAATGCAACGTTTTTTACTTAAAGGTAATGATGCCCTGGCTAAACAAAACTATGAGGTGGCGATAAAAAATTTCAATGAAGCCCTGGAAATTGATTCCTGTTATGCCGATGCACTAAACAACCTGGGAACTGTGCAGTTCAGACAAAAGAATTTTGCCGAAGCACTTGAATTCTACAACCGCGCGTTGGGTTGCCAATCCTCGTTTCAGGATGCTCTCTTCAATCGCGCAAACACATATTATGAGTTAAATTCCCTGACTAAAGCTTTGGAAGATGTGGCGCAAATCCTGGTGCATCATCCGGATACATTGCCTGCATTATTTCTGCAAGGCTTGATTTTTACCAAACAACACAATTTTGCATTGGCCAAAACTGCTTTTCAGAAAGCCGTTAGGTTATATCCCGATAATGTGGAGTTGTGGATTAATTTGGGAACTGTGTTTTTCTACAACCATGAATACGACAGCGCACAACGGTACCTTCTCAACGCAGTGGAAATTAATCCCCGGGCGGCCGATGCATACAATGCTCTGGCCCTTGTTTATGCGGCCACATCCGATTTTGCCATGGCAGAGAAAAGCATAACCGAAGCCCTTCGGCTAAAACCTGGTGAATCCTGGTACCTGAATAACCGGGGATACATCAGGTTACTGAATGGCGATGTACAATCGGGTGTAGCGGATATTAATCAAAGTATTGCCATTGACCCTCAAAATGCATGGGCATATAGAAATAAAGGTGTTTACTATTTGATACAAAATGATGGTCCTTCGGCAGTACGCCTGCTGACACAGGCATCAGAAATAGATCCTTTTGTTGAAAATGTTTATTCCTACCTTGCTGAGGCCCATCATCTTTCGGGCGATCCCATTGAAGCCTGCAAAGCCCTCAGCGAGTCAATCAGGCGTAATGAAAAACGATTTCCAAAGCACATTCAATGCCGGTAAAATTTGTAAAACTGGGGTTATTCAAACTACTTGTGAATTGTTAGTATGGACACGCAACGTTTACTGGAAAGAATAAGAAACAGGTTGGGAGGCAGTTTACCGGGTTCACGTGCTCACGAGCCGTTGCGCGCAAAGCCCCTGGGAAACAGTATTCCAAAGTTTGAACACACGTTGCCGCCAAAACCCGGCAGTGTGCTGCTCTTGCTTTCCCCACAGAGTGATACATTTATTTTTCCGTTGATCAAACGCCCGGATTACTCCGGATTGCATAGCGGTCAGGTCAGCTTTCCAGGTGGTAAAGCCGAAACAGGTGAAACGGCTGTGGAGACTGCGCTGCGCGAGGCTAAAGAAGAAATCGGAGTTGACCCTTCAGCTGTTCGTGTGATAGGCCAGCTAAGTTCTTTTTTTGTAATACCCAGTAACTTTATGGTTACCCCTGTGGTGGGTTACACCCAATCGTCTGTGGAATTGATTCCCGACCGCCACGAGGTAGCCCGTATTCTCTTTGGAAAAATTGCTGATTTGGTGGGCGATGAGGCTGTTAAAACAAAGCAAATCCAGGTTGCCGGAAGGTATACCATGGAGGCCCCTCATTTTGAAATCGATGGTGAAATTGTGTGGGGAGCAACAGCAATGATGCTGAACGAATTCCGATTGATTTTAAAGGAAATAATCAGGTAGAGCAAGCCCGGCTTCAAACAGCCGGTTTTCCTGATACTTTCGAGGCATACGCTTCCAGTTTACCAAGCTCCTGATCAATCATCCACAGTCCAACGCCCTCTTCTCCTATGAGGTCAAACAGTTCAACCGCTCTGCGTGCCAGGGTTTCTTCTTCGCGTTGCTCCATGACATACCATTGCAGAAAGTTGAACGTGGCAAAGTCTTTAATTTTGAAGCAGTGATCAACAATATCATTGATCGATTTGGTCACTTCAATTTCATGATTGAGTACAGTCTCAAACACCTCGCGGAGACTCTTAAACGTATGCTTGATTTTAGTTATTTCGGGTTGCAAGCCATGCCCGCCTGCCGTGTTCACGTAATGGATGAGTTTGAGCATGTGCATCCTTTCTTCATCGGAGTGTTTAAATAAAAACTGAGAAGAAGTTTCGTACCCCCTGGTTTCGCACCAGGAACCCATAGACAGGTAGGCCGCGGCTGACTTCCCTTCCATAACAATTTGCTTATTCAAAAGTCCTTCCGTCTCTTTGGTGAGCGACCGTGCCGGGGTAATGATTTGTTGTTTCATAATGTTATGGATCAGCGCTTCTTCTTCTTACCTGATGTTTTTTTGGCAACCTTCTTAGATTTCGCTGCTTTTTTACTCTTCTTTTTTACGACAACCTTTTTTACCGGCTTTCTGGCCGTTTTCTTTATTGCTTTTTTTGCAGTCTTCTTTGCCGGTTTCTTTTTTGATGTAACCTTTTTACTGCTCTTTTTTTCAGCCGGCTTTTTCTGGCTACCGGTAATCTGGCGGGCCATCAGGTTAAGAGCCGAACCGGCTTTGAACCATTCAATCTGTCCGGCATTGTAACTGTGATTCACCTTAATTGTATCAGAAGAACCATTTTTGTGACGTAATACAAGTGTTAAGGGTTTATCCGGTGCGAACGAAGTTAGATCCACAATATCGATGGTGTCGTCTTCCTGTATTTTATCGTAATCCGATTCATTGGCGAATGTAAGGGCCAGCATTCCCTGTTTCTTAAGGTTTGTTTCGTGAATTCGGGCAAACGACTTAACCAGGATAACCCGGATACCCAAATGACGGGGTTGCATGGCGGCATGCTCGCGCGATGAGCCTTCACCGTAATTGTGATCACCCACAACGATGGTGGGTATGCCCGCTGCCTTGTAGGCGCGTTGTGTTGCAGGCACGGGTCCATATTCACCTGTGAGTAGGCTCTTTACACTATCAGTCTTTTCATTAAAATAATTAACAGCACCGGTAAGTGTGTTGTTGGAGATGTTATCAAGGTGACCGCGGAAGCGCAGCCACGGTCCGGCCATGGAGATGTGATCGGTGGTGCATTTGCCTTTGGCCTTAATCAGCAATTTCATGCCGGTAAGGTTTTTGCCATCCCACGGTGCAAAAGCACTCAGGGCCTGCAGCCGGTTTGACTTCGGATCAATCTTTACCTGCACTTTGCTTCCGTCTTTGGCGGGAGCTATATAACCTGCATCTTCAACGTCAAACCCTTTGGGTGGAAATTCTACTCCTTTCGGCTCATCAAGCCGAACGGGCTTTCCCTCTTCGTTGATAAGGGTATCCTTTAGCGGGTTGAAGGTGAGGTCGCCTGCAATCGCAAAAGCAGTGGTTATTTCAGGAGAGGCTACAAACGCGTGTGTATTCGGGTTGCCATCGTTGCGCTTGGCAAAGTTCCGGTTAAACGAAGTGATGATGGAGTTCTTCCGGTTCGGATCGGTGGTGTGGCGCGCCCATTGCCCGATGCAGGGGCCGCAGGCATTGGCCAATACCACTCCTCCCATTTTTTCAAACACGCCCAGGTAGCCATCGCGCTCAACGGTGTAACGAACCTGCTCTGAGCCTGGTGTGATGGTAAATTCAGCCTTTGCTTTTAGCTTTTTATCTACCGCTTGTTTAGCCAGTGAGGCGGAGCGGGTAATGTCTTCGTATGAAGAATTGGTGCAGGAGCCGATCAAACCGACCTCAAGTTGCTGCGGCCAGCCGTTATTCCTAACTTCTTCTGCAAATTTTGAAATCGGAATGGCGCGATCAGGAGTGAAAGGTCCGTTTACATGGGGTTCAAGTGTTGAGAGGTCAATTTCAATTACCTGGTCGAAGTAGCGTTCAGGGCTGGCATAAACTTCGGGATCACCGGTTAAGTGTTCCTTCACCTTGTCTGCCAGGTTAGCCACTTCTTTCCGCCCCGTTCCACGCAGGTATTGAGCCATCTTTTCGTCATAACCGAATGTAGATGTAGTGGCACCAATTTCAGCACCCATATTACAGATAGTGCCTTTGCCGGTGCATGAAAGACTTAATGCTCCCGGTCCGAAATACTCAACAATGGCTCCGGTTCCTCCTTTTACTGTTAGAATTCCGGCCACCTTCAGGATCACATCTTTTGACGAAGTCCATCCGCTTAGCTTGCCGGTCAGCTTAACCCCGATCAGCTTGGGCCATTTCAGTTCCCACGGCATGCCCGACATCACATCCACCGCATCGGCACCGCCCACGCCAATGGCCACCATTCCGAGGCCACCCGCATTTACGGTATGCGAATCGGTTCCGATCATCATTGCCCCTGGGAAGGCATAATTTTCCAATACAACCTGGTGAATAATCCCTGCCCCCGGCTTCCAAAAGCCGATTCCATATTTATTGGATACGGATTCCAGGAAATTGAATACCTCACCGCTTGCTGTCAGTGATTCCTTAAGATCTTGTGCGGCTCCGTTTTTCGCCAGGATAAGGTGGTCGCAATGGACCGTAGAAGGGACACGCACTTTGGGTATTCCGGCCGACATAAATTGCAGCAAGGCCATTTGGGCTGTTGCATCCTGCATGGCCACGCGGTCGGGCGAGAAGTTTACATAGGATTTTCCCCGAACAAAATCTTCCGCCTTCTGGTCGCTGTGCAGGTGAGTAAACAGAATCTTTTCAGATAGGGTAAGGGGCCGGTTAACAACTTTCCGGACTTTGGCAATGCGGTCAGGGAGTTCTTTGTAAACCCTGTTAATCATGTCGAGATCGAATACCATATACGTTAGTTTATCAGCCCGCTAATCTACTAAGTAATTGGATTATTTCAGACCTCCGGCCTGCCGTTCATTGGGGTAAAATGGGCCTACTTGCTGTTGATGTAGTTAAGGAACTCCCGCTTGATATTTTCGTCATTGAATTTACCGGAGAAATAGGCTGTTCCTGTACGGCTGTTGGTATCGCCAACACCCCTGGAGGCTACACACAGATGGGTGGCATCAATAACCACACCCACATCTTCGGTTCGTAACACCCGCATCAGTTCGCGGGCAATCTGTACGGTAAGGCGTTCCTGCACCTGCGGGCGCTTGGAAAAATACTGTACGATGCGGTTAATTTTTGATAACCCGATAACCTTGCCACTGGAAAAGTAAGCAACGTGGGCCTTTCCGTAAATCGGAACAAAATGGTGTTCACAATGCGAGTAGAAGGTAATCTCCTTCTCAACCAGCATCTGGTTATACTTATACTTATTTTCAAACAACCGGGCATGCGGCCGGTTTTTAGGATTCAACCCACTGAATACTTCCTTAACATACATTTTGGCAACCCTTCGGGGAGTGCCGCTCAGGCTGTCGTCCGTCAGGTCAAGTCCCAGGATGCGCATAATTTCCCCGAAGTGCTTTTCGATTTTCTCGACTTTTTCGTCATCAGGCATTTCAAACGCATCGGGCCTTAGCGGGGTGTTGTACGAAGTACCCACATGGTCATCACCCGGGTCATCGTGCAGGGAGAAGGCCTCCGGATTAATGGGCCGGATATTCAACGAAATTTCTTTCTGTCTCATAGAGTGTTATTTTCAGGTCGAGTGATTTATCAATTTTACTCCGAAGAATATTCCAGATCACCATGGCAATATGTTCGGCAGTTGGGTTAAGGTCTTTAAAAAAATCGGTATCCAGATTAAGATTTTTATGGTCAAATTGTGCCGTTACGTGTTCGCGGATCAGGTCGCTCAATTGTTTCATATCGAATACATACCCGGTATCTTTATCTGGAGTTCCGGTAAGCGTAACAATCAACTCATAATTGTGCCCATGATAGTTTGGATTGGCGCACTTACCGAAAACCTGTTGGTTGCGCTCGTCAGTCCATAGCGGGTTATACAGGCGGTGGGCTGCATTAAAATGTTCCTTACGCGATACCTTTACCTTCATTTGAATAGTTGATAAACACCTCTGCCAGCAAAAGGTTCTCGGATTACCCGTTTGGCATTAAAAATACTTAAATATGTTGGGATCAACCCTGCCGGTTTACACGGATTTTGGTAACCGCTGGAAATTGTTCAGTCTTTTTGTTTCTTTTGAACCGATATGGATTTTAACGGGATTAAATCACAAATCGAGTACTATCAGACTGAGAATAAGAAGCTTTTTACCAGTTCATCGTTTCAATCGCACAGCCTTGTATTGTTGCATATCCTGAGCAGGATCGACAAGTCGATACCCGTATTTTTCATAAATACCGGCTACCATTTCCCGGAGACCATCCGCTTCAGGGATGAAGTAACTGAGTTATTTGGGCTCAACACCATTGACCTGAAGCCAGAGGTGCCAAAGTTTATGCAGCGTGATGGTGAAGGAAAATTGCTGTTTACTTCTGATCCGGATCATTGTTGCTACCTCAACAAAACGCAACCCATGGATGGTGTATTGAAGGAGTTTGACGTCTGGATTAATGGTGTACGGGCCGACCAAAGTGCAGTGCGTGCGGCTATGAGAACCGAGCAGCCCGCGCCCTACGGAAAGCTGAGGTTTCATCCGATGCTCGACTGGACTCCCCGAATGGTTTGGGAGTATCAGAAGGAGCATCAGTTGCCAAAGCATCCCCTTGATCAGAAAGGGTATGTAAGCATTGGTTGCGAGCCGTGCACCCGGAGGGTAGACCCCAACATGCAGGAACGGGAGGCGCGCTGGTATGGGTTGAAAAAAGTTGAGTGTGGATTACATACTGAGTTGGTATCAAAATAAGGGAGTGCTGCCATTTAATTCAGAACGATGAATATACTCGTTACCGGTGGAGCCGGATATATTGGAACAGAATTGGTTGAATTACTGGCCGCTGATCCCTCCGTTGAACGCGTTGTGATCTATGATAACCTGAGCCGGGACAATTACAATCTGTTTATGGGCCAAAAGGCCGGAGTTAACACAAAGCTTCAATTCATTAGGGGAGAGTTACTGGATAGCCGCGGATTGAAAATGGCCCTGAAGGGGATAGACGCAGTGTACCACCTGGCAGCCCGTGTAACTACGCCATTCGCTAATTCTGATGCTCACCTGTTTGAACAGGTTAACCATTGGGGTACAGCCGAGCTGGTATATGCCGTAGAAGAATGTGCGGTGAAACGATTTATCTACACCAGCAGTGCAGGGGTGTATGGGTCATCGGAAGAACTCGTGGATGAATCGGTTCAACCTGCCCCGAAAACATTCTATGGCATTTCCAAATTTCGTGGTGAAGAGCATGTGAGGCGGTTAGCCGACAGGATGGATACATTTATTCTAAGGTGTGGCAATGTATATGGCTATAGCCGCAGCATGCGCTTTGATGCCGTGATTAATAAATTCGTATTTGAAGCCAACTTTGGCAGGCGAATCACCATTCATGGCGATGGCGAGCAAGCCCGCACCTTTATTCATATTGATTCAATAGCCGGGGGCCTGGCCAAGATAAAAAATGCGAGCGTGCCAAGCGGAACCTACAATTTTGTAGAGCGAACAGTTAAGATAATGGATATTGTGGATGTCCTGAAGGAACTTTTGCCGGACCTGGAATTCATTATGATTAACCAGCACATGAAGTTTAGTCAGTTGATAATTAAAGAGAATAAATTTCTAAATGAAACGCTGGGAATCAACCGTTCACACAGTCTGAAGGAAGAACTTGCTGAATTTTTGAAGCACTTCAGGTTTTAATCTTCAAAGAGAAATTCGAGGCGACCATGCAGTCGCCTTGAATGTGCATCAGCAGTACTCATCGAATACATCAACCAGGTGCTCACCAATCATTTGGGCATTGCGGCCTTCAATATGATGACGCTCAACAAAATGAACCAACTCACCATCCTTGAATAATGCAATGGAGGGCGAGGAGGGAGGGTAAGGAAGTGTGTATTCACGGGCACGGGCTACGGCTTCAATATCAGCTCCGGCAAATACAGTGGTTAACTGATCCGGTTTTTTGGGACTGTTTTGCAACGCCCATTTAATTCCCGGACGGGCAGCCCCTGCCGCACAACCACACACCGAATTAAAAACCAGCAGAATTGTTCCCTTGCTGTTTTGAAGGGTGTTGTCTACATCGGTAGAGGTTCTTAATTCATTAAAACCAACGCTGGTCAGATCGGTTCGCATTGGTGCAACTAAAGGTTCGGGATACATAGCTATAAGATTTTAGATTTTAGATTGTGGATTTTCGCATTATGAATTCTTAGGTTATAGGATAACGTTATTACATAAAACCAAGTTCCAGCTTCGCAGCTTCGCTCATCATGTCCTGCGAGTAAGGAGGATCAAATGTAATTTCAACCTTCACATCGTTAATGCCTTCAATGGCTTTTAATTTCTGCTCAACTTCTCCCGGTATTACTTCAGCCGAGGGGCACGAGGGTGAGGTTAACGTCATCAACACATAAACGTTGTTTAGCGGGTAAACATTGATTTCATAGATCAACCCAAGCTCATAAATGTCAACCGGAATCTCCGGATCGTAAACGCTTTTAATGGCGCTGATCACCTTGTTCCGCAGCGTGTCTGCCTCGGAATGCTGAACGTCAATGTGATTTTCTTCCTTCATGCCTCTTGTTGTGCTTTAAAAGCAAGTGCATACAATTTCATTTGCCTGATCATGGCTGCAAATCCATTGGAACGCTGTGTTCCGATAAACCGTTCCATTCCAATCTTATTCATGAAAAATAATTCAGCATTCAGAATAGATTCTGCAGGTTGGCCGTTAAATATTCTTATCAGTAAACTGACGAGCCCTTTTGTGATGGCCGTGTTGCTGTCGGCTGTAAACCACACCCGTCCATCCTCCAGGGTTGCAGTAAGCCATACTTTCGATTGGCATCCTTTAACGATGTGCTCCTCCGTCTTGTCTTCATCCTTCATGGCTGGTAGTCGTTGCCCTAATTCCATGATGTAGAAGACAGTCATTTCCTTGTCGCCATCCAGAAGCGAGAATTCATTAATGATTTCATTCTGTATGTCAATGATGGATTTCATTTCATGAAGTTGATAATCCGGCTTAACCCCTCAACTAACTGGTCAACTTCCTGTTTCGTATTATAAACTGCAAACGAGGCTCGCACAGTTCCTTCAATGCCAAACCGTTCCATCACGGGTTGTGTGCAGTGATGGCCAGTACGCACGGCAATTGCACGGGCGTCCAGCATCTGACCGATATCGAAGGGATGTATACGATCTACAATAAATGATACCACGCTTACCTTGTGTTGTGCATTGCCGACTATTTTTACAGCAGGTAGTGCAGCAATTTTTTCCGTGGCATAGCGAAGTAGTTCTGTTTCGTGTAATGCAATGGCTTCTTTGCCTGTTTCCATGATGAAGTCAATAGCTTTTCTGAAAGCAATTACATCAGCAATGTTGGGGGTGCCGGCTTCGAATTTATAAGGGAGATCGTTAAACGTTGTTTTTTCAAAATGCACCTCTTTGATCATCTCACCTCCGCCCTGGTAGGGCGGCATTTGTTCGAGAAGCCTGCGCTTGCCATAAAGTATGCCGGTGCCGGTAGGGCCATACATTTTGTGTGATGAGAGACAATAGAAATCGCAATCCAATTGCTGTACATCAATGGGCAGATGCGCCCCGGCCTGAGCACCATCAATCAGAACAACAGCTCCCGCCCGATGAGCCAGATCAATAATTTCCTTTACCGGATTAATCGTGCCCAGGCTGTTCGAAGCATGGTTAACGGCAACCAGTTTGGTTTTTGAGGTAAGTAATTTCCGGTACGCATCGATGTCGAGTTCTCCGTTTTCCAATACCGGGATTACCTTGAGTACGGCATTTTTTTCTTCGCGAAGGAGTTGCCACGGAACAATGTTGCTGTGATGCTCCAGGCCTGAAAGAATGATCTCATCGCCAGCTTGAATATGGGCGCGGCCATACGATGAGGCCACAAGGTTAATGGCCTCAGTTACACCGCGAACGAAAATGATTTCTTCAGCCGAATCGGCATTGATGAATGACTTAACTGCGTGCCGTGTTTCTTCATAGGCTTTGGTGGCTTTTTCAGCGAGGGTATGGATGCCCCGGTGAATATTGGCATTATATCCTGAGTAGTATTCCGTTAGTGCGTTGATTACGCTAAGCGGTTTCTGGCTTGTTGCGGCATTGTCAAAGTAAACCAAGTTACGGCCATTTACCTGTTGGTGGAGCACCGGAAATTTCTTTCTGAGCTCAGCGAGGTTGATGTGCGATGTAACCGGTGCCTTCATGATCAGAAGTTTTTGTGAAGCCGTTCGCTGATTTGGCTATCCAGGTACTCTTTCAGGGGTGGGTTAGAAATGGTTTCAAGCAACTCGCT
>JBBINY010000028.1:11092-36761 GCA_037443645.1 Cytophagales bacterium
CATAAAGTACCATCGCTTTGGCGGTTTCTTTCGAGATGCCCCGCGATTGAAGGTAAAAGAGCGCCTCCTCATCCAACTGGCCTGTAGTGCATCCGTGCGAACACTTCACATCATCAGCCCAGATCTCAAGCTGAGGTTTTGTGTTTATCGTTGCCTGATCGGAAAGAAGGATATTTCTGTTGGATTGAAATGCGTTGGTTTTCTGAGCATCGGGGCGTACAAATATTTTTCCATTGAATACGCCTTTGGCCTGATCTTCGAGAATGCCTTTGTACAATTCATTACTGTATGAATTTGGCTTGCGATGATCCACCACCGTGTGGTTATCGGCTACCGTGTTGTTGTGAAGAAGATAAAGGCCGTACAAATGACTTTCGCAGTTCGCACCATCAAGGGCTACATGGGTGTTGTTCCGGATGAACCGGCCATCCAGCGTAAAAACGTAATTGGTTACTTTGCTTGACGGGTGTTGCCAGAGTTGGGTATGCCCAAAGTGGTAGCGGGGGCCCGCATCCGCCTGGAGGCTGAAGAATTCGGCAACTGCATGCTCGTCAACAACGGTTTCGGTAACCACATTGGAGAAATGGGGATGCGATCCGACCGAATCATATTTTTCGATGACTGTGATTTTGGAAGACTTGCCGATGAGAATAAGATTTCTGGATATGGATTTGACCTCACCGGAGGAAGAATCGTGTATGTGATGGATAACGACAGGAGCTTTTAACTCCGCACCGGCAGGCACGTTGATAAAAGCACCTTCCGTCCAGCCCGCAGTGTTCCATGCAACAAGCGCATCCTGTTGATAATTGGCATACCGGCTTAAATGGGTATCAAGTTGTTGTTTGTTTTCAGTCACCGCGCGCGATAGGGGTTTTACTTCAACCACCGAATCAATGAGTGCGGAATGCCTTTCGGAATACTCACCATTGATAAACACAACACGATTTGCCTCAATCCCATCAATTAAAAACGCAGAGATGTCAGCTAACGCAGAGGGAGGGGCATCGGTAACCGTAAAGTCAAATGTTTTTTCCAGGACACGTGTAATGGGTGTATGCTTGTACTCTTCGTGCTTCGCATGCGGAAGCCCCAGGGTGTTAAACGTGCCAATGGCCCTTGTTCGCAGGTCATCGGATGGAACCAACGAGTTGGAGATTATTGAAGAAATGGATGAAGGCAGAGTTGTATTCATAGTTATTGCGCCAATTCAACTTCGCCTTTAATCCAGTCGTATCCCTTAGCCTCCAGTTCAAGAGCCAGTTCTTTGTTTCCTGATTTTACAATTTTTCCTTTGTACAGCACGTGAACAAAATCGGGTATGATATAGTTAAGAAGCCGCTGATAATGTGTAACAACGATGATGGCATTATTTTTTGAGCGCAGTTTGTTAACGCCATTCGCAACAATCTTCAGTGCATCGATATCAAGACCAGAATCAGTTTCATCAAGGATGGCCAGTTTGGGTTCAATCATCGCCATTTGAAAGATTTCGTTTCTTTTTTTCTCCCCGCCCGAAAACCCTTCATTAAGCGAACGGTTCAACAGGGTTTGATCAATTTCCACCAGTTTCATTTTTTCCTTCATCAGGCTTAGGAATGAAACGGCATCGAGCGTTTCCTGGCCCCGGTGTTCGCGCACCTGGTTTACAGCGGTTTTCATGAAGTTGATGGTACTGACCCCCGGAATTTCAACCGGGTACTGGAAGGCAAGAAAAACGCCTTCGCGGGCGCGTTCATCTGCTTCAAGGTCAAGCAAGTTCTTCCCGAGATATGTTACTGTACCTCCGGTTACTTCAAATTCTTCCCTGCCGGCCAGCACGGCTGCCAATGTGCTTTTACCTGAGCCGTTAGGTCCCATAATGGCATGTACCTCACCGGCCTTAACGTCCAGATTTATCCCGTTCAGGATTTGCTTTCCATCAACACGTGCACTTAGATTTTTTATCGATAACATGCTGTTTTGTTTTCTAATTAATTCCGAATAAATAATTACCGGGCAATTTTATCCCACGCTTCCTTCAAGAGTTAATGCGAGTAGCTTCTGAGCTTCAACGGCAAATTCCATCGGTAATTGATTCAGCACTTCTTTGGCGTACCCATTAACGATTAGCGCAACTGCCGATTCTTCATTGATCCCCCGTTGCAGGCAGTAAAAAATCTGATCTTCACCGATTTTGGAAGTTGTTGCTTCATGCTCAACGCGTGCGGTGTTATTCTCAACATCTATGTAAGGGAAGGTATGGGCGCCACAGGAATTCCCCATTAGCAGCGAATCGCATTGCGAAAAATTACGGGCATTTTGGGCGCGTTTTAAAACATGAACCTGTCCGCGGTAACTGTTTTGCGAATGCCCTGCGGAAATTCCTTTTGAGACAATTCTTGATTTTGTGTTCCGGCCAATGTGAATCATTTTTGTTCCGGTGTCAGCCTGCTGGTAATTGTTGGTTACAGCCACGGAATAAAACTCACCGCTGGAGTGATCTCCTTTTAGTACACAGGAAGGATATTTCCAGGTAATGGCCGAACCGGTTTCGACCTGTGTCCACGACACTTTGGAATTTTCGCCTGCACACAAAGCACGTTTGGTAACAAAATTATAGATGCCGCCTTTCCCTTCTTTGTCGCCCGGATACCAGTTTTGAACCGTGCTATATTTTACGTGGGCGTTTTTCATGGCATAGATTTCAACTACGGCAGCATGAAGTTGATTTTCATCGCGCTGTGGTGCCGTGCAGCCTTCCAGGTAACTCACGTACGAGTCTTTATCAGCAACGATTAAGGTTCGTTCAAACTGACCCGTGTTGGCCGCATTAATTCTGAAGTAGGTGGATAGTTCCATGGGGCACCGAACACCTTTTGGGATATAGCAAAACGACCCATCACTGAAGACCGCAGAATTCAGTGCTGCAAAGTAGTTATCCGTCATCGGAACAACAGCGCCAAGGTATTTTCTTACCAGTTCAGGATGCTCGCGCACCGCCTCGCTGAATGAACAGAAAATGATTCCGAGTTCAGCAAGCTTTTCCTTGAAGGTAGTGGCAACCGATACACTGTCCAGCACGGCATCAACGGCCACACCTGTAAGGCGCTTTTGTTCGGTCAGTGAAATGCCCAGCTTTTCAAAGGTCTTCAAAAGTTCAGGGTCTACATCTTCCAGACTTTTTGGGGTAACCTTTTGCTTGGGGGCAGCATAGTAAATGATGTCCTGATAATTGATTTCGGGGTAGGTAACATTGGGCCATTTGGGTTCCGTCATGTTGGTCCAGTGCCGGTAGGCTTTCAGGCGCCAGTCCAACAACCATTCGGGCTCATTCTTTTTAGAGCTGATAAAGCGGATGATATCCTCATTTAAACCCTTTGGAGCCGACTCCATTTCGATGTTGGAGGACCAGCCGTGCTCATACTCACGGGAGGTAAGCTCTTCCAAAATCTGGTTGTCTTTGCTCATGGCCTATTTAGATTAATTTCAAATAATGCTCAAAGATATAACAGAAATGGAGGAATTAGGTTCTATTTCGGCCTTCTTTAGAAGAGATCCAGCGTTCTGTCCAGGCTTTCTTCCAGCGAAATCATGGTTTCGGTACGCTCAATGCCACTTACCTGCTGGATTTTGTCGTGTAAAACCTGCTTAAGGTGGGTCGTATCTTTGCAGTGGATTTTTACAAACATGCTGTAGTTACCGGTAGTATAGTGGATGCTGGTAATTTCCGGGATGGCTTTAAGCTTAGCCATCACGGAGTCATATAATGCGCTCTTTTCAAGGAAAATACCTATGAATGCAGTGATGTCATAGCCAAGCCTGGCGTAGTTTACTTTCAGGGTCGTTTTTTCGATGATGCCTGCTTGCCGGAGTTTGTTAACGCGAACGTGTACCGTTCCACCTGAAACACTAACCTTTTTGGCAATTTCGGTAAGTGGCCTGCTCGCATCGCGCATGAGTATCTCCAGTATTCTCAGGTCGGTATTATCAATTTTGTAATTCAACGCCTTCATTCGAATTGTTTTCTGATGATTTTTCAAATTTATTGTTATTATTTTAAAAATATGATAAATTTTTTACTATTCTATTGAATGAAATACTGTTATCCTATTGTTTTGTTACAGTTTTTACACTGTAGGGTGTTGAAATTGGCAGACAAGCCCTCCTGTCTCGGGGGTGGGGATTCCGATAATATCGGGAAGGGATAAACGCAGGATAATGGGTTGACCACTAAATGTTCTCTCTGTATGTCCTGTAGCTAACTTCCCCGTGGAGGTTCGAACCCTCCCTCTACAGCTCATTCTTTGTGGTTAGTTATGGGTAAAGTCCTGATCAAAACGGTCAGGACTTTTTGTTTTGGATTCCTATATTTGAAAACAAACGTTTGTTTAACAAAACAAGTAAACCATGAAGGATTTTCCCTGGATCAAAAGCTATCCTATAGGCGTCCCCGCAGAAATCAACCTGTATGACTATAACTCGGTTGTTGATTTGTTTGATGATGCTTGCAAAAAATACAGCGAACGGGTGGCGTTCGAAAACATGGGCAAGCAGTTAACCTACAGTCAGGTAGATGAACTGGCAAACCATTTTGCAGCTTATCTCCAATCCCTGGGTTTGCAAAAGGGAGATCGGATTGCCATACAGATGCCTAATCTTCTTCAGTTTCCAATTGCCTTTATCGGAGCACTAAGGGCCGGGCTCATTGTAGTGAACACCAATCCCTTGTATACACCACGCGAAATGGAACACCAGTTTAAAGATTCCGGAGCTAAAGCCATTGTTATTGTAGCCAATTTTGCCAACAACCTGCAGCAGATAATCGGTAATACCAGGATTAAACACGTAATACTGACTGAACTGGGTGATATGTTGGGCGGACTGAAAGGTGCTATTGTAAACTTCGTTGTCAAGCGCATAAAAAAAATGGTACCGGCCTATCATCTGCCGGGAGCTATTTCATTTAAACAGGTTTTAGCGAAGGGTGCATCGTGTACGCTTAAAAAGGCTGCATTCTCGTTAACCGATGTGGCTGTACTTCAGTATACCGGAGGAACAACCGGCCTCTCTAAAGGGGCTGCGTTAACGCATGCCAATCTAGTTGCCCACAATTCAATGATTACGATGTGGTTTAAACCGTATCATCAGCAATCCGGTGAGCAGGACATTATCATCACAGCCCTACCCATGTATCACATATTTGCGCTTACCGTAAATGGAATTCTAAAATTCACTGTGGGGGCCAAAAATATTCTGATTACAAATCCAAGGGATATACCCGGGTTCGTAAAGGAACTTAAGAAACATAAGTTTACCATTATAACCGGGGTGAACACGTTGTTCAACGGATTGCTGAATAATCCGGATTTTAAAAACCTTGACTTCTCCCGGCTTAAAGGAGCTGTGGGTGGTGGGATGGCCGTACAGGATGTAGTGGCAAAAAGATGGGAGGAGGTTACCGGCAAGGCGCTTGTTGAAGGATATGGCCTGAGCGAAACATCGCCTGTGTTATGCTGCAATCCGTTGGATGGCACGCATCGGTTGGGCACCATCGGTTTACCGATGCCAAGCACAGAGGTAGCCATTTTTGACGATTCTGGTAACCAATTGCCACAGGGACAAACCGGTGAAATATGCGCCCGCGGACCGCAGGTATTTTCAGGCTACTGGGAAAAAGATAACACAGATGTGTTTTACCCCGGTGGGTGGTTTAAAACAGGTGATATCGGGTTAATGGATGAGCAGGGCTTTTTCAAAATTGTTGACCGGAAAAAAGATATGATTAAGGTCTCGGGGTTCAACGTGTATCCTAACGAAATTGAAAATGTTATTGCGGCCCATCCGAAAGTACTTGAAGTAGCTGCTATCGGAGTTCCTGATGAGCGTTCAGGTGAAGTAATCAAAGCATTTGTAGTGAAGCGTGATCAAACCCTTACAGAAGAAGAGTTGAAAGACTATTGTTACAAGAATTTGACCAACTACAAAGTTCCGCGATATTTTGTTTTCCGGAATGAGTTGCCAAAATCAAATGTTGGTAAAATTATACGAAGGCACTTGCGCGAAGAAGATGCAGCCAGGGAGGCATAAATAACCGCAAGAGGTTTTTTTACCACGCAATCTTTCTATTTTTGCCGTCAAAATTTTTGTTATGAAAATCGTTGCATCTGTATTTCTTTTTTTAACTGTTTTTGTTTTGAGCTCATCTTTCTCAGTTCCTGTTTCAGGTGAAGTAAACAACTTATCAGACTCCCTTCGATATCCTCAGGAAAAGCACTTTAAAAATTTGCGCCAGCTCACTTTTGGTGGCGATAACGCAGAGGCGTATTGGAGCTTCAATGGGAAAATGGTCTCCTTCCAGTCGAACAACAAGAATTGGGGGCTCGCTTGTGATCAGATTTTTTACCTGACTGTTGATGGCCCCGCTTTGTCAGCCGAGAAAAAGCCGGCACGCATAAGCACAGGGCTAGGCCGCACCACATGCTCTTACTTTCTGAAGGGCGACAAGCAAATTCTTTATGCTTCTACACACCTGGGTAACAAGGCATGCCCGGAAGAACCCGCGCGAACACCAGGAGGAAAGTACCTGTGGCCAATTTATGACACGTACGACATTTTTGTGGCTGATCTGAAGGGAAGAGTGAAGAAACAGCTCACCAGTACTCCCGGGTATGATGCAGAAGCCACCGTTTCGCCAAAAGGTGATAAAATCGTGTTTACATCCATGCGCAATGGCGACCTTGATCTGTATATAATGAATCCTGACGGTACCGGTGTTAAGCAGATAACCCATGAATTGGGCTACGATGGCGGGCCCTTTTTTTCACCCGATGGTACCAAAATTGTTTTTCGTGCATCGCGCCCGAAAACTGTTGAGGAAAAGGAAGAATACCTGGCAAACCTGAAGCAGGGGCTTGTAGCACCAACAGCAATGGAAATTTTTGTGTGCAATGCGGATGGATCCGGCCTAAGGCAAGTAACCAACCTGGGCAAAGCAAACTGGGCTCCATTCTATCATCCCTCCGGCAGGAAAATTATTTTCAGTTCGAATCATCATTCTGCCCGGGGTTTTCAATTTAATCTGTTTATGATTAACGAGGATGGCACCGGCCTGGAACAGATTACCTACGATACGGTTTTTGATTCTTTCCCAATGTTTTCGCCTGATGGCAAACGGCTTATATTTTCAAGCAACCGGAATAACAACGGAACGCGCGATACCAACCTGTTTGTGGCTGAGTGGGTTGATTAGTTTGCTGTTGGGCATTAGTTTGATACTTTTGATGCCCGGTTTCGGTT
Organism: Cytophagales bacterium; assembly: GCA_037443645.1. Classification (GTDB taxonomy): domain Bacteria; phylum Bacteroidota; class Bacteroidia; order Cytophagales; family Cyclobacteriaceae; genus UBA2336. The sequence goes on from JBBINY010000028.1 coordinate 18,371, forward strand.
TAGTACACCTAATCCATTCGTTATGATTGGCTTCTTTGAGCATCAGTATTTATCCTACAAGAAAAACCACATCCGCAACCTGCTTGCCCTTGCCAATGCTGACGGGCACATGCACAAAAAAGAAACTGAGTTGCTATACAAGATCGGGCAGCGGTATGGCCTCAAGGATTGGCAGATAAAGAACCTGGTTGACAGCAAGGAAAAGTTTGAGTTAAATATACCCGATAACTTCAACGACCGGATGAACCTGCTCTATGACCTCATTTTGATGGTATATGCCGATGAGAAAGTAGAAAAACGGGAGATTGAATTTTGCCAGGATGTTGCCAGGCGTTTCGGATTGAAAAAGGAAGTTGTTGCCTGGCTGCTCGAGGTATTTGAAAATGGCACACCACCACCGCCTGATGAATGGCAGGATATAAAAAAGGAAGCGCTGGAAAAATATCTGATAACGAAGAAGCGCTGAATCGGGTACTAGAAGAATACCCCAAAACCAAAGTACCGGTCGATAATCAATAAGGATAATCCGCCAAGCAAAACCGGGCAGACCCAGGCAATCATAAAATTCAGGTACTTCCGCATAAAGGAATTCATGTATCCTGGGTTACCGTTCACCAGTTCGGCATTCATGTTGCTGATTTTCCACCGGTATGTAATAAAAATACACATCAGACAGCCCCCCACGGTTAAGCTGATGTCGCACATATCCGACACAAAGGTCAGCCAATCGCGGTTTAAGTAAAACGGCAGGTGGTTTAATGCAGGAACCATGCCCTGACTCAACATGGTGGGCAATCCTAAAACAAAGATGAGTAACGCCAGGAACCATACTACGCGCCTCCTTCTGAATTTCAGCTGATCAACCAGGTATGTTGTTGGCACTTCCAGTAAGGAAATTGTTGAGGTAAGGGCAGCAAAGCAGAGCAACAGGAAAAATGAACCTCCTATGATGCGGCCCAGAATTGGTCCCATATCGCGAAACACATCAGGCAAAACGATAAACACCAGGGCCGGCCCTTCAGTGGGAGAAATGTTTTGCGAAAAGACCATCGGGAAAATCATGAAGCCGGCAAGAAATGCTACCATGGCATCGGCAAACGAAATAATCGCTGCCGACTTAATAACATTTTGTGTCTTGCCAACGTACGAGCCATACGTGATCAGGCAACCCATACCCAGCGAAAGCGAGAAAAAGGCCTGTTTTAATCCATCATAAATAGTTTGCGGGGTAATCTCATCCAATTCAGGTATCAGGTAAAACTGCACACCCTTCCATGCATTGGGCAGCGTTAAGCTGTAAATGATGAGCAGGATCAGGATGGTATACAGTGCGGGCATCATGATTTTGTTTGCTGCCTCAACACCTTTTTGAATACCCCGAGAAACGATAATGGCCGTTATGGCCATGAAGCCCAGCGAGAACCAGAGGTTGTCGCTGATATCGTTGACGTAGGTCCCGAAAAAATTCGCAAAATCAGGCTCACCCAACAGGTCTCCAAAGGTAATCTCCAGGAAATAACCAAACGCCCACCCGGCAACCACATTATAAAACGACAGGATAAATACACCGGCAAGGATCCCGAAGATACCCAGGTACCCCCATCGTTTGCCGCCCAGCTGGGTATACGAGCCGTAGGCATCCCGGCCAGCCGAACGACCGATGGCAATCTCGCCTACCATTACCGGGAAGCACAGTAAAAAGATAAAGAGCAGGTAGATGATCAGGAACGCTGCACCTCCATTTTGGCCTGTCAGGTACGGAAACCGCCAAATATTGCCCAGGCCAACGGCCGATCCGGCCGCAGCCAGTATGAAACCAATCCGACTTGAAAAGTTGCCACGTAATTCCATCGGCTGTGGGTAGTTGAATCTCGAAAAATAGACCTTAAACCTTAATAATCAAAAATGGGTTACATATACAGGTAACTTCATATTGACTTTTTGACGACCTGATTAAATTGAATTACTTTTATTGTCGCAGTTGGATATGGATGAATTCAGGAAACTAACAACCCAGGAGAAAGCCCTCCGCATTAACCTGAGAAGAGATATTTATGGAGCCTTTGCCGAGATAGGGGCAGGGCAGGAGGTGGCGGCCAATTTCTTTAAGGCTGGTGGAGCCTCCGGTACAATTGCTAAAACCATTTCCGCATACGACATGAAGTTCAGTGATGCCATCTATGGGTATTGCGAACGGTATGTGTGCGAGGAACGCCTCTTCAAAATGCTCGATCATGAGTATGAATTGCTGGGCGAGCGTCTGCCCCACCGCATTAGCGACACGCGCTTTTTTGCCTTTGCCGATACGGTAGAGGTCTTGAACTTTGAACGAACCAACCAGGCCCATGGGTGGATGGGTTTCCGGTTTCAGTTGGAACCCGAGGCCGAGCCGAACGATTGTGTCATCCATGTGAAGATGCATGATAATGATCCGATACAACAACAGCTTGCATTGGGCATTGTTGGCGTTAACATGATTTATGCCTGCTATTTCCTTACTGATCCGGAACAAATTCTGATGGCCTTAATGGATGGGCTGACAAACCGCAGGATTGAGATTGACATGTTCAGGATAACTGGCCGTGACTTTAAGCAGGTTGATAACCGGTTAATGGCACTTAAGCTGGTTAAAAACGGACTTACCCGTGCAGCCCTGTTTGGCCCCGATGGAGAAGTGATGCAACCATCGGATGAGTTATACAAGAAGAATGTGCTGGTACTCCGCGGAAGGTTCCGCCCGCCTACACACGTTAATGTTGATATGCTCCTCACCTCGCGCAGGCACTTTAAAAATGAGCCCGATGTGGAACGCAACAAGATGGTTCTTTTAACCGAGCTTACCTTAAATGATTTGGGCCCTGAAGGTGCCATCGATGAAAAGGATTTTCTGAATCGGGCCGATATTCTCTGCTCGCTCGGGCAAAACGTGCTGATCTCCAATTATTTCGAGTATTACCGCCTTATGGATTATCTCTCGCGGATTACCAAAGGAAAAAAAATAGGGATCGTGATGGGCATCAATGCTCTTCAGAAAGTGTTTGATGAACGTACCTATGTAAACATTCGCGGAGGTATTCTGGAATGTTTTGCTTCCTTGTTCGGAACTAACGTTAAACTCTATATATATCCCGCCTTACTCAATGGCGGAAAGTTGTTTACCCTTCGTGATTTTGAACAAACCTTGCCAAAGAACCTTAAAAACCTGTTCCGTTACCTGATGGATAACAACAAGCTGGAGGACATTGACGATGCGAATGTGAACAACCTCAATATCATCAGCGACAATGTACTGGCGATGATTAAAAAAGGTGAACCTGGGTGGGAAAAATTTGTTCCGCACAAAGTGGAGGAAGCCATTAAGGAAAATGGATTGTTTGAATATCCACTTTCACAGAACAATACCAATCCCCAGATTGCTGTCGGATCGAAGTAGCCGGCTATTCCGATTTTAGTTTCGCAAAATACCGCCTGGCCTCTTCCATAACCTTGGGGGCCAGTATAAATCCTGAGATCATTGTTGGAAATGCCATGATGGCGTAGGCAATATCAATAATGTTGATTACTGTCTCCATGGAAACGATAGCACCAAAGATGATGGTAGCAAGGTAAAAATAGTTGTATAGCTTTCCCCTTTTAACGCCCAACAGGAAGGACATGGATTTACTGCCATAGTAGCTGTACGAGAACAGGGATGTAACCGAAAAGAAAAAGCAGCACAATAGCAGCAGGTAGTTGCCAAATCCTGGCAATGCATTCTGGAACGCAGTAGCCGTCAGTGTAACTCCGTTGGTAGCGCTTGTTTGCCAGACACCGGTAACCAGAATGGCCAGGGCTGTAAGCGTACAAACAAGCAACGTGTCAATAGCCGGGCTAAGCATGGAAATAAGGCCCTCGCGTACGGGTTCTTTACTTCGGGATGCGCCTAAAGCCAATGGTGCCGTGCCAATTCCTGCTTCGTTTGAAAATGATGCTCTTCGAACACCTGTTTGAATCAGTCCACCGACAACCCCGCCAAACAGCGGCCCTTTATAGTAGTCGGCTGCAAATGCATCCGTAAAAATCATCCACAGGTATTTGGGTACAGCCTCAATGTTTAAAATCAGGATTATGAGTACGGAAAAAAAGTACAGGACAATCATCAGCGGTACCATTTTTCCGGCCCAGCTCCCGATGCGTTGAATACCACCAAGAATGACCACACCCGCGAAAACTGTAAGGATAATGCCGATCAATAGTTTAAATCCATTGACACTGAAACTCCCGATGGTAAATTCGCCAAAGGAAACACCGGGAAAGCCAATGTCAATTATTGCCTGGGTTAATTGATTCGCCTGGAAAATAGGCAAACAACCAACCAGGCAACACAAACTGAAAATCACAGCAAGCGGATACCAGTTCTTTCCGAGTGCTTCCCGGATTACGTACATGGGGCCGCCTTGAATATTTCCTTCAGAGTCCTTTCCCCGATACATTACCGAGAGGGTGCTTGTAAAAAAGTTTGACGACATACCCACAAAGGCAGCTACCCACATCCAGAATAATGCTCCAGGGCCACCAATCGAAATGGCAAACGCAACACCGGCAATGTTCCCCATGCCAACGGTGGATGCCAGCGCTGTAGAAAGTGCCTGGTAAGCGTTAATGTAGCCCGGATCGTTGGGGTTGTCGTACTTGCCTCTTAAAATAGCAATGGCGTGAAAGAAATATTTATACTGAACGAACCGTGAGTAAAAAAAGAAAAATAAACCGCCAAGGATCAGCAAAAAGAGTACAGGTGTCCAGATTCCGTTGGCAATTGTTTGTATCAGTTCATTCATAGTTCAGGTGTTAACCGGTGCAAAATAGGAAATTGCCGGAGAACCGGAATTTATAAAAACGTTGTAAGCAGAAGAGTCAACGCTTAGCCAGCCTGGCTTTGCCCTGGGAGACAGCCATCCAGTTGCATAACTGGTATAACATTCTTGCTCCCACGTTGGCGTCCCATTCGTCATTGCCCGGTGCAACTTCATTCAGGTCGAATCCGATAATGGTTCGTTTGGCAAGCACCAGTTTCTTTAGCAGGTAGCTGATTTGATGAAACTCAAAACCCCCGGCTACCGGTGTTCCGGTATTGGGGCACAGCTTCGGATCGAGCCCGTCAATATCAAAACTTATGTACACCAAATCGGGAAGTTCCCGGATTACCTCCTCGCAGATGAAATCCCAGTTCTTACCGTTAGCCTGATATTCTTTAATGTCTTCATCAAAGAAGGTTTTGATTCTTCCCTTAGAGCGTTCCATTACCAAAATTTCCTCTTCACAGAAATCACGGATCCCTAACTGAACCAGCCGGCTAACGGATGGAAGTTTTAATGCATTATACATGATGGATGCATGTGAGTAGGTAAAACCTTCATAGGCTTTCCGTAAATCGGCATGGGCATCGATCTGCAGAATTCCGAACCGATCATACCGGTCGCTTAACGCCTGGATAAAGCCCAGGGGAGTGCTGTGGTCTCCACCCAGCAATCCCACCAGTTTCCCATCCTTAAGAAAAGCGCTTGCTGTAGATTTAATATAGATATTGAAGTTCTCGCATCCTTCATTAACCTTCGTTACAATCGGGTTAGGGACGGTTGTTGCAGTTCCATTCTCCAGCGACCCGATATGTTGAGCCGCAAGCTCTCTCAGGCGGTTATTTTCCTTCATGATTTCAGAACTTACGGGCAACATGGCAATCCCAGTTTTCCAGGCATCGGTAATGTTCCGATCAAACAGGTCTACCTGCGAAGATGCGTGCAGTATACACTCGGGCCCCTGTGCAGTGCCCGTTTTGTAGGATACGGTAACCTCCCACGGAGCCGGTATAATGATGAGTTCTGCGTTTTCAGGTGAAAATGGAAGTCCAAATAAATTTCCGGTAAGGCCTGGGGCGTTTGGATCGAACGATTGAATTGCCTCTTCGTGCGTCATGAAATGAAAATTTGCATGAATATACTAGAAGCCATCTCAAAAAATAAATGAAGAGTGATTGAGTGAGTCACCGTTTTTTACACACTACCTTGTCAAGTCCTGGAGAAAAATATTTCTTGAATAAAAAGGTGTTATTAGCACCAATTCAGATACTCAAACTTCTTTGTTGACAGTGAGTTGCACAGCTAATTTGCTTCAAAATAAATAGCATTCTGTCACGCTCTTTTCTCCCGGGTTGTCGTTTCAAAATTTGATTATTTAAAAATTTACAGATATTTGAAACCGTTGATAGGTAGTAAGCATGGCAAAAAACCTTGTAATAGTTGAGTCTCCCGCAAAAGCGAAAACGATTGAAAGTTACCTGGGAAAAGAGTTTAAAGTAACTTCCAGCATGGGGCATGTGCGTGATTTGCCGAAGGGTGGAGATGCTATTGATGTTGAAAACGGATACGAACCCACCTATGAAGTCAGTCCTGATAAGAAGGAAGTAATTGAAAAACTCAAAAAGCTTTCGGAGGATGCCGACATGGTTTACCTGGCGAGTGATGAAGATCGTGAAGGAGAGGCCATATCCTGGCACCTGAAGGAAGTGCTGAACCTTAATGACAGGAAAATCAGGCGGATTGTTTTTACCGAAATTACCAAAAAGGCAATTCTTAATGCCATGGAGAATCCGCGCGGCATTGATATTGACCTGGTTAATGCCCAACAGGCACGCAGGGTGCTCGACCGGCTGGTGGGGTACGAACTTTCACCCATCCTGTGGAAGAAAATCAAAACAGGTCTTTCCGCAGGCCGGGTACAATCAGTTGCCGTGCGGCTTGTGGTTGAGCGCGAGCGTGAGATTGCTGATTTTAAAGTAAAGAGTTCTTACCGGGTGGTTGCCTTGTTCGACCTGGGTAATGGGAGACAGCTGCAGGCCGAACTGGGCGAGCGCTTTGAAAAAGAAGAACAGGCACTGGAGTTTCTGGAATCATGCAAAGGAGCGGTTTACACGATAACAGACCTGCAGACGAAGCCAGCTAAACGGTCTCCGGCTCCGCCTTTTACCACCTCTACACTTCAACAGGAAGCTGCCCGAAAACTTGGTTTCTCTGTTTCTCAAACCATGGTTGTGGCACAGAAGCTTTACGAAGCCGGTAAGATTAGCTATATGCGTACCGATTCCGTAAATCTGTCGGATGAGGCGCAACAAGGAGCAAAGCAGCAGATAGTAACGGCCTATGGTGATGCCTTTGTTCAACTTCGGCAGTACAAAACAAAAGCATCGGGGGCACAAGAGGCTCATGAGGCCATTCGTCCAACTGATTTTTCAGTGCTTGACCCGGGCATGGACCGGAATGCATCGCGACTCTATGAGTTGATCTGGAAACGGGCAATTGCCTCCCAAATGGCTGATGCCGAACTTGAGAAGACTACCGCAGTTATCACCATATCCACAAACCAGCGCACCCTTACGGCAAGTGGTGAAGTGGTTAAGTTTGAAGGTTTTTTAACGGTGTATATGGAGTCAGGCGATGATGACGATGACCAGGAAAACGGAAAGGTACTGCCTCCACTTACTATAGGACAGCAACTCGTGCTTAACGAGTTGGTTGCGCGCCAGAGTTTTTCACGCACACCGCCAAGGTACACCGAAGCGAGCCTGGTTAAGAAACTCGAAGAAATGGGTATTGGCCGCCCTTCAACGTATGCGCCTACCATATCCACGATACAGAAACGCGGATATGTTGTTAAAGAAAATCGTGAGGGCGTTGAGCGTGAATACAACGTATTTTCCCTGGCACAGAATGAAATTTCCCGACACAAGGAAACAGAAATTACCGGTGCCGAAAAGAATAAGCTGTTCCCTACCAACACGGCCATGGTCGTTAACGATTTTCTGGTAGAACACTTTCCTGATATTACCGATTACTCATTTACTTCCGAAATCGAACTTGAATTCGATGAGATAGCCGAAGGCAAACTGGAGTGGAAGAAAATGATAGACGATTTCTATAAACCATTCAGTAAAAAGGTAAAGAAAACTGAGCAGGTTGAACGATCTTCTGTTGGGCGAAGCCGGGAATTAGGGGTTGACCCAAAAACCGGAAAAAATGTTTATGCAAAGCTGGGGAAGTTTGGTGCCTATGTGCAAATCGGGGAAAACCCTGATGACAATGGCGGGGAGAAGCCAAAATTCGCAAGTTTGCGTCCCGGGCAGTTTATAGAAAGTATATCGCTTGATGACGCCCTTGAGTTAATGAAGATGCCACGCCAAATGGGCGAGTTTGAAGGGAAGGCTGTAGTGGTTGGCATTGGCCGGTTTGGACCATTCGTTCTCCATGATAAAAAGTATGTATCAATCTCCAGGGAAGATGACCCCTATACAGTGACGCTGGAAAGGTGTATCGAACTGATCCAGAATAAGCGTGTGGCTGATGCCAATAAAACGATTAAGACCTTTGAAGAGAATCCGGATATCCAGGTATTAAATGGCCGTTTTGGTCCTTATATCAAAGCAGGGAAAAAAAATGTTAAGATTCCGAAAGACAAAGATCCAAAGGAGTTAACTCTTGAGGAATGTGTTGCGATGGCAGAGGCTGCACCGGAACGTAAGGGCCGTGGTTTTCCGCGCAGAAAGAAATCATCCGAGTAAGCATGAAAAAGCTGGTGGTGTTGACCGGGGCAGGCATTAGTGCCGAGAGCGGCATCCCCACCTTTCGTGATGCCGGTGGCTTATGGGAGGGATACCGTGTGGAGGATGTAGCCTCACCGGAGGGATGGCAGCGAAATCCTGAAATGGTTCTCGAATTTTATAATCAGCGCAGAAGAAAGGCACTTGATGTTGAACCCAATGAAGGACACCGGGTTATTGCCGAGCTGGAAAGTCACTTCCAGGTAACGGTAGTAACGCAAAATGTTGATAACCTGCATGAGCGGGCAGGATCTACCCATGTTGTTCATCTTCACGGCAGTTTGTTTGAATCGAGAAGTACGGCAGATGATGGCCTGATTTACCCGATTAAGGGATGGGAACTTAACCTGGGCGATACATGTGAGAAAGGCTTTCAGCTCCGGCCCAACATTGTGTGGTTCGGAGAGTTGGTTCCGCGTATGGAGGAAGCAATTGTATATGCCGGTCAGGCCGATGTTTTCATGGTGGTGGGTACTTCCCTTGCGGTTTACCCTGCTGCCGGCTTGATTCATTATGTTCGGTATGATATACCTAAATTTGTTGTCGATCCTAACCTGCCCGATGTACGCGGTGTCTCCAACCTTACAATGGTTTCAGATAAGGCAAGTGTCGGATTGCGGAGCATCAAACAAAAACTACTTGAATTAACATGATACTGGTTCTGGATATTGGTAACTCTGATGTGACCCTTGGCCTTGCTAACGGAAAAGCGTGGGCTCATGTATGGCGCATTCCTGCAGTTGCCGACCGTCCCGAACTTTTTTACGGCATCAAGATAAGAGAGTTTTTTTCGGAAGCCGGTATTCAAACCACTGACGTAACGCGCATCATTCTGAGCAGCGTGGTTCCTAACCTCACCGATAAAATAATTAATGTTACCGTAACTCTTTTTGAAAAAAACCCGGTTGTTTTAGGCCCGGAAATATATCCGAAACTCCCTGTTAAAGTTCTTAACCCGTATGAAATCGGCAGCGACCTGGTAGCCAACGCGGTTGCTGCGTATTCAGCCTACCGGTCCAATTGTGTGGTGGTTGACTTTGGTACAGCGCTAACATTTACCACCATTTCGGCCTCCGGAAATATTCTGGGTGTAGCAATTGTTCCAGGCCTTAAAACCGCCATTCGGGCACTTTCTCAGAATACCGCCAAACTTTTTGATGTGCCGTTGGAGTTACCCCAGTCGGTGCTCGGTAAGAATACCGTGCACGCCATTCAGGCGGGCATCTTAATGGGGTATGAAGGGTTGGTGAAGTCGATGCTTGAGCGGATAAAAACTGAACTTAATGATCCGCAGTTGCAATCCATAGCCACCGGGGGGCTATCATCCATCATTACCCCGCTAAGCGGCACATTTACTGAAATCGATCCGAACCTGACCCTCAACGGGTTGCGCCTTGTTGCCGAGAGGCTTTAGTTATTCCGCAGCAAGTTCCTCCAGGTACTTTTTGAACTTTAACGTATCGAAATTGGTAGCTCCAACTTTTTTCTGTACCACCTTTCCCTGTTTGTTAATGATGAATGTAGTGGGGATTGAAGGTACTGAGAGTTGTTGAGTAAGTCCTCCACTGGGCATAAATACCGGAAATGTATACTGTTTATCGGTAATGTATTTTTTAACTTTTTGTTGCTGACCTTCCTGATCGATGGACAGCATAATAAACCGGATGTCCTCTGCTTCATACAGGTTTTTATACAGGTTTTGGATGCCAGGCATCTCGGCTCTGCAGGGCCCGCACCAGGTAGCCCACAGGTTTAGAAAAATAACCTTCCCTTTGTAGTCAGTCAAACTAAATTTTTTGCCCTGAAGGTCCTTCAGGGTAAAATCATAATTAAAATTCTCCAGCACGCTGGTTTCCTCATTGAACTCGTTAAAGCCGGCCAAAAGCAGGATTCGGTTTGTTACTCCGCTGATCCCTGCAAACAGGCCGGTGTAGCGCATAATAAGAATGATGACAAGGACGATCAACCAGGGTTTGGTGATTCGGAGAAAGGAATAGATTTTTTTTCTTTCGGGAAGTAAATTCATTTTTGGCGCAGTTCTTGGTTCAAATTAGGCAATAATCAGAAATTAAGTAATTTCGGGCAGCAACGATTAATGAGATGGCAAAATTACTCCAAATCATTCTCTTACTTTTAATTTCATTGACCTGCTTTGCTCAGAAATATAAGTACAAAGATATTTTTTCGTTGCTTAGCACCAATCAATATGAGAACGCTGAGCCATTCCTGAAAAAGTACCTTAAGGAAACCACAGATAACCCAAATGCATACCTCTACATGGGTATAATTTATGAGCAAAAAACTTCAAAGGATGATGTGCTAAAGAATACACAACAGGCCATCGTTAACATGGATTCAGCCATCATGCTGTTCAATAAGGCCAACGGGATGATTACGGAGAAGGAAATAAAAAAGGAAAAGGACTATTACGCCATGTACACCCAACGCGACCTGCGGACGGGCGTTATGGAAATTAAACTGGCACATATCCAACATGATTTACAGACCCGAATGAGTGCACTTCGTGAGCGCATCGATAAAGTAAAGATGGTAAAACACTATTTCAATGAAACCCAGGCAAACTACAGCAAGTGCAATGAGACATTTAAATTGTTCCAGCAGGGATACCCAAGTTTGCGCGAGTTTTACTTGCGGGCCAATGACCGGGTTGTGATTGAACTTAAAGAACTTGCTACGTCCTTTGACGCAGCATCGAAAGCATTTGAAAATTATAAGACCAGCCTGAATAACCTGGGAAAGTCTCCCTATAACCAAAGCTGGAACCTGAAAGAGATTAAGGACTTTAAAAGCGATGGCACTGAAATGACTGACTTTTACCAGAATAATCTCGTGATATGGAACTATAAGGCGTTTGCCGACCAAACTTTGAAAATGATCGATGAGTTGAAACCTATACGCAACGATCTGGTTACCTACGATATCGGGATTAACAACCTGGCCGATAAATTGAAAACAGATTCCGTGTCCGTAAGCAGCGGGCTGGCTAAACTGGCAGAAAGCCTGTTGAGTGATAAACTTAAGAGGTTTGATCCTGAGCCACTTCCTATGGAAGTGTTGGCGCTTAAGATGGCTGACCTTGAATACAAATCTTCTTTGATGGAGACGAAACGTTACCGGGATTCGGCAAACGTTTATCTTCATTTAGAGCTTACAAAAGCTGAAATCAAGCGGCTGAGAAAAGTAGACAGCCTTGCTGTAAAGCTCATGATGCGGAATATTGATGAGGAGACGTTGAACTACCAACATTTCGTTACCAGCACGTATAACAGCACAGCACTTTTAAAAAGTTGGATAAAAGCAGAGCGTGAATATGCCGATCGGGAAATGAAAAGAAAATATGAGGAACTGGCGTTACGTACCGAGTCAATTAACTGGTTAATCAGCGGAAATGACTCGATACCCCTGAATACCTTGCGGAAATCTAAATTTAAGCCGGTTCTTGTCGACTCAAAATATACGGTAGGCATTTTGTTCAGCGATTCATTAAATGGTGAAGGATACTTTTACAACATCACCCCATCAAGAAAGCCCACGATTAAAGCCAGGTTCGCACTGGATAAACCCAATCTGAAAGAACGGGTGCTGCACCTTACTAAAGCGCAAATCACCTCTGATCCGGGAGAGAATGTATTTTTTATTCTCCTTTGGCTGGACAAGACGGTGAAAGATCAATATCCGGCAACATTGGCGAAAATATACAGGTCCGATGGGTTATCCTGGAACACAAACCTGATGCTTCCGTTTGTGCCGGAAGCGATGCAATTTAGGCCTGACACGGGTGATTTGTTGGTGATGGCGGGAGAGGATAAAACCCTGCTGATTGATAAAGCCGGTAAGGTTAAGTAGTTAAGCTGCGCCAACCAGTTTTTTCCAATCCTGAAAACGCATATCAATGCGTGTTTTCATTTTCTCGTAATTCTCCCAGCTGTCGGTAACATGATAAATGGAAGGAAGCGTTTTAACAAGAATTTCATCGTAGTCATTCCGGTACAATCCACCCCCGTAATAGTAATAGGTAAACATGTTTCCTTGCCGGTTAAATAATTCGTAACCCAGGTAGCCATCCCAGATCTCACTAAGAATGGTACAGGAAATTTCCCGCCTCTTGAAACGAAAGATCTGTATTGAGGCCTCGTCCTCAAAATACTCAGAGTACAAGTCACTATCGATGATCCACCCCAGGTACATCCCAATGTGAACATAGGCCTGTTCAATGGGCAATGAATCAGGGAAATTGCCAAGAAAATGTGATTTGGCGTTGTCGTAGATGGTTTTTTGAATTTCTGCTTTTCGTTCCATAGTACAATGTTACTCAAAATCACCGAGACCCCTGCTTATTGATTTTTGAGATTTTCATTGGGTGTAGGGTATTTTTAGAAATTCCTGTTTATCAAACTGATGATATGGCAGGCCGCCAGTCCGGCTGTTTCCGTTCTTAACCGGTAGGCTCCTAATGATACGGCTATAAAAGCATTTTCTTTGGCTAAGGCCAGTTCATCGGGGGTAAAATCTCCTTCAGGTCCAATAGCCACAGTGCATGCACTGCCTGCGGAAGCGGCATCCATCAAGTGGGGGTGGGCTTCATCACTTCCGTACGCGATGAATTTTTCACCCCCCTGAACACAGAGAAGGAAATCAGAAAATGAGCAGATCGGATCGAGTACAGGCAGGTAGGGTTGCAGCGACTGCTTCATGGCGCTGGTTACAATTTTTTTTAACCTGTCTGTTTTAATTACTGTGCGTTCTGTATGTGCGGTTTGTATGAACGAGATCCGGTCAATGCCCAGTTCAACGCATTTTTCTACCATCCATTCCATCCGGTCGGTATGCTTGGTAGGAGCAATGGCCAGCCTAAAGGAGTATCCCCGGGGTTTATTGAGTAGTATGCGTTGAACCTGGAAAAAGCATTGAGTTGAATCAGCCTGGGTAATACTGGCCTCGAAAACAGACCCGTTACCATCGGTGATGTAGATGGTATCGCCTGTTTTTTTTCGCAATACTTTAATGCAGTGGCGTGATTCTTCCGGATTGAGGCTTGTAATTCCTGAAGAAATCCCGGGCTGAAAAAACAGGTTTTGCATACCCTGCTGTTTTAGCGGTAAGCTTCATAAAGACCGTTCATGAAATCAACATACTGCTGCATTGCCTGTTCACGCGATTTTCCTTTCAGTTCAGCCCATGCATCATACTTAGCAATTGCCTTAAAGTCAAATCCGCCTGGTCGCTCTCCGGTCACGTCACCCTCTGTGGCCTGCTTGTACAACGCATAGAGCTGAAGTAATTCTTCGTTGGTTGGCCGTTTGGTCAATTCCTTTGATCGGGCAACAGCCTGGTTGAAATGGTCAGTAAGTTCCATGAAAAAATTAAAGGCTGAAAGTAATCCTTCAGCCTTACAATTCAAATTAGAAAGTCAACGCTTGTCAATTGGGACAAAAGGCTTGACTGTTTTACCGGTATAGATCTGGCGGGGTCTTCCAATGGGTTCGCCCTGATCGCGTAATTCCTTCCACTGGGCTATCCAGCCGGGCAGGCGGCCCATGGCAAACATTACGGTAAACATATCTACCGGAATGCCAAGTGCCCGGTAAATGATACCCGAGTAAAAGTCAACGTTAGGGTATAATTTCCTCTCAACGAAGTAAGGGTCCTTTAGTGCAATCTCTTCCAGTTTTTTAGCGATTTCGAGAATTGGATCGTTAACGCCCAGTTTCTGCAGCACATCATCGGCAGCTTTTTTAATGATCTTCGCCCGTGGATCGAAGTTTTTGTAAACGCGGTGTCCGAAACCCATTAACCGGAATGGATCGTTTTTGTCTTTTGCTTTGTCGATCCACTTATCAATGTTTCCGCCATCTTTCCGGATACTTTCCAGCATGATGATCACCTCCTGGTTGGCCCCTCCGTGCAGCGGTCCCCACAGGGCATTGATTCCGGCAGAAATGGCGGAATAAATACTGGCTTTGGATGATCCTACAATTCGCACGGTTGAGGTGGAGCAATTTTGTTCGTGGTCGGCATGGAGGATAAAAAGTTTATCCAGGGCATTGGCTACTACAGGATCAACTTCATAATCCTGGCCGGGCAGTGCGAACATCATCTTTAAAAAGCGTGCGCAATAATCCAGTTTGTTGTCAGGGTAATTTACCGGATGACCAATGGCATTTTTGTACGACCATGCCGCAAAAGTTGGCATTTTTCCCAGCGACCGGATGATGCTCAGGTAAACACCATCAGGGGGCCGGTTGGGATTGAGCGATTCCGGATAAAACGCAGTTTGGGCACAGAAGAGGGATGAGAGAACGCCCATAGGGTGGGAGGTGGATGGGAACCCGTCAAGTATCTTCTTAATGTCTTCGTGAACCAGGGTGCGCTTGGTGATATCGGTTGTAAATTTCTGGTACTCCGCCTTTGTAGGCAGTTCACCAAATATCAGCAGATAGGCAACTTCCAGAAAGTTTGACTTTTCAGCCAGCTCTTCGATGGCATAGCCCCGGTAATGCAGTACCCCCTGCTCGCCATCCAGAAAGGTAATTGCACTTTTTGTTGATCCGGTGTTTTTGTAACCGATATCAAGTGTGATGTAGCCGGTTTTATCGCGCAGTTCGCTGATGTCAATCGCCAGTTCCTTTTCCGATCCTTCGATTACAGGAAAGGAATATGATTTACCGTCAATAATAAGTTCAACCGATTTTGCCATATCTTTTGTTTTTACTGATCTTTTTAAAGATAACAGTTACCCGGTTCAAAAAAACAGGGCACCGCCATTTAATTGTTCCCCAGAATCATTGGCAGTCCATCCTTGCCGGAGCCAACAATAACTACTTTGGAGTTCGGTGATTTAGCCAGTTCAAGGGTTGCCTCAATCCCCCTCATTTTCAGTAGTTTATCGGTTAAGCTGTTATTAATAATGTTGTTGGCGCGCGATTCACCCTCGGCTGCAATCCGCTTACGTTCGGCTTCGCTTTTCTCTTTATCCAGGCGGAACTGGTAAGCAAGTGCCTCCTGTTCTTGCTGCAATTTGTTTTGTATGGCTACCCGGATCTGTTCAGGTAACTGGATGGACCGAATGAGCAGGGCGGCCATATGAACATTGTTTTGAATAAGAATATTTTCGCATTCTGTTTTAATCGTATTTTCTACTTCCGCTCGTTTGGTGGAGTAGATCTCTTCTGCGGTATATCGACCCATGACCTGGCGCACCGCTGAACGGGCTTCAGGAATAATCAACGTATTCACATATCCGCGGTTAAACTTTTCGTGGATATGCCCGATTTTTTCCGGAACAGGGAAGAAGCGAACAGTAACATCAACATGGATGGGTAGCCCGTTTTTATCGAGTACATCCATGTTCTCATCGGTAGCGGTTTCGCGTACAGCATAAATGTACACATCATTCCAGGGTGCCTTTGTGTGGAAACCTGGTTGGATGATATTTTCCTTATCCAGCCCCATACCGAACTTGTAAAATATCACAGCGCGCTCGTCAGCCTGTACGGTGTAGAATAAGCTGGAGGAAATTCCGGCCACCACAAACAGAGCGATGACACCAAGGATAATAAACGGAAGAAATCGATTGCCTTTCATAAGATAAGTTGAAGTTTAAGTTAAGTACATTTTAAATTACGGTTGATTGGGTTTCGGCAGGCCCAGCAATTTACCAATGATGAGCACAGTGAACAAGTTGCCCCATAACCCTTCAATAACCCCCAGGTTTTTGATAAGGTAGGTTGCATCCGGGTACCGCGAGTCAATTCCCCCCAGTAAACTCAGGCTATGGCCCACGCACTCCGCATAGTTCGGAATCCCCAACTCCAGTTCAATGCCCAGGTTTCCGTATCCGGTAATGCAAATTAGGTCATAAAGACTTCCAAAGGAAATACCGGTCATCAGATAAACGCAGGCTGAACCCCATAGTTTATCGGGCGTCAGGAATTCTGACCCGAAAATATCACGAATGGTAAAGGCAATGACGATCACTTCAATAGGAAACAACAATCCATGAATGACCAAAAGGGCCGCCTGCCTGTTTTCAATTTCTATGAGTTTGTAATAGGGAAATTCAATAAAAATACCGAATCCTACGATTCCAATTAAAACGAAGAGTATACTCCTGATTAACAGTTTGTTGTCGGTAAAATTTCTGAGTAAGTCCCACAGCAGGAACGCGTAAAGGGCTCCAAAAAATGAAAATACAGAGATAATCAGCTTTGAAATTTCGCTCCTGGAATCTTCCAACAAAGGTCCTGACAGGAGCAACCCCATGGTTATAATGAGCACCTGGATAAGGACTACGTTGCGATAGTCCTTCTGCTTTTCCTGCTGGAGACGGGAACTCCCTACAAAAGATAGCTTGCCTAACATACGGGCGGGAAAGTTACTAAGTATTTTATTGTCAAATTAATTCTGTTGATAGACCCGGTTAAAACTCTTAGCTTGAGGACTTTAAATTGGTTTGCAGTGAATTTAATCGTAATCAGGTTGTGTGGCATTGGCCTTCTTAGCCTATCGCTTGCTTCTGCAACCCTTGCGCAAACTCGGATCGTAGACAGCCTTCGAACCGTATTAACCATTGAGCGTAACCCGGAGAAACGGGTGGACATCCTGGCAGACATTGCCTATGAATTGTTTGATTTTGACGATGCAATGGGGTTGCAATATGCGGAAAGGGCTTTAAAGGAGGCGCTCAGCATTAATTATGCCCGGGGCATCAAACGAAGCTATTGTTATGTGGGCATAGGGTATGTCAGTAAATCGGACTTTAATAGTGCCTTCCGGTTTTACCGGCTATCTGATTCTGTAAAAAGTGAAGAGTCAGAACTACTCACAATTCATAACCACAGTATGATAGGCAGTGCTTTCCGTGATTTATCCTATTTTGATTCCGCGGAATATTACTATGACCTGGCGTTAAAGGAGGCCCAGGCTTTCCGTAATCCCAGGGTACTCGCTACGGCTTATAAAAACCTGGGACTTATACATGTAACGCGCTTCCGAAATGTAGAGGCCCTTGAAGCACTAAATGCCGGGCAGCAATACCTCAACCAGGCTGCAGACCCCATTACCCAGATCGGCATCTGGAATTATACCGGTAAGGCTTATACGAATTTACTGCAGTACGATAAAGCAATGGAATACTTTACCCGAAGTCTGCAGTTGGTTAAAAGCATAAATAACAACTACCAGCTGATTGAGTGCCATCTTAATCTGGCCACTCTTGCCATGCAACAAAGTAAGTATTCGCTGGCGCTTGAGGAGGCATTTGAGGCGTTTGAATTGCTGAAAGAATACCAGTACCCGCCTCAGCAGGCGGAGGTTCACCAACGCATAGGTGAAATCTATGAAGAGTTGGGCCAGTTTGAAATGGCGGCAAAGTATTTATATGAAGCGCTTAAAATCGCAGAAATGCATAATCTGAGAATGCGCACAGCGAATATATATAGTGAGTTGGCCTGGACGTATAAGGAGTTGGCTAATTACGAGTTAGCCCTTGATTTTGTTGACCGCTCACAGGCAATCCAAGAGGAAATAAATAATCAGCATGGCATTTCGTATTGCTGCAACATCAGGGGGTTAATTTTCTTATTACAAAAGCGTCATGCTGAGGCTATTGTTGAGTTTGAAAAATCAAAGCGGATTAGGGAGGTCATTGGTCATATTGAAGGCATCGCGGGAAATGTTTTTAACTTGTCACTTGTTTACGAAGATATGGGGCAACTGGAACGAGCGCTGGCACTTCAAAAA
>JBBINY010000029.1:0-36156 GCA_037443645.1 Cytophagales bacterium
TGATTTTCTTCCGATTTTTTTCCAGCCGTAAAATCCATCAGCAGGAATGATACACCTGTTTTTGAAAAGCGTTCTCTGAAGCACCGGCCTGTCGAGAAGGTTTTCGAGTTTAAGGTTGATGATGCGTTCGCTCAATGCTTTGTTACCGGCTGCTTTGGGTGGCCGGCCCCAATAAAAGAGCGATAACCCCTGGGGTGCCGATCCGGTAATTACCGGAAGGAGTTGTGTTGGGGAGGCATTGTACCGTGGTTTATAGAAATCGGGAACATCGACTGCAAACCGCTGACTGAGTTTGGTGGATGGGGTTGTTATGCTGAAGCGTTCAATCATTGGATAAAAATGCAACGGCCTGCCGTTCCGACCAATATAGACCTTTTGTTCCAAATTCAGAGAATCCAACGTGCCCACCCCGTGGCGGACATACAAAGTGTACAGCCGGGTGGTTCTTCAGGAGATCAACCGGAAAACATTCAGGGCTTAGAAACGGATCGTTGGCGGCATTGATAACGCAGGTTGGTGTTTGAATAGCATTCACCACACGAAGGGAACTGCATTGGGCATAGTAGTCCAGTGCATTTTTAAATCCATGTATCGGACCGGTAATAAGGTCATCAAATTCCATCAAGGTTTTTATTTTATTAAGTCCTGCAATGCGGAGTTCGGGCAGGGTCCTGGCCTTTCGGTTCACCTTCTCTTTCAAGCTAACCAGAAAGCGGTTTGCGTACAGCCAGTTGGCGGGTTCCGAAATTTTGAGGCAACTGCTATGGAGATCAAGCGGTACTGAAAAAACCACGGCTTTCGAAAGCATAGCCGGTCGGGTGCGCCCCTCGCCCAAATACTTGAGCGTCAGGTTGCCACCCAAGCTGAATCCCACAAGGCTGATTGCTTTATAGCGCAGACCAGTTGCATGCTTTATAACCACGTCAAGGTCATCGGTTGCACCGCTATGGTAGAAACGAATTTGCCTGTTCATTTCCTCACTGCAGCCGCGGTAATTCCAGGCAAGTACATCAAAGCCGCCCTGGAACAAGGCTTTCGCCATTCCTTTTATATATGCACGTTGGGAGTTGCCTTCCAGCCCGTGTGAGAGGATGACCAGTTTTTGAGACCCTTGCTTAAGCCAGTCGAGGTCGAGAAAATCATTGTCTGGAGTAGAGATGCGCTCACGCTGATAGACTGGTATGCTTACCCTGCGAAATAAGGCCGGGTAAATGGTTTCGAGGTGACGATTGAATAGTATGAAAGGAGGGGAGTAGTTCAATTTTGGATTTTAGATTGACGATTTTAGATTGATGATTTTAAAAAACAATTCTACTCTAAAATCTAAAATTTATGATCACTCCTGTTTCACAACCTCGGCTTCTTCTGCTTTTCGCTTTTTGTCTCTTCTTCCCCGCACACGGATGTTCACCATTTCAATGAGCAGCGAAAAGGCAACGGCAAAATAGATGTAGCCTTTAGGAATTTCATACTCCAGGCCTTCCAGGAATAACATAAACCCGATAAGAATCAGGAAGCCAAGTGCAAGCACTTCCATGGAGGGATGCCGGTTAATGAATTCACTGATCTTTCCGGAAAATACCATCATGATGCCGATGGAAATAATCACGGCAAAGATCATGATGAGTACCTGGTTGGTAAGGCCCACCGCGGTAAGGATTGAATCGAATGAGAAAATGATGTCAATCAGGATAATCTGAATAATGATGCCGGTAACATTTACTTTGGCTTTGCCCACATTAACCAGCTCATCTTCACCTTCCATTTCATGGTTGATTTCGCGGGTACTTTTTGCGATGAGGAATAATCCGCCAAAACCGAGAATCAGGTCACGGCCGCTGAAGCCGTGGTCGGCATTAACATACTTGTGCAGGAATTCAGGAACGATATCGCCAACGGTAAAGAGCGGCTCGGTGAACGTAATTACCCAGGTGATGCCCAGCAACAGCACGATGCGCACCCCCATGGCCAGCAGCAGGCCCATGTTACGGGCGCGGGCTCTGATTTCTACAGGCAGCCGGTTGGAGATAATGGAAATGAAAATGATGTTGTCAATGCCTAAAACGACCTCAAAAAAGGTTAGGGTGAGCAGGGCCAGCCACGTTTCGGCATGGAGGAAGATTTCCATCGAGGGGTTGTTTGAAGGCTAAAAATAGGCGAAGGCGGCCATTCGTGCAACGGGTGCGAGTTGTTTTAACGGGTTGATTTCCAGGTATTTTAGAATCCAATGTCAGCTAATGGTACACCGGTTAACTACCGCCCATGCACAATCATCACTTTCTTGCGCACGGTTGCATTTCTTGATCTGAGTTGCAGAATATACAAGCCGCTTGCCAGGTGGGCCGTGCTGAGTGTCTTCAATTGCTCGCCCGGACGGAAGGATGTTTCAACTGCATTCCTGCCCTGAATATCCACCAGCATAAAAGGCATTAGTACTCCGGCCGGCTCCGGAAGCAGGATGTTGAGCTCATGGCTGGCCGGGTTGGGGAATACCTGGATCTTTTCGGCAAAGACGGGGTCTTCGATGGCGGTGATCAGGTCAGGAACCGGAGGGTTGAGAAATATACGCGCCTGGTGCACTTCTTTATTGCCACCCTGAATGGATTGTACGAAAATAATGATAGCCCCCTTCGTAGGATCTATCAGGTCACGGGTATCCCAGGTAATTTCCGGTAAGATTAGGCTGTCGCCCGGAGCAATGGCGGATGTGATCGTTACCCCGGCAGGAGAAGGAAGCATGTCTTTCGCCACAAAAATCAATGAATCGTTCGGGGCACCGAGATACGCACCGGTTGTTATGACCTTCTCCGTTACAACGGTAAACACGTGCGATCCGGCAGGGAAGGAGAAGGTGGACGAAGTATTTTTGATGTAGGTGTTAATCCGAACAACCGATCCGGATTTTACCTGTGTACTTTCTATTTTTAATGGTGAAGGCTCAAGGGTGCGGTCATTAAATAGGGGTGTTATCCAAGTTAACGGAGTTCCCGATCTGAGTTCCCCATCCACCCTGAAGGTTGGGGATGCCCCAATTCCATAAAAGGTAGTCCGTGCATTGTGCATCAGGGAGTTGAGTTCATTTACTGGGTCTGCACCGGGGAATCCGGTATGATACTGGAGTTTAACAATATCAACGCTGGTTTTTTCAAATTGCCTGAAACCATCGTTGTGTGCATTGGTGTTGGCGGCTGCCGATGTGTTTGTAAAGTTCTCAACCAAAACGCTGCGGCTCCGTTCACCGATAAAGACATTGTCAATTGCAAAACCTTCGCGGGCGCTAACGGTGCTGGCGTAAGCAACGCGGAAGATAATCCGCGGGTTGCCGATCAGGTTGTCCAGTTTGAACCGCGCGCTCTTCCAGGTAGTGTACCGGCCATCCAGTGCGCTGCCGCTCCAGCCCACATCTCCAGCCGGTTGATTTCCTGGCTTGCTGGCAATCCCTCCCTGGTCGTACCAGTTGACACCCTGGCCAACTGCACCCACCACAGTCCAGGCTGCATCTGCTTCAATGTTTCCATTGGTATTTACCTGAAGCACCGCACCGTCAATACCCGCGGGGGTATCAGCCCATATATCCAGGGCAATGGCCGGCTTCGTGGCACTTGAAAAATCAAAACACCGGCTTAATACCCAGGACTTTTCTGCTGAATTGGAGGGTCCTGTTAAGTTAGTGACCCATGCCTTTTCGCCCGGGGTGTTAATTACCGTACCGGCTGGCGTGCCATACTGCCAGGATGAATTCTGCCCACCGGTAAGCCATCGGTCACCATCAGCAGAAAAGGTTTGCAGGTAAGCGTTTGCTAGATTAATAGGGGCAACCTTGGGCACCACATACACCGGCTTTTGAATCGTATCCCGGCAGCCGTCAATGGAAGTAGCGATCAGATTGACCGCATCAATACCATCTCGATTATACCGGACAACCGGATTGGCGCCTGTTCCCGCAGAAAAATAATCCAGCACATTGTTCACCTTGAAATCCCACAGGTATGTAGCTAGGGGTATGACCGGAGAGCTGGTTTCAACAGCCAGAAACACGGTGCGTGTGGTATCCGTTGGCGTTGTCCCGTCAATCCGGCAGGGATTTCTCCATGAGAAATTAATAACCGGCTTGGGCTTAATATTTACCTGTTTACTTCCCGTATAAACGCAACCATCGCTTGTGCGCATGGTGGTTTGGACGGTAAATCCGCCTACTGTGCTGAAGCGGTGCTCCGGACTGAAATACGTTCCCTGGGTACGGCCTGCGTTTGTTCCTGGCGGAACGGCCCCGCTGCCTAGGGCAAGACTTGAACCATCCTGGAAGAGCCAACCGGTTTCAGCAATGGTTGTAGGAGGTACAGAGGGTAATGCTCCGTAATCCACGGTTGAGGTATTATTCAGCCGGACAAACACTTTGTCACACGAGTCAAGCGGGTTGAATACAACGTTGATGCGCGGCAATATTTTAAAGTTGATGTTCGAGCTATTGGAGCATCCGGATGTTCCGGAGGTGTAGTTGTATTGCAGGGTATAATTATTAGGGTTGAGGTTAACCGGATTTACAACCACTTCTCCGAATGGCGAAGGACTAAGTGCCCCGGCAAGCCCGGCCCCGGACCATGAACCCCCTGATGTCTGAACCCCCTGATCAAATGCCGTAACCTTGAAGTTCCCTCCGGTTGTGCAAATTTTGTTAAGGTCAGCAATGTCGGCTGTTAAGGTTAAAGCAGGCAGGGCTTTGATCTCAACCGTGAATATGGGCCGGCTACCCGGTATAGGCCCTTCACACCCGTTGGCATCGGTTTGGGTTAGTTCAAACGTATAAAATCCGGCAATTGTCGTATTGATTCCCAGGTTGGCGGCTGTCGGGTTGGTACCGGTAAATATAGAAGAGGGGTTACCTTGCAGATACCATCGTACCGTACCCGTTGCGGTTGTAACCTGCAAATCGGCTGGTGGGATGTTGTCGTTTACGCAATAGTCTAAGCTTCTGTTCGCTGCCGGTGGTCCCGGTGTAGCAATTACATTAATGGAAACGGAGAGAGCCGGTGGAGGCGAAACCGGTTGCTTATTGCTCTCGCAGCCAAGGATCGTTCGGGTCACATAGAATGTATTTAGTTGCGGAATGGTATTATCAACTGGCGGAGTAAAGACGTTGGTTGTACCGACAATATCGGTTAGCGCGCTGTTGGAATACCAGGTGTAGGAAGTGCCTGCTACTACAGAGGCTGTAAAATTGGAGAAGGCTGCACCCTGGCAGATGGTTTGTGAGGTTCCGGGAGTTATACTTCCTGAAGAAACCGAGGCAGGTCTTGAATTTACGGTTACCGTAACAGGTGTTGACGTTGAACTGCAACCCGTTGCCGGGTCTTTGTAGGTGTACGAAATATTTGCAGTGCCCACACCCATGGTACTTGGACTAAAGGACCATACCCGCGGGTTAGTTGGTGATACTGAGATCGGATCATTTGGTGAGTCTTCATTAAACCGGTCATCGAGTACGTTATTTGAATTAGGAGGAGTCCCTACCAGGGTTATCGGTGCATCATCCACACAGAAAGTAGTTGGCATGGTAAACGACACCGCAGGAGCCGTCCGTACGGTTACCCATTGGTAGGTTACTACAAAAGCGGAAGTGCCATTACACGGATAGGATCCGTTGTTGCACACGGCAAATCCTATCGGAATCTGACCACCCCAGTACAGGTATTCCGGATCATAAATGGATTCGCCAGGATTAAATACCTGATTAGGATAAGGTATGGGTGATGAAATGGTTACCCAGTTAAAGGTACCACCTGCTGTTCTGTAATACACAAAATGACTTAACTCCCATCCTGGCCCCCCCATGATAAGATCAATATAAGCCTGATTGACATCTAACTGAGGAGACGGTGGATCGTTTTTACAGTAAGATGAATTGAGATTTATTATTCCTGAAATTATTACATCAAAATTTTTAGTTCTAAACGACTGACAACCACTGGCAGCCGTATGCGTAAGCACCACCGGGTAAGTGCCAGGTGCCAGTGAATTTGGATTAAAGCGGTAGTCCGGGTTGACAAAGGATACGCCTCCATTTGGTCCAGTGAATGCAGACTCTGCAGGTAAACTGCTTGGCACTAACTTTACAGCCGGACTGCCCGCATTAAAGATAGTTGTTGTAGGGTCAACCGGTGGATTTCCAGTTAGTGCTGCAACGGTAAAATCCACTGCCGGGTTTTGCTGACTTGCCCCCACGGTGCCAAGCACTGTACCGGCAGCAACACCCGCAATGATGGCCGAACCGCCCGAACGGGTAATGTTCAGTGTACCGGTGGGCGGAGGACTTTGAGTGCCGGGATGAGGGCGGCCCACCTGGAGCCCGCTTATCGTTATTACGTTTAAATTAGCAGTTCCGTTGAGTGTAAAACTGAACTGAGCAATATTGGCTGATGGATAACTGTAATGTGGTGCTGCGGGAATGGTTATATCACTTCCACCTAACGTGCTCACCCCGGTTGTTACCGCTTGATTAAACACAAACCCACTGGGGAGTGCGATGGAAAAAGTATAGGTACCGGGTGCCCCGGAAATACCGGCAACATCAGTTTCCGTAATAACAATATTGCTGAGGGTGAAAAATGAATTTCCATAACAAATGGTTGGAGGGGTGGTTGTGCCCTGGGTTATTAATGAAGCGGAACTGGAGATAATCACAGTTGCCTGGGTACTGCCAATTTCATTCGCGTAACCGGCATCGGAAGCCGTTAAGGAGTATATTCCTGATTGAGAGAGGCGCAACTGCGACCAGGAAACCTGGCCCGCACTTAAAAATGGCGTTAGGGAAGGCCCTCCGGCAGAGGTGAGGATACCGCCTCCTCCTATAGCGGCAAGTTCAATCTGGCCGGCATAATCTACATCGATATTTTGTTGAGCATCAACTGCCCGTACAGTAAAAGGGAAATTCGTATTGATTGGTGTATTGGGTGGGTTCCCGGTATTGGTAAAACGGTCGGCCACAACTTCAATAATATTTGTCGGAGCAGCCGAACTGGATGAAGCCCCGCCTGCATTGGTCGCTGCAAAGCCTGAGCCGGTTGCCGCAGCCGTAGCATTGGTTATGGTTACGTGAACTTGCTGTTTATCAACAACCGGGTTGTCTTGAAATGTAACTCTAAGGGTAAAGTCTTTTGTATTTCCATCATTGGCGGTAAGCGAAAGCCCGGTAAAATTTACCGTGCTGCTGCTCACAAGCTGGTCAGTGCCCCCGATTTCAGTGCCTCCGTCATACAAAGCCACCCTCCGCAGGTTGGTGTGGTTGGTGATCTGAATCGTAAGGGCAGTGAGGGTGGTTGATTTATTGTCACCATCGGTTGCCCCGCCACCATCCTGAATTCTGAAGGTCGCCAGACTTGGTTTTGAATTCGTAACGTCATTTTGTCGATGGCCTATGTACGGAATTGAAGTTGTAGTTCCTCCGTTTAAAATAATATTCGAGAGTTGCGAGGTGTTGAAGGTGAATGGTTTGTTTATGGAGAAGGTGTTTACTATGCCGTTGTCAACACTCACATTTGCCTGGCTCAACGCAACGCTGCTGCTTGCCGTTGCCGATGTTACGTTATTGTCAACATCCACCACCAGGTAATAGTAAACCGGGGTTGACGAAATTGTCCGATCCGCTACAGCTATGCTCCCCCAGTTAAAGTTACCGTCAGGCGTACCATCCGAAGCAATCTGAGTGCCCAGAGTTCCTGCGGTCGTTGAACGGTAGAGGTATTCATCGCTGTAAACCACGTTCGGATCGGCTCCTGAATATTGAATTTGAAGATCAGTTATGATTTGTGTACCCTCTGAAGTTACCGAGAAGCCCGCGATCACCTGTCCCGCTAGCCCGGCCCCAAGCACCGTACCTGATATAACCGGTGGTGTGCCGCCTGGTATTTCGTTGAAAGTCATACCTATCGGATTCGTGGTGGCACTACCGGTTACAAAACCGGAGGTGGTAAGGTAGTTGTACGTTTCGTCATCTGAAATCCGGTTAAACGGTATAAGGGCATAGTGATACGTTGTATTGGGCGAAAGACCGGTGGCATCGTTGTAGGTGCTTGCCGAGGTTGAATTGATGATCGCTTTAAAAAGGCCAAATGAATTCGGGGCCACGCCATCTGCCAGGCCGGCCAGGTCGCCAACTACAATGGCTGAAGCCTTGATAAGCAGAATATATCCTGCGGCATTTGTTATACCCGAAGTGGTTATGCTGTTGAACGACAGGTTAATTTGGCTGGGGCTTACGGGCGTGGCTGTGAGCGAGCCGGTGGCATGCCCGCTGGGTTCAGTGGCAAATGTCCAGTCGTTTTTAGGTGTAACCGGTGTGCCGTCTGTTTTGTAATTGAAAGTTCCGGGTTCGCTGGTAGCATTGGCATTGTAAGGAATGATGAGATAACGGTATCGTGTTGCCGGTGAAAGCCCGGTATTATTAAATGTTGATGACGTAGAAGTGCCCGCAAGTGTGGTTCCTGCGGGAAGCATCCCGGCCAGGGTGGCCGGATTTACTCCGTCAACAATGCCAGCGGTTGTCGGATCAGAGGCATCGTTTCGTCTGAGAATAATGTAACCGTCAGTATTTCCGGAGGGCGCATCGAAGGCAAGGTTGATTTGTGTTGAACTTACTGCAGTAACCGTAAAGGTGCCATTGCTGGGATGCGTGGTTGGGTTTGTTGAGAACGTAAAGTCACTGGCCGTTTGTGGCGAAGTAAGGTTGTAGTTGTATGTACCTACAGCTGCACCATCCCATACAAATGGAACAATGGTGTAGAAGTACTCTGTTTCTGCACTCAGGCCTGTTGTATTATTAAATGAAGTGGCGGTGCCGTCTGTGATAGTAGCAATTTTATGACCGGTTCCATCAGCGGGTGGTGCCGCGCCATCAGCCAGGGCGCCAAGTGAAGGGGCACTGCCGGCATTTCTGAAAATAACGTACCCACCTGTAACTGCTGAGCCTTCCCAGGAATCGGCTGCCGGAAAGGTGAGCATAATTGTTGTTTCGCCTGTGGCCGTAACGGTAAATTCGCCACCGGTTAACTGACTGGGTTCAGTAAAAAAAGTTGTCTCTGCTGTAGCGCCCTCATCAGCATTATTCCGTGCATAAGCAACAAAGAAAATCCTGGAAGCTGACGGAAGCCCGGTTCGTGCCTGGGTAAAGGCACCCGTTGCTGCCGAGGCTTCTTCCAACTCGTTGGAAGTACCTACCGGAGAGGTTGTGCTCCACCGTGTTCCCCAGTGCGTAAGCGTACCGGTCACAGTTCCTCCGAGGGTTGCGCCTGTTGGTGTTATTGCTGTAACAGATGGAGTTGTTACAGTTGGAGCCTGAGCCGCGAGCGGATAACTCAATCCCTGGAAAAGCAGGATTGCCAGCCCCTGTGTTATCCATGCCTTACACGTAGTAATGTTCACCATAGCTTACCCAATAGTTAATTTTTCAGATCTCCGTTCCGATCAGTCTTAATGAGAAAAATAGAAGCAACACCATTTACTGTGTTTGTTCCGCACAGCACCAAACCCCGGTCGTCTGCTTCCCGGATTGTACTAACTGTCTCGCTGCCGGTGCCGCCAATTGTTTTTTTCCAAATCAGGTTTCCGTTCGGATCAATCTTGATGAGGAGGATATCATTACCTCCCTTACCAACTCCCAATGAAACGGATGTCTGAAAATGACCAGCCAGCACAAACCAACCATCTTTTGTTGCCGTGATGGATGAACCATAATCCTGAGTCTGCGAAACGGTTTCACCGGTTATCCCGTTGACCGTATCATAAAATTTAGCTGATGAAGGCACTACTTTTCCGGTTGCATCGACCCGTGCAAAGAATACATTAGCATTGCCTCCATCCGTACTCGAGCGGGTAGCAATCAATCCAAAGCCCGAACTTCCCGGCTGGATGTCGGCCGGTTGAAACGATTGTTCGGAAGCCGCGCCTACCAGGTCAACATCGCTCACGGTAGAGCCTTCGGCAATCTGATTTACGCTAATCCAGGAATTACTAAAATTTTGTTGCTGAAGTGCAACTGCACTGGCATATAAAATCTTCCCATTATTGTATTGAACCGACCTGGCATGTTTATAACTCCGGGTAAAACTTTCGCCATCATTCTGCCATTCCAATGCTGTGAAAGCACTGTTGTATTGGTGAATAAAAGGTTTTTCCGGATCGTTTAGTGTTTTTTGATAGGTTCCCAATACCACAATTTTGCCGGCCGGTGTAATGGTGAGCGCTGTAGCCCGATAATCCACTTTCACTTCATTGGGCGAGGTATCCGAAAAATAAATCGTTCGTAAACTGTCCAGATCGTTGCTAATGTGCAGCATGCGGGCCGAAATGATATCAATGTTATCGGTTGGTGTGGCGTTCGGGTCTGTTTTAATCTTCTCGCCCACAATCAAGTAACCGGTATTGCCGGGCAACGCTTTAATGGCATTGCCTGAGCCGCCCTGGTAATAACGCATGGGCCCTATCCGGTTGCCTTGTTTGTCGGTTTTGAACACCACGGTAACCACCGAATCGCGGGCGATGGCCATGTTGCCCAGCACAATGTAGCCGTCCGGGGTAAGCTCGGCAGCGGCCGCTTCAATTCCCTGTATGCCGTTAAATACCTTCATGAACGTTGAACGCTCCGATAGTTCGGCATCCTCCATGTTGTTACAGGTCGTTACCAGGAAAAGTAACAGTATAGCGTATCCTCTCATTTTTTCCGAGTCAGTTTTTTGGGTTTGAATACTTCGTACACGTACGTGGCGCTAAGCGACAGCGATGACATTTTAAAAATGGAATCGGCAAAACCGTAATCCAGTGCAAGGGCTTGGTTGGCATAGGCGTGCGAGGCGGTGGTAACGTTGGTAAGTCCGTGGGCATACCGCACCGCAATAACCACTACCCCCGGCCTCAGGGGCAATTTTACCCCGGCCGAAACGGTGGCGCTCAGGTTAAAGGTGTTGTGTTCCAGGTCTTCCGTTTTTTCGGGAACGCCCGGTTGCTCATCACGGATTTTTTCAATTGTGATTTTCCTGCTGAGCATGAGTTCCGGTGCGATGCCGAAGCCTACAAACGGATTGAGCTTGTCATTATCAAGGAAACGGTACTGAAGTTCGGCAGGAAGTACAACTACGTTTTGTGTTTCAGCACCCTGCAGTTGGTTAATCAGTTCCGATCCGTCAACCGGGTTTATACCCCTGCTTTCCTGCTGGTCGATCTGAAATTTGCGCTGCTGGTAGAGGAGTTCGCCATGGAGCGTCAACTTATTTTTGGTTTTGAAAAGGGCAAGCGGAACATCAACAGCACCACCGAACTGGATAGCAAAAGCCCGCTTGAATTTGCTGTCGCCTGTAAATTCATTCACGTAAACCAATTCGGAGATGTTGGGCTGAGCAAAATTTCCGCCCAGGGTTATGCCGATGCGGTACACCGGATTTTTCCTGAACGTATTGAAGAGGGCTACAAACTCGGCCGGGTCAACGGCTTCACTGGGTTCGTAGTAGGGGTCGGTGCCTTTAATGTTGAGCATGGCCTCATCGGCTTTCTGAGGCTCTTCCAGGTAGATATAGCTCAGGCATAACAACTTGTAGGCCTCAACCCGTTCTTGTTTCTGATCTTTTTTGAAACCGCCCTGGTCTTCGGCTTTGAGACAACCGGAAAGCTGTCCTTCAATCTCATGAAGACGCCCTTGTTCGTACGTAGCACGCGCCAGGCGCAGCGTCTGTACGCAATCCTGTGAAAAGGCAGGGAAAACAAATACCGGAAAAAGTAATAACGCGTAGAGTCTTTTCATGCAGTGCTAGTTGTTATTGGGCGGAAGGTTTTCACAGGTCAGTTCTTTTTTCAAATCGGCACCCACATAGGTATTCCAATCTTCAGTGCTCATGTTATTTTTAATAGCCCACGAGCATAGTATGGTCGACATCATGGGAATCTGGGTCGGATAGGCCCGGATGCTCTCCTCATTTTTCAGTTGATCCTGACGGATCGTCTGCTGGGCACTGTGCAGCCCGACCATAATTTGCCTGTCATCGGGCGAGAAGGTGAGGCTCCACACCCAGTCAAGGTGATCGCGCAGTTCGATGGGGGGTACCGTTAAGCGATTAACCGTCCAGATGCGCACGGTCTTGTCTTTGCTGGCCGAGGCAAAGGTAGTGGCCGCGTTGTTGTACCGGATTTGTTCGATGGGTCCGCGGTGGCCGGAAAGGGTGCGAACAATAATGCCGGCACGAACGATGCGCAGCAATCCGGTGTTGTTGCCCACGATCAATTGGTTATCAGTTGGGTGCCACGCTAACGCAGTTAGCGGGGCTGTTCCCATTTTAAGTTCGGTAACCCTGTAGTTATTGGTAACATCCCAGATATAGAGCGTACCCTTGTCGCCTGCACCTGCCAGCCTTTTTCCATCGGCACTTAATTCAATGGCATTGATTTTTTCCGGGGGTGTTATTACCTCCCGGGTTGTAGTGAAGTCGGAATACCGAATGCTGTTCCCGCCATTATCGCGGGCATACAAGCCATTTCCATCGGGTGTAAACTGAACGTTCTCCACTGCTTTGAAGAAGCCGGGTATTTTTTTAGGAGCCCCCATGGTTTTCAGGTCGTACAACTCTATGTAATTTCTTGTGTCATCAGTAAAATAAAGGCCAGCCGCAACCAGGCGTGTTCCGTCCGGATGAATGTCCATGGCGTACACCTGGTAGTCGCTCCTTTTTCTAACCAGTTCAGTGGCTACCCAGGCGGTTTCCTGGTTGTTCCAGCGGATGACCTTCCCATCGCTTCCACCCGAATAAATAGCCGCATCTCCGGGGTGGGTAACCAACGTTCGGGCGGCACCATATTCATGACCTTTTAAACTTTCCGTAAGCGGATGATTGGTGTTACGGAGGGCATAAAACAGTCCGTTGTAAATGTCATTGTCGTAGGGTTCGCCTCCGTATTTGGTATTAAACAGAAATGCCTGCTGGGCCAACTGGCTTTCCAGTTCGGTATCGTTACTGAGTTCCAGCGATTTGAGGGCCATGGCTTTGGCCTGGGCTACATACCGTTGGCGGAGTGCCTCGGCCGCATTCTTAATAGCAAGTTGTTCCTGTTCGCGGGCTTCTTTTTCTTTTTCTTCAGCCAATTTTTGATTGCTGCGGGCTATTCCCGCCTGTCGTTTAGCCTCCGCCTCTTGCTTTCTGGCCTCCTCGGCACTTAGTTCAGCCTGACGTTGCGCGGCCTCTGCCGCTGCCCGTTGTTCGGCCTCTGCTTCCTGAGCTTTAATAGCCAGGTCACGTTGTGTTTGTGCATCGTCACGGGCCAATTCAGCTTCTTTTCGCAGAAAATCGGCTTGTTTTCTCTGTTCTTCAGCAAGTTGCCAGTTGGTATCCGCTTCGGTTTTCTTGATGAACGCATACACCAGGAAGAGTAAGGCAATTACGGTGAGTGTACCGAACACGATGGCGGTTACACGTGCGCGCTGAAGTTTGCGCTTTTGTTCCAGTTCGCGAATACGCTGTTCGGTCTCGAATTCCTTTTTGGAGTATTCAAGAAACACCATGGTTCGCTCAAAGGCGGGATGATAGCGCTGGCCCCACACCAGGGTGGGTTTGTGTTTGGCTTGCCAGTTAAGCGCGAGCTGCAAATCGGGTGGTCGCCACAAACCGGATTTGCCCACCTGGTACATTGATGCCGCCTCGGCCAGGCGCAGGTACATCTGCACGGCATCGGCTTCATCGTCAACCCAGTTTTTAAGCCGCACCCAAATCCGCATCAGGCTTTCGTGCGAAATGTCGATCATGGATTTGGAGGTGATTGGCGTGCCATGTGCAGGGGTGAGCAGAGACCGGCCGGGCTCACGGAATTTTTCAATCACATCAATCACTTCCTCTTCCGGGCAGTCGGCAATCGAAGCGATTTCGTTTAACCGGGTTGGCCTGCGGATGCCAAAATTTTCACCGCGTTTTTCGGTTATCGCTTTAAACAGCACTTCGCATATCCGCTGTTGGTCTTCAGTTAGCTCATCAAACGCTTCGTTGGCGTGCATGCTCAATGCTTCGCGCATGGTGCCGATGGCCTCGTAATGCTTCAGGTCAACCGGCTCGTCTTCGTAGTCGCGGTAGTTTGCCCAGTAGCTCCATGTACGCATTAATGCGTGCTGAAGAATGGGTAGCTGATCGGGGTTATCGCCAAGGTCGTTGAGCAGTTGCTGAACAAGGCGGGGTGTAATACTGGCTCCGCCCACGGCCACCGGACCTTCTATAGCCCTGCGCTTTTGCTCGCGGGTAAGTTGCGGAATGAGATAGTGGCTATCGTTGATTTTACGGGTAAGTTCAGGAAACTGGGCGCACTCACCGATAAAATCTGATCGCATGGTGATGGCCACATAAATGGGGAAGTCCGGGTAATTGATGGCTTCAATAAGCAGGTTAACGAAGGCCAGCGTTTCGTTTACAGAGTTCGGGTCGGTGCTGTCTTTAAAACGAAACAACTCTTCAAACTGGTCAACCAGGATGAGGTAGTTCACCTCAGCCGACCTGCGCGACTGCTCTACGGCCTCCACCAATCCGAGTGAACTGCTTCGCAACAGCGTGGAGAATATGGTGCGTTTAATTTTGCGCTCATCGGCATCCGCATCGAGGTACTCCTTGTTGTTTTTTAACAGCGATTCGGCCAGGTTATCGATTGGCCCGGCACCCGGCCGTGTTACCACCACCTCCCAGTTGGGGCTGGCATCGGTTAAGAAACCTCCATACAAAATGGGGAGTACTCCGCAGTAAATGAATGACGACTTACCGCTGCCGGAAGGGCCAATGACGCCAACGAACCGGTTCTTGGAAAGTTTCAGGAGCACTTCATCGCTCTGTCCTTCACGTCCGAAGAAGAGATGGCTCTCTTCAATCTTGAAGGGCCGCAACCCCGGAAAGGGATTGAGCGTTGAGGTTTTTTGTGTGGCCTGGTTCATACTCGTGTGTTTAATAAACCATAATCTTTATAACTCATCGGGCCGGGCTGCGCATCAGGCAAGCCGTTCCGGTATTATCCGTTAAATTCCTCCAACAATAGTTTGATCGATTGGGGGGTGTCTCGCGGGTCAGATTCAACCAGCCGTACATTCTGATTTTTGAATGCATCGAGGTTTAGTTTCGATCCGGGAGTGGTTACCACGGCTTTGCCTTTAATGGGTTTCTTTCGCCCAAACCCGGGTGCCTTCAGCAGGTCAAGCACTTTCATGCGCACCCACTGATCGTTTACTTTGCCTTTGTAAATAATGGCACTGTCGAACGTGCGCAGGTTTTCAATGTGCTTCTGACGCAGGTCAAGAAGTTCGCCATCGAATTCAGGAGTAATTACTGTATATCCCGATTTTTGAATAGCATCAATAATTGGTTTTACTTCCTGCACGTCTACCTTATCGTGCACCAGGTATACCGATTTCCCACCGGTTTCTGCCAACGATTTTTTCTGTGATGAATCCACCAATTCTTCCCGGATGATATTTTTAAAGTCCTCCAGCGGAGTTTGAAGAATTTCGGCACCTTCCTGTGCTTCGGTATCGCGTTTAATGTTTTCAATAAAGGCTTTCTGCCGTTCACTCGCATTAATCAGGTTAGGCGAAATCCAAATAAGGCGGGTAAATTCCTCTTTGCTTACGTGAGCACTCTTTTCAGCAGCAAACCTGTTTTGCAGATCCACGATGGAGCGGTCGGCTCCTTCAGGTATCTCACCGTACGCACTGCCGATCAGGTGAATGGAAAGACTGGCTTCATCAATGCCTTTCCGTACAATGCGCTCGAACTCACCCAGGCTGTCGGGCAGGGTCTTGTTGGGCAGCACTACATATCCATGCCGTTGCAATTCGCGTTTGATGATATTTCGCTGCACCGATAAGTCATGTCCTGTTTCTGCCAGGTAAATGGTTTTACGTTGATGCATGCTTTTGACTTGCGCTTTTTCAGTGCCCCTCAGTTCAGCCAGGGTATCGTAAATATCGTAGGCAAGGTCAACCATCTTCATCCAGTATTGACGTTCGGCATCGGAGCTGAAATAGTCGGTGTATTCGCGCACCTCACCGGTTTCGTTATCGAGTTGGTACATTTCGTAACCGATGAGTTCGCGGAGCCGGGGTGGCTGTTCCTGAAGAGAAAGGGGTGTTTTGAAAACCTCAAATACGCGGTTAAGGGTTTTACCGGAAGTTTCAACAGCCTTGTAAAATGTTTCGAGGTTATCGAGGCACTGGCCTGAGCGAATGAAATCAGGCGACAGAATGCTTACCAGGGTTGCTGCATTGTCGAGCTTTGGTGAAGTCATGTTGTCGAACTCGCTTTTGAGCAGGATATTCGGCTTCTCTCCGAGCACCTGTGAAAGCATCAGTTCAAGGAATTTTTTGAATTGGGTAACCCACCCGGTTTGCCCTTTACCTGCTTCATTGTCCTTGTCGGCAAACAGAATAAGTACATCGATATCAAATTTCATGGTTGGTAAGGATTTATCAGTCTACGCAGTGATTTTCTGTTCGGTTACATTTTTTATGAGTTGTTCCACCAGTTCGTGGTGGTTGGCAATAACAAAGTAGAAATCAACCAGGTTGATGCGGAATACTACGGAGCGCTCAGCGGCTTGAAGGGTATCCGCCTGGTACACCACATTATTCTGGAGGAAGATGTCGCCATATACACTTCCGGGCTTCAGGGTGTGGCGCACAGTCTCTCCTTCTTTCAGCACAACCTGCCCGTGGGCTACAATGAAGATGGGGGCATTCTGATCGGCCGAAAACGTAACCTTTTCTCCGGGTGTAAGGTCAAGGGGGGTGATCTTATCAAACAGATCGGCCAGCAATACCCCGCTTATGTTTTTGAACTCCGGCAATTGTTTAAGGAAAAGCACCATTTCAATGCCCAGGAAGAAGCCATCGTTGAGTCCATCGAGCAATTGGTTGTTTTCAATGGCTGAGTCAAGGAACTTCTTATCGCGGTTAGGCAAACGTTGGCTGATCACCCCGTAGGCGCTTCGGTCTTTATTATAGAGTACCCATGCGGCAGTTTCCTGAAGTAGTTTGTCCTTATTAAACATTTGCGCGATAAGGCCGCGGCTGATCCGGAAGTCCTTCAGAAAGGCCGAAGTATACACCGCGCACACTTTTGTCCAGCGGTTGTTTTGGTTGAAGTCGCGATTAAGAATGTAGTTGATTACCTGTATGGGATTGTAGCTTTCGCGCGGAAAGTATATCTGAAGCTGCTCCAGTTTCTTCTCAATGGGTATATCATCAAACAGCGGGAACAGTTTAGGCTTCAGATCCTGGTCGACAAACAGGTCCATCAGTTCAATGGCGTACGCAATACCGTTGGGATCGCCCGATTGAATGTTTTCGCGAACCAGTTGAACGGCTTCCGGATCGTACAGGATGGAAAGCAAAATCGTTATCTGGTCATAATTCAGCCTGATCTCTTCGCGCAAGGCTTCCCGTAGGAGTTCAAAATCCTCCTCCTCCTGGGGAAGTTCACTCAGCGCGGCCAGGTTCCAAAGTGTTTTTCCGATCTCAGTTTCAAGAAGGTCGGTTACTTCACGAGCCTGCCTTCCGGTTGCGCGGTAATTGATATACCGAAGCGAAAAGAGAATCTGTTTTACAATCCGCTTGTCTGGATAGTCTGCTTTTTTCCACAGCAACTCAAGCGCTTTATTGCCCCCGATGCGACCCATAATCTGTACAATGCGCAGCATCACCAGTTCGGTCTGGCCAGATTTGTGAAAGGCCGTTTCAAGAGCATCGAGCGAAAGCTCGCCTGCCTCAATCAGCGCTGATGCGGCCTGATGTCCGTATGAAGGAGAGGGGAGCAGATCAATGAGTACAGCGAATGTTTCAGGACGTTTTACTTTGCGTGCCGTTACAATTGCTTCATTGCGGACATTAAAGTCTCCATCGCGTAACAATTCAAGGAGCATGAATATTGTTCGCTGGCTGATTAGTTTACGCAATAACCTGGCAGCCAGTATGCGATCAGCCGGTTTCACCGATTTGCTGAGTTTCATCAGCCGGTCGGGGGCTATAGCAAGCACATCGCTGTCTTCTGTTGCACCTTGCGCTTTCAGTGCAAGTTCCCGCAATTCAGGTTTTTTCTCCAGGTCTTTGTCAATACCCAGCGACTGAATTTTTTGAATTGCAAATGATTTGATTTTAGGATGGTAGCTATCAGCAAGCCGGATGACTGAATTTTCAAATAGAGAAGGCTCAAGTTTCTCCATAAGTTTCAAGCCGTACAGTACCTTATCTTCAGCGGTGCCATTGATTTCTTTTTCCAGCACTTTATCAACGGTATACTCCTTTTCAACATTACCGATTACGGTGGCTTTGTTTTTCAATAGCGTGCTTTGCAGGGTTTGCCGGTAACTTGGATACATCCGGCTGCCAACCAGGTACCACAATCCTATAATCGGAATGCTGAAAAGGGTAATGTAGAGAATATCGAATACCTCAACCCGGTTAATCAGCATGATCAACCCGCCCGCAACTACCATGGCGAAAGCGGCAACTGTTCCTTCCAGCTTTGTGGCAATGTCAATTTTGACGTTGGTCTCGAACGGTAACTGGTAGAGTTTAAGAGCTGGCTCATCCAGCGATTCTTTTACGGAGAGTACAAAAAGCTGGCACATGGCAATCATTACAAAGAAAATAGTGAATGAGGGACTATCCAGTGTGTAGCCGAACGTAAGACCGATGATCAGGGCTGCGATTGCAAAAATGGCAATCAGGACAGGGTTTACCAGAATGGCCACTTTCAGGCCGTAGTCGGCAATAACCCGGTCAGCGGCAAATGCCTGAAAGAGAAAACTGAAGATCACTACGGTTGCCTCAAACAGGGAAAGGAAGTTGGCCAGTTCTTCCGGTTTGAATTGCTGGGTCGAAACATTCAGAAAAAGGTAGTCAATGAAATTCAGGGCCACCATGCCCGTAATAATGAAGAAGGATAGGAAAATGAGGTACTTGTTTTTAAAGAATGCTGTGATGCTTACTTTTTGATTCGATGCTTTCTCTTTTTCAA
Source organism: Cytophagales bacterium (assembly GCA_037443645.1). Taxonomy (GTDB): domain Bacteria; phylum Bacteroidota; class Bacteroidia; order Cytophagales; family Cyclobacteriaceae; genus UBA2336. The sequence continues at coordinate 19,017 of JBBINY010000029.1, forward strand.
TCGACCAGGTTTTGCCTCCGAATTTTACAGATAATATAAAAAACAAGGTGGTGAAGACAGTAATGCTGATGAGGCTGATTGTATATAAGGAGTCAACATCAGGGAGCAGGGGCAGTATAACCGGAATAGTAAAGAACGAGATCAACGAAGCAATTAAGGCGCCCTGGTCAACACTGCCGAATAACCGTTTGGTTTGGCGAACGTTGAACAACCTGTTAAAGCCACCCCAAAACACCAGCAATACAATGAGTGTGAATGGGGCTAACTGCGTAAAACCCAAATAGTAAATGAGCTCCTTATTGTCAATAAAGTTATCGGCAAACTCAATGGCAGCAGTAATTACGGTTATCGTAAGGAGGCTCAGTAAGCCCAGCAGTTGAAACGGGATTCTCCGTTGAAGAAAATTGTAGGCAATGGTGGCTGCCATGCCGAACAACCCGGCTATTGCAAAGGCTTCAGGGAGGTCGGTCTTTGCATCGTGGTTGTTAAGAAACAGGGTTTGGGCGGCAACGGAAAAAGTAGCCAGGAAGGAGCCCATAAAAAAACTCATAACAAGGAGAAGGATCACACGACCCTCTTCCCCTGCCTCTAAATCAAACAGGCGGGTAAGCAGACTTTTCTTCATGGAAGGCGACTAAGCAACCTAAAATTCGATATTCTGCGAATCAATTCCTATATCACCACAATTTTTTCGATCCCAGCACCTTATACCTGCCTTCGCTTAACCGATACTTTAACATACTCTTAATAATGGCTTATTACGCTTCATTTTTTATCCTTTGTAAGGTTGTCTTTAAAAATGAAGGTTTTGGCTTTGGCAGACTCTGTAACATTGCAGCCAAATATTCTATGGTTATGAAAAGACTCCTTATAGTACTTGCTTTTATTGCCGCCCTGATTCCCTCTGGGCTGGCCCAATCGGGTAAGTCGCTGGCCGAGGCCGAGCGGTACTTTGGTATCAAAAATTATGAACAGGCCTTGCCCCTTTTTCTGGAGGCCATCCAATCGGGCGAGAAAGACCCTATGGTTCATTATAAAACAGGGGTGTGTTACCAGAAATCGGCAAGCATCCAGGATCAGTCGAAGGCTATCGGCTATTATGCGTTTGCGCTTAAAAACAAGGCCCAGGTTCCCGCTACTGTTTACTTCGACCTTGGCGAGTTATACCTGCGGAGCGAAGATATTCAACGCGCCATTGAATCGTTTAATCAGTTTAAAGTGCTGGCCAAAGCCGACAAAGCAGCGGTTGCCCGGGCCGACCGCACCCTCAGCATGTGTCACAGTGCGATCGCGTTGATGTCGGTACCCCGACCGGTTACCGTATATAATTTCAGTTCGGTGGTTAACACCACGTACACAGAGTACAACCCTGTAGTTTCTGCGGATGAGAGCACCATGGCCTTTACCGCATTGAGGCCGAACACAGGCAAAACCCGGTCGGGCGATAAATTTATTGAAGAGATTTACATCTCGTACAACAACTCCGGTACATGGTCGGAGCCTGTACCCATCCCGGTATCCGCTGAAAAGAATGTGGGAACTGCCGGCATCTCAGCCGATGGACAGAAGATGATGATCTTTATGGGGGGTGTGGATGATCCCGGAAACATATTTGTGATCAACCGCTCCGGTGAAAACTGGTCGAAGCCAACCGTTTGGGCGCCCACAGTTAACAGCAAACATCTGGAGACAACCGCCAGCATTACACCCGATGGGAAAACCATTTACTTTGCCAGCGACAGGCTGGGCGGAAAAGGCGGTCTTGATATCTACAAAACAGAATTGCAAGCCAACGGAAGCTGGAGTGCCCCGGTGAACCTGGGGGAGCCGGTCAACACCAACGATGATGAAGATGCACCCTTCATTCACCCTGATCAGAAAACCTTATACTTTACTTCGAACGGGCATAACACCATGGGTGGCCGCGATATTTTTGCATCACGGTTTGTGCAAGGCAAGTGGACAAAGCCTGAGAATATGGGATACCCGGTTAATACCACCGCTAACGACAATTATTTTACATTGATTGCAAACGGAACGCGCGCATACTTTTCATCTGACCGGAAAGGCGGATACGGAGCACAGGATATCTATTACCTCGATATGCCTGCCAATGCATCAACCATTCCGTTAACCATGATCAAGGGAAAGATTTTGAATGGAGAAACCGGTAAGCCGATTCCAACAAAAATTTATGTAATTGATAACGAAACCAATAACCGCCTTGATTTTGTGTACGATCCGGATCCGGAAACGGGCAGCTACCTGATTATTCTGCCACCCGCAAAAAATTACGACATCGTTATCGAGTCTGAGGATTTTCTTCCGTACACCGTTAACGTAAATGTTCCTAACCAGGACTACTTTTACGAACTGTATCAGCAGATTAACCTGAAGGCCATTCGGCAGTTTGATATTGTGGTGGGGCAGGAAGTGGAAGTGAAAAATGCTTTTTACGATGCCAACCGTGATGTAAAAGCCGATTTGCGCAAATCGCATGAAGTGAAATTGGCGCAGACCGGAAAAGTGGATGTGTACGATCTGATGTTTGACCTGATTGCTGCCGGTGATGAGGAAGGGGTTGATTATGTATTGGAGTTGATCCGGCTGAGTAACACGATCGAAAACATTGATTTCTCTGACAACAATCAAAAACTTGAAGTAGCTACGCGTACATACTATTACGATGAAAGTGACGAAAGCAAATTTGAGCAGAAGAATGTTGGTGATAAAACCATCTTGTCGTTGCCCACGTTTGAAGTGACCAAAGAGGCTTTGCAGCAAAAAAATCAACCGGCAAAAAAAACTCCCAGCTATGACAGGGCTGTGTTGGCTAAGCAGCTAAAAATCTATTTCGATGCCGGCAAGAACAACCTGAAACCACAGTACAATACACAACTTGATGAGGTGTTGGCTGCCTTGAATAAGTATCCTGATTTGAGTGTAGAGATTTCCGGCTTTGCATCCCAGGAAGGGTCGGAGGAAATGAACCGCGAGTTGTCTAACAAGCGGGCTATTGAAGTACTTAACTACCTGAACCACAGAGGTATTGTTCGCAGAAGGATTGTAGCCAAAGGCTATGGGGCCTCTAAGTCTGAAGCCAGCAAGGAAGAAGGAAGACGAGTTGAAGTGCGTATTGTGGATGCCCACGGCCAATAACAGGTTAGCACTAATTAGATCAGTTGGTCCTGCCTTGTTGGGCAGGACTTTTTTTATGGGATCAGCAGGGAACTGTCACCATAGCTGAGAAACCGGTAATCGCTTTTAAGAGCTTCCTCATAAATCCGCTTCCAGTCCTGCCCGATAAATGCGGCAACCAATAAGATCAAGGCCGGCAAATGAAAATTGGTAATCAAACCAGTACAAACTTTAAACGTATAGCCGGGATAAATATAGATGGAGGTGGTTCCGGTTAATGAGTCGTTGCCGGTGGTTTCCAACCGGTTAAGTACGGCACCTAATGCTTGGGGTACCGTAGGCAACGGTCCGGAAAACCTGTAAGGATCGGTTTGCAAAATCGTAAAAGGAGCGTTTGGATTATTTATCAGATTTACACCGTACCAATAAATACTCTCCAGCGTACGCATGGCTGTGGTACCAACAGCAACTGTAAACCGGTTTTTCTGTAGTAAACGAGTCAGGTTTTTTCGGGTAATAATAAGTTGCTCGCTGTGCATTTCATGCTGAAGTGCATCCTCAGCTTTAACAGGCATAAATGTACCTGCGCTAACATGGAGTGTCAGGAAGTCAGTTTGTATGCCTTTCTTTTTCAGTAATGCAAATACTTCCTCTGTAAAATGCAGGCCGGCAGTGGGGGCGGCAACTGAACCCTCGTGTGCGGAGTAAATCGTTTGATAGCGACTGGCATCAACCGGTTTAGCAGTACGCTTTATATACGGTGGTAAGGGGGTTGCGCCAGTGCGTTCAAGAATTTCGGCAAACGTGAGCGTTGCAGGCTTCCAGGTAAATGTAACATGACCTGAGGAACGGTTGATCAGGCTGGCATTTAGTTGGATTTCGTCTGTTGACACAGTAAGTTCCGTGTTTTCTTTCCAGCGCTTCAGGTTGCCGATGCTGCAGTTCCAGGTGCATTCACCTTGTGCCTTCATGGAAAGGGCAAGGTCAACGGAAGGTGATACCGGATTAAGAAGAAAAATTTCAATTTCAGCACCGGTTGCTTTCCGGAAGAGAAGCCGTGCACGGATCACGCGCGTATCGTTGAAGAACAATGTTGTATTGGCAGGTAGATAATCCGCCAACGATTTAAACCGGGTGTGTTCAATATTTCCGCTGCGGTAAACAAGCAGTTTTGAGGCATCGCGTACGGGCAGCGGGTGCATAGCAATGCGTTCTGCCGGTAAATCGTAGGTATAATCGGTAATGCTCAGCATAAGAGGGCTTAAAGTTAATCCTTTAGATTATTTTCTATTTTCGTGGTATGGCGTTGCAGGCTCATTTCCGGAAAAAAGTCTTTCATTTCAACTTTGAGGCACGCACGTCACGCGGTCGCATGAAGGACAAAACATCGTGGTTTATAGTTCTTTATGATGAGCGCAATCCTTCGTGTTTTGGCATTGGTGAGTGCGGGCCCCTACCGGGCCTTAGCCCTGAAGATGTTCCTGAATTTGAACCTGTTCTGCAGGAGTTGATCTCCCGAATAAGCGGCCGGAGTACACTTTCGGTTCAGGATGTTTCAACCCTGGTGCCTCCTCAGTATTCGTCTGTTGTTTTCGGTCTTGAAACTGCCCTCCTCGATCTTCACCATGGCGGAAAGCGCCTGGTGTATGACAACTCCTTTGTTAAAGGGGTACCTATTCCGATTAACGGGTTGGTATGGATGGGTGACCTCGATCAGATGCTTCAGCAGGCATCGCTGAAAATTGCTGAAGGATACCGGTGCATTAAAATCAAAGTGGGTGGGCTGAACTTTGAAAAGGAGTGCGACATCTTGCATTATATACGAAAGAAGTATTTCAGGGAAGACATCACGCTAAGGTTGGATGCCAATGGAGCTTTTAAAGTGGATGAGGCCTTATATAAACTCAAGGAATTGTCGCGGTTTACTATTCATTCCATTGAGCAGCCCATTAGGCCTGGCTCTGAAGAACTTGAAGAACTCTGCCGGAAGTCGCCCATACCCGTGGCACTGGATGAAGAATTAATTGGCAGGCACGGGGATAAGCAAAAACTGCTGGAGAAAATCCGGCCGCAATACATCATTTTAAAACCTACGCTGCATGGCGGGCTGCAGGCTTGCGCAGCGTGGATACAAACTGCGGAAAGCCTGGGTATCGGCTGGTGGTTAACCTCTGCGCTGGAGTCGAACATCGGGCTTAATGCCATCAGTCAGTTTGCTGCAAACTATCCACTAAAGCTTCACCAGGGCCTGGGCACAGGGCAATTGTATGAAGATAATATTCCCTCACCCCTGGAGGCCGGCAAGGGCTTTCTGAAGTATCGTGATTCTGTAAATTGGGATTTAAGTGAATTGGTTTGACTTTTACCCGGTTGGTTTTCGCTTCAGGTAAAGTCCGCCAAACGAACAACCGAGGGCATGGGATCGGCAGATTCCGATTTCTTCAATCCGGATTTGATGTTCAATAAGAAAGAAGGTGAACGATAACCGGCAGGCCGGATCATCGAAAAAGCCGGCATACCCGGTTTCTCCGTGGTACATCATGCCAATGTTACCCGCCACGGTTGCCTCACAATTTGCCTGGGTCAGGTGCAGGGTAAAAGCAAGGTCATGGCCTTGTGGTTCAAGTATTAAAATGGCAGAAAATCCTTTTGTGTTGTTCTCGTGCACATACTGGCCATATAAGTCGGTGTAGTCCCAGGTTTGTTCTTCTGTTTGCTGATTCTGATCTTCGCTTTTATCGACTACTTCCTGATCCTGTAAATTTTCTTTTTTTGTTTTACAGGCCAGAACAGCCAGTAGCAGCACCGCGTAAACTGATTTCATGGAGTACACCCTTGATAAGGTTTCTGTTCTAAACTACATCATTGTCTGGTATCCGACAAACCTATGTGCAGCAATGCCGTATGATTAGTGTATGAAAATCAAAACAGTATTCTATTGGATTGCCCGGGCGGTTGCTGCGGTAATTATGCTTCAGACTCTCTATTTTAAGTTTACCGGTGCTTCGGAGTCAATAGAGATTTTTACCACAGTAGGAATGGAACCCTGGGGCCGATATGCAGTGGGTGTGCTGGAGTTGGTGGCAGCCGTATTATTGCTGGTTAACGCAACAGCCTGGCTGGGTGGCGGACTTGCTGTTGGGCTGATGGTGGGGGCCATCGGCATGCACCTTACGGTTTTAGGAATTGAGGTGCAGGGAGATGGCGGGTTATTGTTTTTCTACGCATGCGTGGTGGCTGTTTGCGCCTTGTTTGTGCTGGTGGTAAACAAGAATGAAATATCTGAAATACTAGAGGCCATCTCAAAAATCAATTCGTCATTGCGAACCCGCCTGCCGGCAGGCAAGCGGCAGTGAAGCAATCCCCGGAAAACCGTCAAATATGTATAGGATCGCCTCGCTTTGCTCGCGATGACGGCACGCTTAGGATTTTTGAGATGGCTTCTAAAAAAGCTTTTGAGCAAGACTCACTGATCTAATTCGAGGAGTGCAGCCTCCGCCATTCCGATAAGTTGCGGATGGCCGGTAAGAGAATCCAGCAGGCTTTTGGCTAAAAATACCGGCACTTTTTCCTTTCGCTCTACTTTTAACCGGAGTTCGGCAATAACATCCAGGGCCGTGGTTCTGTTTTCCGACTCAGGTAATACCCGCACCGCTTGTTCCAATTCAACCAGTTTGCTTGATCGGGCTGTTTGACGTTTTGCCGACTCCGTTTGTTCATCGATGCATGTGTTGAATTGATCGATGATCTCATCAAGGTCATTTCGCATTAATTCTCCGCTTTCAATTTTGGCCACAACCTCCTTGCATTCAGTAAGAAAGTTCTTCATTCGCTTTTTGAATAATAACCCTGAAATTTCCATGCCGGAACCATCGCGCTTAAACAGGTAGTGTCCGTCCCAGGTTGACTGATTCTCAAGTTGAAAAGCGTACAGGCTAAGGTATCCTTGTTTGAGCAGTTTCATGATAGAATAGCCTTGCTCGGTGCGAATGGTGTGATATACGTTGTCATCCTGTTTAAATGCTTTTACCTGGAGTTTACTGTAGACTGCCTTTTTGTCGTTTGCTCCCGTGACTTGAATTTTCTGTTCATTGCCGTAAGGGAGTAGCTTAACGGTTCCATAGAGGGTGTCGCCTTTTGCAAGAACTGCGTAGTCGGTTTGTGCCGACAGGCTATAAGCAACCAGGCAACACAGCAGCATGACAAGTTGAATCATTTTGTAACGCATGAGATCGGCCCGGGTTTTCCGCAAAGTAAGCGGATACTATAAAATCCAGGCTGATGAGGTATACTATTTTTGTTTTAGCCGGCCAGCTTCTTTTAAGGCACGGGTGATTATCCACTCCAATTGGCCGTTGGTGCTTCGAAATTCATCGGCCGCCCATTTCTCTACAACTTTTAGAATTTCAGGATCAAGCCGGAGTACAAATGGTTTCTTTTGCGCCATCGAATCAGGTATTATCAGGAGCCATAAGTCTATTCAGGATATACATCAATGTATCCGGCTTGGCTGTTCCAATCTTCACAACATTTCCGTCTTTTCGAGTAATGACGAGGTGTCGCTTACCGGTAATGTTGATGATCTCCGATTTTGAAAATGGATTGCGGCTATACCCCAACTGCATTTTGTCACACCACCCTGGCGTGTTGTTAATCCGGTACGATTGAATCTGATCAAATGGAATTGTTTTCCATTTGAAAAGCTTTGGAATAAATCGAAACCTGACCCCGGACTGATCTACTGCCAATTCATATCTGAATACAAAAAGAATAAGCAGTATTAGAAGCACACTGACCATCAGGATAACTAGAAGCCATCTCAAAAATAGGTTCGACATTGCGAGCGCAGCGAAACAATCTCCAATTCGGTATCCAAAACAGGGATTGCTTCGGTCTCCCGATAATATCGGGATCCCTCGCAATGACGTGATTGGTATTTTTGAGATATCCTCTAATACGATTCCCGCAAAGCCATCCTGATGCTGCACTTCAGGCACCAGAATAATAAGTTCAGTCATGATGAGCCCGGGCAGCAATACCCAGAGCCAGCGCAACTTGCTGAAGTGTTGTACTTCGCTGTACGTAAGGCCGTTCATGTTACTGGTGAAGCGTGCCTGTGTTTACTACCGGGCTTACATCTTTATCGGCACACAGCACAACCATCAGGTTACTTACCATGGCCGCCTTACGTTCTTCATCAAGCTCAATGATTTGCTGTTTTGAAAGATGATCGAGGGCCATCTGCACCATGCTCACAGCGCCTTCCACGATTTTGTAGCGGGCCGAAACCACGGCAGCAGCCTGTTGCCTGCGCAACATGGCGCTTGCAATTTCAGAAGCATAGGCCAGGTAACCAATGCGTGCCTCAATAACATGGATGCCGGCAATCTCCAGTCTGTTTCTAAGGTTTTCTTCCAGGGTATGATTTACTTCATCGTGCCCTGAGCGCAGCGTAACTTCCGAGTCGTCATCAAAGTTATCGTAGGGGTACATGCCCGCGAGTTTACGCACCGCTGCATCGCTTTGAATTCGCACAAAATTCTCATAATTGTCAACTTCGAAGGCCGCTTTGAATGTATCGCGAACCTGCCATACCAGAATAACCCCGATCTGGATAGGGTTACCCACCTTGTCGTTCACCTTAATCTTCTCGCTATCAAAATTGCGCGCCCGAAGTGAAATGGACTTTTTGCTGAACAATGGGTTTACCCAGTAGAATCCGTTTTTCTTAACGGTACCCTTATAATCACCAAACAGTACCAACACCATAGAGGCATTGGGATTGATGTAGAAGAACCCGGGCAGAATGAGCAACGAGATAGCCAGCGGCCAAACAAACACCGGGTTTCGAAGGGCAATAATACCCCAAAGGCCAACGGCCATCAGCAGTAATACGATAATCAGCACCACGTAGCCGGATGCGGGCGAATAGCTTTTTTCCTGATTCATAACGTTGATATTAAAATGATATTACAAATATATTATTTTGAATTAGAAACGCAAGAGGATTCCCAGGGTTTCGAATTGGAATTGATTTTTTCTGGGTTTTTATTTGGGCCTGCAAAGTTTGCCCGATGATCCAATACAACCCGAAATCCTGGTTATCGCTCGTTTTTCATTCCTACAGCCGTTTTGTAATGAAAACCCTAATGCCGGCCTTGATTTTCATGGCCTTTTTCGCGTTTGGGGTTTGTTACCTTATCCTGGAGATCATCCATCCTGACAAGGAAGAGTTTACCAGTACCACGGCCCTGCACTCCCTGTTGGGTATTGTATTGGGCTTGTTTCTGGTGTTCCGGATAAACAGCGCCTACGACCGGTGGTGGGAGGGAAGAAAGTTGTGGGGCTCGATGGTGAACAGCACCCGAAATTTTGCATTGAAGTTAAATGCATACCTGGATGCAGATGACCATGAAAGCCGGGCGTGGTTTTCAAAAATGATCCCCAACTTCGTAGTCGCCTCAAAGGAACACCTTCGCAAAGGCGTCCAGTTATCGGAACTTGAACCACCGGATAACGGATTTCTGGATACCCTTAAAGAACGAGACCATAAACCCAATGCCATTGCAGGCCTGTTGTACAGCAAGGTGAATGAACTTTACAGGGGCGGTAAACTTACCGGTGAGCAGTTTTTTAACCTGGATAAAGAGCTGAAAGACTTTATTGATATTATCGGGGCTTGTGAACGGATCAGAAACACCCCCATACCATACTCCTACAGTATGTTTATCAAAAAATTTGTTTTTACCTACATCATAACCCTTCCCTTTGGCTTTGTAACCACGTTCAAGTACGTTACCATTCCAGCTGTATTGATTATAGCATTTGTACTGCTGAGTGTAGAACTTATTTCCGAGGAGATTGAAGACCCGTTCGGCCTCGATCTAAACGATCTGCCCACCGATGAATTAGCCCGCAAGATCAGGGAGAATGTCCGGGAAATAGTCTTGAGTAACTCCTGATAACTCTGCGGTCTAGCGGTTACCTCAACTTCTTTAGGATTTGCGTGATCGGTGATTGCCCTTACGGTTCAGGGTAGGGGGCCTACCTACAACAATTTTTGAGATGACCGCTGTTTAAATAGTTGGTTTTTGATATTCGGTTGCTAACTTTCTAATGTCTAAACCAAACCTGCTATGAAGTACAGTTTATCAATTACCTTGCTATTGCTTGTTTCAGTACAGGCAATAGCCCAAACCCGTGAATTGTCGGGTACAGTTACTGATCTTCTGACGGGTCAACCATTTCCGGAGTCAACATTGTGGTTAAAGGAACCTCCCTGGGAACTTCTACGGATGCGAACGGGCGATTTTCTTTACAGGTACCCGCATCGGCCACCACACTTGTTGTTTCATTTATTGGTTATCAAACCCAGGAAGTAGCCATACCCCAATCGAATACCATTGCCATTAGCCTTGTTCCTTCGGCCAATGAATTACAGGAAATTGTTATTAATGTGGGTAGCCGCGGCCCTCAACGCACAATTACCGATACCCCGCTTCCGGTTGATAATTTTGCAGCCAGGGAATTGCAAACTACCGGACAGATTACCTTTGACAAAGCCCTTCAATACCGTGTTCCATCATTTAATACGGTAAACACCCCGGTAAATGATGCGACCTCCCTGTTCGATCCGTACGAGATCAGAAACCTGGGTCCAAGCCGCACATTAATCCTCATTAATGGCAAGCGTAAAAACCTTACTTCTCTTGTTTATACCCAGACCTCTCCCGGCCGGGGTGAGACCGGAGCAGATCTTTCAGCCATCCCTACTGACGCGATAAAACGTGTAGAGATTTTGCGTGATGGCGCCTCAGCCCAATACGGGTCAGATGCCATTGCCGGTGTAATGAACATTATTCTTAAGGACCGGTATGAGGGTACTCCATCTCTGTCAATTCAGGCTCCACCCTTCACTATGGCGGTGTAGGCTATGGACTGAACTACAACAGCGGTGCGAATTTTGGCGACAAGGGCTTTATTAATTACAACATTTCGTTCAACCGCCAGGAAGCAGCTATTCGCAGAGACCACATCGATCCTAACAGAGATTTTCTAGACCTCACGGATGGATCGGCCAATGCGCAAGCCGGTGTTAATGCGTTTCTTCAAAAATATCCTGATGGGTTGAATAAGAATGGCACTCCAGATAATACATCCGCCAAGTTTTTAATTAATACCGCCATACCGGTGGGCGCTAATTCAGAAGTTTATGCGAATGCTGCTTATGTTTACCGCAAGACCAGGAGTTTTGCCAACTACCGGCAACCTTATTGGCGAATCGATCAGGGCCTGCTGCACAGGCGCGTACCAGGTGCTCCGGATTATACGGGCGATGATTACACCGGTGGCCCAAATGGTGCGGCTGTTCAGGCAGCTTTTGCAGCTGATAAGGCAGCCGGTTTATATGAAGGATATATCGGGTACCAACCTTCGTTTGATGGAGACCTGAGCGACTACAATGGAACAATAGGTTTCCGTTCATCTGACATGGGTGGCTGGAAGCAAGACATGAGTTTAACGGTAGGCGGAAACAAGATGCTGTTTACTGTAGACAACACCGTTAACCGGGCGTTGGTCAAGAATAGCCCCACTTCTTTTAAGCCGGGAGGTTTCGCATTTAACCACCTGGTTGGAAATATTGACTTCTCAAAACCACTGTCCGATAAATTCTTTATTGCCATTGGCTCTGAGTTTCGGTCGGAGAACTGGGAGTTGATTGCCGGTGACACCGCATCGTATAGCAGTGAAGGAGCCAACTCCTTTCCGGGCTATCGGCAGGACAACGCCATTGTAGCCAACCGCTTTAATTTTGGTGCGTACATTGATCTCACCTGGGATATTACCGAGAACTTCCTGATCGGGGGAACATTCCGTTCTGAAATTTACTCTGACTTTGGTTCAGCAAACGTATACAAGCTCACTTCGCGCTACAAATTTGCTGATGCCTTTACATTGCGAGGCTCGGTTTCATCGGGCTTCCGGGCGCCCACACTGCATCAGCAGTACCTTTCGTTAACGCAGGCATCATTTGTAGGGGGCGATATTGTGAACACCGGCCTTGCCAACAACTTCAGCAAAGAAGCCAGGCTGATTGGTGTGCCCCGATTGAAAGCCGAAAAAGCTAACAATGTTTCATTTGGCTTCGGCTTGAACCCAAACTCCAACTTCTCCTTTACCGTAGATTACTACCAGATTCGGATTGAAGACCGGGTTATTTACAGCAACGAAGTAAGCGATAACATTCAAGGTGTAGCGATTGACAACATCAGCTTCTTTATCAATGCTGCAGAGACCAAAACCAGTGGGGTAGATGTGGTAGCCAGTTACCGCAACATGCCGTTAGGCTCGGGAAAATTAGCGATAAACCTTGCAGGCAACTACACCATTGAAAATGAACTGGTAGGTGGATGGGAAAAGCTGAACACCGATTTTGGCTATGACATTTATAACCAAACCCAGGAGTCGTTGTTAACTACAAGCCGCCCGAAGTACAAGTTTATTCTTGGACTTGATTATGCCGTGGGTAAGTTTTCGGTTAACCTGAATAATACATTGTTTGGAACAACCACATTTAACAATGCCGACCTTGACGATAACCTCACCCTGGAGTTTACTCCTAATGTGGTAACCGATCTTGGCTTGCAGTACAACTTTACGCCTCAGTTCAGCGGTTCATTAACGTTGCAGAATCTGCTGAATGTTTACCCCAAGTATAAGTTGAAGGCCAATAATCCGGCAGGTGAATCCATCCTTTCTGACCCGGCCCAGGTTAGTGACCAGATTAATTTTATAACGTTCAATGGTCGTTATCCGGTGCTGACGTATGATGGCTCACAGTTCAGCCAGATGGGGTCCATGTTTTTGGTTCAGTTGAACTACAGGTTTTAAAAACGGGTTATGAAACAACACAGGGAAGTCTGCCGGCAGGCAGCCTTCCTTTTTTAAAGGTCAGTACTTATCAGGAAATAGAGGATAATCAGGAGTATCAGTACGCTATACATGATCAGGTCGACCCGGACGTACGGCTCATAAGCGGTATAAAGTTCCTTTAATTTTTTAAACATAGCGCAAAGGTATGCATTCCCTTAATTAACTTTTCGCGTAATTAGCGCTCACCTGCGAAACGTGAGTTTTCATTTTTACCCGAATGCCAAATCGTAGTCTTGTTCTGTTTGTTCTCCTTTTTTCAGTACGCCTTTCGGCTCAGGAAGTATTGGAGAATAACCCGCCCTCACTGAGATGGAGCAAGTTAACCACACCGAATTTCAGGATATTGTTTGTTCCGGGGTTTGAGCAGCAGGCGCAACGTGTTGCGAATACCCTTGAATGGATTCGCCTGCCTGAAGCAAAAACGCTGGGCAAGCCACCCCGAAAATTTACGGTTATTCTTCAGAACCAGACATCCATTTCAAACGGCTTCGTAAGCTTCTTGCCAAGGCGGTCAGAATTTTTCACCATGCCGCCACAGGATTACAATTTTATCGGTACGGTGGATTGGCTTAACCAGCTTGCTGTGCATGAGTACCGGCACATGGTGCAATTCGATCGGGCGCGCACCGGGCTTAATAAGTTGCTTTATTATGCGTTTGGCCCTGCAACCCTGGCGGGCTTTTCGCAGATGGCTGCCCCAATGTGGTTCTGGGAAGGTGATGCGGTGGCTGTGGAGACCTCGTTCACTCAAAGTGGTCGCGGGCGGATACCCAACTTCGGGTTGCTGATGAAATCCAACCTGCTGGAAGGCCGTGAGTTCAATTATCACAAGCAATACCTCCGGTCGTATAAACACAACATGCCCGATCACTACGTGCTGGGCTATTACATGGTAAGCTACCTGCGCAAGCACACCGGTGATCCGATGGTTTGGGATAAGATCACCCAGCGATCGTGGAGGGTCCCGATCTGGCCATTTGCCTTCTCCAATGCCATCCACAACGAAACGGGATTGCATGTTACCGACCTTTACCGGGCAATGGCCGAGGATTTAAAAGCGGAATGGAAAGAATCAATCGAAAATCAAAGCCTTACGGGCTTCGAAGCCGTGCCAACTTCCAGGCGCCAGGGCTATACCGACTATAAATATCCGCAGGTGATGGCCGATGGCAGCGTGCTGGCAATGAAGCGGGGCATTGGTGAAATTGAGCAATTTGTAATCATTGGCGATGAGAAAGATAACCGGGTTTTTATTCCGGGGATTGTTAATGATAACGGAATGCTTTCAGCAGCCGGCACACGGGTGGTATGGAATGAGTATGGCTTTCATCCACGCTGGCGCAGGGTGAATTATTCGCAGATTAAAATGTACGACTATGCAACCAAACGCCTGAAGGTTGTAAGCCGCCACTCGCGGTATGCCGGTGCGGCCCTTTCGCCTGATACGACCCGCATCGTTACTGTTGAATCATCAACTGATTACACCCTTTCGCTCATTATCCTTGATACCGATGGAAATGTTGTTAAGAAACTGGCGAGCACTACCGGGTCATTTTATTCCATGCCCCGCTGGTCAGCCGATGGAAAAAAAATTGTGGTTCTTAAAACAACCAATTCCATCCGTTCAATAGTTGCTTTTGACGTAAATACCGGCAGGGAAGAGGAACTGATGAATGCAGGCAGGGAAAACATAGGGCACCCTGTGCTCTATGGTCAGTATTTGTTTTTTAATTCTCCGGCATTAGGAACAGATAATATCCATGTGGTTGATTTGTCGACCGGTCAGCGAAAGCAGGTTACAATGAGCCGGTATGGTGCGTATAACCCAACCCGTTCACCCGATGGCAGCAGCCTCTATTACAACGAACAGACCCGCGATGGCTTTGATGTTGTTAAAATTCCATTTGATCCCCCGTCATGGACTGACTTCCGGCATGTTCCAAAACCGAAATCATTTTATCAGTACCTGGTTGAGCAGGAAGGAAATCCGGATTTGCTGGATAGTATGCCACAACAAACGTTTAAGAGTGGTCGCTATCATAAAATTTCAGGCATTATTAACCCGATTAGCTGGGGCGCTTATTTTAACACCAGCCTTACACAAGCTGACATTGGGTTGGTTTCGCGGGATGTGTTGAGTACTACCGAATGGAAGGCCGGGTATCTTTATGACATTAACGAACGAACCGGTGCCTGGCAGGTTGGGTTCAGTTATCAGAACTGGTTTCCGATTATTGATATGAATGTGAAGTGGGCCGACCGTTCATTTAATGAAGGCAATCTCCCCTTTCTGCTTATCGACACCGTATCAATTACTCCTCCTCCGATTGTGCTTGACTCAAGCGTGTTTACGCAAGCTGTTAAATTTTCATGGCATGAACGGACCCTTGAGGCGGGACTGCGCATTCCGCTTATCACAACACAATCGCGGTATTTTGGAAATGTAACCTTTGCCAATTATGTGGGTGTATCTAAGGTGACTAATTTCACCAATACCATTACCGATGACCGGACCATCCCGGCCGTTTACCGAAGCGGACCTTCATCGCCACCGGTGCCCTCGTATGAATTGTATTACTTCTTCCGCGATTATGTGGGGGAGGGAACCCTTGTGTATAATCAATTTGGATTCAGCGCTTACCGGTTGCTGAAGCGGAACAGGCGCGACATTAACAGCAAGTGGGGTCAATCGGTTAATCTCACCTGGTATGCCACGCCTTACGGTGGAGATTTTTCCGGTAATCAATTTTCGTTTTATACGTTGCTTTATTTTCCGGGCTTATTCAAGCATCATTCGTTGTGGGGATACTGGGCCTATCAGTCAATGGATTTACCGGCTACAAACATCAACACCGGAGACGGTCTTGATAATTATGTGTTCAACAATCAGATACCCTTACCGCGGGGAATTTCTGTTTTCCGCAGTCAGAAGATGTATTCCATGTCGGGCAATTATACGTTGCCAATCTGGTATCCGGATATTGCCATCGGGCCCTTGGTTAACATTCAGCGCCTGCAGGGAAACGCATTTGTTGATTATGCTTTCGGAACCAGTCAGTTCGGGCAACGACCGCCCGTCAGTACCACCTATCTTTCAGCAGGGGGCGAACTGAAAGTCGATATCAACATTCTACGGTTTCTTCCCCAGTTCACTATGGGTGTCCGGTACACGGTGGGTATCCAACCCAACTCTGTTTCCACGGTTGAGTTTTTGTTGGGAACAATAGGCTTTTGAGGTTTTTTGGCGTTTGATTATAGGGCTATTAAACCCTATTTTTGAACCCATTGCTGCAAATTTTTAGCAGTTGTTAACCATTTAAATGTTTAAAAGCGAATGGCTGAGATTGTAAGGATGCCAAAAATGAGCGATACGATGACGGAAGGCGTTATCGCCAGGTGGCATAAAAAAGTGGGTGACCCGGTAAAATCGGGCGAGTTGATGGCCGAGATCGAAACAGACAAGGCTACGATGGATTATGAATCGTTTAACGAAGGAACCATTCTGTACATCGGAGCGAATGAAGGGCAGGCCGTGAAGGTAAACGATGTGCTGGCCATCATCGGCAAAAAGGGTGAAGACTACAAAGCGTTACTGGCGGGTGCCACTCAAACAGCCGATAGCGGTGGTAGCAAAGCCGGAACTCCTAAAGCCGAAGTGATGGCCGCTCGGCCACAGCCCGCTGTTGACACTTCTTCCATTAAAGCAGAGATTGTGCTGATGCCTAAAATGAGTGATACGATGAATGAAGGAGTAATCGCTGCGTGGCATAAAAAAGTGGGCGACTCCGTGAAGTCTGGAGAATTGCTGGCTGAGATTGAAACGGATAAAGCCACGATGGAGTATGAATCATACAATACAGGCACGTTGCTGTATGTGGGCGCTGAAGCAGGAAAGTCCGTTCCGGTAAATGGTGTTCTGGCCATTATTGGAGAGAAGGGGGCCGACTGGCAAACGGTATTGAATGCCCATCAGGCCAGGGGCGGAGAGCCCGCAAAAAATTCTGCACCACCTGTCTCATCGCCATCTAAACCAACATCGCAGATAAGTTCGGTACCGGACTCTGCGGCA
>JBBINY010000030.1:0-11215 GCA_037443645.1 Cytophagales bacterium
TCCCAGGCAGCACCATCGCCACCGCCATAAATCGGGATAGAGCTGATGCCGGTAAAATAGGCGAAGCCCTCAATCTGCTGGTCAATTTGCTGGGCTAATTCCCTGGTGGGGGCTATAACCAGTGTGTTGAGGTGACGGTGATCGGTATGAATCATTTTGTTGATCACTGGCAGAATGTAGGCGGCTGTTTTGCCGGTGCCTGTTTGCGCGCAGGCAATTACATCGTGATTTTGCAGAATAACCGGTATGGCCTGTTCCTGAATAGGCGTGGGCTTTTCATAGCCCATGGCATCGAGGCCATCGTAAAGCTTTTGATCAAAACCGAAATCGGAAAATGTCATGGGAGGGAAGTCAAAAAAACAAAGCCAGACGGAAGGTCTGGCTTTGAAGGTTGTGTTTGGAGAAATTAATTATTGACTAACCGCACGTTAACGGCATTCAATCCTTTTCTTCCTTGCTGCACCTCAAAAGTGATTTGATCGTTCTCGCGTACCTTGTCAACAAGGCCTGATACGTGCACGAAAAACTCTTCGTTGGTGGCTGCGTCTTTAACGAAACCGAATCCTTTGGCTTCATTAAAGAACTTTACTGTTCCTTCTTTCATTGTTGTTAATTGTGTTATGGCTCCAGTTTTAAGCTGTTGCCGGTGTTAAAAATTTATTAAGGCTGTAAAGATACGCAGAAAAAATTATACACCCGGTTTGGCCGAATCCTGTCGTTTTAAGCTGCTTTTCTTATCGGACTTAGTTTTACCTGGTGTTGACGGTTCAGACGGATAATGCGGAGTTTATCAAGGACTTTAATAATC
Organism: Cytophagales bacterium; assembly: GCA_037443645.1. GTDB lineage: Bacteria > Bacteroidota > Bacteroidia > Cytophagales > Cyclobacteriaceae > UBA2336. The sequence goes on from JBBINY010000030.1 coordinate 809, forward strand.
AGATAAGTCGGGTCAATTTCATGCCAGCGAACGCCCCCAAAATTTGCCCGGGAGCCGTTTTTATGATGGTTGTTATGGTAGCTTTCGCCCATCATCAGCACATCAACCGGGAGAAAATTTTTGGAAGTATCGCCCACTTCAAAATTGCGGTAACCGTATTTGTGGGCAAACCAGTTAATGATCGCACCGTGTATAGGGCTCAGCAGGAATTGAACAGGCAACAATAGCCACAACCACCAAACAGTGGCAAACTGCCAGTAGACCAATACATACAGCGCCCCCCAGAAAATCCGAGATGGCCACGAGCGCGCAAAGCGGTCGAACGCCTCCCACTGCGGAACCCCCTCGGTAAAGCGGGAGTCAACCTGCATTTTGCGGTTGGCAATGGCTGAGTAGATGGTTTTTGTTTTCCACATCATGTTCCAAATGGTTTCATCGTATGTGGGCGAATGCGGATCATTTTCGGTATCCGCAAAGGCGTGATGCAGTCGGTGCATTACTCCATATCCATAGGCGCTCAAATAATTTGAACCCTGGAATATCCAGGTGAGCACAAAGAATACTTTTTCAGTGAATTTGTTCATGGTAAATGCCCGGTGGGAGGCATACCGATGAAGAAAGAACGTTTGGAAGAACAGCGACAGGTACCAGTGCGCAATAAAAAATACTAGAATGACAGCCATTGAAAGGTAAAGGTTACAGTAAAACAATATTCTCCCGCGGTATGCAGGATTTACTGTAAGACAAATCCAACCTGAAGTTGTGACAGAATCAGCGGGAAATTTTCAGGAATCCTTCAGAGGTTGATTCCAGATGTCTTTTTGAAGGTTTTTGATGAGCTCGTCTGCATCTCCGGCACATGCTTTTTTGAAGCTATCCAGCAGGTTTGACGGGGAGGGGATAGTACTATGGATTTTCGCGCTCTCATCGGCCAGCTTCTTCTTGGCACGGCTCAGCAACTGGCGGCAATGATCTTTTTTCTTGTCGAGCGTTTTCTGGATGGAGCTGTAGTCAAAGTCAAGCACTTCTTTCATCAGAAAGACGGCACGTTCAAGGGGTTCCAGTTTCTGGTGCAATACCTTCATAGCATTTTCAACATACACATCTAGGTCAACCCTGGTCAGTGAGATGTCTTTTATGCTGAGAAAGAATTCGGGAAGGTGGACGGACTCCAGATACTCCTCTTTCTTCCGCTTTAACGCATGGATGTGATTGAGGCAATTGTTTGTAACTGCCGTGATGAGGTACGCTTTTATGTTCTTTATTTTCTCCTGTTCGGCATTCAGCCACTTTAAAAAAGTTTCCTGCACAATGTCCTCGGCATCGGCCTTACACCGCACAAGGTTGTAGGCGATGGATTGGAGCAGGGGCTGATACAGCGAAATGGCTTGTGCGGAATTCATAAGGCCCGCAAGGTACACTAAAAATTACGGCATTCGGAGGAGCCACACCAATCCTTACATACGTTCGTGTTCGGGTACGTCTATTGTTATGAGGTAATTAAATTGAATTGGATGCGTTACCTTTGCAGATCGGATTTCAGAAAGGGAAGGAAATCCGGGAGAATAATCTAGTCATGACAGAAGCAACACTTATTCCTGAATCACGCAGGAAGCCCATTTTAACGCAGGAAATCAGTTTTACCGTGGTTCATTTATTGCCGCTGGCAGCCATCTGGACAGGCGCCACAGTATTTGATTGGCTGGTGTGCGTGTTCCTCTATGTGTTCCGCATGTTTTGGGTAACGGGTGGTTATCACCGCTACTTTGCCCATCGATCGTACGCTACTTCGCGATGGTTTCAATTTGTGATCGCCTTTATGGCGCAAACTTCTGCGCAAAAAGGTACGTTGTGGTGGGCTGCCCATCACCGCCATCACCATCGCCACAGCGATACACCGGCCGATCCTCACTCGATGAAAATTTATGGGTTCTGGTACTCGCATGTGGGTTGGATTGTAGGACCTGATTTTAAGGAAACGGATTTCAAAACCATTGGCGATTACGCCAAATACCCCGAATTGGTATGGCTTAACAAATATTACCTAGTGCCTCCGGTAATCCTTGCCGTACTGGTTACTGCCATGGGTGGAATTGTAAATGGCGGTAGCGTTGCCATGATGTTCACGGCTGCGGGTATGTCTACCCTGCTGATCGGTTTCTTTTTGAGTACGGTTATTTTGTACCATGGTACGTTCTCGATCAATTCCATTATGCACAAGTTTGGAAAGCCCCGCTACGAAACAGGTGAAGAATCGAAAAATAACCTGTGGCTTGCTTTGCTTACACTGGGAGAAGGCTGGCATAACAACCATCACTACTATGAGACCAGCAGTCGCCAGGGATTTTTCTGGTGGGAAATTGACATCACGTGGTACATCCTGAAGGTATTGTCGTGGACTGGATTGATCTGGGACCTGAAAGGAGTACCGAACCACATCAAATATTCCAGAAACCGCGCCCATGCCCGCCAGTTAAAGCAGGAGATGGAAGAGAATCTACGAAAATCGGCCTGAAGGACACGTTGTTGTATTTTTAAATTCACGTCTTAAATTTGCAGTCCCTTTAAAAAGCAAGCGGGAGTACCTGCCTGCCGGCAGGCAGGGCTCAGTTGGGAGCGATGCAACAAGCACCAATAAAAACAGCCGGAAAATGCGGGAGTAGCTCAGTTGGTAGAGCACGACCTTGCCAAGGTCGGGGTCGCGAGTTCGAGTCTCGTTTCCCGCTCAAAATCGTTAATCGTTACGGGTTAATGGTTGTCCGGAAAAAGTGTGGAGGATCCCACACTTTTTTAGTTTACGAACAAACAACGATTAGCGAACACCAAAAATGGGTTTGCCCGGGTGGTGGAATTGGTAGACACGCAGGACTTAAAATCCTGTGGCCAGTAATGGCTGTGCGGGTTCAACTCCCGCCCCGGGTACTATGTTTATTGTGTACGCCTTGAAGAGTATTGCAAGAAATTACACCTATGTTGGCCTAACTTCAGATCTGCAGTCAAGAATTTTGAGACACAACAAAGGGTACGAGCGAACGACAAAGCCGTATGCTCCATTTAAGCTTATTTATTCGGAAGAATTTTCTGAACGGATTTCTGCAAGGATACGCGAGAAGTTTTTAAAATCGGGCCAGGGAAAGGATTTCCTTAAAGGATTGGGGTAGGCTATGCGGGCCTGCCTGCCGCAGGCAGGTTCAACTCCCGCCCCGGGTACATTATCTAAAATCGGAATTCAATACTACCTTAGCGCACACCGGCCCCTATAGGTTTTTAGGCAATGCATACAGTGCACACTATTCCATGCAACGATCCAAAGAGTACACGTTTAATAAGGGCATTGATCCGTTTGAAGTCTATATGAACCTGCCGGGTGAAGTCCCGGAGCAAGAACTAATCACCGAAGTTCATTTTCCTGTAAAATAAATCCAAGGCTGGCACCACGTGCAACTTACCGTGTTGTGCGTTCTTTAATTAAATCATTGAATAAGCTATTGAACAATGACAGGATCAGGCTAAATGCCAGGGCCCACCAAAATCCATCTACATAAAAACTGTCGATCAGCCAATCCACCAGCAGAATCATTAATGCGTTAATCACCAACAGAAACAAACCGAACGTGACAAAGGTGATTGGGATGGTAAGCACAACAAGGATGGGCCTTACCAGGGCATTTACGATAGCGAGAACAAGGGCCACCAGTAACGCGTAACCGTAGTGTTCTACATGAACACCCGGCAGAAGATAACCTGTTAGCAATACCGCAAGGCCGTTGAGCAGAAATCGAATTACTCCATTCATGTAGAAAATATTCATTCAATATCCGCTTTTCCTGCCTCAAGTCAAAACACTAACTTGCCAGTATGTTCGCCATTGTGGATATCGAGACGACCGGAGGCTACGCAGACAACCATCGCATTACTGAGATAGCAATTTACCATCACAATGGAATTGGAATTACCGATCACTTTTATTCCCTGGTAAACCCGGGAAGAAGAATACCTTACTTTATTTCCGGCCTCACGGGAATTACCGCTGAAATGGTTGCTGAAGCGCCACCGTTTGAAGAAGTTGCCGAAGATATCCTTAGGCTGCTGGATAACCGTGTATTTGTTGCCCATAACGCCCATTTCGACTATTCATTTTTAAAGAAAGAATTTGAGCAGGCCGGTATTTACTGGCAAGCCAGAAAGCTTTGCACAGTACGGTTAAGTCGTAAAATTTTACCGGGCCTGCGCTCCTACAGCCTGGGCAGTCTTGCTGCCAGCCTGGGTGTAAAAATCACCAACCGCCACCGTGCAGGCGGTGATGCCGAGGCCACCGCAAAAATTTTTACACGACTTCTCCAACGCGATAAAGATGGATACATCAATAAATCGTTAAAGCGCAATTCGGGAGAGACCATTCTTCCACCCAATCTTCCCCGGGAAGATTTTGAAAAGCTTCCGGCCAAAGCAGGTGTGTATTATTTTCTGAATGCCCGCGGACAGGTTATCTATGTTGGAAAAGCGAATAACATTAAGAAGCGAATTGCCGGTCATTTTACGGGTGATGCCCGCGAATGGAGCCATTCAAAAATCCGCAATGAGATCCACAGCATTACCTATGCGCTAACGGGTAATGAATTGGTTTCGCTCATCCTTGAGTCGCAGGAAATAAGAAGGCTTTGGCCAAAATACAACCAGGCGCAGAAGTATAAAGTTGATGAGTGGGGAATTTACACGTATGAAGATCAGGGTGGCTACAAACGGTTTTCTGTAAACCTCGTAACCCGAGGGTCAAAGCCATTGATCAGGTTTTCTACAAAGGGCGATACCAGGAATTTTCTGTGGGAGAAGGTTCATGAATTTGAACTCTGCCCCAAACTCAGCGGGCTTCAACTCAATAAAGGGTTGTGCTTTAGCTACCAGACCGGAGCGTGCAAAGGGGCCTGTTCAGGCATTGAAAAACCTGCGGGGTATAACCGCAAAGTAGCAAAGGCCATAAAATCGTTTTACAACACGGGTGCTTCAGTGGTTATTGTAGGAAAAGGCAGGATACAAAATGAACAGGCCGTGGTATTGGTTGAAAAAGGAAAATATGCCGGCTATGGGTTTATCAGCAAGAAGACAAAAATCAAAACCATCAGGTCGGTTAAGCGCTACCTCCAGCGAGGCGTGGATACCCCCACCGTTCAAAATCTGGTCAATTCATATTTGTTAAATCCGCGAGGTGCCAAACTGGTTGCCGTTACCTGACAGGCTTCCTTCCGGATATGCCCGGATACAACGAAGGAACCGGGTCGCTTGTAAAAACTTCTTTTGTATCAATGTTCATAAGCGACAACACACCCGACCAGCCCGCACCGGTATCCATCAACCATACACCCCCCGAAAAAACGGGATGTGCAAAAGGAATAGGCGTGTGACCGAGGTAAACCGCTGCATAGGACGTAAGCGCTGCATCAATGCCCTTGTTAAAAAAATCCAACGCCATACGTGCAAGGGTTCTGTCCCACACAAGTTGTTCAACCGGTTGTTCTTCAATGCGTCTCATGGGGTTAAAGCCTGCATGAACAAATAAATTGTTATCCAGGATAAAGTAGGGAAGGGCTTTCTCAAAAAATTGTTTGTGCACATCGTTTACAGTTTCATTGTACGACTCCAGCGTTGCCAGCCCGCCTTGACTGAGCCACACCTCTTCCTTTATTCCATAGTTCATCCAGTTCAATGTCAGGAGATCATGATTGCCGATGATGTAGATCAGATTCTGTACGGCAAGTAGCTCCTCTACACATGTAAACGTATCGGGCCATCCATCGCAAACATCACCCAGCGAAATAAGCATGTCGTTTTGGTAATTGAATCGCGCGCGCTCCAGGCATTGCTGCAAAGCCCGGTGGGCACCGTGGATATCGCCAATCACAAATCGTTTCATCGGGGCATTACAAAGTAAATTAATAGATTCGCACCTATAACTAATGAAACATGGATTGGATAGAAATCACCGGCCTGTTTGGGGCCTTTCTGAGCAGCATCACGTTTATACCGCAAGTGTACAAAGCCTGGCAATCGAAAAGTGTGGGAGACCTGAGTTTTACCATGATGCTCATCGTATTAACAAGTACCGTTGTGTGGCTGGTTTACGGAGTGAAATTGAGCCTGTTACCCGTAATTGTTTGCAATGCGATTATTTTTGCCCTGATTCTTACCCTGATTTATTTTAAGCTGACCTTTAAAGAATAGCGGGCACTACGCAAAGGGTTGAGTTGGATTTTGTAATCTTTTATAACTAAATCATTAAAATTGAGCTACTTTTAAAATTGACCATTTCGTGTTATGGATGTTGTGGAAACCGGAAGACAGCTTGAACATAAAGAGAAAATAAACCGCGTAGTTGCCGAAGTAGGCAAGGTAGTGGTGGGCCAGGAGTACATGGTTAACCGCCTGCTCATCGGATTGTTTACCAATGGTCATATGCTGCTGGAAGGTGTGCCCGGACTGGCCAAGACATTAACCGTAAGTACGCTTGCCCAGGTTTTGCACCTCGCATTTTCGCGCATTCAATTTACACCTGATCTGCTCCCGGCCGACCTGGTGGGCACAATGATCTACAATCAAAAGGAAGGAAAGTTTGAGGTAAAGAAAGGCCCCATTTTCGCGAACATTGTTTTGGCCGATGAGATAAACCGTTCGCCCGCCAAAGTCCAGTCGGCCTTACTGGAGGCCATGCAGGAAAAGCAGGTAACGATAGGCGAAACAACCTTCAAACTGGATAAACCGTTTCTCGTGCTGGCCACCCAAAACCCGGTAGAGAATGAAGGCACCTACCCTTTGCCCGAAGCGCAGATCGATCGGTTTATGATGAAAGTGTTTGTTGACTATCCCACCAAGGAACAGGAGTTGGAAGTGATGCGCAGGATATCGAACATGAAGTTTGATTTCACGGTTAACCCGTTACTAACCAAGGAAGACATTTTCAACATTCGTGATGAAGTGAACAAAGTGAAAATCTCGGAGTCGCTTGAGCAATACATCATTGAACTGGTGTGGGCCACCCGCAAGCCGCTGGAATACAAACTCAATGAGCAGGCGCCCTACATTCAATTCGGTGCCTCACCCCGCGCCAGCATCAACCTTAACCTTGCGGCCAAGGCCGCTGCCTATATGGAGGGCCGGGATTATGTGTTACCGGAAGACATCAAGGAAGTGGCCCTTGATGTGATGAACCACCGCATCATTCTCAATTATGAAGCCGAGGCTGATAATGTTAAAACAGCCGATATCATCAAGGCCATTCTTGGCAAAGTGCCAATCAACAAATAATATTCGCCTTAACATTGCCGTAAGGATTTTTTAAACTGGGTAATGGCAGTGTAACAGAACGACAACCTTCACATCCAATGTAATGCAACGATCGGGTTGTATATCAATGCGTTAGGCGGGCATTGTCCTTTAACAATTTGGTAACATTGGCTTGCCCGCTGGGTAATAGAAGATGGTGACCTTTGCCTTCAAGTCAATTTGTATATGATTCGGAAATTTACCCTCACACTTACACTCTTGCTTTTTATCTCCCTTGCCGGCTTTAGCCAGGGTTCCATTGGTGGGGTTGTTAAAGATGCGCTGACCGGTGAGCCGGTTATCGGTGCCAACGTTGTCCTTCAGGGTACTCTGCAAGGCGGTTCAACCGATCTGGAAGGAAAATTTCTGATTGCCAATGTGCCGGCAGGAAAATATACCCTGCAGATTTCGTTTGTAACCTACAAGACACACCTCGTTAATGACGTGACGGTTGATAATGGAAAACGAATTACCATTGACGTGGAGCTTTCAGAAGATGTATCTGAACTGGCCGAAGTGGTGGTGCGGGGTACGCGCACAATCGATAATGACTTTGCCCTCCTGGCGTCAATTCGGGAGAGCAAACTTGTAGTCAGCGGTATATCGGCTGAGATGATCACCCGTTCCCCCGACCGCGATGCCTCTGAAGTAGTAAAGCGCATACCCGGTGTAACCATTATGGGCGGGCGTTACATTGTTATTCGTGGAGCCAGTGAGCGGTACAACGTTACCATGCTTCATGGCGCTTATGCTCCGAGCATGGAAGCCGACCGCAGATCGTTTGCTTTTGATGTGATCCCCAGCGGGCAGATTGACCAGCTATTGATTTTCAAAAGTCCGTCACCGGAACTTCCAGGTGATTTTGCCGGAGGTGTGGTGAAGATCACAACCAAAAGTATTCCAGAGAATAACAGTGTAACATTCGGATATTCTTTGGGTTATCGGGCGCAATCCACGTTTAACGACTTTTATCAGGGCAAGCGCGATCCCATTCAGAACTTTGGCTTCAACGGAGGCATCAATGATTTGCCAGCCGGCTTCCCGGCCGACCTCCGCGGGATAACCAATGAAACCTCGCTGCGCCAGGCAGCCCTGGCACTCAGCAATAACTGGGTGCCGGAACAAGTCAATTCTTTTCTTGATCAAAGCGCATCATTAACCGGTACTTTTCATTTCCGCATTAAGAATATTGAAGTAGGAAACATTACAGCAATAAACTGGGGTAACAACCGAAACCGGTTTGACGTAAGGCGTAAAGACTTCAACCAGTATGACGAAATCAATAACGCCCCATCCTTGATTTATGATTACTCCGATGATCAGAACAACCAGAATTCACGAACGGGCGTGTTGTTTAACTGGGCGTTCCGCTTTAATGACAACCATACAATTGAGTTTAAAAACCTGTATAACCAGATTAACAATTCCCAGTATATATTCAGGAAAGGACAGAACTTTGAAGGAAATTTTTACGGACAGTGGGGTGGTTTCCAGGAAATATTCCGGGGGGTTTACTCCGGTCAGTTGCTGGGAAAGCATAAATTCTTTGGCGGAAAAACGTCCGTAAATTGGGTTGCTAACCTTGGTCAGTCTTATCGCGACATTCCGGATAACCGCAGGTACAGGCGCGACCTCGATACACAAAGCGGCACAGAGCGCACTTACGTTCCGGTAAGTGCTGCCCAAGTGTACTTCCTCGGGCGGTTCTACGGTGACATGACCGAGGACGGCTACTCGGGTTCTGTAAGCATTGACCATACGCTGGAAATAACAGAGAACTTCTTACCCGTAATTTCTGCGGGTGTCTTTTACGATAAGAAAGACCGCACGTTTATGGCGCGCAATATCGGCTATGCACGCGATGCCTTTAACTGGAATTCTTCCCTGGAATACCTCCCCATTCAGGATCTTTTTGCTCCCGAAAACATTTACCCGCCTACCGGTGACGGGCTGATCATCGATGAACAAACCAACGGCAGCGATTCGTACACCTCCAGCAACGAACTCAAGGCTTATTATGCCGGTGTTTCACTGCCTTTCGGGAAGCGGGTTACGCTATCCGGTGGGGTACGGGTTGAAGATAACCTGCAGGTACTGGCAACAGCCACCAAAACAGGCGATGACATCAGCCAGCAGGTTCCGGTTAACCGGGTACTGCCTTCGGCAAACGTGTCCTATAATTTTTCAGAAAAGATGTTAATCAGGGCTACGTACGGCCAAACGCTAAACAGACCCGAGTTTCGGGAAATTGCCCCTTTCAGTTTTTATGATTTCGAGTTTAACTGGGTGTACAGCGGTGAGCCCAACCTGAGGACGGCCAAAATTCAAAACTACGATTTGCGGTGGGAGTGGTACCCTTCAAAAACAGAAATGATAACGTTTGGCGGATTCTATAAAGACTTTACCGATGCCATCGAAGCCGTATATGTGCCCGGAGCAGGCTCGCAAGGGGCAAAGGGATTCCGGTATTCCAATGCAACATCGGCTTATGTGTATGGCGTTGAGCTGGATATCAGAAAATCACTTGTCGGGTTAACTTCCAGCCGGTTTGTCGATAACCTCAATCTGTTGTTCAACACGGCATTGTCAAAAAGCTCTGTTGATGTGGGCACCCAACCTGAGCGCCCCCTGATGGGCCAGTCACCGTATGTGATCAATGCCGGGGTTTACTATCAGAATGACGAAAATGGGTTGCAGGTGTCGGTGTTGTACAACGTAGTAGGCCGGAGACTTTTTGCTGTTGGCGGATACACGGATCAGGGCGATGCGTTGTACGAAGACATCTATGAAATGCCCCGTAACGTGATAGACCTTAGCGTAACCAAGCGCTTCGGAGAACGCGTGCAGGGTAAATTCACCTTAGCCGATCTACTGAACCAGAAGTACGTACTTATGCAGGATGGCAACCGCGATGGAATATTTGACCAAAAGCGCGACCAGATTGTTCAGGAAAACCGGTTCGGATCACTGTATACCCTGGGCTTTACCTACCGCGTTTGGTAAGGTACAGGTAACGCAAAGTAAGCATTGGTAACCTAAAGTTCGGCCCCGGTTAACATTCAGTTAACAGGGGCCGAATAGTTTTGGGCA
>JBBINY010000030.1:11315-14617 GCA_037443645.1 Cytophagales bacterium
TGGACAAGCAATAAAATCTATCGCCTTTCAGGCTACGTGCGCGTGGGTGACGATGCGAAACGTTCGGGCGGCACAAACATTACCGGGGTGGTATTAACCATAGAACCGGGAACTATCATTCAGGGCTTACCGAAAAGCGGTTCTATCCCTCCGGGAACGCTGATTGTTCAGCGCGGAAATCAAATCATTGCCAACGGCACTGTGGATAATCCGATCGTATTTACTTCCTCAAAGAACCCCGGAACACGCAACCCTGGCGACTGGGGTGGGCTGGTTATTGTGGGCAGAGCCAACAATAACCAAAGCGCAAATGCCGAGCTTGAAGGAAACTACGGGGCATTTCACGGAGTAGGCGATACGCCCATTGGCAGCCCCGATACCGACAACTCCGGATCGCTCAGGTATGTGCGGATTGAATTTGCCGGTACACCCATTAACCCCAACCAGGAAGTTAACTCCCTTACCCTGGGTAGCGTGGGCAACGCAACAACCCTGGAATACATTCAGGCTTCTTACGGACTGGATGATCAGTTCGAGTGGTTTGGAGGATCAGTAAATGGCAAGTACCTGCTTGCTTACCGCGGACTGGATGATGACTTTGACGTTGACTTCGGGTGGTCAGGTAATGTGCAGTGGGCGATTGGGATCAGGGATAACACGCTTGCCGATCAGTCCGGATCGAACGGATTTGAAGTGGACAACGATGGTGGAGGCTCAGGAGCTACGCCCTTCACTTCAGGCGTGTTTGCCAACGTTACCATCATCGGCCCGAAGAAAACCAACGACCTGAACATCCAGGATAACTTCCAGAATGCGGCACACCTGCGCAGGAATAACAAATTGAAAATTTACAACTCCGTGCTCACCGGATACCCCAACGGCATATTTATTGACGGCTCCGGAACACGGGCTAATGCCGATAACAACGAACTGCAATTACGCAATGTGTACATTGCCGGAGTGGAAAACTGGGGAGGCAACGGCTACGGTTCTGCCAGCACAACGGAAGAGCAAACGGTAAGCGGTTTACCTTTCACTCCCGATTCGAACAACCCTCAATTGCCCCGTGGATTTATTTTTGCGGCCACAGGTACCATTGGTGCAGTTTCAGCTCAAACCTGGTTTAATACAGCCAGCTTTGGCAACGTTATCGAAAACAAATGGACCGATCTGGGCATCAGTGGATCCCTGTTTGATTTGGGAACACCTACGTTTTTGCCTACGGGAGGTTCTGTGTTGCTCAACAAAACCAACCTTTGGGACAACTGCCCGGCAGCAGGATCTTTCTTCAACAAAACCGTTAATTACATCGGTGCGTTTGGAACTACGAATTGGACTACCGGGTGGACCAACTTCGATCCTCGTAACACAAACTACAATAACTAAGAAAAATCAGTAAGGTTTTTTAAAAGTCGGGATTTACCATCCCGGCTTTTTTTATTTCTACTTTTACCTATGAAATTTTCCATCATCATTGCGGTACCCCTCCTAGTCGTATGGCTTTCATCCTGCTCCGACAGGCATGACCCGAAAACACACTTCAGCCAGCCGCAAGCCGACACCTTGCTGGCGGATATCATCACCTATGTTTATGTTCGGCCAACCGGAGCTGACTGGAATACACGGTTTAACCCGGAGTTCCGACCCTATTATGTGAAGAACATCCCTAACTTCAAGTTTGATAAACTTTATCGCGATAAATCAGGTGCCTATTATTTTTTCATGATCCGCCCGGCCCGCAGCGCATCGGGGACTATTCGGGGTGTTGGTGGAAAATTTACCCTTGGTGAGGAAGGCAGAATCACTTCATTTACTGAAGTGTTCAACACACCGGTTGGTGACATCAGCGAAGTGCGGAAAAAGGGCTATCGGCTGTATGAACACATGATCGCCAAAGGCAATGTGGACGAGTACCTGCTTAACGAAGAGTACCTGGAATGGCCCAACGCCTGGACGTATTACGATACCTTACGCCATGAGTGGCTGGTAAAGCCAAATCGTTAATTCACTTTCTTCTGCTTCTCCTTGTTCATCTCCACCACCTTCTTCACTTGCTCAAGAACAACGGCCAGTGAATCCTGGCTTTTCCTGTTCTGCTCCAGTTTGGTGAGCAGGGTAAGGTATTCAAGTTTGTTCACATCCAGGGATTTTTCTAATTGAATTTTTTCTTTCTGGTTGTTCTCCAGGCGGATCGACAGATTTTTATTCTCCGTAATCATCCGCTGCTGCTGCCGTTCAACTGCGTTTTGTGCGCGAATAGACTCATCAATCTGTACCTGGATTTTATCGCGGTAATAGGTTACGCCAAAGTCGTAGGTTATCCGTTCAAGTTCCTTCATCACTTTTTCAGCCTCGTCACTCACCCATTCGTCTGCCCGAATCCCAATCCAGGCTGTTGCCTGCTCGCCCCGTTCTTTGGTGGTTGCATAAACCGGACTTTTGTAAACAGTTCCGCCAATAACTGCTTCGCTGGTGGCCATCGGGTTGGCACCCAGTTTCAGTTTGGCGAATGTTTTCAGATACTTTGTCAGTGCAGCATTGACATCATCAGGGGTTCCTTCTAATTCTACTTCAAAACCTTCGGCCTGTTTACCTTTTATCCGGACGGTCTCCTTACTCACCTTAACGGATTGGGCAAAAATTGAGAAGGATGCTGTCACAAATAGCAACGAAATAAACTTTCTCAGTCCTGCCATGTTTCTTACTTTAAGCGACCAAAGCTAACAAAATTGAGTCCAAAAAAAGTACTGATTACCGGTGCCTCGGGGTTGGTGGGCACACGCCTTACAGAACTCCTGCTGCAGCGGCAGGTTGAAGTCGCTCATCTCAGTCGTGAGCCGGGCAAGGGCACGGTGCCAACATTTACCTGGAATGTAGCCCTGGGCACAATTGATGACAAAGCGTTTAATGGGGTTGATGCCATCATTCACCTGGCCGGAGCCGGTGTTGCCGATAAGCGCTGGACGGCTGCCCGCAAAAAAGAAATTCTGGATAGCCGGGTGCTGTCAACTCGCTTGCTTGTTACTGCGTTGCGTTCGCGCCAACACACGGTGCGTTCGTTTATCGGGGCCTCCGCCATAGGGTATTATGGTTTTGGAATGGGTGATGGGGCATTTACGGAAGACAGTTTGCCGGGTACTGATTTTCTGGCCCATGTCGTGGAGCAGTGGGAGAAAGAAGTGGGGGCTATTGAAGCGCTGGGGGTGCGAACAGTTTTGTTGCGCATCGGAATTGTGCTGAGCCCGCACGGTGGTGCGTTGAAAGAGATGGTGAAGCCCATAACCCTGGGTGTGGGGGCTCCG
>JBBINY010000030.1:14629-18863 GCA_037443645.1 Cytophagales bacterium
ACTTGAGTTGGATTCATATCGATGATCTGTGCCGGATGTTTTTGTTTGCGTTGGAAAATCATTCCATGAAAGGTGTTTACAATGCCGCAGGGCTGCGGCCGGTTAGCAACCGTGAGTTTACGCAGGCCTTGGCTACCGTAATGCGAAAGCCGTTATGGCTGCCCCCAATTCCAGGTTTTGTGATAAAACTCCTGCTGGGTGAAATGGCCGGCCTGGTGTTAAATGGCAGCGTGGTGTCATCCGCTAAAATTCAACAAGCCGGGTTCACGTTCCTCCATCCTGATTTGCATGAAGCGCTGCGCCACTTGCTAAAGAAGTGATCCCCGGCAGTTTTGCCTGGCAGTTGCATCCTTGTATCTTTCCGTTACCCAATGTCATTATGAAATCAAAGAAGTCGAATTCCAAACCCAAGGCCGAACTGATTCAGCAGGCCATTGAGGATGAACACCGCATCCGGAAAGCATTTAAAGACAAAGACTGGGCAGAGATTAAAGGGGCCAACAGTTGGATGATCTTTAAGGTGATGAGCGAGTTTGTGGAGGGGATGGAGAAACTGGCCAAGATCGGTCCATGTGTTACCATCTTCGGCTCGGCCCGCACAAAACCCGGGCATGCCTACTACAAAACGGCCGAAGAGCTGGCGTATCACCTGGTGCAGCACGGGTACGGTGTGATTACCGGTGGAGGGCCTGGCATCATGGAGGCAGGTAACCGCGGTGCGCACCGCGCAGGGGGCAAATCGGTGGGGTTGAATATTTTTTTACCGTTTGAGCAAAAGGGAAATCCGTATATCGATCCGGATAAGTTGATTACGTTCGATTACTTCTTTGTGCGCAAGGTGATGTTCGTAAAATATTCCCAGGGTTTTGTGGTAATGCCGGGCGGCTTCGGAACGTTGGATGAGTTAACGGAAGCGTTGACGCTGATCCAAACCAAAAAGATCGGACGTTTTCCCATTGTTATGGTTGGCAAAAAATTCTGGCAGGGTTGGCTGAAGTGGGTAAAGGAAATTTTGATAGAAGAAGGAATGATCAGTGAAGAAGACCTGGATTTGTTTAACCTGGTGGAAACACCGCAGGAAGCCGTGAAGGTAATTGATGACTTTTATTCGAAGTACCTGCTGTCTCCGAATTTTTAGAATACACTTGCAAACACTGGAGAAAAACTTTCCACTGCTTATTGCGTTGCTTTCGCTCGCTATCGTACTGGGGTACGTACGTTATTCCAATGAGCGGATGAAGAAACTCATGACTGAGTCAGGAAACGATCAAAAACAGGAGGAAGGAATCCTTCCGCCATCGCAGTGGGATGCGGAGGTGCCCCGTTACCTGGCGGTTTCTTACGATTTGCCCACACAGGTGACTTTTGCCGGTGAAGCGGTGCCACTGGAGATTCCGGATGTACTGGAACGGCTGGACCGCGAACTGCAGATCAATATTTATCTGCACAGCAGCACCATTTTCCTGATGAAACGCGCCAACCGGTGGCTGCCCCAGATGCAGGAGATTTTGCGCAAACACAACATCCCCGATGATTTTAAATACCTTCCCCTGATTGAATCGGGGTTGCTCAACGACACCTCGCCCAAAGAGGCTGTTGGCTACTGGCAGATTTTGAAAACCTCCGGCCGTGAACTGGGTCTTGAAATTGATAAAGAAGTGGATGAACGCTACGATCCGTTAAAAGCCACGGAGGCTGCGTGCAAATACCTGAGCAATGCATATAGAAAATTTGGCAACTGGACGCTGGTGGCGGCCTCCTATAACCGCGGTATTGCCGGTGTTAACCGCGCTCTGGAGAATCAGCAGGTGGATAATTTTTACGATTTGCACCTGGTGGAAGAAACCTCGCGTTATGTGTTCCGGATTATTGCCATTAAGGAGATTATTGAAAACCCTACAAAATATGGATTCAACGTTAATCCAAAACATCTATATCAACAGGAGCAACTTCGTTATGTTGAGGTGAAAGAAACCATTCCTGACCTGATTCGCTTTTCGAAACAGCAAGGTGTGAATTACAAACTGTTGAAACGCTACAATCCGTGGTTGCGCGATGACCGGCTTACCGTGAAGAAAGGGAAAACGTACCGGATTGCGTTGCCTGCCTGATCACTTTTTTATCCAGTATTCCACTTCCCTGGAAAGGAAAATCATCAATGTATCGCCCTTTACCAGGTATTTATTCCACGATTCGTCCTTTCCTTTGCCGGTCTCCGGGCCAAGCCGGTAAAGCACGTTACCCTGTGTTTCCCAATTGCCTAGAGGGACAGCAACATTTTTGATTTTATACTTTCTCCAAGCTTCTTCGATGTAAGGGCCGTAGATTTTATAAGTGCCATTACTATAAAAGGTATAGGTTAAACCCTTAACAAATTGAGGCATTTGGCGTGGATTTCCCTGAGCATCCTCAACCCAACCAATTAGCCATACACCCAGAAGCGCTTTATCGAACCGGAATGTATCGAAAGCCTTCTTTACGGAGTATGCCGGGTTAGCCGACAGTTTGTGCATTACAGAGATAATCCTTTTCGGGTCAGAAACGGCCGTGAAGGTCAGACTTAGGTCTTGGTCGGCAAGGAGGCCCTCTATCTGCCATTTTTCAGCGGAGGAGCTAAAACTGCCGGTAAGTACGTTTTTTTCGTAAGTTCCATTGAAGAGAAGAGCATCGGTCATGGTGCGGTAAAGTTTACCGGTTATGGAAGTACCATTTTCGGAAAGTGATAAAACCACATTCTGTTCCATAAGCTTGCCGGTGTATACACCGGGAAGCGGTTGGCTTAAAAGCGCGGTGAAGCTAAACAAGGGCATGATGAGGAAATGAGTTTTCATAGTGATGCGCTTATGAAGGTACGAACAACAGCAAGACCGATAATCATTGTGAAATATGAAAAAAACACGGCCCTGTAAAGAAGGGGAACTGAAGAGGAAATATTTCGTTGGATCAGTTGTCGACTTACAAGAATGCAAAAGATAAAATCGGGCAAATCGATGCGGGAAATGAATTTAATGAACACATTGTTTACCGGGGGAAACAATTCATCAGCAAAGAATCCCAGCGAAAAGGGATTAAATGTATTTAACCTGGCAAACGAGTAGTCTGTTTCGAAAAAGGAGAACCAGATGAATTTGGCTACATCCGGGAGAAAAAATACAAAGGAACTTTTTACGATAACCTCAAGCAATTCGCTTAAGCTGAAGGTGGTTTTCAGAAAGAGCAGGCCGGTCCAGATAACACCGGTGAAAAGGATTACCTTCACCAGCAATACCATCAACGTAATTCCAAGCTTAGCAAGTTGCCTTGTCACCGTCAGGCTTTTTTCGGCCATCTCATAAGCTGTTTCATCGTCAATGTATTGGCTGAACTCATCGTGCAGGATTTCATGCGTCATCAGCGTTTGGGTGGCTGCGTATACAATGCCCGCGGTAACCAGCAAAAGTGCCGGCCACAGTATCCTTAATTTTCCGGTAGTGCTCATGGATTAAAGGGTAAGAATCGGGAAATCTAAAATTCCCGATTCTTTGGTTATAACTATTGCATGATGCAAAACATTAAAGCAGTAAACAATCCGGCAGCTACTATTTGTTTTGCTATTCTCTCATTACTTCCAGGTGCATACGCCATAGAAGCAAACACTGTATCAGTCCACGCCATGAAAATTTCAAGACAGCCATCGCCTTGAAATTTTGCAAAAGAAGGAGTGGAGCCTGATTCAACTGCATTACCAGCCGATGTACTTATGGGTATAGCATCTGAATCAGCAGGATTGGCATTGGTAGTTACTATGCCTGGAAGAAGCATTAGTATTACGAAAAACACAACGGTGATCTGACTTAGCTTTTTCATAATGAAAAGGGTTAAGGTTAAACAAATGTTTGCAGAACACCCCTTGCGCAATGGGTAAGTAAATTTAACCCCCCCCCCATCCACCTATTTTTACGATTATATTAATAACCTTACATGGGCATGAACATGCAGAGAAGCACGTTCAAATTTACCCCTGATCGTCTTTGCACGTAGCCAAAAGGTTAAATCTTCAGTGCGCGAACCGCGTATGAATCCCGGCAGACTTTTCAAATCGATTTCGTTTTATTAAAGACTTGTCTAAATAAGGTACACTTACCAGCCCAATCCATAATCCTCCCCATGATTACTCGATCCGCCCCAGAAACTGCCGTTTTTCCAATCGAAGTAAATGGCGTTCACCGGTCCGCTGGTTCGCTCACGGTAGGAT
>JBBINY010000030.1:18877-35226 GCA_037443645.1 Cytophagales bacterium
AGTTCTTTGCGCGACCAGGGGGGCATCTGATTGTTCAGTATTAAGGAGCCGGGTTGCTTTTCGTGATCACCAAAGCTGGAGTACATCTGGTTGGTGATGAAGCTGGGCGCTTCGCAGGCCTCTTGCACGGTCATGCCGAATTCTACCATGTTTAAAAAGAACTGGATGAGCAATTGATCCTGTTCATCACCGGCTTGTTTGGCAAACGATAAAAATGGTTTGCCGTCTTTCAGGGCCAAGCTGGGCGTTAGCGTTACGCGCGGCCGCTTGCCGGGCTCCACCACGTTAAACGGATTTTCTTTTTCGTCCAGCACAAAACTTTGCATCCGCTGGCTCATGCCGATGCCCGTGTTGCCGGCTATGCAGGCAGGCACCCAGCCGCCACTGGGCGTGATGGACACCACCCAGCCTTCTTTGTCAGCAGCCTCAACGGATGTTGTGCCGGCAGCAAAGTCTTCAAAATATTTTTCGTTCATCGGGCTGTACAGGTTGCTTTGCGGGTTGCCCCAGTTTTTCAGTAAGGTGTTATACGGATTTACTTTACCTTCAAACGGGTACGGATCACCGGGTCCGATTTTCGGATCGTTCTTTTCGGGGTTGATCAACTTGCTTCTTTCTTTTGCATATTCCTTCGAGAGCAGCCCGTTCATCGGCTCGTCAGGTGCAAAGGCAGGGTCACCGTAATAAAAATCACGATCTGCGAAAGCGAGATTCATCGCCTGGTATAAGGTGTGGACATATCGCGATGTATTATAACCCATCGACTTCAAGTCGAAGTTTTCCAGGATGTTCAATGTTTGCAACATCACCGGACCTTGCGTCCACTGCTGAAGTTTGTACACCTCTATGCCCTTATAGGTGGTCATCAGGGGTTCTTCAATTTTTACTTTCCAGTTGGCCAGATCCTGTTCGGTAATTAACCCGCCCTGTTCCTGGCAGCCGCGCACAAACTCTTTGGCAATATCACCCTTATAGAATCGATCGTAAGCTGCGTAGATGGCATCCTTACGGGATTTTCCTTTCTTCAGGGCCTGTTGTTCAGCGTCCACTAATTTCTTTAACGTTTCCAATAAATCTTTCTGAACAAAAATTTCTCCTGCATAAGGCGCTTCACGCTGTTCGCCCGGGTGCGTGAGAAAAACTTTTTTGGAATACGGCCATTCTTTTATCCGAGCCTTTTCGCGTTCAATCGAATTGGCGGTCTGCGCTTCGATGGGATACCCTTCGGCCATTTGCATGGCAGGGGTCAGCACGTCTTTCAAGCTCATGGTACCGTACTCGGCCATCATGGTCATCAGGGCACCGGCTGTACCGGGTGTTACGGCTGCCAGCGGACCGTATTGCGGTGGGTACTTCAAGCCCTTGTCTTTGAAGAACTGTGCGGTGGCACCAGTGGGAGCCACACCCAGTCCATTAATGGCAATTACTTTTTTGGTTTTCGGGTTGTAGATAAGCGCTTGTGTTTCTCCGCCCCAGCTCAGCACATCCCACATGGTGCACGTGGCGGCCAGCATGGCACAGGCGGCATCTACTGCATTGCCGCCCTTGCTGAAAATCATGGCGCCTGCTGTTGCTGCAAGCGGTTTGCCTGTTACGGCCATCCAATGTTTGCCGTGAAGGGGCGGTTTTTGCGTGGTTACCGGAAATGTATTAAACGATTGGCTGAGGCTGGTAAAGGCAATCAGCAAAAAACCTGATAATGCAATGATTCGGTTCATACGATTTTGGCTTTAGTGAAGCAGCGGCAACATGCCTGTACTAATGTAATCCTATTTGAGCAATGAAACCTCAAACTTTTATGAGCAGTTGTTTTTTACCATATAAGGATACCGTTGTATTTGAATGATTACATTTGAAAAGATCTTATCAGCCATGCTCAATCAGGTAAAAGAGGCCACGGAATTTCTGCAAAAGAAAATCAAACACAAACCCCAGGTGGGCGTTATTCTGGGAACCGGCTTGGGAAACCTGTTTATCGATGAGATTAAAAACCCGGTGGTGATCAACTACAATGTTATTCCTCATTTTCCGGTTACTACGGTAACCTCTCACAAGGGGCAGTTGATTTTTGGTGAGGTAAAGAAAAAGCAGGTAATGGTTATGCGCGGCCGCTTTCATTATTACGAAGGGTACAGCATGCAGCAGATTGCCTTGCCCATACGGGTAATGAAATTACTGGGTGTTGAAAACCTATTGGTTTCCAACGCAGCCGGCAATTTGAATTTGAAATGGCATAAAGGAGAACTGATGATGCTGGATGACCACATCAACCTGCAGCCCGATAATCCGTTGCGCGGTGAAAACTCCGAACTTTTTGGTCCGCGGTTTCCGGATATGAGCGAACCCTACTCGAAAAAATTGAACACGAAGTTCCGGAAAATTGCCAAAGCGAAAAAAATCAAACTGCACAAAGGCGTATATGCGGCCGTTCAGGGCCCCAGCATGGAAACCAGGGCCGAGTACCGCTACCTGCGCATGCTTGGTGCCGATGTGGTGGGCATGAGCACGGTGCCCGAAGTGCTGGTGGCTAACCACATGGGCATTTCCTGTTGTGCGGTTTCGGTACTCACCAACGACTGTGACCCGGATAATCTGCAGCGCGTGGAGTTGCAGCACATCGTTGATACAGCCTCGTTATCAGAAAAAAAACTGGTTACACTTTTTACAGGGTTAATCGGGAAATTATAAAAGAGAAACAGCACCGGAATTATGATGCATGAAATAAATGAAGCCCTCGATTTTCTTCGTAAGCGAGGGGTTAACAAACCTGACGTGGGCATAATACTGGGCACCGGTTTAGGCAACCGGTTTGTGAAGGAAATAAAGTCACCGGTTTTTATAAACTACAATTCAATTCCGAACTTCCCCATCTCTACGGTAGAGCATCATAAAGGACAGTTGATTTACGGTGAGGTAAAGGGAAAGAAAGTATTGGCCATGCAGGGACGCTTTCACTATTACGAAGGCTACAGCCTCAGGCAAGTAACTTTATCAGTTAGGGTAATGAAATTGTTGGGCATAAAGAACTTGTTGATTTCCAATGCGGCAGGCAATCTGAATCCGGAGTGGAAGAAAGGCCAGCTTATGCTGATTGATGATCACATCAATCTTATCCCCGACAATCCGCTGCGCGGTGAGAACAATGAGTTGTTTGGCCCCCGCTTTCCGGATATGAGTGAACCGTATTCTAACGTACTCAACAAAAAACTCAGGCAGATTGCCAAACAAAAAAAGATCAAACTCAATGAAGGCGTTTACATTCCGGTGATGGGCCCTAACCTGGAGACACGGGCAGAGTACAGGTTTTTGCGTAAGATCGGTGGCGATGCCGTGGGCATGAGCACGGTGCCCGAAGTGATTGTGGCGAACCACATGGGGTTGCCCTGCTGCGCGATTTCGGTACTGACCGATGATTGCGATCCGGATAACTTAAAGCCCGTTAACTTGAAGGAGATTGTGAAGGTGGCTGGCAAGGCCGAGCCGGAATTAACGGAGCTTTATGTGGAATTGATATCCAAGCTTTAATTATTACAAGCATAACGGTAATTACAATTCGGACATCTAGTGTCACGTCACGTTTAACATGACGTATTAAAAATTGTTCGCATTTTTGACAGAAACAGCCATGGTCAAATATCGAATGCAATATTTTCATGGCCAGCGAGCCATTGGCCGGTAAACGATTTGTTAAGGTGACTGAGCAAAAAGTCAAGCAGGATTGGGCCACATTTATAAAAGAAGTCGTGGACGGTCAGTACTCAAAGGCTTCCAAAGTCACCCTAGTCATTGATAACTTCAGCACCCATAGTACCGGAGCGCTCTATGAAACATTTTCACCCACCGAAGCCAAACGGCCTGATGGATAAAATTGAATTTGTGTTCACTCCCAAACACGGTAGTTGGCTCAATGTTGCTGAAATTGAACTTAACGTCTGTCAAGGCAATGCCTTAATCGCCATATCGACAGCTTGAAAGTTATCAAGGGCGAAGTATCGGCATGGCAAAAGCAGCGAAACAACAAGAAAAACAAAGTGGATTGGCGATTTACAACCCATGACGCAAGGGTAAAATTGAAAAAACTTTATCCGTCAATTCAAACGTGACACATCACTAGATCCTACAACTATCCAGTCAAAAATTACTGTAAAATAGTTCTCTAAGGGCTTACGGAATATTTCAAAGTCAATATGCTGCTGAAGTTTTACCAAAGGATCACTCTGTTTGCTGATTTTATCCAGTCGAAACTACTCGTCAAATAATCCTCGTGCTTTCTTGTTCATCATTTACTGTTTTTTCTCAAGAAGCAAAATTTTCAGCTAACTTAGTAGGGTTTTTAGAGATGCCCTTAATTAAATTTCTATTAGGACAGGATTACAACCCCTTCGCAATATCCCGTATCAGGTCCTCTGCATCTTCAATGCCTACCGAGAGCCTGATCAGATTATCTTTTATCCCTACTTTCTTCCGCTCGGCAGGGGTAAGCTTTGCGTGCGAGGTTTTCACCGGCTGGTTAACGGTGCTTTCCACACCCCCCAGGCTCACGGCCGGCTTGATGAGTTCAAGCCGTGAGACAAACCGGTCGGCATTGCCCTTCACTTCAAACGAAAGCATGCCGCCAAAGCCGCCTGGCATTTGCTTTTTGGCAAGCGCATAACCGGGATGTGTCTTTAATCCCGGGTAGTAAACGTTCTCAACCTTTTTGTTTTGGCTTAGCCATTGGGCTATGTGCAGTGCATTTTCGTTGTGTTGCTGCACGCGGAGGACGATAGTCTTCAGGCTGCGTTCTACCAGCCAGCAGGTGTTGGCATCGGCATTGCCGCCAAAGTGCATGGCGCTTTGCTTGATGGGATCAATAAATTTTTTCGAAGAGGCCACCACGCCACACATCAGGTCGCTGTGCCCGCCAATGTACTTGGTGCCGCTGTGCAGCACGATGTCAATGCCCAGGTCGGCCGGGTTTTGGTTGACGGGTGAAGCAAAGGTGTTATCGATCAGCGTAACGAGTTTGTGCCTGCGGGCAATCTTCACAACGCCTGCCAGGTCCGTGATCTTGAGCAGCGGGTTGGAGGGCGTCTCTACATAGATGGCTTTAGTGTTTTTGCGGATGGCGCGCTCCACATTTTTCAGGTCGGCAGCATCCACCAGGGAGTAGTCAATGCCGTAGCGGTTCAGTTCGTTTACCACGGCATGGTGCGTGCCCCCGTAGAGGTCGTGTTGAAAAACCAGGTGGTCGCCCGCGCGTACCTGCGCCATGATGGCGGTGAAGATGGCGGCCATGCCGGAACTGAAGACGAGGGCATCTTCGGTGTTTTCCAGGGCAGCCATTTTTTCGGCAGCCGCCCGGTGGTTGGGGGTGTTAAAATAGCGGGGGTAGCGCACGCCTTCGCGGTAGTCGTAGGCAGCAGCCGGAAAAAGGGGTGTGGCCAGCCCGCCAAACTGGGTATCGCCCGGTGAGCCGGCATGAACGCTGGCCGTGCGTTTTGAAGTGGATGGTTTTTTCATGGATTAAAGATACAAGCCTGATGTTAAGTAAAAGGATATTCGAAACGCGGCTTTTCCAGATTCGGTGACCGGGGCGTTACGTTAAGTTTACTTTAAACAGGCCTTCCCCTTGAGGGGTTTTACGGCTACCCCCAACTGCAATTTGTCGGTTAAGTGACCGTTACCTTTTCATTATCAATCGGTTACAACGAACTTTTTAGCCCGATAAACGTTATCTTTACAATAACAACCACTACACCCATGACCACAGCAACACAAAAGCTGCAGATCCTGGAGTCATTAAATGCTTTGGACCAATCGCAGACCGAAAAGGTGCTGGCATACATTAAAGATATGCTGGTGTCATCACGCGATGAATCGCAATACAAGCGGTTCAAACGCGAAGCGATGAAGGAGATTCGCCAGGCGCTGAAGACGGATCGTAACTTAAAGTCGCGGGCCTGATTCCCGGCCGGGTTATTTTCCTGGCATTTTACCGGTGCCGGATATGTTATTCTTAGCCCTTTTCAAACCAGTCTCTTAGTTGTACTGAACGTACCGCTCCCATTTCTCCAACACCGATTTAAAATCTTCGGGCAAGTCGGTATCAAATGTCATCTTCTTTCC
Source organism: Cytophagales bacterium (assembly GCA_037443645.1). Taxonomy (GTDB): domain Bacteria; phylum Bacteroidota; class Bacteroidia; order Cytophagales; family Cyclobacteriaceae; genus UBA2336. The sequence goes on from JBBINY010000030.1 coordinate 24,986, forward strand.
GGTAACGGGATGAACGAAGCCCAATGTTTTGGCATGCAGTGCCTGGCGTGGCATGAGTTTAAAACAGTTCTCTACAAATTGTTTATACTTCGTGAACACAGTTCCCTTCATCAGGCGGTCGCCCCCATAGGTAGCGTCATTAAACAGCGGGTGGCCGATGTGTTTCATGTGGGCGCGGATCTGGTGGGTGCGGCCGGTTTCCAGCCGGCATTCAATGAGTGAAACATAGCGAAGGGCTTTCAGCGTGCGGTAGTGGGTAATGGCGTGCTTGCCCGTGTCTCCTTCAGGGAAGGCGGCAACCACGCGCCTGTCTTTGGGGCTTCGCCCGACATTCACCGCAACGGTGCCGCTGGGAGGATTCGGTTCGCCCCACACCAGGGCCCAGTACGTTCGTTCAATGGTGTGATCAAAAAATTGTTTGGCCAGCGAGGTCATCACCGGCTCGGATTTGGCGATGACCAGTAAACCCGAAGTGTCTTTATCAATGCGGTGAACAAGGCCGGGCTTTCCTTCATTGCCGGGAAGTTGCGGGAGGTTTTGAAAATGATACGCCAACGCATTGACCAAGGTGCCGTTCCAGTTTTGGTAAGCCGGATGCACCACCATGCCGGCCGGTTTATTGATGACCAGCAGGTGCTCGTCTTCAAAAACAAGGTTGAGCGGGATGTTTTCCGGAACAACATCCGTATCGCGCGGGGGCTCGGGCAGCGAGATAGCAATCACATCGTGGGGATGAACCTTGTAGTTTGATTTAACCGGTTTGTCGTTAACAATTACAAAGCCTTCGTCAATTCCTTTTTGAATTTTTGTTCGAGTTACATTGGGCAGCCGGTCGACAAGAAATTTATCAATGCGCACCAGGCCCTGGCCTGCATCGGCCACAATGCGGTAGTGCTCGAACAAGAGGTCCTCATCCGGATCATCTTCCATCGGTAATTGTTCGTGGCCCATTGTTCAATGTTTGTTGGGCTACAATATTATGCAATCTCACGCAATGGAGGCCCCTGCATTTTCCTCAAGTGGTTTTTTTCATATGCGGTTTTTTCATATGCAGGTAAATCAGTTCATTTGCGAAAATTTACTTTGTGAGAATTCCTTTAGCGCTCGTATTGTTATTTCCTGTCTGCTCTTCCTGTAGCACCGAAACTTCGCAGGCTTCATCAACGGAGCCATCAGTATTTGAGTTGAGCAAGGTTACCGGGGTGATTACCGACAAGGCATTGGAAGAGGCCTCGGGCCTTGCGGCAAGTGTAAAAAATCCGGGATACTTATGGACACACAACGATAGCGGGGATGAGGCCCGTATTTTTTTAATTGATACGACAGGCGCACGCAAGGCAACAGTACTCCTGGCGAATGCCACGAACCGCGATTGGGAAGACATTGCCATCGGCCCCGGACCGGAAGGAAAAACCTATTTATACATTGGGGATATTGGCGACAACGAGGCAAAGCATCAATACAAGTACATATACCGGGTAGAAGAGCCCTGGCTCGATTTAACCCGGCAGCGGGATACAACCCTATACCATGGTGAGCAAATAATTTTTGAATACCCTGACGGCCTCCGCGATGCGGAAGCACTGATGGTTGATCCCGTTACAAATGATTTGTTTGTGATTTCGAAGCGGGAATTAAAATGTAATGTTTACCGGCTGCCTTATCCGCAGATAACGGCACAACCCCGGGTTGCTGAACGTGTGCTTGAGAGGGTTCAATTTAACAAGCCGAATAAGGGCGACACCCTTAAAAAGGGAGATGAAGTTTTAATTAAGGGCTACCATTCAAAATATTACTATCAGATTGTTAGTGCCGATATTTCGGCTGCGGGCGATGAGGTGGTGGTGAAGAGCTACAGTTCTGTTTACTACTGGAAGCGCCAGCCAGGCGAAGCAATTGTTTCGCTGTTGCAGCGCGAACCTGTTGTGTTGCCTTATATGCCTGAGATTCAGGGCGAAGCGATTGCGTTTGAAGCAACCGGTGCCGGTTATTATACCCTTAACGAGCGGATGCGTGGAAATAAACAGCAACTTATTTATTACAAACGGGTGGATGATTCTACCACGGTGACTTCTAAATAAACAGACAACTAAAGTGTATATTGCACGATATTTAAAAACTAAATTCTTAAAAATGAAACTCAACAAATTCCTTTTCATTCTTTTATTTGGCGTGGTTGTGTTAACTACCAATTCGTGCAATGACGATGAGAGCCCTAAACTTGTTTTTGTTACCGCTGAAGGAACGTATGAACTGAAAGGCGCTAAGCTGTACTTGTCCAATTCTGATACATACACCAACGACAATGGTACGGTTGATTACAGAGACTATTTCATTACGGACGGGACATTTGCCGGGGGCGGCTTGAATCCCTGGAGTCTGAGTGATTATACAGACGCCTCCTTCTATATCGCGTTTGAGCTGGCTGTACCGCAGGACGAGGAATTTTCGCCCGGGCAATACCCTATCATTTATGATTGGGGCACGGCTCCTAATGCAAAGTTCAGTTATTTCTATATGCAGTTGGAAGGGTCTGAGTATTTTGACACGCCAAGCTCTGGTTCTCTCCCTACCCTTACCGTAGGTGGAGGCTTTGATGACGGTGAAACACTGTCTTTTAAATTTAAGGGCCGGGTAACGTATGGCATCTTTGTCGATGGCACCTGGGAAACTTCTACGGAAGAGGCTACCTTTTTCTTCAAAGGAAAAGTTGAAGACAAACGCCTGCTCTAGGTATTACTTAGCCTGCGAAAAAAAACCGCCAGTTTCTGGCGGTTTTTTATTTTGAACCATAGCCTGCTTCAATTCTTAATATTCATCTTCAAGGTTGTTCGATCGGGTTATATCACACCCTGAGCCTTCATGGCATTGGCCACTTTTAAGAAGCCCGCAATGTTGGCACCTACCATGTAGTTGCCGGGTTTACCGTATTGGTTGGCTGCAGCCAGGCAGGTATCGTGTATGTTTTTCATGATGCCCTGCAACTTGGCGTCAACCTCTTCGCGCGTCCAGTTGCTGCCCATGTAGTTTTGGGTCATCTCCAAACCGGATGTTGCAACACCCCCGGCATTGGATGCCTTACCTGGAGAATACATTATGCCATTATCAATCAGCACGTTTATCCCTTCAATGGTTACCGGCATGTTGGCGCCTTCACCCACCAGCTTCACTCCGTTTTTAACCAGGTTTTTTGCATCGGTGGCATTCACTTCGTTTTGCGTAGCACAAGGAAAGGCACAGTCGGCCTTTGTGCTCCACAGCGGATTGCTGCCGGCTTTCGCATCAATGGCTGTATACACAGCGCCTTTAAATGCGTCAGCATATTCTTTAATGCGGCCACGTCTGTTGTTTTTCAGATCTTTTATGAACTCCAGTTTGGCCAGTGTTATTCCTTCCGCATCATATATAAAGCCGTCCGAATCGGAGGTCGTTACGGGCTTACCCCCTAACTGAATAATTTTTTCAATGGCGTATTGAGCAACATTTCCAGAACCTGAAACCAGGCAGGTTTTTCCTTTGATCGATTCATTCTTTGTGTGCAGCATATTTTCAGCAAAGTAGATGAGGCCATAACCGGTGGCCTCCGTGCGGATAAGGCTGCCGCCCCAGCCGATTCCTTTCCCGGTGAAGACACCGGTAAACTCGTTTTTAATTTTCTTGTAGGCGCCAAACATATAACCCACTTCGCGCCCCCCCACACCAATGTCACCGGCAGGTACATCCAGGCGATGGCCAATGTGGCGGGTAAGTTCACCCATGAATGCCTGGCAGAATTTCATGATTTCATTTTCGCTTTTTCCTTTCGGGTCGAAATCGGATCCTCCTTTTCCGCCTCCCATCGGTATGCCGGTAAGTGCATTCTTGAAGATTTGTTCGAACGCAAGAAATTTCAACACACTGGGTGTAACGGAAGGATGAAAGCGCAGTCCTCCTTTGTAGGGCCCGATGGCGCTGTTCATTTGCACCCGGTACCCCCGGTTCAGTTGCACTTCGCCCTTGTCGTCAAGCCAGGTAACACGAAACGAGATCAGTCGTTCGGGTTCCAGCATGCGTTCCAGAATTTTCAGTTTGCGAAAATCGGGATGCTTTTCAAGGACGGGCAACACCGAGAGAATTACTTCCTCTGCGGCTTGAATAAATTCGGGTTCGTTTGGATTTCTTCGTTTAACAAAGTCAAGGATCTCGGCTTGCATAGTCGGTAAAATTTTCGCCAAGTTAGCAGAAGTATCAGGATTGCAAGAGGTTTGACAAATCAGAATGACAGGCGGAAGGGAAGGAGCCTGAATAGTATAAATTTGCTTTTGAAATGAAGGAGTTACTGTGTGCGGTAGGACCGCGTTTATCGCGGATCGTTGCCGGTGCCTGGCGCTGGAAGCTTGAATCCAATGCGCTGGAACAACTTGTTCACGCCTCCCTTGAGGCCGGCATTTCATCCTTTGATCATGCCGACATTTATGGCGATTACACCAATGAAGAACGGTTTGGAGCAATATTGCGCGGAAAAACCTCGCTTCGTGACTCACTCCAACTCATCACAAAGTGCGGCATCAGGCTGGTAAATCCATCACAACCCGATAATCGGGTTAAACACTATGATACCTCGCGTAAGCATATTCTTTTTTCTGTTGAAAATTCGCTGAGGCGCCTGGCAACCGATCGGCTGGATGTTTTGTTGTTACACCGGCCTGACCCGTTAATGGATCCGGAGGAAGTAGCTGATACCTTTCTTTTGCTGAAAGAACAGGGTAAGGTACTGTATTTTGGAGTTTCAAATTTCACGCCTGCCCAAATAGAATTGCTTCAGAAATTTGTTCCAGTCCCACTCGTTACCAACCAGATTGAGATTTCGATGTTCCGACCTCAACCGCTGTTTGATGGAACCCTTGACAGCCTGATGAAACTTCGCATTGCGCCCATGGCCTGGTCGCCTTTGGGAGGAGGCAAGTATTTTACGGTGTCGGGCCAGGCGGAAGGAACGGAACTGCACCTGAAGGAGATGGCCGCTAAATACAGTTGCACCATCAGTCAGATTTTGCTGGCCTGGTTGCTTCGTCATCCTTGCCGGATTTTTCCGGTGTTGGGTACCACCAACCCCGACCGGCTAAAGGAAGGAGCCGGTGCCCTTGCCATAGAACTTGAGCGGCAAGACTGGTTTACCCTGCTGAAGCTTGCACGAGGAAGTGATGTTCCCTAAACCGAATTGATAGAAGTATGACAAATCGTGTCGGGTACCGGGCTCCTTGTTGCACCGTAACAAATCGTATCTCACATTTGCAAGGAGTAAGGAATTGATGGCATCATCAGCGCAACGAAAAGTAAAAGACTCAACAGGATACGAACAGGTTGACGTAATCGGTGCACGCGAACATAACTTAAAGAACATCAATGTTTCATTCCCGCGTAACCGGCTGGTAGTAATTACCGGCATCAGCGGCAGCGGCAAATCATCACTTGCTTTCGACACCATTTATGCCGAAGGGCAGCGCAGGTACATGGAAAGTTTCTCGGCCTACGCACGCAGTTTTATCGGAAACCTGGAACGACCCGATGTAGACAAGATCAATGGCCTGAGCCCGGTGATTTCCATCGAACAAAAAACCACTTCGCGCAATCCGCGATCTACAGTGGGCACGGTTACGGAAATATACGACTTCATGCGCCTGCTGTTTGCCCGAACAGCCGAAGCCTTTTCGTACCTCACGGGCCAGAAGATGATCCGCCAGTCAGACGACCAGATTCTGGATGCCGTCCTGCAAAATTTTACAGGTAAAAAGCTTACGCTCCTTGCTCCGGTTGTAAAGGGAAGAAAAGGCCACTACCGGGAGTTGTTTGTTCAGATCCGGAAACAGGGATACACCAAAGTGCGCATTGATGGCGAGGTGAAAGAGATTATTGCAAAAATGCAGGTTGACCGGTACAAGATCCACGATATTGAAATAGTGATTGACCGGATTGCCGCTGATGCCAAAGATCGGTTCCGGATCAGCCAATCCATCGGCAAGGCATTAAAAGAAGGCAAGGGCGTTGTTATGATTCTGGAAGAATCCGGAAACGTGCATCACTACTCCCGATTTCTGATGGATCCGTTAACCGGACTTTCCTACGATGAGCCGGCACCGAACTCATTCTCATTCAACTCGCCTTATGGTGCATGCCCGGTGTGCAACGGGTTGGGGCAAATTGAGGAGATCACCGAAGAATCGGTGATCCCCGACAAGGAGCTGAGCATTAGCCGCGGAGGAATTTTACCCCTTGGGGAGTACCGCGACATCTGGATTTTTAAAAAGATAGAAGCCATCCTGAAGCGCTACAACTGTTCACTCACCACACCCATTCGCCAGATACCTGCTGACGTAGTAAAGATTTTATTGTATGGTGATGACGTGCCCGTGGCGGTTGCCTCGGTGAAATATCCGGGAACGGAATGGAATACCCGTTTTGAAGGCATTGTAAACTTTCTGCAAAAGCAGCGCGAAGAAGGCACAGAGAATGTTAAGCGATGGGTTGAAGATTTCACCGTCATCAAAATTTGCCCCGAGTGCCTTGGTGCCCGGTTGAAAAGAGAATCACTCCACTTTAAGATTGATAGCAAAAACATAGCCGAACTTGCCGCACTGGATGTTGCCAACCTGAACCGCTGGTTTACCGGACTGGAAAACAGGTTAACGGAGAAGCAAAAAATAATTGCCACCGAAATTGTGAAGGAGATCCGGAAGCGCATCGGTTTTCTGATGGATGTAGGGCTTGACTACCTTCACCTGAACCGGCCCCTGCGCACCCTGAGCGGAGGCGAAGCACAACGCATCCGGTTGGCCACACAAATCGGTACGCAACTGGTTGGCGTAATGTATATTCTTGACGAGCCCAGCATTGGTCTCCATGCCCGCGACAATGTAAAACTTATTAACGCGTTGAAAAGCCTTCGCGATCTGGGGAACACCGTGGTTGTGGTAGAGCACGACAAGGAAATGATGCTCGATTCGGATTACATTGTTGACATTGGCCCCGGTGCCGGACGGCATGGAGGCCAGGTAGTTGCCGAAGGCAACCCGGCTTTTTTTCTGAAAACTAAAAGCACTACGGCACAATACTTAAACGGAGACCTGCGCATTGCTTATCGACAAGAGCGGAGAAAAGGCACCGGTAAAAAAATCGTTTTGCACGCAGCAACCGGCAATAACCTCAAAGACGTTACCCTCCGGTTATCACTGGGAACACTCACATGCATCACGGGCGTTTCGGGGAGCGGAAAATCAACACTTATTCACGATACCCTGTTTCCGATTTTGAACCGGTATTTTTTTAATTCACGAACCGAACCCCTGGCGTACAAAAAAATTGAAGGCCTGGAATTTATCGACAAAGTGATTGAGGTGGATCAATCACCAATAGGCCGAACACCCCGGTCGAACCCGGCTACCTATACCGGTGTGTTTACGGAGATACGTGATTTATTTGCCCAGTTGCCGGAAGCTAAAATAAGGGGGTATAAGCCGGGTCGGTTTTCGTTCAACGTAAAAGGCGGCCGATGCGAAACGTGTGAAGGGGCCGGCCTACGTTTAATTGAAATGGAGTTTCTTCCGGATGTGTACGTAAACTGCGAAACCTGCAAAGGAAAGCGATACAACCGCGAGACGCTCGAGGTCCGGTTTAAAGGGAAGTCAATCAGTGATGTGCTGGATATGACGGTTGAAGAGGCTATTCCATTTTTTGAAAACCAGCCCCGGATTCTGCGCAAGATTCAAACCCTGGGTGACGTGGGCCTGGGCTACATCTCCCTGGGCCAGCATGCCACCACGTTGTCGGGAGGGGAGGCTCAGCGTGTGAAGCTGGCCACCGAACTTTCAAAACGCGATACCGGAAAAACATTGTATATCCTGGATGAGCCCACCACGGGTTTACATTTTCAGGACATAGCTCACCTGTTAGACGTATTAAATAAACTGGTTGATAAAGGAAATACCGTACTGGTGATAGAACATAATATGGACGTGATCAAGTCGGCCGATTACGTAGTTGACCTGGGACCGGAAGGCGGAGAGAAGGGAGGCAGAATCGTTGCTGTGGGAACACCCGAAGAAGTGGTGAAGAATCCGGCCAGTCATACCGGACGGTTTTTGAAAGCTGAGTTGGACTGATTTTTTTGACTTTCTTTGTTGCCATGAACGCACACAACCGGCAGTATCTGTTTGGCAGCTTATTTATTGCATTCGGCATATACCAACTATACATTAACGCCCCGCTCGAATTCTCGCTGTACTTCCTTGCGGGCACTGCGTTTATTGTAAATGCCCTGACCAGTGAGCCCAGGCTGGAGCATTACCGAAAGCCGCTGGTCATACTCACCTGGGTCCTGATTATTGCTACCGGAGTGCTTTTTTATTACCTGATCAGGTACCGGTTTTTCTAAAATCCACACTCGTGTAAATCACGGATACGCACACTTGAAATGCGTAATTTTATACCGGAATGATTGATTATAAGCGCAGACTTTATTGGATACTGCAACTGAGCACCTGGACCGTGTATGCGCTGTTGCAGATTGTTTTCTTCAGCATGCAGTCGCAACAGGGTATAGGATTGCAACGGGTTATTTTTTTTATTGTTGAAGCAGGCATATGCTTTACAGCAACCCACTTTTTCAGATACTTTTTAAACAGGTTACGGTGGCTGAGTTTGCCTGTACCTGCGATGATACCCCGGGTTGTAGGCAGTATCGTGCTTTTGGGTATAGTTATCTATTTTCTTCGGGTACCAGTAGGTTTCTGGTTAAATACCGCAGGAGCCCGAGCGCAGGCATTTCAACTCGACCAGGTGTTGGGGTATTCGGCATTTTATATTTTTCTGCTTTTTCTGTGGTCGGTTTTTTATTTCACCTACCATTACGTGGAGCGCTACAACAAATCGCTGAAGTATGAGGCTTCGCTGATTGAAAGTGAATTGAATAACCTGAAAGCACAACTTAATCCGCATTTTATGTTTAATGCGCTGAACAGCATCCGGGCGCTTGTGGATGAGAACCCTGAAAAAGCGAAACACGCCATTAACCAGTTGTCTAACATCCTTCGTAATTCCCTGACGTTCGATAAAAAAGGACTGACGCGGTTTGGCGATGAACTTAAAATTGTGAAAGACTACCTTAGCCTGGAGAGCATCCGTTTTGAGGAGCGTTTAAAAACAGAATTCGACATTCATCCCGAGTCCTATAATTTCTTTGTTCCGCCCTTTATGATTCAAACCCTCGTGGAGAACGGTGTAAAGCACGGGGTATCGAAACTAAAGGCCGGAGGGTTGATTCAGGTTCGCACCCGGGTTGACCATGAAAAGCTCAACATTCAAATCCGCAACAGCGGGCATTTGCTGAACGGGGTGAAACGAAGTGCCTCGGGGGTAGGCTTGCAAAATACCGTGCACCGGCTGCGCCTGCTCTATGGAGATGGCGCCTCTTTCAGGATTGTAAATGAAATGAATAATTTTGTGCTCACCGAAATAGTTATCCCACAAACCACATCGAATGAAAGCCCTGATAGTAGATGACGAACGCCTGGCGCGAAAGGAATTAATGAAATTACTGGAAGCTCACCCCGGCATTGAAGTAATTGGAGAAGCCGCCAATGCCGATGAAGCCACCCACCTCATTAATGAGCACAACCCTGACCTGTTGTTTCTTGACATTCAAATGCCGGATAAAACCGGGTTCCAGCTTTTGGAAGAACTTGACTCCGTTCCGTTGGTTGTTTTTACAACAGCTTACGATGAGTTTGCCTTGAAGGCTTTTGAAGTGAATGCGCTGGATTACCTGCTAAAGCCGATCCAGCCTGAACGCCTTGCAGAAACAGTTTCCAAGATAGCGGAGAAGGAGCGGAGCAGAAGAACGGCCGAACAAATAACAGCCGATAAAAAGTTAGGACTTAACGACCAGGTATTTGTAAAAGACGGTGAGCGGTGCTGGTTTGTAAGCCTGGCGAACATCCGCCTGTTTGAATCAGACGGCAATTACATAAAGGTATATTTTGATGCCAATCGGCCGATGATTCACAAATCGCTTAATGCCCTGGACGAAAAACTGGACGACCGTGCTTTTTTCCGGGCAAGTCGCAAGCACATCATCAATTTAAGCTGGGTTGAAGGTATTGAGCCCTGGTTTAATGGCGGATTGATGGTAAAACTAAAAGGGGGCGACAAGGTGGAAGTGAGCCGCAGGCAGGCGGCCAAATTTAAGGATATGATGAGCCTTTAAA
>JBBINY010000031.1:0-33660 GCA_037443645.1 Cytophagales bacterium
GTTTCGGTTCGAAAGTAAATAATCTTGGTCCGCGAATTATACTGCAGGCTGTCGGATGTCATGGTGTAATCCGGGTTTTTAACATGCACATCGCGCTTAAACGAAGCCATGTTGGTATTTACATCGTAATACCCCCGGTTGCTGGTCAGCACATTAATGCTGTCTACCAACCGGCCGGTGTTAAAATAATAGGCCTCGTTTTTAACACGGTCAAAATCAAGAAAATCGGTATGAAGTGTGGCTGTAGCCAGCTTAGTAAACACCACATTTTTCCGAAGACGGGCTATTCGTTTATCGCCATCATACTCCGCCCGGGCCGCAGTAATTGTTACCGAGTCGCCTTCGGTGATGCGCACACGGCCAAATGCCTCAACCCTATTTTTGGCCCGATAAAAGTGAGCGGAATCGCAATAAATGGTGGTGCGATTTTGGGTAAAGATGACATTCCCCAAAACACGGTCATACCGTTCACCGTCTTTCATTCCGCCCTTTAGCTGATCGGCCTGCTTCAGATTGACCTTACTTTGGGCGCTTGAATACCCTGCACACAGGGCTAAAATACCTATCAGGAGATTACGCATGAACCTTCAAAATTAACGAAAAACAAACTGAACCTGACCCGGGCAAACCGCTCCATCGTATCTTTGACCCGTGCTTGAGCAATTTCTGAACCATATTGAACACCACGCACTATGCCAAAAATCTGACCCGATTTTGCTGGCTGTAAGTGGCGGAATGGACTCCATGGTGATGCTCGATCTGTTCGCCTCGGCAGGCTTTACCGTTGGGGTGGCTCATGCCAATTTTCAGCTTCGTGGAAGTGAATCGGATGACGATGAGGAGTTCATCCGGGAACTTTGTCAGCGTAGGAACATCTCATTCTATTCGAATCGGTTTGCGACCACCGAATACGCCAAACTCAATCACCTGTCCATTCAGATGGCTGCGCGCGAGTTACGATACGCCTGGTTTAATGCGCTACTGGAAACAGAAAAGTACTCCTGCCTGGCAACTGCTCATCATTTGAATGACTCCATCGAAACCGTATTGCTCAATTGGGTGCACGGTGGAGCTTCCGACAGCCTGTTAGGAATTCCGGTAAAGAACAACCGAACCATAAGGCCGTTGTTGTTTGCTTCGCGCACCGCACTTGAAGAGTATGCCAGCGAAAGAAAACTAAGCTGGCGCGAAGATGCCAGCAACCAAACAGATGCCTACGGACGCAATTTCTTGCGGCATCATGTTGTGCCCCGGTTAAAGGAACTTAACCCCTCGTTGGAGACTACGTTTCAAAAGGGGCTCGACCGGTTACGAGCCGGTCAGACACTGGAGAAACTTGCCATAAACCAACTGCGGAAGGAGTACATGACGGACGATGATAAAAAGGTGATCATCCGTAAAGAAGTAATTGAAGCAATCCACTTCCATCCCTTTATCCTATGGCATCTTATCCGGGATTATCACTTCACACCGGCCGTGTGTGAAGAAATTATACGATCGATTTCAGAACAGCCCGGTAAGCGTTTCCTTAGCCCGACACACCAGCTCGTGATTGATCGCACCACGTTGATCATTACCCCCCATGATAATTTATGGAAACCGGTTGAAATAGCCGGGCACCAAAGCAAGGCCTCAATCGGGCCCTGGGAAATGACCATTGAATCTTCCACCACCTTTGAGTTTCCAAACAGTAACGAAGTTGCCGTGTTGGATAATGACCGTATCCGGTTTCCCATCACCTGGCGTATCTGGAAGCCGGGAGATTTTTTTTACCCCCTGGGTATGGAACACAAAAAAAAGGTGAGCGACTTCCTAATCGATAATAAAGTGCCGCTATCCGATAAACCGCATGTAACGGTTCTCGAGTCAGCGGGCCACATTATCTGGGTGGTGGGCTACCGCATTGATAACCGGTTTAAGGTAACCGCATCAACCAAGCGGATGCTGCAGTTTACTGTAACCCCATTTTTTGTCTGATATCGTTTTTGTTTGCCCTTCCCGATTAATAAATTGGCGGGCTTTTAAAAGGCAACCCATAAAAAAATGATTCATTTAAACCCATACCTGTTATGAAAGTTACTGTTGTTGGTGCCGGTAATGTTGGTGCCACCTGTGCCGATGTTCTTGCATACCGCGAAATCGCAAATGAAATTGTAGTGGTTGATATTAAAGAGGGCCTTGCTGAGGGCAAATCGCTCGACATCTGGCAAAAAGCTCCGATTGACCTCTATGATACACGAACCATTGGATCCACCAACGATTATTCAAAGACCGCTAAGTCGGATGTGGTTGTGATTACCTCAGGGCTGCCCCGTAAGCCCGGCATGAGCCGCGATGACCTGATCGGCACCAATGCCGGAATTGTAAAGTCCGTTACAGAAAATATCATCAAACACTCACCCCTTGCCATCATCATCGTTGTTTCCAACCCTCTTGATGTGATGACCTACCAGGCCCACCTTACTTCCAAACTTCCCAGAACCAAAGTGTTTGGAATGGCCGGCATTTTGGACACAGCACGTTACAGGGCGTTTCTTGCTGAAGCGCTTAATGTGTCTCCTAAAGATATTCAAGCAATGCTTATGGGGGGTCATGGCGATACCATGGTTCCGCTTCCGCGTTATACTACCGTTGCCGGCATTCCGGTTACCGAGTTGATTGACAAGGACAAACTCAATGCAATTCTTGAACGCACCAAAGTAGGAGGTGGCGAATTGGTTAAACTCATGGGCACTTCGGCATGGTATGCTCCCGGATCAGCCGCAGCCCAAATGGTAGAGGCTATTGTGCGCGATCAGCGCAGGGTATTCCCGGTTTGCGTAAAACTCGAAGGTGAATACGGCATAAAGGATTGCTACCTGGGCGTTCCTGTTATTCTTGGCAAGAATGGCATTGAACGCATTATCGAACTTGATCTAAATACAGAAGAAAAGGCTTTGCTTGAATCAAGCCGTAAGGCTGTGCGTGAGGTAATGGATGTACTTGAGAAGTTAGGCTGATACTATACCCTCTGGTGCACTAAGTTAGTTACCGTCTCAACCGTTAAGCCTGAGAAGTCAGCGATCACAATATCTGTTTCGCTTAATTCATGAGCCGAATGGGTAGTGGTTATTCCAATGACGCGGCATCCCGCTGCTTTTGCCGATGCAACACCAGAAAGGGAGTCTTCAATAACCACACAATCGGCCGGAAGCATGCCAAGGATACCGGCTGCTTTCAGATAAATTTCAGGGTGCGGTTTACTATGGGTAATTGATCGGTCATCCAAAATGGCGTTAAAATTACCTCTGATCGGAATGCGGCTCAGTATAAAGTCAACATTGGCAGGCGGGGCCGATGTGGCAATGGCACAGGAAATTTCTTCTTTTTTTAGCTGCTCAAGAAAATCGATAAGCCCTTTAACCGGTTCGAGGTGCTTCGCAAACAATTGCCTGAAGAGGCTTTCTTTCTCCTCCGCATAGCGGGCCAGCCTCTCGTCTGAAAGTGTGCCGAATAAAGTTGTAATCCATTCTTTGTTTGTTCTTCCGTAAACCTTTACCCGCAATTCTTCTTCGCTTAGCGAAAAGCCATGCTGTTTACAAAACATTCCGATTGCTTGCCGGTGAAAGGGGTTGGAGTCAACCAGCACCCCATCCATATCAAATATCACTGCCGGTTTCCTCATTTAACAGCTTTGTAGATGATTTCATTCCTCGCAATACTGTACCGGGCCACAAGACTTTCATCAAGTGATGAAGCAAACCTATCCTCGATCACTTCCATGCGGCTTTGGCGGATGCGGTTGGCATAATCCTTCCCATACCTGCGTACATGATCAGCCTGTCCGAACAGCTTCTCGCGTTCTCGTATATCAGTTATAGATCTGTCTTCCATAGTTTGCTCAGGCACAGGATTAAAAAAGGGAACCTGCAGAATGGCGTAACCACCCGGCTTTAACACGCGCCTGATTTCCCGAATGGCCGCCAGGTCATCCTCCACATGTTCCAGCACATGGTTGCACAGCACAACATCAAACATGTTGGGTTGAAACGGCATTGCCTGAATGTCCATCCTGACTTTCGCAAGGGGTGATTCAATATCGGCCGTTACATAACGCATGCCATGCACCTTTTCAAAGCGCTTAATGAAGCAGGCTTCCGGAGCAATGTGCAAAACATCCAGTGGTTTTTCGAAAAAGTTCTGGGCTTCAAGGTAGAGCCAAAGCAACCGGTGGCGTTCCAGTGAAAGGCAGTTCGGGCACAATGCGTTTTCACGCGGATTAATCCGTCCGTATGGCAGAAACTTCCTGAACCCTCCACCGCACACCGGGCATAAAACCAAACTGCCACGGTAAAAAATTCCAACCCCCTTAAGGCCCAATCCGCCAATGCGTTGAAGCCATGTTCGGGGTACATACCGAATCACAAGCGAAATGAGCTTTTTCATAAGGATCGCAAAGATACTGCCCCAAGCATGCCGGCAAAAGGGAATGAAACCGGATAAAACTTTTTTACCTTGCCTTTCATCTACCTGTTATAACGGCCTTAGGCAGCCTAACCCGAACACCATGCAAGCTAAAACGTTGCCGGACATTGCCATGATGCATTCTGACAGCCTGATAACCCGTGCCAAACAAAACGATCAGAATGCCCAGGGTAAACTGGTGCAGCTATGGTACAAACGGATTTACAATTATTGTTACAAATTTTTTCTCGATCATGACCTGGCCATGGAAGTATCACAGAAAACATTCATCTCCATGTGCCGTAATGTCGGGGCATTGCAGGATACCGGCCGGTTCAGGAGTTGGCTCTATACCATCGCGGTAAACTATTGCAGGGAAGAGGCAAGAAAGCTAAAAAATGCGCGGGCAATACCCCTGGACAACCTGCGGCAGTCCGATGAAGAAAATTCACCGCGATGGGAAAAATCCGTGCGAAGGCATGAAAACCCGGAACGCCAGTACCAACAACGGGAGCTTGCCGATTTGCTGCAGCAGTGCCTGATGGAGTTGAGTACTGAACAACGCGAAGTGGTGGTCATGAAAGAATATGAAGGACTTAAGTTCCGCGAAATTGCTGAAATACTGAATATCTCGGAAAACACTGTGAAGTCACGGATGTACTATGGATTGGAAGGATTGAAACGAATTCTGGAAAAGAAAAACATTACCAAAGAAACACTCAGTTATGAACTTTAAACCCGATGAAAGCCAGCTGATGGCTTACCTGTACGGTGAACTCGATGCTGAAGAAAAAAGGCAGGTAGAGGCATACCTGGCCAACCATCCTGAAGCCCTGGAAAAAATAAACACCCTTCAACAAATCAGGAAAGGTTTGGCACGTATTGAAGATAAAGAAGTAATTCCTCCACCTATCGTGTGGGAGCCGGCAGGCAACCGGCTGTGGCATGCCCCTTACTTTAAACCACTTGTGGGTATTGCTGCATCCATTACATTGATTTTATTAACTGCCTGGTTAACCGGATTGACAGTGCGCTTCACCGAAGGTGAATTGCGGATTGGATTCGGCTCACCGGTGAACCAACCCGAAGTGCTTACAGCCAGTGATGTTCAGCGGATGATCGCAGCCTCCCTCCGGGAAAACAACCTGGCATTGGCTTCTGGCTGGGCAACGACTGAGCAACGGCTGACGGAATCCATTAGGCAATCACTTACCGCTAACACTTCCGTTACCCGCAATGAATTAGTGAGGCAGGTTGCCAGCGCCACGCACGACCAGGTCCGAAACTATGTAACTGCCTTGCAGGAAGAAAATACCCGGGTGATGAAAGATTACCTTACACTCACGGCTAATGAGCAACAACAGGTTATTGAAGAATTGCTTGTTGATTTCAGCAGGTACATTAATCAGCAACGCACCAACGACCTGCAGGTGCTTCAAACACGGCTCACAGCTATCGAACAAAACAGTGACCTGTTTAAACAGGAGACCGAACAGATACTAACAAGCATCATCGCCTCCGTGGAAGGTGTAAACACGAAAGAAATCAGAAACTAATAAGAAGAGTCAAGCACCATGAAATCATATCCCATAAAACTCACTTTCGTTTTCACACTCCTTACTGCGGTAGCAACCAAGGCGCAAAAAGTAGATCTCGCCCGCATGGATCGTGACATTGAAGTTGCCGAAAATGCGTTGCAAACACTCATCAAACAACAATTCGTTTCACAGCGAATGTTTTTCCCGCTGGAAATTGAAGGAAGTTACCAGGATGGGTTTGGCGTAACCTTCAGGCTGCCCCCCGATTACACTACGCCCATGGCTATTTCTTTTTCAGGCGATAACGACAACATCGTAATTCTTGACGGCAATGCAGCCGGGGGCGGAGTGTGGCAGTACACGGGCCGCGATCGCCAGGACCGCGCACGTGTGGAGATTCAGGAGGATGCCATCCGGTTAAAGGAAAAAGCAAAGACCGCAAACAGACGCGTTAATCTCGACAGCATGCGCAACGACTACAACCTGAAAGTGATTGAAGCGGCTAAAAATTTCATCATCGATTACAACGAGTTGCTCAGCCAACTTGCGCATAACGAGCGGATTATGATCACCAACCAGGGCGACCAGCCCCGCCAGTGGGTCAACCGGTATTTCACATCACCCAAGCGCTCCCACATTTCGGTAGATGCGCAGAAATCCGACTTGCAACTTTACAAGCAGGGAAAATTGACACGCGACCAACTGCTTGCAAAAATTACCGTAGTCAATACTGAATCGGTCGATTCGCCCGAACCCGACCTTGAACTATTGTCGAGCATCTTCAATCGCCTTTACCGGTCTGATCTCTCCAAAACCTATTTCACCGACAACAGCATTTACTACGAGCGGCTGAAAAACTTTGGGGCAGTTTACTACATGAAAGTATACAGCAGCAACCAAAAGGACATGCTGAAATACTCGATGCCCACACTAAAACTTGATGATCTCGATCAGGCCACCCGCGATAAAAAGGTTAAAGAACTTTACCCAATTTTTGAAAAGGAGTTGAAAGAAAACCTGGTGGAATACGGTCGCACAGTTAAAAGCCTGAACGATGACGAGCATCTGGTATTCAATATCAAACTAACGCGCTGCGATAACTGCGGAATCCCCTATTCGCTGGAAGCCTCTGTAAAGGCCAGCGTTTTGAAGGAGCATGCAGCCGGAAAACTCTCCAAAGAAGCCGCTGCCGCCAGGGTGGTGATTAAGAAAGGCCCTATTCAGTAACACGCTCTGGTTGCCTCAACTAATGCTCATTGTCATGCTGAGCGTAAGCGAAGCATCTCCTGCTTCAGTGAATATGATGTAGATTCTTCGCTTACGCTTTGAATGACCAAACGGTAAGGGCTTTTGAATCAGCCCCAACGTTACTCATCTTTAGTATTTGGCAGGCTGACCTCTTTTAGGCATCGTCTTCAGGATAAAATCACGAAGGTGTTCATTCGAAGAAGCCAGATCCTCGTCACGCAGGTACATCATGTGGCCGCTGCGATACCCTTCAAACCTGAAACGGTCTCTGAATTTTCCACTGGGATCAAGCTGCCACATGGTATACTTCGCTTCAAAGTAGGTGGTTGCTCCGTCATAGTAGCCGCATTGAAACATCACATTGAGATAAGGATTTTGCGCCATAGCCTGGCGGAGGTTTACCCCGGTGTTGTCGTTTGTCCGATCCCATGGATGAACCGGGCCGAACATGTTGTACTTCACATCGGTCTTATATTTCAAGACTTCACGCAGGTAAAAGTTAATAGCCGGGGTAAAGGAGTGCAGCCAGGAAGTAAGCTCAGCAGCATAGTCGGGACGTTCGCCTGCATCCTTACGGTCGATGCCCAGGTAGCGGGAGTCGAGGCGGCCAACCGTGTATCCCTTATCGCGAAGCAACTCCTTCCAAAAAAAAGATGTGGGCACATCCAGGTTGTGCTGAAGAATCACTTTATCGGAGATGCCCGAGTAATAGGCCATTTTTGAAGCAACCTGTTTGCGTTTGGCATCATCCAGAAAACCGCCACGGGCAATGGCCGGTATTACTTCATTTATAGTGTACTCCTCAACTTCAGGAAGCAAGTCCTTTAAATCTCTTCGCTGCAAGTCTGGTGGCAACGCCTTCTGGAACCAGGCTGCCGCAGTAAAGTAAGGCAGACGGTTTGCTGCCTGAACCTGCGGCCCGCGTTCAATCCCCAACTCGGTTGGCGAAACAAGAATTACACCATTCAAATACATCCATTGGTTATTCTGAAGTTCAAGCGCAAGGCCTGAAACACGTGTTGTTCCATAACTCTCTCCAATCAGGTATTTTGGCGATTGCCAGCGATTCCTTCTGCTCACAAACGTAGTCATCCACTCGGCCAAATATTTAACATCGGCATTCACTCCGAAAAATTCTTCCCGCTTGGTATCCTTATCGAGAATGCGGGAATAGCCGGTATTTACCGGGTCGATGTAAACAATATCAGCCACATCCAGTACACTGTGGGGATTTTCCTTAACCCCATAGGGCTGAACAGGGTAGCCCTCCGAATCAATTTCAAGCACCCGTGGACCTGTGTAGGCAATGTGCATCCAAACAGAAGCTGAACCAGGGCCTCCGTTGTAAGAAAAAATGAGGGGACGCGGAGCCCTGTCTTTTATATCGGTGCGTTCATAATACGTGTAGAAAAGCGAAGCAATAACCTTCCCATCGGCATTCCACACCGGTTGCGTGCCGGCTGTTGCTGTATAGGGAACAAGCTTGCCTTTAATAGTAACCTGGTGGGTTGTGGTTACGGCAGACTCGCCCTCCAGAATGCGCTGGGCAAATGCGGTGGCGATGACCAGGAACAATAACAAGGTGCTGGTAATTCGTGCTTTCATAGAATATGGGTTTATCTGGTTTAAAAATACGGCATTAGACCGACTGACCACTAACTTTTTGCTGAGCGGTTGCTTTTGGCAGCAATCCGGCACACAGGAGTAAAGAGCCACCTATCTATTCAACAAATACTTATCTTTCGAACATGCAATTAGCCAAAGCATGAGCAAAACCAGAAAGACAGGCAAAGGGATTAAACCCCTAAGTTTGCCAGCAGAATCGCGGGCTGAATTGATCCTTGCACTACAAAAGCGATTCGAAAAAAATATGGACCGTCATAAAGGCCTGAAATGGTCTAGCGTACTTGCCCGGCTCGAAAAAAAGCCGGATAAATTATGGTCGCTCCACGAAATGGAAAGAACCGGGGGCGAACCCGATGTAGTAAACCTCGACAAAAAAACAGGTGAATATATTTTTATGGATTGCTCATTGGAAAGTCCTAAGGGACGAAGAAGTCTCTGTTATGACTTGGACGCCCTGGAATCCAGAAAAGAGCATAAGCCTGGCGGCAGCGCAGTTGGTAGGGCTGCCGAAATGGGTATTGATTTACTGACGGAGGAGCAATACCGGGAATTGCAACAACTGGGAAAGTTCGACATGAAAACATCCAGCTGGGTCAAAACAACGGATAGTGTCAGGAAACTGGGAGGCGCCCTTTTCGGTGATTACCGGTTTGGCAGGGTGTTCATTTATCACAACGGGGCTGAGTCATACTATGCCGCACGGGGATTTCGGGGTATACTTAGGGTTTAGTTCAAACACCTGAGTTATCCGGAAGAGTGTCCTTTTCAGTAATTCTTATAAAACTGATTAATCTTTGAAATTACCTGATCAAATATCGGTCGGGTAAACTCAGTAAACAGATCCTGCGGTGGTGGCGGAACCTGCTCACGCTGCCGGCTCAACTGCACCTGATGGGGTGTGAGAGCACGCTCATCGCCATTAAAGGTGGCCCACTCTGATACCCAAACATATTCGCCAGGCATTTTCTCAACGGCCAGCACGCCATTGGTGCGTGCATCAATAATCTGAAAGTTAAGCGTTCCTTTCGAGGTAGTCGTTTTACGGGAATGGTATAAGGTTGCCTTCACTGTTCCATACACCTTCACCGTGTCTGCCGGTCCGGCAAACAACCAATTGTGCTGGGTACCCGTAAAAGCCAACAACCACGAAGTGGCCTGCGGAGGAATGGCCGAGCCACCACTTCCTTTGCCTTTATTATCCCCCGGCTTTTTCTGGTCTTTCTTATCATCACAGGGGCCTTCTGTGTCGCCATGGGCGAGGTGAGCCTTCAGGGCGTTACGTGAAATAACCAGGGTATGCCTGGCATTGGGGTTTCCCGGAGGGATATGGCAAATGGTTACCCGGTCCTTCTCCTCAATCTTTTCATCTTTGGTGTCCTCCGTAGGGTCTTTCTCATTTTCCTTCTTCTCGTCTTTTACATCTTCCTTCTTTTCATCCCCTGGTTCGTCTTTCTTTTCATCTTTAGGCTCATCCCTTTTCACGTCTTTGGGTTCTTCCTTCTTTTCATCAACAGGTTTATCGTCTTTTGACTTATCAACCGGGTTTTTCGGTTTTTCTTCTTTGGGATCTTCTTTCTTGCCGTCTTTCACATCACCGGGCTTGTCTACAGGGTCTATCTTTTTATCTTCGGTTTTGCGCTCCCCTCCTCCTGCAGAGCCTGCCGTAACATAGGTGGCGATAACCACACTGTCCTTTGTAAGCGCATACTCCTTTTCATGCAGGAAAACCTGACCCACCACAAAGTCATCAAACTGAATGCGCACGATGTGATCGGGCTTCACATTCAAGGTCTGTGCCTCTTTCAATGTATAAAACTTCACAAACTCACTCAGCGAAGTTGAATGCAGGTATTCCGAAACCCTGTTATCGAAGAACTCGGCACTCACACCAATGTTGCGCGACATAGCGGGGATTGGCTCCATAACTACTTTCACCGTTGCCGCCCATAAGGCTGCGTCAATCATTTCCTGCACATCCTTATAACCGGGCACGAATTCATCGGCCTGCCTGAATAACCTGTAGGCTTCCTTTGCCTTATCGCGGGTGCCTGCCGCCATGGCTGCTATACCGGCTTCATAATTTTCCTGGGCTGCATTTCGCTTCGCTTCAGCTAGTTTGTCGGAATAATTAACCGGATTGGGGATCACCCTGAGCGCTCCCGGAGATCGCCTGATTTCATCATACATAACATTGATGGTTGTGTATGACTGCACCACGGTAGTCCACTTGAACTGGGCATTTGAAGCGATGGCCGCCTTTGCCTGGTCATCATAGAATGCTACCGCCAGCGGGTATGCATCCCGCAAAGCCTCGGCCGACTTGCTGTGATCAGGATCCCTCCTTAACCGGTTGGTGGAGGTGATCACCGCTTAATAATAATTTCCGCGTTGATAGGCTTTCTTGCCGGATGAACACGAGTCAAACAGCAAAACCGAGACAACGCCAAACGAGAAAAGGAGCAGGCTGAGGCGAATCATTGTCTTTTTTCATCAATTTACGAATTACCATGTGATCTGCCAGCTCGCGATGCACAACTTCGTTATGCACCAAAACCAGAATTGCACTACCTTAGAATCATGATGTACCGTATAATTAATTTCTTGCTCACTGCAACTATTATCCTGGCCAGTCATTTCGGGGTAAAAAGCCAGTCGTACCTCCCGGAAAAAAGTAATCCGCGAATCAAAATCCAGCCGGTTGCGCCACTAAACGCCTACGCATTCAACCTGGCTGATGTGAAACTGATTGGGGAAAGTGTGTTTAAGAAAGCCAGAGACCGCGATGAGAAGTATCTCCTCTCGATAGAGCCCGACCGGCTGCTTCACCGCTTCCACCTTCATGCAGGTCTTGCAACCAAAGGTGAGATTTACCGGGGTTGGGAGAGTGACGGGCTCTCCGGCCACACCCTGGGCCATTACCTATCGGCTTGCGCGTTGTTATTTGCTTCCACCGGAAATGATGAATTCAGACAACGCACCGATTACATCGTTGAAGAACTGGCAAAATGCCAGCATGCCCGCGGAACCGGGTATGTAGGGGCCATCCCAAAAGAAGATTCAATCTTTTGGAAAGTTCAGCACGGCATTATCAAGTCATCGGGTTTTGACCTGAACGGTGGATGGTCGCCCTGGTACACGGTGCACAAGGTAATGACAGGCTTAACCGATGCCTACCTTTACACCGGCAATACAAAAGCACTTGAGGTAGTAACCGGCATGGCCGACTGGACCGGCAACCTGTTGAAGGACTTGAACGATAACCAGTTGGAAGAAATGCGCAAGTGTGAATACGGAGGCATGAACGATGTACTGGTGCACCTCTACGAACTCACGGGCAATAAAAAATACCTGGATCTGTCGTGGAAGTTCCATGATCACTTTGTACTCGATGAACTGGCCAAAGAGGTTGACCCGATGCCGGGCAAACACGCAAACACCAACATTCCGAAAGTGACAGGCTGCGCACGCAGATACAGCCTGACAGGCAGGCAACCGGATAAGACTATTGCCGAATTCTTCTGGAAAACCATGGTGAACAGCCATACCTATGTAATTGGTGGTAACAGCAACTACGAATATTGTGGCGATGCGGGTAAATTAAACGACCGGCTGAGCGATAATACCTGTGAGACCTGCAATACCTACAACATGCTAAAGCTTACACGGTATATGTTTGCCCTGCAGCCAACAACACACTATGCAGATTATTATGAGCGAGCGCTTTATAATCACATTTTAGCTTCTCAGAATCCGGACGATGGCATGATGTGTTACTTTGTTCCGCTGCGGATGGGCTCCAAAAAAACATTCAGCAGTCCGTTCAACACCTTTACCTGCTGCGTTGGAAGCGGCATGGAAAACCACGTTAAATACAACGAGGGCATCTATTACGAGGGAGCAGACGGAAGCGTGTACATCAACTTATTCATTGCGTCTGAATTATCGTGGCGAAGCAAGGGTGTTACGCTGATCCAGGAAACAGGATTTCCGGAGGAAGCCGCAGCGCGGATCAGCATCAAATCTGCCAAACCGCAAAAATTCACCCTGCGAATCAGGCATCCAAAGTGGGCAAGCTATGTATCGATCCGGATAAACGGGAAAGACCATCCAATAAAAAAAGATGCATCCGGTTACCTGACGATAAACAGAACGTGGAAAGACAACGACCAGGTTTCCATTGGCTTACCCATGGGCCTGTATTCGGAAAGCATTCCCGACAATCCCGATCGGATAGCTATTTTATATGGCCCCCTGGTAATGGCCGGCCAACTCGGCACGGAAATGCCCGATCCTGTTTTTGGTACTACCGTTCTGCTAACGGACGAGCGCAACCCCTCGCACTGGCTCAGGCAAGGTAAGGAGCCACTCTCGTTCAACACACACCAGGTTGCACGTCCTCAGGACGTAACACTGATTCCATTCTATAAGACGTACACCAACTACTACAATGTGTATTGGGATTTTTTCAGTCCGGCTCAATGGGATCAACGGCAGGCCGAATTTGAAGCAGAGAAAAAACGCATTTACGAACTTGAGCAGCGTACAATCGACATCATCCGCATTGGTGAAATGCAACCCGAGCGGGATCATAAACTGAAAGCCAGCGAACGATCTTATGTAAGTCATGCGCTTGGCAGGCCCGGTCGCGAAGTGCGGTTGGGCGGATACTTTGAATTTGAAATGAAGGTTGAACCCGGTGTGGAGAATTCTCTTTTGTGCTCATACATTGGTGATGACCGCAACCGTGCCTTTGACATCCTGGTTAATGATGCAGTAATTGCTACGCAAGAACTTACGGGAGGAGAATCGGGGAGGTTTTTCGATGTGGAATATCCAATACCCCTGGCCATAGCCAAAAACCACAATCAGGTACTTATCCGCATCCAGGCTCATGCCGGAAAAACGGCAGGGCGGGTTTTCGGCTGCAGGACGTTGAAGAAATAAAAAAAGCAACGCATACAAGGTGCGTTGCTTTCCAAACCTAACCCCCTGTTAATAGGTGTTACTTCTGCAAATCAAACCGGTCCAGGTTCATTACTTTGTTCCATGCGGCAATAAAGTCATGAACAAACTTTTCTCCGGCATCCGCACTTCCATACACTTCGGCCAGTGCGCGCAACTCGGAATTAGAACCAAAGATCAAGTCAACCCGGGTAGCCGTCCACTTTACGTCACCGGTTTTGCGGTCACGGCCCTCAAAAACATCCTGCGACCCGTTAACGCCTTTCCATACCGTACCCATATCCAGCAGGTTCACAAAAAAGTCGTTGGTAAGCGTGCCGGTTTTTTTGGTGAAGACACCATGCTTCGAGCCGTCAAAGTTGGCACCGAGGGCACGCATACCGCCAATCAACACAGTCATTTCGGGTGCCGTTAAGGTTAGTAATTGTGCTTTGTCCACCAACAGATCCTCCGCAGAAATGGTGTAAGTGCCTTTCAGGTAATTTCTGAAGCCATCAGCAATCGGTTCAAGCACTGCAAATGATTCCACATCGGTTTGTTCCTGGGAAGCATCGGCACGCCCAGGGGTGAAGGGCACCTTTACATTAAAGCCGGCATCTTTGGCCGCTTTCTCTACCGCTGCACAACCGGCCAGCACGATGAGGTCAGCCAGGGATACCTGCTTGCCACCGGCCGACTTATTGAATTCCTGTTGAATGCCTTCGAGTGCATTCAACACCTTGGCGAGTTGAGCCGGATTATTTACGCTCCAGTCTTTCTGGGGAGCAAGTCGAATGCGGGCACCGTTGGCTCCTCCGCGTTTATCCGATCCCCGAAAAGTAGAAGCTGACGCCCATGCTGAAAGAACAAGCTGTGATACCGAGAAACCTGAGGCAAGTATCTTATTCTTCAGAGTTTCAGCATCCTTCTCATCAATCAGTTTATACGTTATGGCCGGGATGGGATCCTGCCAGATGAGTTCTTCTTTAGGCACTTCCGGTCCGAGATACCGTGCGCGGGGCCCCATATCGCGATGGGTAAGTTTAAACCACGCACGGGCAAATGCATCAGCAAACTCATCCGGATTTTCCATAAAGCGCCTTGATATCTTTTCATACGCGGGATCAAAGCGCAATGAAAGATCGGTGGTAAGCATGCGGGGCTCCTGCCGCTTTGATTTATCGTGTGCATCCGGAACCGTGCCTGCACCCGCTCCGTTCTTTGGCCGCCACTGGTGTGCGCCTGCTGGACTTTTAAACAGTTCCCATTCATAGCCGAACAAATTCCAGAAGAAGTTATTGCTCCATTTGGTAGGCGTGGTAGTCCAGGTAACTTCAATGCCGCTGGTAATCGTATCGCCACCCTTGCCCGAACCATAGCTGTTCTTCCAGCCAAGGCCTTGCTCTTCAATACCGGCTGCTTCCGGATCAGCGCCCACGTGTGTTTCCGGTGCTGCACCATGCGCTTTGCCAAAGGTGTGCCCTCCTGCAATAAGAGCAACGGTTTCTTCATCATTCATCGCCATGCGTTTAAACGTTTCGCGAATGTCTTTTGCAGCAGCAATTGGATCAGGATTTCCGTTAGGGCCTTGCGGGTTCACGTAGATCAAGCCCATCTGCACAGCGGCAAGCGGGTTTTCAAGATTGCGCTCTCCCGAGTATCGCTTATCACCAAGCCATTCTTTCTCGGCACCCCAGTATACATCCTGATCGGGCTCCCACACATCTTCACGGCCACCGGCAAAACCAAACGTTTTAAAGCCCATCGACTCAAGCGCTACGTTACCGGTAAGAATAAGCAAGTCGGCCCAGGAAATTTTGCGTCCATATTTTTGCTTGATCGGCCAAAGCAACCTGCGGGCCTTATCGAGGTTCACATTGTCGGGCCAGCTATTGAGTGGTGCGAAACGCTGCTGACCGGAGCCTGCCCCACCGCGTCCGTCACCGGTGCGGTAGGTACCCGCTGCGTGCCAGGCCATACGGATGAACAAGCCTCCATAGTGGCCAAAATCTGCCGGCCACCAATCCTGTGAGTCGGTCATCAATGCCGTAAGATCCTTTTTTAGCGCTGTCAGATCCAGTTTTTTGAATTCTTCGGCATAGTTGAAGGCCTCTCCCATCGGATCCGATAAGGAAGAATGCTGACGCAGGATATTCAATTTAAGCTGGTTGGGCCACCAATCCTGATTTTGTGTACCCTTACCTGCCGCATGGTTAAACGGGCATTTGCCCTGACCATTTGTTACTGAATTATTTTCCATGGATATGTGATTATTGTTTTTGTTTTGCTTTAAGTATACGGCCAACCGAACGATCCGTCCAATGACGCTTGTCAGGTTTCCCGGACGGGAAGACAATGCTAGTCGTTCGGATTAAATAAATCAAATTGATTATTTTTATAAACTTATAGTCTACATCTATGACGTTGACACAACTCGAATACATTGTTGCGCTGGATACGTGGCGCCACTTTGTGTTGGCTTCCGAAAAATGCTTTGTTACCCAGCCCACGCTGAGCATGCAAATTCAAAAGCTGGAGGACGAACTGGGTGTAAAAATTTTTGACCGCACCAAGCAACCGGTTATCCCCACCGAGATCGGAGGCCGTATTCTCGCGCAAGCCCGCATTGTGCTGCGCGAGGCGGCTCTCATCGGGCAACTTATCTCCGAAGAAATGAACACCATGAGCGGTGAGGTCCGAGTCGGCATTATTCCCACTCTTGCTCCTTACTTGCTTCCCCCTATGTTCAAAACGATCCGGATAAAATACCCGCAGGTGGAACTCCTTATCAAAGAATCGATAACGGAAGAATTGCTGGCCGAGCTGAAAAGCAACCGACTGGATTGCGGAATTGTTGTTACCCCGCTGAACGACCCTGTCATAAAAGAAGAGGTGCTGTTTTACGAAGAATTGTTTGTTTATGCATCCAAAAAAAATGCACTCCATCATAAAAAGTACGTATTGCCAACCGACATCGACCCTACGAAGCTCTGGCTGCTTGAAGAAGGGCATTGCTTCCGGTCGCAGGTATTGAATCTTTGCGAATTGCGAAAGCATGCGGATTCTCACTTCAGGTATGAAACCGGAAACATTGAAACCCTCAAGCGCATGGTTGACACCAGCGATGGCCTCACCATTTTGCCCGAACTGGCGGTGATGGAGTTTACGAATGTCCAAAGAAAACAAATAAAGCGACTAAAAGAGCCCAGTCCGGCCCGGCAGGTGAGCCTTGTAACCCATCGGGATCATATAAAAACCAGGCTCATTCTCACCATAAAGAATGAAATACTCAGCATCGTACCGAAGCAGATGCATAAGCTCAATAACAAAAAGATTGTGGAAATCAATTATTAATCCGCTGAAGCCGTTGAAGCAAGGGCGGATGAGAATAATGAAAGAACACGTAAGCCGGGTGCGGATAAAGGTTGGAAAGATTGTCAACCGAAAGTTTTTTCAATGCCTCAGCCAAAGCCTTTCCATTATACATTTCGCGTGCGTAGGCATCTGCTTCAAACTCGTTTTTCCGGCTGTATGCATTCATCAACAAACCCGAAACAGCCGAAATGGGAGAAAACAAAATAACAAAAGCCAGCAGGTTGAGGTGAAAGGCCAGTTGCGATCCGCCCAGAGCTAACGAAAGGTTTTCGTTAAACACCATCAGCGAAAGCACAAAGAGCATAAACACCATCTGCACCATCGACAGCACAAAGCCCCACACGATGTGTCTCTTCTTATAGTGCCCCACTTCGTGTGCCAGCACGGCTACTAATTCTTCGGTGGTATGCTTTTCAATGAGCGTATCATATAGCACAATCTTTTTCTTCCGTCCGATACCTGAAAAAAAGGCATTGGCTTTTTTGGAGCGCCTTGAGCCATCAATTACAAAGATGTTGGTGATCGGAAAATTGATCTTGCGCGAAAATTCTTCAATGGCTGTTTTCAATTCACCATCAGGTAAAGGCGTAAGTTTATTAAACAGCGGCAAAATCAATGAGGTGTAAAACAAATTCATGAACAACATAAACACGCAGGCAAGGGCCGAAAACCAGATCCAGAAACCGGGGCCCAATGTTTCGATAAGATAAATCAACGAGGCTATCAGTCCACCCCCGATAATCGCCCCCAGCACATATCCCTTAAGCTTATCGGTAATAAAAGTTTTTACGGTTGTTTTGTTAAAACCGTATTTCTCTTCAATTACAAATGTGCTGTACCATTGAAGGGGAAGGCTAAGGATATCGGAAGCAAGACCGAGGATGCTGAAAAAAAGAAGTGCCAGCACAATCGGATTTTCAGTTACCAGCCGAAGCAACCCATCCAGCCAACCAAATCCGCCCAGCAACAACATTCCCACCGCAACAACAAAACTCATGGTTGCAGTGATAAATCCAAACCGGGTAAGCTCGCGGTGATAGGCCTGTGATCTGGCATACTTTTCCTTTTCGTAAAAAGAAGCAACCTCCTCAGGCACCTCTGTACGCATGGCCTTCAGGTTGAGGTAATCCAATACCTGGCCGAAAATAAGACTCAATGAAGTAATGCCGATGATGATATAAAGAATATCCTGCGGTTGCATAAAACGTATTC
This sequence comes from Cytophagales bacterium, assembly GCA_037443645.1. Lineage (GTDB taxonomy): Bacteria > Bacteroidota > Bacteroidia > Cytophagales > Cyclobacteriaceae > UBA2336. Next base: position 18,384 of record JBBINY010000031.1, read on the forward strand.
AGATTCTAAAATCAAGCAAGGCATTTTGAAATGCAGAGTTCTCTTCCATCAGAAGATTTCTTTGCTGCATTCAGAATAACCTCATTAAACCTACTTATTCAGAAGATTGTCATAAACCTCATGAACCGAGGCAAAATTAAGCCGATTCAACACATCGTGCATCATTCGCTGAACATCCGGCAAACATAAATTGCCCATACTCCCTTCGTGGGTATGGTTTACCGATGTGCCCGGATTAAAATCTCCTTTATTAATGTCAAGCCCAACCTTTTTGTAGGCATCGCGAAACGGCATACCGCCCAGCACGAGCCTGTTCACTTCTTCTACGCTGAAGAGGTATTTGTACTTTTCATCGGCAAGGATATTTTCCTTTACCGAAATATTGGACAGGATGAGGCACATCATGGCCAGGCACTCTTTCAGATGCCCGAAGGCCGGAAACAGCATCTCTTTAAGCAACTGAAAATCGCGGTGGTAGCCGGAAGGCAGGTTGGCAGTAACCAGCGTGATTTCATTGGGCAGAGCCATGATCTGATTACAGCGCGCACGGATCAGCTCAAACACATCAGGGTTTTTTTTGTGCGGCATAATGCTGGAGCCGGTGGTGAACTCCTCCGGAAAACCGATGAAGCCAAAGTTCTGATTCAGAAACAAACAGGCATCGGCTGAAAGCTTGCTTAATGTAGCGGCAACATTGGACATGGCGCTGGCAACAATGCGTTCCGTTTTACCCCGGCCCATCTGGGTATAAACTACATTGTAATTAAGGTCGTCAAAGCCTAATAATTCGGTAGTCATTTTTCGGTTCAGCGGGAAGGACGATCCGTAACCGGCAGCAGAACCCAATGGATTTTTGTTGACCACGCGGTAAGCAGCCTCCAGGGTGATCAGGTCATCAACCAGGCTTTCGGCATACGCACCAAACCATAGCCCGAATGAGGACGGCATGGCCAACTGCATGTGCGTATACCCGGGAAGCAAATGTGCTTTGTGTTTTTCGCTTTGCGCGATCAGCAGGTCAAATAACTTCCTGGATTCATTAACGATTTGCTCGATTTCGTGCCTCAGGTACAATTTGATATCCACCATCACCTGGTCGTTGCGCGAGCGGCCGCTGTGGATTTTCTTGCCCACATCACCCAGCTTCCTGGTCAGCTCCAACTCTACCTGCGAGTGGATGTCTTCCACGCCCTCCTCCACACTGAATTTACCATCAGCAATTTGTTTATATATTGCTTTCAACTCAGCCGCTACACTTTTCAGTTCGTCTTTGTTCAGCAACCCGATGGACTTCAGCATGTGAACATGCGCCAGCGAAGCGAGTACATCGAATCGGGCCAGGTGCATATCCATTTCCCGGTCGTTGCCGATTGTGAATTTTTCAACCGACTTAAGTGAGTCCTTGTCTTTTTGCCAAAGTTTCATAATCAGTTACCGGTTTACCGGCTGCCGGTTACCCCGTTAAGCCGGGGCAACTCATTAAATGTTTCAATCAAACGAATATACAGTTCTATTCCTTTCTCAACCTCTTCCACAAAAATAAATTCATCGGCCATATGTGAGCGGGCTGAGTCACCCGGACCGATCTTGACAGAGGGCACCGGAATTAATGCCTGATCGGAAGTAGTGGGCGAACCGTATTTATGAATACCCAACCGATCCGCAGCCTTTGCCAACGGGTGATTGCTGTCTAAACCCGAAGAACGCAGACGCATGGAGCGGGCTGTTACCTCGGAGGAAACATTTTTCCGAACCGTTTCAAGCACTTCCTCCAGTGAATACACATCGGTCACGCGCACGTCAACCGTAAATGAACATTCGGCAGGTACTACGTTGTGCTGCTGCCCTGCATGGATAACGGTAACCGTCATCTTTACCTCACCCAGGGTTTGTGACAGGTTTGGAAAACGGTACGTCCGGAACCACTCTATATCAGCAAGTGCCTTGTAAATCGCATTCTCTCCCTCTTCGCGGGCAGCATGACCGGCTTTTCCTTTGGAGACACAATCCAGAACCAGCAAACCCTTTTCGGCAATTGCCATGTTGCATTGGGTAGGCTCGCCTACAATGGCAAAATCAATTTTTGGTAATGAGGTCCAGATGCTTTCAATACCTCCACTACCCGATATTTCTTCCTCCGCGGTGGCAGCCAATACCAGGTTAAACGACAGGTTTTTCCGGTGATGGAAATGCATGAAGGCGGCAATCAATGCAACCAGGGCTCCTCCTGCATCGTTGCTGCCCAACCCATAAAGTTTTCCGTCAAGGAGCTCAGCCTTGAACGGGTTTCGTGTATAGCCCGGATTGGGCTTCACTGTATCGTGGTGCGAATTCAGAAGGATGGTGGGTTTTGCCGCATCAAAAAACTGGTTCACGGCCCACACATTGTTCCCTGAGCGGTTCACCAACACGCGTTGCATCTCAAGAAAGGACGCAATTGCGGTTGCGGTTTCGCTTTCCTCCTTGCTGAAGGAGGGGATGCCTATCAGTTGTTTGAGTAAGTCAATAAAACTATGGAGGTCATTCACTTTTCCGTGTATCTATAAATTCTCAGCACCAGCACCCAGTATCCAGCATCCAGCTTTTCCAGCATCCAGCACCTTCTCACTTCACAATTAACGTTCCCTCCGTCTCCCTTCCGGTGTTATTCAGAAGGTGTTTGGCATTACCAATTATAACTTCTTTAACCCCGGCCTGAATGGCAGAAAAGGCATTTTCAAGTTTTGGAAGGATGCCATCTGCAAATGAGCCCTCTTCCAGCAACTGCCGATAGTCAGATTCTGACAGCAACCGGATAACCGAGGCTTCATTGTTTACATCCATCAACACTCCTCTCTTTTCAAAACAGAAAATCAACCGCACATCGAAGTGTTTGCTCAGGGCAACGGCCAATACCGATGCAATCGTATCGGCATTGGTGTTCAGCATAATGCCTTCCGCATGGGTGAGTGGCGCAAACACCGGCACCGTATTTTGCTGAAGAAGAAAATACAACAACGATGAGTTGACACCCGCGGGGTGAATATCGCCAACAAAACCAAAATCAACTTCTGTAACCGGACGCTTTACCGCCCTGATCAGGTTGCCATCGGCACCCGTTACTCCCAGGGCATTGCAGCCCATGTATTGCAGGCGTGCAACGATTTGTTTGTTTACCAACCCCCCATACACCATGGTTACCAGATCGCGGGTTTGTTCATCAGTAACCCTCCTCCCTTTAACCATGTTTGTGCGGATCCCCAACTGCTCACCAATCCGGGTAGCCTGTTTACCTCCGCCATGCACCAGTATTTTCGGTTCCCTGATAGCCGTAAAATCCTGAAGGAATTTCGTTAGCATGGGCGGTTCGTCAAGCACATTGCCCCCGATTTTTACGATGAATAGTTTATTCATGATCCTTATCTACTGCATTACTTATTTTATCAACGCACTTAACACTGCCTGTGCAGCCCAAATCCGGTTGCCGGCCTGTTGTGTAACAACGCTGCTCGGGCCATCCAGCACTTCGCTGCTCAGTTCCACATTCCTCCGCACCGGCAGGCAATGCATTACCCTCGCGTTGTTTGTTTGTTCCAGCTTTTTGTTCGTTACCATCCACGAGGTACCCTCACTGAGTACCTTTCCGTAATCGGTGTAACTGCTCCAATTCTTCGCATACACAAAATCAGCACCTTCAAGGGCCTGCAACTGATTTGTGGTAATGCCGGCACCTCGGGTGAACATCTCGCTCAGTCCATACCCTTCCGGGTGAGTGATAATGAATTCTGCCTTACCCCAGGCCGTGATCCATTGCGAAAAACTGTTGGCTACACACTGCGGGAGCGGCTTTACATGAGGGGCCCAGGTGAGTACAATGCGAGGTTTCCGGCTCTGCTGAAAGTTTTCTGTAATTGTTATCAGGTCGGCAAGACTTTGCAGCGGGTGAAGGGTGGCGCTCTCCAGACTTACTACCGGAATGCCCGCGTGTTTCATAAACATGGTAATAACTTCTTCGGCATAGTCACCTTCCCGGTTAGTTAATGTCGGGAACGTGCGAAGTCCGAGAATATCGAAATACTGCCCCAAAACAGGCGCTGCATCTTTAACATGCTCCACGGAAGTTCCATTCATTACCACATCGTCCTTGAACTCAAGAGCCCACCCCTCCTGGCCTACATTAAAAACAATGGAATCCATACCCAGGTTTTGGGCGGCAATCTGGGTACTGATGCGGGTCCGCATGCTGGGGTTCAGGAAAAGCAAACCCAGCCGTTTCCCTGTACCCTGGGTTTTATGCGCATCTGGCTTTCTTTTGAAAAATAATGCCTTATCGATGAGGGCATCGATATTTTCTACGTCATGTACGGAGATGAAATTCTTCACTGGTTTACCTGGACAATTCCCTGATGGGTGTGAGTTTGGCGATGCACTCCTGCAGTGCGTGCAGAAAATAGTCTGCCTCTTCCGTGCTTATGGAGAGTGGTGGAAGCAGGCGGATTGTATTCGGCTTGGCCTCTCCCGTAAAGATGTTATGGGTTTGTAATAATTCCATTCGTACCGTCTTCAATTCCTCAGGCAGGTCAAATCCAATCATCAAACCAATCCCTCTTACGTCAGTCACGCCTTTGATTTTTCTTAATCCCGCTATAAGATAGTCGCCTACCCTTTGGGCATTGGCCATCAGGTTTTCCTGCTCCAAACTATCCAACACGGCCAAGCCGGCCGCGCAGGCCAGGTAGTTGCCGCCAAACGTGGTGCCCAGCATGCCGCTCCATGGTTTTATATCAGGATGGATCAAAACTCCTCCGATAGGAAAACCGTTCCCCATCCCTTTGGCGGTAGTAATCAGGTGAGGACGAATGCCTGCAAACTGATGTGCAAAAAATTTTCCTGTGCGGCCATAGCCGGATTGTATCTCATCAAGGATGAGCATAGATCCGTTTTCCCGGCATGTCATTTCAACGTGTTGCAGGAATTCCTGCTGCGGAACATGAATGCCGCCCACACCCTGTATACCCTCGATGATGACAGCTGCCACCTGAGTATCCAATGCGCCCTCGAGCGCCCCAACATCATTCAGCGGGATAAACTGTACTTCATGTACCGCGTTAAATGGAGCTACGATACGGGGATTATCCGTTGCCGCTACGGCACCGGAGGTACGTCCGTGAAAGGCCTTTTGAAAGGCAATGATTTTTTTTCGCCCGGTTACAAAAGACGCCAGTTTGAGCGCATTTTCATTTGCTTCAGCTCCGGAGTTGCAAAGAAACAACTGATAATCGGAGTAGCCTGACAGGGTGCCGAGTTTCTCCGCAAGAGTTACCTGCAGGGGGTTTTGAATGCTGTTGGAATAAAAGCCTATTTGCTTAAGCTGGTCGGAAATAGCCTGCACATACCGAGGATGAGCATGCCCTATGGAAATCACTGCATGTCCTCCGTAAAGATCAAGGTATTTTATGCCTTTATCATCCCAAAGCCAGCATCCCTCCGCCTTAACAGGGGTTACATCAAACAACGGATATACTTCAAACAGTTTCATGATACCGGTTTAGTATGCACTGGCTTTTAATTTCAACCCTGCCGTTTCTTCAAATGCAAACATAAGGTTCATGTTCTGAACAGCCTGCCCGGCAGCACCCTTCAATAAATTATCGATGGCCGAGTGAACCACCAGTTTATCAGCAACTACCTCGGGATAGATGAAACACTTATTGGTATTGACCGCACGCTTCATGTCGATCATCTCATCGGCAACTACCACAAACGGATGGTGGGCATAATAGGCCTGATATAGGGCTCTTATCTCAGTTAGCGATTTGGTAACCGATAGTGTTGAACTGACAAATATTCCCCGGGTAAAATCACCACGCCATGGTACAAAATGAAGAGCACCTTCAAACGAGGGCTGCACTTGCCGTAGCGACCGGTTGATTTCAGACACATGTTGATGCGTCAATGTCTTGTAGGCAGAAATATTATTGGAGCGCCATATAAAATGAGTTGTGTCCTGTAATTGCTGCCCGGCCCCCGTTGCGCCCGTTATGCCGGTTGTGAACACTTCATTTAACAGGCCATTGACAGCAAGGGGGAGCAACCCGAGTTGGATGGTTGTAGCAAAACAGCCCGGGTTGGCTACGTTTGAGGCAGTCCGCAGGGTTTCCCGGTTTAGTTCGGGCAGGCCATACACAAATTCCCTTCCGTTCACCGAATCGCCTAACCTGAAATCATTGCTCAGATCAATAATCTTTACGTGTAACGGAATTGCGTTCTCTGTCAGAAATTGCTTACTCTCACCATGGCCCAGGCACAAAAACAGAACATCAACGGGCGCAGAAAAGGAATCTGTAAATTTAAGGGTCGTTTCACCGGACAATTCCCTGAACACAGCATGCACGGGTTTGCCTGCCTGACTCCGGCTATGAACGAAAATCAACTCAACCTGTGGATGATTTAGTAAAATCCGAATCGTTTCACCCCCGGTAATGCCCGCTCCTCCGATAATCCCAACCTTAATTTTCTTCTCCATTTTTACTCAGCGTTCAGTCTAACTTTTTTCAGCCTCGCTCTTCACCTGGTGATAAATAGAGGTCTGGTTACCAAAGATTTTAGTGAAGCCCTTCACGTCATCGCCCGTCCAACCCAGGTTCATTTCGCCATACTTGCCGAATTTTGATGACATCAAATCGTAGGGTGCTTCAATGCCCAGAATCTGAAACCGGTATGGGTGTAGTTCAATGTGCACCTTCCCGGAAACATGGAGTTGTGTACTGGTCAGAAAAGCTTCAAGGTCGCGCATAACCGGATCAAGATAGTGGCCTTCGTGTAGCCAGTTGCCGTAGAATTGTCCTAATTGTTCCTTCCAGTTCAGCTGCCATTTGGTAAGCACGTGCTTCTCCAGGGAATGATGTGCTTTGATAATGAGTAGCGGAGCAGCCGCCTCAAATCCAACACGGCCTTTAATGCCGATAATAGTATCCCCAACGTGAATATCCCGACCAATACCATACGGCCCGGCAAGTTGTTGCAGGTATTGAATAGCTTCAACCGGATGAGTAAACTCCTTTTGATTCACTTTTTGCAACTCACCCTTTTCAAAATACAATACCACCTTCTCACTTCCGGATTTCGTTACCGGTGTAGGCCAGGCCTCTTCGGGCAACATACCCAACGATCCGAGGGTTTCGTTGCCACCAACTGAGGTTCCCCACAATCCCTTATTGATGGAGTAGGTTGCCTTTTCAACATTCATTGAGACACCCTTTGCCTTCAGGTAACTTATTTCTTCCTCACGGGACAGTCGCTGATCGCGGATGGGTGTAATGATTTTCACACCCGGCATCAGGATGCTGAGCACCATGTCAAACCGCACCTGATCGTTCCCCGCACCGGTACTCCCATGCGCTACGGCATCGGCATGCAGCATTTTGGCATAGTTGGCAACGGCCAATGCCTGCGACATCCGCTCGGCACTTACACTGAGGGGATACGTGCCATTCTTAAGCACATTGCCATAGATCAGGTAGCGGATTACCCGGTCATAATAGGTTTGCGTTTCGTCAACGGTTTGATGTGAAGCAACGCCCAGCGACTTTGCGTGTTTTTCAATAGCTGCCAACTCCTCCGCATGGAATCCTCCGGTGTTGACCGTGAGGGTATGCACCTCACAGCCTTGTTCTTCACTGAGGAATTTGACACAGTAGGTGGTGTCTAAACCACCGCTGAATGCCAATACTACTTTCTTTTTCATCTCACCAAAAGAAAAAGTTCAGTATTGAATTTTTACGGGCCGCATCCGCATCACTGGATTTCCTTGAGCGGAGCAGCACAAATTGCTTGAATTTTACCCAGCGCTCGAACAAACGGAAATTCCCCTTGAACTTGCGCCTGCGCTTGCGGGCAGGAAAGCGCTTCCCATTTACAGGGGGCTTCACCGGTGTTGCAAGCGCTGAAACGTTGGCCTTTGCGGCTGCCTCTGCCGGATCGAACAACATGGCGGTGCACATGCAGTTTGTCCGGTTCTTGCTCATCAGTATTTCATAGTTTACACAACTCCGGCATCCTTTCCAGAATTCCTCATCGTTGGTGAGTTCGGAGTAGGTTACGGGCTCATAGCCCAGGTCGGAATTGATCTTCATTACAGCCAAACCGGTGGTAAGTCCGAATATTTTGGCATGCGGGTATTTCTCCCGCGACAGCTCAAATACCCTCTTTTTGATGGAAGTCGCTACGCCCGTCTTGCGGAAAGGAGGCGATACGATCAGCCCGGAGTTGGCTACATACTTTTCGTGTTCCCAGGCTTCGATGTAGCAAAAGCCTACCCAGGTACCCTCTGCCGTGACGGCAATAACAGCCTTCCCCTCATCCATCTTCATCTGTACGTAAGCTACTGAACGTTGGGCGATACCCGTTCCACGGGCTTTGGCGGATTCGGCCATCTCAGCAGTTATGGCCTCTGCATAGTGTAGGTCGTCAGCGGTGGCGAGCCGAACGATGATGTTGTGATTTTCCAATGGTTGTATCAGTCGTGAATCAGAAAAAATGATTTAAAACAGGTGCGTAAGCACGAAAGTCGCAACGTCCCGGACGATGCGAACTGCACACAGAGTAGGGCGTTTATCAAATACGCACGAAGCGGGTAGGGCGGGTGCGCCTGGACACCAAACAGGCAGGGATGAAGAACGGGAGGGTTCTTTTTGGGTGGTGAGCAGCCGTAGCCGCTTCAATGGTGGTCGTTCTTTTCAATTTCTTTGTTCGTTGTTAAAGTTAAACTTCAGACAAATGGCATTCCGTTTTGGTTTTTAGTTCCAACAAGTATGCAAAATTAAACGATAAACTTCTGACAATGGCAACTATTTCCGGTGTCAGCTGAAATTTTTTTTGAACGGGTGTTAGCTTCTCCCACGGAAGCCGGGCAAGGTGAGCCGGAATTTTACAGCCAACAGACGGATGAGAATGATGATCGAGATGGACACCAGCATGTTCATGTACCGATCAAGGCCGGTGTTCAAATCCAGTATCAGGTACACAATGGCCCCGGCCAGACAGGCAGTAGCATAAATCTCTTTCCTGAAAATAACAGGAACTTCGTTGGTAAGGGTATCCCGGATAACCCCGCCCATCACCGCGGTGAACATGCCCATGATGGCTGCAATCTCCGGCCTTACACCCAGGGCGATTGCCTTCTCAACGCCCAATATGGTAAAGAAGGCAATACCCAGCGTGTCAAAGAGCAGAAATGTTCTGCGCAGTTTGATGAATACCCGGTTAAACAAGATGGCCACCACAACACCGGCCAACACTGCGTACAGAAAGTTGATGTCGCCTATCCATACCAATGGATAACTGCCCAGCATAATGTCTCTGAGTGTTCCGCCTCCGATCGCTGTTACAAATCCGGTAAAACCGGCTCCAAACCAGTCATGATCTTTGTTCTGCATGGCCAGTGCCCCGGAAATGGCGAAGAAAAACGTACCAATTAGTTCGAGGGGGTATTGGAAGTACATAAGAAATTTCGAATGAGGAATGACAAATGATCAAAAAGCATGTTGAAGCCTGTTAACCTTAAAATCACCATTCGCCCTTCAAGAATCAAAAGTCAGGGCAGGGAATGACGAGTTTATCTTTTGGCGGCTTGCGCGGATCGCGCATGGGCCAGGTGTACACCAGGCTGAACTCATGCGCTCCGCCACTGCCGGCACCCAGTTTGGAAATGGTGTAATCAAAACTGTAGCCGATGTTGAGTGCTTCCTTCGCACCGATGTTGGTGAAGCCTAACAGCATGACAATGGACTCATTGTTGACAAACCCGTTCACTTGTTTAAACGGAACACCCCGGTACCACAGGCCAAGCACCACCGGCTCGGCTGTGTAGTACACGCCCAAATCCAACTGATCGAACTGGCCCTGGTGCCGGTACTGGAATGCCGGTGAAATACTCCGCTCGGCCTGTTGTGCGTACAAACCCGATCCTTTCACTCCGGATTTCATATAATATTTGAATCCCCCATGGATGGAAAGCTTAATCGGCAAAGGACTGTCTTCATCGATAATGGATTGATTGGGTTGATTCAGGTGAAAGGCCGCTATGCCCAGGTAGGCAACGCGGGTAAAAAATACTCCGCCCAGTGAAAGATCAACAAAAGTTTTACTGAAGTTGGTGTTAAACGTTTCGGCCGTTTGGGGCGAGATTAATTCACCGGTTACCGGGTCGAACTGATCGCCAAACGTAAGTTTATTGAAATTGATGTCGCGGTTATACAGGGCAAGCTGGGCTCCCGGGCGAAAACCAACACTTTTCGACAACTGTAGTTCATAGGAGTATTGCAACCCTACCGACAGGGAGCGCAAGCCCGCCAATCCTTCCACGTCACGGTTCAAAATAATTCCGACTCCGCTGTTTTTATCCTCAATAAAATAATCAAAGTAGGCTGACATGGTAATGAAATTGGCATCAATAGACGGCCATTGATTACGGTAATTAATGCCCGCCCGGGCTTGTCCGGTTGATCCGGTTAACGCAGGGTTCAGATACAATGGAGCTGCATAAAACTGCGAGAACTGGGGATCCTGGGCAGTTACCGTCCCGACAAAAAGAAGCATTAATACCACACTGAGCGGCCGTCTGAATAACCGAAGGTTGAATGCATTCAAATCCATCAAAGCAAATTAAAGCGTTTCATAGTTGGAATAAAACACCAGGCTGCTCAAAAGCCGTGGTTTACAGATTCTTTAACGATATTTTTGGTCAAAATGTATATTTTCGCAAGCACCGAATCGTTTATCGTTCAACCGGTGCAGTATTAATACTCAAATCTGCCTTGACGTAACGTTGTAATGAAAGTGAAGCGTATGCAAAGATGGATGGTGGCAGTGTGCTGTTGGCTTGCAATCGCTGCATGGGCGCAAGACTTCACCCGGCACAACTGGTACTTTGGCAGTGGGGGTCAGGCCATCCGGTTTAGCCGTGCAAACAATTCTCCTTCCTTGATCGCAAATCCCAACCCTCTTGGGCCCGGTGGCAGCGCAGTGGCTACCGACCAGACAAACGCCAACCTTCTGTTTTATACCAACGGCAATCAGGTATTTGACGTAACCAATACCCCAATGCCAAACGGCTTTGGTCTTAACGGTAACCTTAACGGCAACCAACATGTAGCGATATGCCCGATACCCGGGGCTGCCAACCAGTATTATGTATTTTCAAACACTGCTGATTTCACAACCGGAGGTTCCGTAGTGGTAAGCACCGTTGATATGAATGCTTTTGGAAACTCCGTGTTCCCAGCCCCTGCCATTGGCGATGTTATCGTAAAGAATCAGCCATTTGGTTTGACTGCTAACAGCCGGTCGGAGGCGATGATTACCATTCCGGATGCAAATGGAACGGATTACTGGCTGATCACCCACGAGAACGGAACAGACAACTACACCGTAACGCATGTTCTTGCCGGTAGTGTTTTTAACCATACAACATTTACCAACCTTACCGGTGGCCTTGATATATCGGCTGCGAACTTTGCGTATGAGCCGCGGACGGGACGAATAGCCGTTACTCCGCAAACCGCTAACCGAAATGTGATTGTTCTCGACTTTAACAATGCATCCGGACTTTTGTCATTTAACCAGTTTGTATTCAACTCCGCACACACCGCGGCCCAGGCATTGTATGATACAGAATGGAGTGCAAACGGCAGGTATCTGTACATTTCCAGGCTTAACGACTCAGGCACCGATGCCCAGGTACTGCAATTCGACCTGCTCAATCCAACTTCCTCCATGCTGCCGGTTCTTCCTTCAAATGTCTTTCGAAGCTGGGGCTTGCAAATAGCTCCCGACAGCGCCATCTATCATTTGTATGAATCCAGCGCGGGGGTATTCAGGGTTGCACAGCTCACCAACACCGATAGTGTTGCCACCAGCATCGGATACACCCCGGTTGCATTTGCAGCTAACCCGAATTTCAACGGAAGGCAGTTTTCTTCCTTCTCCCCGGCTGAAACTATTAACCTGACTGTTTCATTTGTTTCTTCCGGAAGTTGCTCCGGAACACCCATTTCATTTTATCCAACCGTTAGTCCGGCAGCCGATAGCCTGGTGTGGGATTTCGGTGACGGCAATGGCTCAAATCAATGGAGTCCCATTCATACTTACCAGACCGGAAACTCGTACACGGTAATGGTTACTGCCTTCCTTAACGGGAGGACCGCTTCATCAACAGGGAATGTGAACATCAATCAATTCGACTTGCAGCTAACCCTGGTACAAGACACGACTGCTTGCGAATGCCAGCTACCGGTAAATAATGGCATCCCGCCATGTCCAAACAATACCAGCGATGATTTTTCTGTCACCGTAACCATCCACGGAGGAACGCCCGCTTCCATCATCTGGTCCAATGGCGATGTAGGCCCGGTACTCACACCCGACTCAGCCGGATATTATTACGTGGTAGTAACCGATGGATTGGGCTGCTCAACGTATGCCGGTGTGAATGTACGTGAATATGGTTTGCAGGATCAGCGGGCTAACATCTGGTACTTTGGCCAAAATGCGGGGATTGATTTTAACCAACAGCCACGGGTGGCCATTTCAGGACCGGTAGTCAGTCCGGAGGGCGTTGCCGTTATCAGCGACCGGAACGGTAATGTGATCTTGTCAACGGATGGACAACGTGTGTACGATCGCAACGACAATGAAATTCCGCTGGCTGTACCACCGGGTATTGGAGGTCAAAACGGCTCAACACAATCGGCCCTGATTATCCCCGTTCCCGGTGATGAAACACTCTACTATATATTCACAACACAAGAGGTTCACGGAGGCAATACGTATGAACTGCGCTACTCTCTTTATGACATCAAATTAAATAATGGCGATGGCGGATTAGCCCAGGCTAACCAGCTTTTGTTTTCGCGTAGCACTGAACGGATCACCGGGAACGGAAACTGGCTAATTGCGCATGAGTACGGCAACAATTCATTCAGGGCCTACCGGATCGCATCAACCGGCATCGGCAACCCGGTTATTTCAAGCATTGGTTCCGATTACCTGGTAACCGATGAGGGGTTCGGGCAGGGCTATATGAAACTTGGTGGCCAAAACAGATTGGTGGTGGCCTTAAGCACAGCAACGGCTCCATCAACTTATCAAATTATGGGCCTTGAAATTTTCGATTTCATCGATTCAACCGGTTTGGTTACAAACTTCCGCTCTATTATTCCAACCTACCCTACCGCACGCACCGGCCAGTTATACGGAATTGAGTTTGCCCTGAATAAATTTTTTGCAACCATAAGAAATTCAGGAGCAGGACAATCAACCCTGGTTGAATTCTATTTTGATTCGTTGGGTATACCCCATCAGATTAAGCCACCCCTGGCTGCCGTTAACGAAGAACTTGGAGCTATTCAACTCGGACCTGACGGTCAATTATATGTTGCCGTTAACAACAAGCCCTACCTAGGAACAATCACTTTTAACGCTGATACTACGTTACTATCAGGTTTCATAGCGAATGGTTTTGCTCTTGCACCAGGAACACAAAGCCGGCTGGGGTTGCCCAACTTTATTCAAAACGTGGGCAATGTAGTGCAGCCAGCCGGTATGCAGATTGCCGGTTTTTGTGAAGGCTCGCCCACATCCTTCCTGGCATTCGGAACTGATCCGATTGATGAATTTGAATGGTCGTTTGGCGATGGATTCGGTTCTACCCAACCGCAAGTCGACCACACCTACCCGATTGCAGGGTTGCCTACAAACTATACGGTGGCCTTGCGTGTATTCAACCGCTGCGGGCTGGACACAACCTTATTTCAAACAATCACCATCTATCCACCGCCCGCAAATCCTACCTTCCTCCCGGCAGGTATTCCGCAACCGGTGTTATGCAACGGGCCGCTTACCCTGGAAGCAACTCCATCTACCAATCCCGATCTGCCTGACCTAACCTTCTTCTGGTCAACCGGTGAAACAACACGAACAATTGTGGTTAACCAGCAACAAATCGTTAGCGTAACCATCCTCAACACGGTTAGCGGTTGCTCTACGGGCGGCTCGTTACTGGTGGCCGATAACCGGCCGCAGGTAGAACTTGGACCCAATCAAACCTTATGTCAGAACACACCGGTGTTTCCGTTAAACGCCCAAAACCCAGGTACAACCTACGCCTGGACAATTAATGGTGCAGCAGCCGGAACTGCGCAAACTCAATCGGTTAACTCCAGCACACCCGGTGTATTCGAATACAAAGTTCAGGTTACCGACCCGATTACAACCTGCACCGTGCGCGACAGTGTAAGTTTCACATTCAATGAATCACCGGTATTCACGGCTATCCCCTCCAACACCGCTGCGTGCGGAACCTTAACCGGACAGATTGCTTTAACGTTAAACACGCCTGCAACAACCTTGTTTAGTTACTTTGTTACAGGTCCCTCTACTTCACTTTCGGATGTCGACCGACCTGCCGGTCCTGTACTTCCTCCCTTTACCGCACTTGGTGCCGGATCGTATGGCATTACCGTGACCGATCAGATTTCAGGTTGCACGAGCATCCAGGTGGTAAGCATTAATGATAATGTATTTACGATTTCATCCGTTATCCGGCAAAACACCTGTGATCCGCTCATCTTGCGTGTAACGCATACCACTGCGCTTCCTTTCACCTACCGTGTAATCAACTCAACAACAGCCCAGGTTATTGCCTCCGGCAGCGGCACAGGCTCTCCGTTTGATACACCCGGTGTACCCAGCGGGACATACATTATTGAAATGACGGCCGGAGGCTGTGTGTTCGGATCGCCTGCACAAACATTCAACCAGAATCCGGTAGTTTCCATAGCCGGTTTTACGGTAAATCCCTGTACCGATCCCATTACCATAGGGGTTACTGGCGGCACCGGGTGGACGTGGAGCGGGCCAAACATTATCGGTTCAACTGCCCTTCAAACCATCTCGGCCAGTCCGCCACAGGGAAACCAAACGTATAATGTAGTGGTAACGCAACCCGGATTCTGTCCGCTCAATACAGCGGTTATAGTTTTTGTGAATAACAATGTGGTGGCAGACTTTACCCAATCTGATGCCTGCGAAGATCAGGTGACGCTTACGGCCACATTCACTCCGGCAGGAACGTATACATTCCGCTGGTACCGCAACGGCTCCTTGATACCGGGCGGCCAATCAATTCTGGCTGGCCTTGCCGACAATGGAATAACCTACCGTGTGGAGGTGGTCAATACGCTGTCGGGTTGTGTGTTCAGTTCAACTTCCAAGACCATATTCGTAGCAGGCGATTTAC
>JBBINY010000032.1:0-33598 GCA_037443645.1 Cytophagales bacterium
TCGCGGACCAAGATCATTTATTTCCGAACTGAAACCACCGTTATTGATAAAGACAATAATAAAGCCGTTTACGAAGGAGGAGATTACGACACCAAAACGCGCCAATCGGATTTGAAGAAAGGGCAGGCCGAAACCAAAGCCTATACTTTAACCGGTTTAAAGATTTCACTGGATGACCTCCATAAATTTTATCGCGTTAAAGGCAATGCCATAATGACTTCCAAAGAAGAGAACCTGACCATCTATGGCGATGATGTGATCTACGACCGGCAGAAGAACACCGGAAAGGTTTTTGGAAACGCCTGGATGGCCAAAGTAACCAATGAGGGTGATACACTCTTCCTTTCTGCTGATACCCTCGTTTCTCTCGATCACCCAGAACCCTCAAAGAAACGATTGCTCGCTTACCATAATGTGAAGATTTACAAAACCGATATGCAAGGCCTGGCCGACTCGGTAGAATACCGGCAAGCCGACTCAACCCTGGTGTTTTACCGTAACCCGGTGCTGTGGACGGAGGGTAACCAAATGGTAGCCGATACCATCACCATGCTGATCGAGAACAATACCATCAGCCGTATTTTTATGGTTTCCAATTCATTTGTGATCTCTGTGGATACCTTGAAGAATTTTAACCAGATGAAGGGCCGGAAGATGACGGCCTATTTTAAAGACAAACGGATTCACCGCGTGGTCATTGACGGTAACGGGGAGAGCATCTTTTTTGCCCTGGAAGACAGGACTAACGCGTTTATCGGCATGAACAAGATTATTTGCAGCAACATCACCATCCGGTTCCGCAATGGTGTGGTAAACAACATCAGCTTTTACGTAAAACCCGAAGCAGAGTTCATTCCACCTCATGAGTTGGTAAAAGATAAAACCAGGCTGAAGGGATTTTCGTGGAGTGAAGATAAGCGGCCGGCCAAGTATGACGTGGTTAAACGCCCGGTATCCGTAACCGAACGAGGTAAGAAAATTATTCATTAACGGGCACCCCGGATAATCCCATATATAATTAACCCGGCTTCAGTGGCGTTATTACGGATATCTGACTGATATACTATATTTGCAGGCTTATGCGGGTTGTAGCGGCATTTTTAGTGGTTTCTTTTGTGCTTTTAGGCACTTCTTGCAGTAAATTCAGGAGGATTGAGAAGAATCCTGACTGGCGCGTGAAGTATGAGGCCAGCATGGCCTATTATGCCAAAAAGGATTATTACCGGGCATCGGTGCTCCTTGAGCAAATCATGCCGGTTATCCGTGGTTTACCCGAGTCCGAAAAAGGCCAGTTTACGCTGGCGTACTGCCAGTACTATCAGAAACTCTATTTGCTGGCGAGTGAACAATTCAGAACATTTTACGAAACATACGGTCGTAGTTCTTCTGCCGAGGAGAGCCGGTATATGTATGCGTATTCACTCTACAAGTCAGCTCCCGATTCCAACCTCGATCAGACCGAAAGTATTCAGGCCATGACTTCCATGCAGGAGTTCCTAAACCGGTACCCCTCCAGCAAATTTCGCGATCAGGCACTTGAAGTAATCTTTACCATTCAGGCACGCCTTGAAGAAAAAGGCTTTGCCAATGCAAGTCAGTATTATAAAATGCGCAATTACAAATCGGCCATTGTTGCCCTGGGTAATTTCATCAACAACTTTCCGGATTCAAAGTACGTGGAGGATGCACATTTTCTTATTGTCATCTCACACTATAAACTGGCTGAAAAAAGTATTCTCTCCAAGCAAAAGGAGCGCTACCAGGGAGTGGTGGATGACTACATTCAGTTTCTTGACCGCTATCCCAACAGCCCCTATTTGAAGGAGGCTGAGCGTTATTACGTTGATAGTCTTGATAAACTTGGTAAACTAAAATCATAATCAAAACAATATGGCAGTACAGTCATCTATTATTACACGCGACTTCGAGAAGATCTCGGCTTCCACCGGAAACATTTACGAATCGGTAGTTGTTATTTCAAACCGGGCAAAACAGATTGCGGTTAACCTGAAAGAAGAGTTAAATTCAAAACTGGCGGAGTTTGCCACCACGGTCGATAACCTGGAAGAAGTATTCGAGAACAGAGAACAAATTGAAATCTCCAGGTTCTATGAGCGGATGCCCAAGCCTACCTCAACGGCCACCGAAGAATTTCTGGAAGGCAAGTTGAATTTCAGAGCCAGAGGCTCAGAAGAACAGGCCGAAGGCTGACACCCGTATGCTGCAAGGCAAGCGCATTTTGCTGGGCGTAACCGGAAGCATTGCCGCTTACAAATCTGCCATGCTCACCCGGTTGCTGGTAAAAGCTGGTGCCGAGGTGAAGATTGTGATGACGCCTTCGGCATTGGACTTTATTACCCCGCTAACCATGAGTACGGTTTCTAAAAATCCGGTACTTTCTGAGTTTAAAGCGGGAGACACCGGCCGGTGGAATAACCATGTTGACCTGGGGTTGTGGGCCGATGTGATGATCGTTGCTCCGGCCAGTGCGAATACCCTCGCTAAAATGGCCCACGGCATTTGCGATAATTTGCTGCTTGCCGTTTATCTGTCGGCCCGATGCCCGGTGGTGGTGGCACCTGCCATGGATCTAGACATGCTGCAGCATCCTTCCACACAGTCCAACCTTGAAAAAATTAAATCATTTGGAAATCACATCATCGAACCCGGCTTTGGAGAGTTAGCCAGCGGCTTAACAGGCACGGGCCGTATGGCCGAGCCGGAAGCTATTGAAGATTGGCTTAAGACGTTTCTGGGTTCAAAAAAAAAGTTAACGGGTAAAAGAGCCCTGGTAACGGCAGGGCCAACCTACGAGGCAATTGACCCGGTTCGCTTTATCGGCAATCATTCCAGCGGTAAAATGGGTTTTGCCATTGCCGAAGCATTGGCCAACGAGGGGGCTGTTGTGCACCTGGTAACAGGGCCTACTCATCAGCATACGAATCATGGCGGTATTAGTGTTAAAAACGTAATATCTGCCGAAGAAATGTACAACGAAGTAAGTCAACGGTTTTCAACTGCCGACATTACGGTTCTTGCAGCGGCAGTCGCTGATTATAAGCCGAAAGTTAAAGCCGGTCAGAAAATCAAAAAGAAGGAAGATGAGCTGAACCTTGAGCTTGTGAAAACACACGACATCGCGGCATCGCTGGGAAAACAAAAGCACAGCGGCCAGCTTATCGTAGGATTTGCCCTTGAAACCGAAAACGAAAGGGAGAATGCCGAAAAAAAACTCGAAGCAAAAAATTTTGATCTGATTGTGCTTAACTCATTGCAGGATGCCGGTGCAGGGTTTGGGTATGACACCAATAGAATCACGTTGATCGACCGGCAACGTAACATCACCGGATTTGAAACAAAAAGCAAACGGGACGTTGCCCGCGATATTGTTACGGCTATAATTGAAAAAATGCATGCGTAACGTAGTGGTTTTGCTTTGTATAGTGGCTGCCGTAACCGCGAATGCCCAGGAACTGAACTGCCTGGTTTCCATTAATGTTGGACCGAAGGTGCGAACGGTTGATCAGTCCGTTTTTAACGACATGAAAAATGCCTTCCAGCAGTTTCTCAACGGCCGCAAGTGGACAAACGATTCATACCTGACACACGAAAAAATAAACTGCAGCATCCTGATCAACATCAATGATATGCCGTCCATCGGTATATTCAATGCCTCCGTACAGGTTCAATCGGCAAGGCCGGTATACAACACCAATTACACCAGCTTAACATTCAATTTTGCCGACCGGGATTGGGATTTTGAATACCTGGAGTCACAGCCACTTGAATTCAATGATAACACCTACACCACCAACGTAACGTCCATGCTGGCTTTCTACGCGTATATGATCATTGGTATAGATAACGATACATTCAGCGAGTTGGGGGGTAATCAAAATTTTCAGCGGGCCTTACAGGTGGTAAATAATGCACAATCATCAAACCGTACAGGCTGGCAACCTATCGGCAGCATTCGTAACCGGTACTGGCTTATCGAGAATTACCTCAATCCTCAGTTTGTAGACATCCGCAGAGCCATGTATCGCTATCACCGGCTGGCCCTTGACACCTTTGATAAAACGCCTGATCAAAGCCGTGAAATTATTTTGAAATGCCTGAAGGATATAAAAAAAGCACGCGACATTAACCCAAATGCCATCATTGTGATTTCCTTCTTTGATACCAAATCGAAAGAACTGGCCAATATTTTTTCGGATGGTGTACTGCCAATCAGGCGCGAGGCCTACGATCTGATTACGGCCATGGACCCGTCCAATCAGTCGGGGTACGAGAAAATAATCAAGTAAGGAGCCTGTTCCTGACAGTTTTTTTCCTATGTCTTTTTAATCGCGTTGCATTTTACTGCTAATTTGTGACCTGATGCTGATGCACCTCACCATAACGAATTATGCGTTGATCCGGCACCTGGAGATGGCACCCTCTTCCAATTTGAACGTGATTACCGGTGAGACCGGAACGGGAAAGTCCATTATGCTGGGCGCCATCGGATTGCTTACCGGAAACCGCGCAGATACCCGGGTGTTGTGGGATGAGAACGAAAAATGTATCACAGAAGGTGTATTTGATATCACAGCGTATCAACTGAAGAATTTCTTTGACCAGGAGCAGCTTGACTACGATGATCATACCGTCATCCGGAGAGAAATAAGTCCGGGTGGCAAATCGCGCGCATTCATCAACGATACCCCTGTAACCCTGGAAGTACTCAAAAAGCTGGGTAGCCAATTGATGGATATTCACTCCCAGCACGAAACACTGGAATTGGGAAGGCAGGAGTTTCAACTGAAACTAATTGATGCGTATGCCGGTAATGATGAACTGTTGCGGCATTACC
This sequence comes from Cytophagales bacterium, assembly GCA_037443645.1. Taxonomy (GTDB): domain Bacteria; phylum Bacteroidota; class Bacteroidia; order Cytophagales; family Cyclobacteriaceae; genus UBA2336. The sequence continues at coordinate 4,856 of JBBINY010000032.1, forward strand.
ACGAACGCTGGAAAGAATACAGGAAGTGCAGCGTTGAACTTGAGCAACTGCAGGCGCAGGCAAAATCCCTTCAGCAGGAAGCCGACTATGTAAATTTTCAATTGAGTGAGTTGATGCATGCCGGCCTTCAGGAAGGGGAGCAGGAAAAGCTGGAGCACGAAGGAAAGATTATGCAGCATGCCGAAGAAATAAGAGGAAGGCTTCATGCTGTGCTCGAAATTCTGTCTCGTTCAGAAGCGGGTGCTGCGCAAAGCCTCAAGGATGCACGGCAGCAACTTCAGGGGATTTCAACGTTTTCAGAAACCTACGCAGGATATTATTCGCGCCTTCACAGCCTTGCGGTTGAACTAACCGATCTGGTAAGTGATCTGGAGCGGGAAGAAACTCAGGTAGAGTTTGAACCCGAACGGGCAACTCAGATAACCGACCGGCTTGATTTGATTTACAGACTTCAAAAAAAACATCGGGTAGGCACCCTTGCAGAGTTGCTTGCCGTTCAGGAAGAACTTCAGCGCAAAGCCAACCTCACTGCCAACCTGGATGAGTCGCTGAAGCGTGCAACGGATGCATTGGCTGAGGCAACACGCGTAGTGCATGAAGCCGCCCAAAAACTTAGTAAGAAAAGGCAGGGGGTTTTTGAATCGTTATGTGCTGAAATGATGCGGCTCCTGAAGGAAGTAGCGATACCCGATGCCATTCTGAAAGTTGATCATGCTCAATTCGAAGCGGGCCCTTCGGGGACCGATCGAGTGGATATCCTGTTCAGTGCCAACAAGGGCATTGCGCCACGACCGCTGGCCCAGGTGGCATCGGGCGGAGAATTTTCGCGGTTGATGTTCTGCATCAAATACGCGATGGCCGAAAAAACTGAAATGCCCACGTTGATTCTTGATGAGATTGATGCGGGCGTTTCAGGTGAAACTGCGTTTAAAGTTGGAAAGCTGATGCGGGCCATGGCTGCAAAGCACCAGGTGCTTGCTATTACCCACTTGCCGCAAATTGCTGCGCGTGCCAATGCGCACTATGTGGTGTTTAAAGATAATACCACAGGCAAAACAACAAGTGGTGTGAAGCTGCTTTCAGAAGCTGAACGCGTGGAGGAAATTGCGCGAATGATCGGAGGCGATAAACCTTCGAAAATAGCCGTTGAAAATGCAAGAGAGTTACTGGTGGGGTAGAGTTTTTGCATAAAGTGAAACAATCTTGCACCGAACAAAGACGTTACCGTTGACTAGTTCTTTACCAGCCTTAACTTCCACGTCTCATCGTAGGCGATCACCCCTTCATCCACCATTTCCCGGATAACTTCCACCAGCAACTCAACATCCTTCGGGTTAATGATTTTTTCCAACTGCTCACTTGTCATCAGGTTTTGCGACAGCAGCCGGTTGATTTCCAACCTCAGCATCGTAGCCTCTTGCTCATTTTCTTTTTTCCGGTTAGCGATGCACACATCGCAGATGCCGCAGGTTTGCCAGGTATCCTCACCAAAGTAATCCTGGATCAGGTTCATCCGGCATCGGTGCGTGGATGTGGTGTAGCCGATCATGGCCTTCACTTTCGATTCAGCCAACTCCTTGCGTTCCTTCAATCGCTGCAGGTTAAGGGGTAGGTTTTCAGCGTCCTGGCGTGATAGGATAAACGTAACCTGTGGAGTATCTTTTCGGGGCTGGTAAACCAGGGCGTGCATATCATGCAGTTGAGTAAGCATCATCCGGATCTGCGCGGTGTCGGTTTTCATTCCCTTGGCCAGGTAGTCTTCAGAAATTTTGACATACCCGCTGTACAGTTGACCTCCATAAAGCCGGAGTATCATTTTGATAAACGGATCAAAACCGGCATTTGCCACCTGGAAGGCGTACAAGCGCTCAGGTTCCAGCTTTAAGTGAATTTGGGAAGGGCTGTAATAGCTTTCATTGAATGCGATGAGACCTTCTTCCTCCAGTTTTTTCAACGCACTGTAAACTTCCGCCATCTGGAAAGAAAACCGTTCGGAGAAATCATGAATGTCGAAATCAAAGCTTTCGCCTTCGGCACTGCCAACTGCAAGCTGGTAATAATTGGCCAGTGCCTGGTACACCCGTTTAAGGTATGCCATTTCGGGTTGCGATTGGCTGACTTTTGCTTCAACGCTGGCAATGTCGGCATCCTGGTAAAGGATAACGGCATATGCGCGTTGTGAATCGCGGCCGGCCCGACCGGCCTCCTGATAATACGACTCGAGGTTTTCCGGTAAATCCAGGTGGATAACCAGGCGCACATCGGCTTTATCAATGCCCATACCAAAGGCATTGGTGGCAACCATTACCCGTGTTGCACCGCGCAGCCACTGCTCCTGACTTTTGCCGCGTTCTTCAAAACTCATTCCGGCATGGTAGAAGGTTGCCGGTATGTTATGTTGGTTCAGTCCGTGCGCAACCTCTTGTGTTGCCTTGCGTGAACGCACGTAAATGATTGCGGGCCCCTGCACCTTTTGAAGTATCTCGTCCAGTTTTTTGGTTTTGTTTTCAGTTTTACGAACGACAAACGAAAGGTTGTCGCGGGCGAAGGTTTGCTGAAAGACTTGGTGCGGTTGCCTGAAGTGGAGTTTGGCAATAATGTCATCTTTAACCAGCGGAGTGGCAGAGGCAGTTAATGCGATAAACGGAGCATCGGGAAGAAGACTTCGTAACGTAGAGATTTGCAGATAGGGTGGGCGGAAGTCGTAACCCCATTGTGAGATACAATGCGCTTCATCAATGGCGATGAGACAGATTTTCATTTGCTGAACTCGAACCTGGAAGAGTTCGGTTTGAATGCGCTCCGGGGACAGGTACAGGAATTTTATTGAACCATGAATGCAGTTGTTCAAAGTGAGGTCGATGGCATCGCGCGTCATCCCCGAGTGGACGGCCACTGCCCGGATGCCTTTCCGGTCGAGGCTTTCCACCTGGTCTTTCATCAGGGCGATGAGAGGTGTTATAACAAGGCAGGTGCCTTCGCGCATCATGGCAGGAACCTGAAAGCACACCGATTTGCCTCCGCCAGTAGGCAAGAGGGCAAGGGTATCCTGACCGGTAAGCACCGCATGGATGATTTCGCGCTGCAGCGGCCGGAAGTGCATGTGCTTCCAGTATTTACGCAAAATGATGAGCGGATCGTGCATGTACCAATATTAACCCGGAATTGTCATTAGAAAAATTCATTCGTATCAATTAGTTGACGAATTGTCGGCACGGAGTGCAAAAAAGTCTAGAGGATATCTCAAAAATACCAATCACGTCATTGCGAGGGATCCCGATATTATCGGGAGACCGAAGCAATCCCTGTTTTGGATACCGAATTGGAGATTGTTTCGCTGCGCTCGCAATGTCGACCCTATTTTTGAGATGGCTTTTAATGACTTTTTTGGGTTAATAAAAAAGCGGTCTGGTACCCGCTTTTATCTGTGGGGTTGGTGAGGAGGTTACTTCTTTGCTGCCTGCAGCAGCTTAATTCCGGTTTCGCCCAGGTGTCTGGTTAAAATGGTTTTGTAGGGTGTAGAATTGGTGTAGCCACCACCCGAACTGAAAAACTCCTCAAGTACAGGCAGCCAGTCTGAGTTAAGCGGCATGATAAATCCGAATTGCTCCGCTGCCTTATCGCCCACCGGGTGACGTTTTACGGGCTTCTGCTCACTTACAGCTTTCAGGTAAAATGCAAGGTCGAGATAAGAAAAACTATTCGGGTCGCTGAAAATCTTCTGGTACACTTCGGGGCTGGTGTCCAGCGTGGTAACCTTCATGTCGGGATAATATTTCTGTTTCAGTTCGAGAATCCTTTTTTCATTTAAAGTGCCTTTGGCCGTGTAAGCCGTGAGTTTGGAGAAAGCGGTTGGGATTTCTTCCAGGGTGGCCAGTGTTGGTACATTGTTCTGGGTGATCAGGATGGCGAAGTTGGTAATAAATGGCGGGCTGAATTTTACTTCACGCTTCCGTTCATCGGTAATGGTAATGTTTCCCAGGCCAAATACACCGCCTGTTGAGGTTTTCACTTTTGCATACATGCCCTGAAAATTGGAGCCATCGCCAACAAACTTGGATTGCAGCTTAACACCTTTATTGACATTTATCCAGGACACAAAGTCGTTCATGATGTCAACACAAATACCGGTTAGTTTTCCCGATCCGTCTTTGTAAGAGAACCCCGGAGTTTCAACATAGGCCAGTGAAATGGTTCCCTGCCCGGTTGCTTTAACCTGCGCCCAGGTATCTCCAACATAACCCTGAGCAATAGCGAAGTGCGTGGCCACCATGGCTGTGAGTACGGTTACTGCTTTCATACGATTCGATGAATGGTTCACTTACCGATTTACAAAATCTTTCTGTCAAAATCAGAATCAGGTAAGTTTGATGTACTGTTTAGCGCGATTTTGCGCCTTACCAGATTATTTTCTCTTTATTCAGAAATGCGGCAATGCCCCGAAGGCAATCGTCTGTGCCTCGCGCCCGGGCGTTCATCTCAGCGGCTATCCGGAGCGCCTCTTCCAGGGGTTGCTGCTGCACTTCAGCCATCAGGTGTTTGGTGAGTTTCATGCTGGTTGCAGCGTTGGAAGTGACCAGGTGATCAGCAAATGCATAAACCGTTTTTTCAAGATCGCCCTGAGGTACTACACGGTAAACGAGCCCTTTTTCCACGGCCTCCTCCGCGCTTATCGGATTGCCGCTCAGCAACAACTCACGGGCCTTGCCGTCACCAATCTTGCGGATAAGAAACACCATAACAATGGCCGGGATAAACCCGATTTTTACTTCGGTGTATCCAAAGGATGCCTCCGGCACACTGAAGCAGAAATCACACACAGTGGCCAGTCCGCACCCCCCGGCCAGGGCATGCCCTTGCACTTGTGCGATAACAGGTTTTGAAAGCGTATAAATTTTCTGGAACAGACTTTTCAGATTATTCGAATCGCTCAGGTTTTCTTCGAACGAATTGTGTTGCAATTGTTGCAGGTATGCCAGGTCGGCTCCAGCACAAAAAGCTTCACCGTTCGCTTTCAGGATGATAACCTTCACCCGATCATCGCGTTCCGCTTCTTGGAAGCTGGCGGTAAGTTCGCTCACCATTGAGGCACTTAAGGCATTGCGTTTCTCAGGCCGGTTAAGGGTGATGTTGGCGATGCGGTTTGAAACGGTATACAGCAGGGTACTCATAAGGCAAATTGGGTTACAAAGGCTCCGGTGTGCAAAACAGAATGGACTTTCAAAGAACGGGATTTTGCTTCATTCAGCAATCGATGAGCAACACCCTTTGAATTGCTGCTGTCCAGAATGATGACTGCAGCATGTATAGCTCCAAGTTCATGGAGTGATTGAATGGCATTGTTGCCGATGATCAGGTAATCGATGGGTATATTTTGAGGGGGCGTCACTGCACCCTGAAGGATAACAATCACTTTTTGCTTCCAACGAAAAACAACTGCCTGGGGAACGGGGGAGGTCAATGCAGAGGAATCATTTATTTCGGTGCTGTAAATGCCGCTGATCAGCCGGTTTGGCCGGATGTGAAACCGCATCCGATCCGGATTGTAAAGTAAGCCGGTATCAGCATAAAAGCGGGAGTGCCCGTTTTCCGATAACTCAAGGGCGCTGAACCCGGCCACGTTAAACACAACCAGTTTAGCCGGTTTTATTTCAGAGAAATGGTGATGCCACTGCACAGCTCCGAAAACAAGTGCCACTCCGGTTGCGGCTACCAGTAAATTGAATTTCCGGTACTGGATGAAAAGCACAAAACACACCACCAGCAGAATAAGCAGCCAACATTGAAATGTACTGATGTAAATATTTTCCACCATGCTCATGGGTAATTTTTCGACAAAGAACACGAGGTAGTTCAGCCCTTTGATAAGCCACGTTAACAAGACACCCAGACCTTCCGCCAGAACTGGAATGTAACCGGTACCGAGCAGCAGAATGCCGGTAATTAAAATAGCAATAGCACCGGGTATGACAAACAGGTTAGAGAACAGGAAGTAAACCGGAAACTGGTGAAAGTACAGAATACCCAGCGAGAAGGTGGCCAGTTGGGCAGCCAGTGATACACAGGTGATTTGCCAAACCTTGTCCAGGAAGTAAGGCTTCGGGCTCCATAGCCTGTAGAATTCAGGTTGAAGGTATACAATACCGATCACGGCCAGGTATGAAAGCTGAAAGCCTACTGACATGACCAGGTATGGATTGACAAGCAGCAACACGAATGCGGAAACGCCCAGGATGTTGTAAATATTCGTCCGGTATTCAAGCGGCCTGGCGATGGCTACAAATGAAAACATGGTTACTGCCCGAAGCACCGATGGCGAAAACCCCGTAACCATGGCATAGCCCCATAGCAGAAGTATGCTTATCGCAGCCAGTATCCATTTTCCTTTTTTTGTGCGCATCAGCGGACGTAGCAGAATGAGAACAAGGCCATAAATAATACCCACGTGTAACCCGCTAACAGCCAGTACATGCATGGCGCCTGCTGCAGCATAAGCCTGCGAGAGGTCGTTGTCCAGGCCATCTTTTACACCAAGAATCAAAGCCGATGCAATGGCTTGCTCCTGTGAACCGTCAATGCGCGTATTCAACAGGTGCTGAGCATTTTTTCGAATGGAATAGCCTGCAGCGAGTACCGGATTGCCTGAAGATGACGCAACGTGATGAACGGATGACCTGCGCAGATGATGCTGATGGGAAATATTCCGGAAGCTCAGAAAACGCTTGTAATCAAATTCTCCAGGGTTTGCCGGTGGCTCCAGGTGGTTGGGTGAACCTTTAATAAGGAGTACATCGCCATACCGGAAAGGTTCGCTGAAATCAGCTTTTGCGAAATACAGCAACACATTGCCAGTAGCATTAGTCCATTCACCGGTTGTTAACCGCACCGCCTGTACACTACCGGTTTGTTTCCATGAGTTGGCTTTTTCTTCGGCAGGCTCGGTGAGTTGCACACTGTACGAGGCAACGGGTTTCGCAACGTGACTGAGATGTGTTGCAGTCCGCGCATCGGTGTGGTAAAGCAGGTTAAGGTGCCCGGAAACAAATACTGCCAGTAGTCCCAAAGGCCCGGGGTTTATGATTCGCCACCGTGTCGCCAGAAAATATGCACCTGCCAGGGTAATCAGGAGGGCCCCTGCCTGGTATTCAGAAAGAAAATCCGGTTGATAAATACCGGTGAGGATACCCGCGATAAAGAAAAAGGCAATCCGCACAAAGGAGTATGGCACCCATTGGAACATGCATTAAGGTAATGAAAATGCGGGGAATCAGGTTCTGGTCTGATTGCTCGCAGAATACGCTTCAATGATATCACGCACCAGCTTGTGCCGGATTACATCCTGCTGGGTAAGTTCAATGAAGCCGATACCCCTGATGTTTTGCAAAAGCCTCACTGCCTCAAGAAGCCCGGAAGTTTGTTTGGACGGCAGATCGACCTGGGAGGTGTCGCCTGTAACAATCATTTTTGAATCCGGACCCATGCGGGTCAGGAACATCTTCATTTGCATGGGGGTGGTGTTCTGGGCTTCATCAAGCAGGATGAACGCGTTGTTCAGTGTACGTCCGCGCATATAGGCCAGTGGTGCAATCTCAATGATCTCCCGCTCCATATAATACTGCAGTTTTTCGAACGGAATCATATCGTGCAGGGCATCGTAAATAGGCCGCAGGTAGGGGTCAATCTTTTCCTTCAGATCGCCCGGCAGGAAACCCAGGTTTTCGCCCGCTTCGACCGCTGGCCTGGTAATAATGATTTTCTTGACTTGTTTGTTCTTGAGTGCTTTTACCGCAAAGGCTACCGAAATGTAGGTTTTGCCGGTACCGGCAGGGCCCAGCGCAAAAACCAGGTCGTTGTCTTTTACCAGGGTAACCAACTTTTGCTGGTTGGGTGTTTTGGGTTTTATCGGAATCCCTTTAGTTCCATAGAGGATCACATGGTCTTCAGGTGAAGAATCATCGGCACTTATGGCCTTTTCACTGGAAACGTACGACTTCACATCTTCTTCACGAACGCTGCCGTATTTGTGGTAATGATCGATGAGCGCATTCAGGATGTCATCAATCTGGATTACTTCCGAAGTACTGCCTTTTATGAGGATCTGGTTGCCGCGTGAAACAATCCGGCTTTTCGGAAAGGCCGTGGCCAGTGAAAGAATGTTCTTGTCTTCAATCCCCAAAAAATCAATCAGGGAAATGTTTTCGAGTGTAACTACTTTTTCGATCAAATCAGAACAACAAAATTAAGGTGCAGTAAATTTGCGTACTTTTATACGGCACAAAAATACAAAAGAACACCGGGAGCATCAACATGGCCATTGTTACCCTGCTAACCGATTCGGGCGAGAGCGATCACTACGTAGCGGCCATCAAAGCCCGTATTTTGAGTACCAATCCCGGCATCCGGCTGGTTGACATCACGCACTCCCTTCCCCCGTTTGATATTGCCCATGCTGCTTTTGTGCTTCGTTCGGTTTTCCGTGAATTCCCAAAGGGCTCTGTCCACCTGGTGGGGGTTAACTCGGTCTCTACGGAAAATGACAAACCCATAGCCCTTCAGCTGGAAGATCACTATTTTGTTGGAGCGGATAACGGACTGTTCGGACTGGTGAGTGATAAACCCCATCAGCACCTGGTTGAATTAAATTCCATTAACCCCATTGAAACTACCTTTCCTGAACGCGACATTTTTGCGCCAGCCGCGGCCCGGCTGGCCAGCGGTGTGGCTCTGACTACCCTGGGCAAGCCAATGCCGGTGTTTAAGAAAATGATCGACCGGCAGGTAAAAGCTACCCGCAGGCAGATTACCGGCAATGTTATCCACATTGATAATTTCGGGAACCTCATTACCAATATCCCGAAAGATGCTTTTGACGTGTTGAGTAAAGACAAGGTGTTTACTATTCAGGTTGGTTCGGAGAAGTTCAGAAAAATACACACCCAGTATTATCAAACCGATGAAGGGGAGTGCTTCCTTCTGTTCAACGCATCGGGCTTGCTTGAAATAGGTATTTACAAAGGCAACGCAGCCGAATTGCTCGGCCTTGAGTATGGCAGCACCATAACCATTACGTTTGAATAATCAAATCCTTTCTCTATGATCATCCGAATCGTACGCATGCATTTTACAGAAGCCGGTGTGGATGAATTCCTTGAGATATTTAATGCCAGCAAGCAAGCCATCCGCAACTTTGAAGGATGCGTCCACCTTGAATTGCTGAAAGACGCTGATGACGAGAATACATTCACCACATTGAGCCACTGGAGGGATGAGGCCTGCCTGGAAGCTTACCGGAAATCGGATTTGTTTGCCAGTGTGTGGGGCCGGGTAAAAACCTTATTCGCTGAACGCTCCCAGGCTTTCTCGCTGAAAAAGTTTATCGAATTACCCTGACAAAACGAGACCTTCAGCATTTCAAGGGAGCAGCCGGCTCATTTTATGAAAGAAATCCTTTCATATTCACCGGCCAGATTTAAATTTGCAGCCCCAATACTTGCCCGGGTGGCGGAATTGGTAGACGCGTTGGTCTCAAACACCAATGGTAGCAATACTGTGCCGGTTCGACTCCGGCCCCGGGTACCTGGCTGTGCTGCCTTATATTTATGATCAGTGGAAAAACCTGTTCAACACCAGTTTCCTCACTTCGATGCTGACTTGATCCGTTTTATTGAACGGGTGGCGCACGAAGTTAAATTTAATGAAGGTGAATTACTGATGCGCTCCGGCCAGTACTTTAAAAACTCATTGATCATCCTCGATGGCAGGGTAAAGTTGTATCGCGAAGGCGAAAACGGAGAGGAATTCTTTCTCTACTACCTTGAACCCGGCAATGCCTGCGCACTCTCCATGATTTGTGCTGCTAAAAATGAGGCCAGTGCTATAAAAGCAGTTGCGGTTACACCGGTCAGGGCACTTGCCATTCCGTTGCAGCACATGGACACGCTTATGCGCGATCACCGCAACTGGTATTATTTTGTATTGGAGACATACCGCTCACGATTCGAAGAACTCCTTACCGTTATCGATCAGATTGCCTTTCACTCCATGGATGAGAAGCTTGAATTTTACCTGAAGCGCCAGTTTGCCTCATTAGGTAATCCGCTCGCCATAACCCATCAGCAGATTGCAGATGATCTGAACTCCTCACGTGAGGTGATTTCCCGCCTGCTTAAAAAACTGGAAAATCAGAAACGGGTAATGGTTTCACGCAATGAAATCACCCGTATTAATCTGTAATTTTCATCACATACATTCGGTTTGTTTATTGCCGTACTTTGGCGTTTGATCTCACGAACAAACAATCATGGAAAAGCTTGAACTGCTCGGCTACATCGCTTCTGCATTAATTGGTGTGGCCCTGGGCCTGATCGGTGGAGGAGGCTCCATCCTTACCGTGCCCGTTCTGGTTTACCTGTTTGCTATTGAACCAACCCTGGCCACCGCGTATTCTTTATTTATTGTAGGCATCACTGCATTGGTTGGGGGTATCCGCAGCGCATTGAATAAAGCGGTTGATTTTCGGACAGCCATCGTATTTGCTGTTCCTTCGTTTGTGGCGGTTTATTTCACACGAAGGTATCTCATGCCGGAACTTCCGGATGTCCTTTTTCAGGGCACCTCTTATACCATTACCCGCGACACCGCCATCATGCTTTTTTTTGCATTCCTTATGCTGGCCGCAGCCTACAGCATGATCAGGGATAAACGGAAAGATGCCGATGACTCCGGTATCCGGTACAATTACCCTATGATTGCCCTCGAAGGAATTGTAGTGGGTGTGTTAACAGGAATTGTAGGGGCAGGAGGCGGTTTTTTAATTATTCCGGCCCTGGTGCTGTTCGCCCGGCTATCCATGAAAATGGCGGTGGGTACTTCCCTGTTCATAATCGCAGCCAAGTCGCTGATTGGATTTCTGGGTGATATCGGGTCGGGTCAGCTACTTGACTTTCGTTTTCTGATAACCCTCTCTGCCATTGCCATTGCAGGTATCTTTCTTGGAATTTATCTAAACCGGTTTATTTCAGGCGACCGGCTGAAAAAGGGCTTTGGCTGGTTTGTTGTGATCATGGCTGTTTACATCCTGATCAGTGAATTTTACGCGGGGTGACAAAAGTCACTGCAGCGGAACAGCCCGTATCCGATCTTTGTATCGCAATCAAAACTAATTGTGTTATGATCGTTGAACAACTCTACACCGGGTGCCTTGCTCAGGGCGCTTATTATATTGAGTCTGAAGGCGAAGCTGCGATTATCGATCCGCTTCGCGAGGTTAAGCCATACCTCGAAAAAGCTGAAAAGAGGGGAGTAAAAATCAAGTATGTGCTGGAAACCCACTTCCATGCCGATTTCGTTTCAGGCCACATTGATTTGGCTAACAAAACAGGAGCCACCATTGTTTATGGACCAACAGCTAAGCCCTCGTTCAAAGCGCACATCGCTGCCGATGGGGAGGAGCTGAAGCTGGGAAAGGTTACGCTGAAAGTACTACACACACCCGGCCACACAATGGAGTCAACCACATACCTGTTAAAGGATGAGGCTGGAAAAGACCATGCTATTTTTAGTGGCGATACCTTGTTTTTAGGCGATGTGGGCCGGCCCGATCTTGCCCAGAAAGCTGCCCACATGACACAAGAACAGCTGGCAGGTTTGCTGTTCGATTCGTTGCGCTCGAAGATCATGCCGTTGGCCGATGAAGTTATTGTATATCCTGCCCATGGAGCCGGTTCAGCCTGCGGAAAAAATATGATGAAGGAAACAGTCGATACGCTGGGTAATCAGAAAAATGTAAACTATGCCCTTCGTGCGAACATGACGCGCGAAGAATTTATAAAGGAAGTAACCGATGGGCTACTGCCTCCGCCTACCTATTTCCCTGAAAATGTAAAGATGAATAAGGAAGGGTATGAAAGCATCGATGCCGTGTTGAAAAAAGGAACGCGAGCTTTAACGTGCGATGCATTTGAGGCGGCTGCCAATGAAACCGGTGCGCTAATACTCGATACACGGCACGAGCAGGTATTTGCCAAAGGGTTTATCCCGAACTCGGTCAATATCAGCCTTGATGGCAACTTTGCGCCATGGGCCGGCACGCTGATACCGGGTGTTACCCATCCGATACTGATTGTTGCCGAAGAAGGACGTGAGCAGGAGGCGGTAACCCGCCTTGCCCGAGTTGGGTACGATAACACGCTGGGTTACCTTGAAGGAGGCTTTGGCGCGTGGAAAAAATCGGGCAGGGATATCGATTCGGTGGTGTCGATTCCGGCATCGGAATTTGTATACCGGAGCAAGCAGGCTGCCTTGCATGTGATTGACGTACGCAAGCCGGGTGAATACAATGCCGAACACATGGAAGGAGCTACCAACATTCCGCTGGAATACCTGAATGAACACCTGGCTGAGATACCGAAAGACAAAACCATATATATCCATTGCGCTGGAGGTTACCGGTCGATGACGGCCACCTCAATTTTAAAAACACGGGGCTGGCAAAACCTGGTGGATGTAGCAGGAGGTTTTAAAGCCATGGCTGCGGCCGGTGTTGCCAAAACCGATCAGGCTTGTCAATCAACCAACGTATAATACACGACTAAATTTTTTACCCTTTACATGTTAACCCGGTAAACCATGTTTGGATTATTTTCGACTACCAAAAATTATGAACAGATCAGTGCTTCGGAAGCCGAACAACTGATTTCAAATGACAAGTCAGTGGGCATATTGGATGTACGAACGCAAGGCGAATTCCGTGCGGGCTTCATCCCTAAAGCCATCCATGCCGATATCTCGTCATCCTCCTTTACGCAGAAGATTGAGCAACTTGATAAGAGTAAAACCTGGTTGGTGTATTGCCTGAGTGGCGGACGCAGCGCACGGGCATGCTCTATTATGGCTGACAAAGGTTTTAAAACCATCAACATGAGGGGCGGAATCAGCATGTGGCGTGGAAAGATAGTGAGGTAATCTTTTCGTACTTTTGACGATTATCTCAAAGGCTCATGCAAATCGAAAAACACAAAGTCGTTTCTATTCATTATACCCTTACTGACAATTCGGGCAATACGCTCGACTCAAGTGCAGGGCGCAACCCGCTTTTCTATATCCATGGGATGGGGAACCTGATCCCAGGCATGGAAGAAGGATTGGAAGGAAAGGGAAGGGGCGATAAACTGCAAATTAAAGTAAGCCCCGAAAAAGGCTATGGTGTACGCGATGAAAGGCTGCTGCAGAAGGTGCCGCGCTCCGCATTTGGCAGCCAGGAAGTAAAAACGGGCATGCAATTCCGTGCGGATGCAGGCGGTGGCCCACAGGTGGTAACCGTTACCGAGGTGGGTTTTGAAACCGTTACGGTTGATGGCAACCATCCCCTTGCCGGTGTTGAGTTAAACTTTGCTGTTGAGGTGATGGACGTGCGTTTGGCTACAGCCGATGAAATTGCTCACGGCCATGTGCATGGTCCGGGTGGGCATCACCACTAAACCGGCCTGTCACTTTTTTATTTTATAGTTCAGTTCTAACACTCCGTTTTGTATGGTTGGTTTGAAATCGTCAGGCATACAGAGTTAGCCGTTTGTGCTTTAATTTTGGAGCACAGTAATTCCGATGAGATTATCTCTGCCTTTGTTCTTCATCCTGATTGGGCTCACAGCAAGTGCCCAGGTAACAGAAGTGAACATCGCGGTCAATTCCTCATTCCGTGCCCTTTCGGTTGTGGATGACCGCGTGGCCTGGGTGGCCGGCAGCAACGGCCAGGTGGGCCGAACGGTGGATGGAGGCACCACCTGGCAGTTTAACCAGGTGAGGGGGTTTGAAAAAATGGATTTCCGGTCGCTTTATGCCTTTGATCAGAGCCGCGCCATCATTGCCAATGCCGGTTCGCCTGCCAGCATTCTCATTACCCATAATGCCGGTACAAGTTGGGAGGTGGTGTACACCAATGCACATGCTGATGCTTTTTTTGACGGCATTGATTTCTGGAACGAGCGCGAGGGACTTATTTATGGCGACCCCATTGATAACCGCATGCTGCTCCTTCGCACGGCTGACGGTGGCCTTTCCTGGTCGGCAGTGGCAAGCCCTCCTGGGCTTGAAAACGGTGAAGCATCGTTTGCCGCGAGTGGTACGGGCATCCGTTGTTTCAATACGTCCAACGTGGTCATTGCAACGGGTGGCGTTTTATCCAGGCTATGGCACTCCACCGACAAAGGCAACACGTGGCGTTCATTGCCGGTGCCAATCATCCAGGGCGAAAGCAGTACGGGTATTTTTTCTGTCGGCATCCACGGAAATACCTGGGTGGTTGCAGGGGGCGATTTCAACCTGCCACAGAAAAAAGAGCGGCATATATTTTACAGCACTGATGGCGGGGTGACCTGGCATACACCTGAAACAGCAACACGCGGCTACCGTGAGTGTGTTGAGCCAGCCCGCAACGGGATGTGGCTGGCGGCCGGCCCTACCGGTGCAGAGACTTCAGACGACCAGGGAAAAACATGGAAGTCACTCTCAGACGAACAGGGAATTCATACGGTACGCCAGGCCAGAAACGGATCGCTCATCCTGATGGCCGGGTCGCGCAGGCTCTGGCAGATAAAACTAAAAGCTGATTGACGCTACTTAAGGGTGGTTTTGTTGAACGACAATAGCGGCACCTGGGTGTGAAAAGCCTGTTGCCGGGTTATGCCTTTCCCGAAAAATTTCTCGTAGGCATCCAGCTTGTGGGTAAACATGGAAAGCATCTGAGGCTTTTGTTTGGCAACGAAGGCGTCAACACCGGCTTTAATATTTTCATTCTGTACAAAGCTGAATGTTATCTTTTTATACTTGCTGACCTTAACGAGATTCTTTGTAAATTTTTCGGGAGAAAATTTTTTGTCGGGTGAAGCGGGTGTTACATGAACTACGCTTACGGAGGCCTTGAACAATGAAGCAAACATAGTAATGGTTTTAATTTCATCGTCCAGGTTCTTCATATCGGTGGCATACACAATTTTTTTGATGGCCTTGAATGAGGCTCCCTCCGGTATGGCAATTACAGGCACCAGGCTGGTATTGATCATCGAAGCGGCATTGCTGCCCATCAGCACTTTTTTCAGGCCGGTGGCACCATGGGTACCCATAATAATCAGGTCCACATCATTTTCTTCAATGAAGCGGTTCACTACCTTGGCAAAGTCGTAACCCAACCGGTATTCAAAGCTCAGCGTTGTTTTTGCACGCGCTTTCGTTTGCACTTCGGCAAGTAATGCTTCTCCGTCTTCTTTCGCAATCTTTACCATCTCATCCTCCAGGCGCTTCCATTTCAACAGGGTTTCCCCCGAAGGATTCACCTGGATTACATTCAGCAGGATAATGCGGGCATTGACTTTTTTTGCCAGATCTGTTGCATAACTCACCGCCTTTTTAGAGGCCTTAGAAAAATCGGTTGGAACCAGTAAGGTCATCATAGGGGTAGTGTTTTTGGTTATTGGAAAGATTGCCAAATCAGCAAGAAAAATAGATGATTGCGATCAAAATCAAAAGTGACTTTTGTCAAGTGGCTCGTAAGATCACACGTTTAACCTTTTTTTAACACACCAGGCCATACTTCCAAGCAACGCCAACAACACCAACCAGGATGAAGCCCATGTTACCGGGTTGCCCACCGAGTAGGCTTTCGGGCTAAACCGGAATTCGAGGGTGTGTTTTCCGGCCGGTACATGCAATGCGCGAAGCACATAATTGGCCCGCAGCACGGGGGTTTCAGTGCCGTCAAGGGTGGCAATCCAGCCTTTGGGGTAATAGATTTCAGAAAATACCGCCAACCCGTTTGCTGCATTGGTGGTTTCGTACTTCAGGTAGTTGGGTTTGTGGGTTACCAGGCGAATGGTGGCGGAACTGTCCAATGCATAGGAGGAGGGGTGCACCGAAAACTCCGATCCCGAAATTACTGCCTGTGTTTTTGAATCCAGGTCGGCCGTGGTTTTAAGTTCTTCGTTGGCTGATGAGGCCACCTTCAGCTCGTTAACAAACCAGGCACTGCCGTTTGCGTCCCGGTTAAGGATAACATTATCGCGGTTTTGACCATAGAAAATATACCGGGTATTGAGCATGTTGATAACGGCCAGGTTTTTAAAATCCGGGTCGCCCACCTGGGCAGATTCAATCAGCCGGTTGATTTCAGGGTAGATGCAGGAATCATACAGGTCCTGGTACCGTTTTAGTTTGGCGCCATGATAGCCCCCGATGGAGTTATGGTAATAGGAGGTGAGTGCATCGCTCATGGTGCCGCTCAGGTTCAGCACGCGGAAATAATTCTTGTCGCTGAGCACCTGCCTGTCGGCCGAACTCATTTCGATGGTTGCTTTTCGCTTACCCTGGTAGTTGTCTCTTGTAAAATACCTGCGATCCACCACAATCAGGTCGATGGCAATGAAGAAGATAAGTGCAGCGAAGAAACCGGCAGCGGCTTTCTTGTAAATGTTGAAGTAGAGAAAGATGAATGCGGCAGTTATAAACGAGAATGAACGCAGGGCATCAGTGCGCAGCAGGCTGCGTCTGTCGGCCCGCAGGGCTTCGGTAAACCAGGCCGGTAAACCGGATTCACCATCACGCAGGAAACTGAACATGCCCGATGCGATTAGGATCAGTAAACACAAACCGGCACTTGCAGTAAAGGCAATGAGCAATTTTCGTTTGGTTTCTTTGGTAAAGCCTTCATCACTGAGTAGTTTTTCAAGGCCCAGCATCCCTAGCAGAGGCATGGCAAAGAGGGTAATGAGCAAGGCAAAGGTTACTGAACGAAATTTATTGTAACCCGGAAAGTAATCGAACACCAGGTAGTTAAACGAAGGGAAGTTATTTCCCCAGCTCAACACAACGGCCAACGCACTTAAAGGCACAAGCCACCAAACGTACTGTCTGTCGGCCAGAATAATTCCAACGATGAACAGAAAAAAGATAATGGCCCCGCCATAGTAAGGTGCTGTGTTCGACTGCGGACCCCAGTATGCGCGTGTGAAAGGTGCAAGCTGATTTGCCATGCGCTGCTCACCCGAGTTGATTAACGCCTGGTAAACCTTACTGTCAGGATTCTGAACCAGGAAATTGGCCGAACTGCCACCGTAAAAAGAGGGTATTACCAGCACCAGCGGTTCGAGTATCCCATTGCTGTATTCAAAAGCGTAGTCCTTTTTCAAACCGTCAGTTTGTTTTTCGCCTGACGATGACATCAGTTCGGATTTTCCGCGAATGGAATACCGGCTGTATTCGGTAATGCCCCACAAGGGCCCGAAGAAACTTCCTGTTGCCAGCAGGGCTGCCGGAATGAGCACTGCCACGGTAGTTAAGAATTGTGGAAGTCGTTTTTCACGGATGGCATAAATCATCTGAACTATTCCGTAAACCAAAACTATCAGCAGTAGATAGTAGGTAATCTGTAAATGGTTTTCGCGCAGGTGCAGGGCAAGTCCGGCTGTTGTTACTCCGAAGCCTAATGCCCGCTGCCGGTTAAAGGCAAGGTGAATGCCGCCAACAACAAGGGGCATAAAGGCAATGGCACCAATCCGGGCATTGTGCCCGGCTGCCAGCCCGATGATCATGTAGCTGGAAAGCCCGAACGCGAGCGCACCGGCAATGGCCAGGTACGGCCGTACCCGAAAGCACAGCAGCATGATGTAGTAGCACAAAAAGGCAATGAAAATATTATTCACCGGGTGAGGAAGACCCAGACTTAATACGGATTTCAGAAACGTTACCGGCTGATTGCTCCACTGCACATTAACCAGGTAAGCGGGCATGCCGCTAAACATGTTGGGTGCCCACAGGCCCTCTTCACCGGTTTGGCTTCTGAAATCACGAAGTGCTTTTGCCGCGCCAATGGATTGCACAATGTCGTGCTGGCTGAGTACTTTGTTCTCAAAAAAAACCGGACTAAAAAAAATAACGGTTACAACAAGAAAGATCGCTACGGCCAAAGCATGCGGAGCGATGTGCTGAAGAAAATTGATTCTTTTCATGAAAATGTGTGGTGCAAAATAGCCAATTAAGCCATCAGGCAAAAGCAAGCCATATTGGCCCAGCCTTAGAGGTGGTCTTTCAGAATATTCGCGCCTGCAACTAAAATCAGCAGGGCGGTGATCTTGCGTATGTACACCAGGTTCAGGCGGGTTGCTCCCAGCCGCGATCCGATTTGCCCACCTATGAAAACCGAAACCAGCAGGGGTAATACAAAGGACCAATCCGGTTGGATGGATTGAGCGAGTTGACCCAGAAAGCCGGCCAACGAATTGACCAGAATAAAGAAACTGGCCAGCGCTGCTATTTTCTTTCCATTATCCCAGTTGATGAGGTGGAGCACGGGCGATAGAAAAATTCCACCCCCGATACTTACCAGTCCCGACAAAAATCCAATACCACCCCCCAGGCATACATTCAGCCAGGGCAGGTTGCGGATACCCGTTGTCGCAGACTTCGGCTGAAACCAAATGAGCAGCGAAGCAACGATTAGCGCGAGTCCAAGCAGTATAAAAAATGCGGATTCATCCAGGCGATAATACCCGCCCAAAAAGGCAAAAGGCACACTGGTGGCCACAAACGGAAGGGATTTTTTCAGGTTGAGATGTCCCTCGCGATAAAAGATAAGCGTACCCCCGGCCACAACCACCATATTGCACAACAGGGCCGCGGGACGCATGGTTACGTAATCAATGCCGGTCAGCGCCATCAGCGCGAGGTAACTCGTTCCACCCCCAAACCCAACCGAGGCGTAAACAAGAGCAATGAAAAAGAAAAGAAGGGGAAGAAGAACCTGACTTTCCACAGGATTAACCACCAATGGTTGACATGGATTCATGAACTGCAACACGATTCTGTCGCTGGTGCTCCGCTGTGAAGCCGTCCTTTGGCCGGTGGGCAAATGCTTGAAGCAGCAGCGCAGTTATTTCCCTATCCGGTTTCCCCGATCGGAGCAGGTCGCGGATGTTGAGCACGCCATCATCATACAGGCATGTTTTTAACATACCTTGTGCAGTTACCCGAATGCGGTTGCAGGTTCCGCAAAAGGTACGGCTGAATGCTGCAATGATGCCCAGGTTACCCCGATATGCGGGAACGTGGTAGTTTGTAGATGTTGAATTTTCAGGATCATCCATTTTGCAGAGGTTGGGATATGCCTCTTTAATGTACTGCAGAATTTTTGTGTGTGTCCACCGGAGTACGGGGTAGTGAGAGCCGACACCATTAAAAGGCATTTCCTCGATGAAGCGAACGGAAACGGGGTGGTGCCTGGTCAATTCAATTAAAGGATAGATGTCGGCAATGTTTTTGTCCTCCATAACCACTGCATTGATTTTAACAGGAATATCCTGCTCCAGCAGGGCATGCAGTGTTTTCATCACCGCATCGAACTCATCCCGAAAAGTGATTTGTTTAAACCGCTGCGCATCGAGTGTATCGAGGCTCAGGTTTACCGATGCGATGCCCAATTCCTTCAACTCGTTAACATACGGAGCGGTAAGCACCCCGTTGGTGGTAAGGTGCAGGTTGGTAATGCCGGGTATGCGGATAATTTTCCGGATCAGCTTCATCAGGTCGGTGCGCACAAACGGTTCGCCCCCGGTTAAGCGCACTTTGGTTATGCCCATGCCGGCCATAAGGGTGATCAATCGTTCAAGTTCTTCAAAACTCAACAGTTCCCTCCTGGGCAGGTACCGGATGCCTTCTTCCGGCATGCAGTAGAAGCACCGCAGGTTACACCGGTCGGTTACCGAAAGCCTCAGGTAATTGAGAGGCCGGTTGTGGTTATCGTATAGCGTGTGGGTTTGCACGGTATGTTAAACGATCATCAAGTTTATTTGATTTCATAAATTTAAGCCTTTTAAACGCAAATGAAGCTGTGATGAAATGCAGGGTTAAGGCATTTGGTATTTCGCGTGATATGGTAGGTCAGGGCGAGTTTGACCTGGACGTACCCGAAGGCTACACAGTGGCCCTGCTCAGGGCAGATCTTACCCGTAAATTTCCCAGACTTCGGAACCTGCGGTCTCTTTTCATTGCGATAAACAACGAATATGCCCAAGACAGCCTTACGCTGGCTGAAGGGGATGAAATTGCCCTGATACCCCCGGTTAGCGGTGGCTAGAAAAAAAGCCCAGAGGTTTGTTGTGGAAATCTGGTTTTGATTTTTTACTTTCATGGCACCCTTCCTTTCAGCATGAACAATTCATCCAACCTGTAGATAATGATCAAAATCACAGAGAAGCCCATTGACATTCAGAAGGTAATTGATGCCACCTCGAGCCTGGGAGCCGGGGCAGTGAATGTCTTTATTGGTACAGTTCGCAACACCGCCCATGGTAAAAACGTTGTGTGGCTGGAGTACGAGTGCTACGAGTCTATGGCCGTAGCTGAAATCCGCAAAATTATGGACGAAGCCTCTCACCGCTGGCCCTTGCTGGGTGCAGCCGTGAGTCACCGGGTGGGTACCCTTAAACCCGGAGAGGTTTCCGTAGCTATTGCTGTTTCGGCCCCACACCGGAAGGATTCATTCGAGGCCTGCAAGTATATCATTGATACGCTGAAGGAAAAAGTACCCATCTGGAAGAAGGAAATCTTCGAGGATGGCGAAGAATGGATCTCTGCCCAGCCAAACATGGAAAAGTCCTATAACTGATTAACCAGGATGATGGCGGCAGTTACCAAGGTAACGGCCATCACAAAACTGGCAATGGTCAAAACCACCAGGTCGCGACTGATGGGATTGATGTAGGGCTTGGAGAGTGTTTTCATAACCAACTATTTTTTTAGACACTGCTAAGGTACCCATACCGCAGTGCTTTTTTGTTGGTGTGTAAGGATTTGAATGCACGCACGCGTAGCTTCGCTGAGTTGCCTGCTGATTAATAAGCAGATACCGGAAAATTTTTTTTTGATGGGCAGATCAGGCTGTTTACTAGCCTAATCGTTAGGCATTTATAACCTGTGATTTGATTTTACTTATGTACTAAATCAACTGGCTGACCAATAATGTTGGTTTTAAATCCCCTGTTTACCGGGATGTAATGTCCTTTTGAATTCTGCCAGATCTTCGGGGGTATTTATGTTGAGCAGGGAGGTAGGGCTGGGTGCACGAAGCAATTCAACCGGATTCGCCTGGAGAAATTCACGCGGGCTTCTGCCCCCTCCGGAATAATAGGTGGATAACTTTTCAAATACACCGGCTTCCCAAACAGCAAGCAGAGGCTCGGGTTTAATGCCCGTTGAATCCAAAAAGCAGGTGGCTGTTTTCCGGGGGTTTCTATGCGTTATCAGAAACTGTATCAGGGCGGTATCAATGTTAGGCATGTCCACAGGCATGGTAAGCCAGGCCGCCCGGGGCTCGTGCCGAAGGGCAGTCAGGATTCCGTTCAAAGGTCCTTCTATTTCGTAGTAGTCTGTAAGCACGGATACCCCCGGTTCAGCATCTGTTTTGCGGCCTGAGATAAACACCCGATTGCAAAAGGGGGCAAGCAGATCAGCGAGGTAAGTACACTGCGGGCGTCCGTGATATTGCAGTTGGCTTTTGTTGAATCCCAGTCGCGAACTTTTTCCGCCTGCCAGGATAAGACCGTTTAACAATTTGTTAGTCATGGAAGTCCTTACCACAATGAGGACAGGTATGCTTTTTGGATCGCGGAGTATGGAGTAGTTCAAAAAAACCGGATGATAAAATACCTGCAGGAAGCGCCAGGAAGGCCACACCGGCAAGGGCGAATAATCCACCTAATACTTTGCCTACGGGGGTTATAGGAACCACATCACCATACCCTACGGTAGTAAGTGTTACCACACCCCACCACATGGCTTCCGGTATGGATCCAAACTTATCGGGTTGTGCTTCGCGCTCGGCCAGGTGCATAAAGAAGGAAATGATAATCAGGATAAAGATGATGAAGATGAGACTTAATATCAGTTGTTCCTTGCGTTCGGCAATAACGCGTTTGAAGATGCTCATGGCCTGCATGTAGCGCGTAATCTTAAACATGCGGAACAGTGCCATGAGCCGGAAGATTCTGAGGAGGCGTGAGTCAAGCGGCAGGAAGGTGAGGTAAAAGGGCATAAACGCCAGCAAGTCAACAATGGCCATTGAGGTTCGTGCATACTTCAGACGTCCATATAACGGGTCAGAATATTTTGGATTTTCCACGATGGCATACATTCTTGCGATATACTCTAACGTGAAGAAAGCGACTGAGAAAATCTCAAAGTCAACAAACAACGTATGATAACGTTCAAAATACTCAGGAATTGATGCAATAATAATCGCTGCGATGTTGAGAAGGATAATGGTAATCAGCAGATACTCAAATATCCTTTCCGGTATCCCGCCCTTTTCTTTGGGGTCGAGTGTAAGGTATAGTCTTCTTCGGAATGTTTTCATTTCGCGCGCTTATAGTTGATTTTGCCCCCGGTTTTCTCCACTAGTCTGATTTCTTTGATAACGATGTTGTGCGAGAGGGCTTTGCACATATCGTAAATAGTCAATGCGGCAAGCGTTACGGCAGTAAGGGCCTCCATTTCAACTCCTGTTTTGTGCGAAGTGGTTACCGTGCTTTCAACAAGGATGGCGTTCTTTCGGGCAGCAACAACGATCTTGCAGTCTTCCAGCCCCAGCGGATGTGCCAGGGGAATAAGGTCTGCAGTTTTTTTGGCGCCCATTGTTCCGGCCAGGATAGCTGTTTGAAAAACAGGGCCCTTTTTCGTATTCAGCTCCTGGTTTCTGATCTGGTCAATGATGAAAGTCGGAACCCGGATGATGGCTTGTGCACGTGCGGTGCGCCTGGTGACGGCTTTTCCGGAAACATCCACCATCTGTGGATTGCCCGACTTATCCGTGTGGGTTAATTTTTTTACTTTCATGCATCCTAAGGGTATTTCAAAGTTACAAAATAATCTATGGTCAGTGTACACGAAGCGACTCAAATCATACAATCGGTCACAGCCCGGAACACCACAGAAGAAGTTTCCATCGGTAACTGCATGGGGCGGGTTCTGGCTGAACAGATTGTAGCCGACCGCGACTTCCCGCCATTCAACCGGGTGGCTATGGATGGTATCGCAATCAACTCGTGTGTCTTTCAGTCTGGTAAACCCGACTTCAAAATAGAGGCAATACAACCAGCAGGCGCCCCGATGACAAAACTGGTGAATGAAGCCAATGCCATTGAAGTGATGACGGGCGCGATGTTGCCCCGGGGAACGGATGCCGTAATCCGGTATGAAGACCTGATTATATCCGGTGGAGTGGCAAAAGCTACCCTGCCGGAGGTTAAGGCCGGCATGAACATTCATCCCAAAGCACAGGATGCCCGGCAGGGTGAAGTGTTGCTGCACCCGGGCCAGTTGTTATCACCTGCCGAGGTGGCGCTGCTGGCCGCGGTAGGTAAAGGCACCGTGAAGGTCAAAACTTTTCCGGCAACAGCGGTTGTGTCATCGGGCGATGAGTTGGTTGAGATAAACGATACACCGGAGTTGCACCAGGTAAGACGTAGCAATGCCTACGCGCTTCTGGCGGCCATGAGGCAACATCACTGGCATGCCGACCAATTTCATTTAATGGATACCGAAGAAAAGGTTAAATCCGGTTTGGTCGAAATACTTAACAACTATGATGTGCTCATTTTGTCGGGCGGTGTGTCAAAAGGCAAGTATGACTTTGTCCCCGGGTCGCTCAATGCATTGGGAGTTGAAAAGAAATTCCACCACGTAAGCCAACGGCCGGGTAAGCCGTTTTGGTTTGGTTGCCGGGATGACGGTAAAGTTGTATTCGCTTTGCCCGGAAACCCGGTGTCCACCTATGTGTGTTTTTATAAATACATTTTACCCTGGATGATGGAGCAATTGGGGGTAACGATCAGGGAGCACTCAGCCATACTTTCAGAAGATTTTTTGTTTGCACCAGCACTTACCTGCTTCCTTCAGGTCAGCACCTACTATAAGGATGGCAAGCTGTTCGCTAAACCGGTACCCGGGGGTGGTTCGGGCGATTTTGTAAACCTCAAAGGGGTGGATGGGTTTTTGGAGTTGCCGGCAGAAAAATCAGTATTTGGGTCGGGTGAAGTCTTTCCGTATATCCCATTTCGTCATTTCTGATTTGGGGTTAACTTTGCGGCTCTTTATTCAAAATTTTTCCTGATGTTCGATAGTTTAAGTCTCAAGCTCGAAAAAGCATTTCAAACCCTGAAGGGTCAGGGCCGCATCACTGAAATCAACGTGGCTTCCACCATAAAGGAAATCCGGAAGGCATTGATTGACGCGGACGTAAACTATAAAGTGGCCAAGGAAGTTACCGATGCGATCAGGCAAAAAGCAATAGGGCAGAATGTGCTAACAGCCATCTCACCCGGACAGTTGCTTATCAAAATCACCAACGATGAGCTTACCGCATTGATGGGTGGGCAAGGCGAGGAGATTTCCATTACCGGCAACCCGGCCGTCATCCTGATTTCAGGATTGCAAGGCTCGGGTAAAACCACCTTCTCCGGAAAACTGGCCAACTACCTTAAAAAGCAGGGCAGGCAGGTGCTGCTCACAGCGTGCGACATTTATCGCCCGGCTGCAATCGATCAATTGAAAGTGCTGGGAGAGCAGATTGGTGTGGACGTGTATGCACAGCCTGATACCAAAGATGCTGTGAAGATTGCGAAGGCTGCCGTTGACTATGCCGTAAAAAATAATCACCGCATTGTAATTGTCGACACGGCCGGCCGGCTTGCGGTGGATGAGGAGATGATGGAGGAGATCACCCGGTTAAAACAGGCGCTCAGTCCTTCTGAAACCTTGTTTGTGGTTGACTCCATGACAGGCCAGGATGCAGTGACCACGGCCAAAGCCTTTAACGACAAGCTCAATTTCGATGGCGTGGTGCTGACCAAACTGGATGGCGATGCACGCGGGGGAGCCGCCCTTTCCATCCGCAGCGTGGTGCAGAAGCCCATCAAGTTTATCAGCACCGGTGAAAAGATGGAGGCCCTCGACCGCTTTTACCCCGACCGGATGGCAAGCCGCATCCTGGGTATGGGTGATGTGGTGTCGTTGGTGGAGAAGGCGCAGCAATCATTTGATGAAGAAGAGGCCAGGCGGCTGAATAAAAAATTCCGCAAAAATCAATTCGACTTCAACGATTTCCTCAGCCAGCTTGAGCAGATAAAGAAGATGGGCAATATGAAAGACCTGCTCGGTATGATACCCGGAGTAGGTAAAGCATTGAAAGGAGTTGATGTTGATGATAATTCATTTAAGCCGGTTGAAGCCATTATACGCTCTATGACCATTGAAGAACGCCAGAATCCGGACCTGATCAATGGCAGCCGGAAGAACCGGATCGCCAAGGGCAGCGGCACTTCGGTACAGCAGGTCAATCAATTGCTGAAGCAGTTTGGCGATATGCGCAAAATGATGAAAACGATGAATAAAATGGGGGGCGGATCGAAAGCCTTATCCGCCTTAAATCCGTTTAGCCGATAAAAAAGTGGGGGCTGTATAAACCTATCTCCTGGTAAACACGTTATACCCCTAGTTTACAGGACGATTAATAATTGAAAATGCCCCTTCATGCAGGGGCATTTTCTTAGTTTCAATCTAAATCTAAACCAGTTACGTTATGAAAAGAATTAGTTTACTCACCGCATTACTCATCGTACTCACCGTTTCAGTTTTCGCACAGGATAAATCCAAACGCCCCAGCCCCCCTGCCGTGGCCGAAGGGACCATTGACGGTGTGAAAGTTAAAATTGATTACAGCCAGCCCGGAGCCAAAGGCCGTAAGGTGATGGGCGGGCTGGTGCCCTACGGTGAAGTGTGGCGCACCGGTGCGAACGAGGCCACTGTTATTGAATTTGATAAGAATGTGAAAATTGAAGGACAAGCCCTGGCTGCCGGAAAATACACCCTCTTTACCATCCCTGCCGAAAATGAATGGGCAATTATTTTCAATTCAAAGATAGGGCAATGGGGAGCTTATGATTACACTAAAAACAAGGATAAGGATGTGTTGAAGGTAACCGTGAAACCGGCTAAGGCCGATTTTACAGAAGCATTCACCATAACCGTAGATAAGGATGCTGTAACCCTGAAGTGGGAAAACACAGTCGTAGCATTCAAAATAACTAAGGGATAGCCGCCTGCCGGGTGGCAAGCCTTGCCCGGATGCCCGGGCAAGGCTTTATTTTTTTTATGGAGTACAAATTTTTTAGCACCTTGGGTTAAGTCTTTAATCCGGATGGAGACCCTTGGCCGATACGACCGTGTTGACCTGCCCGACCTGGGCCTTTATAATATCCACGCTAAAGTTGATACAGGGGCATATACCAGCAGCCTGCATTGTTCCAGGGCCGAAGTGGTGAACGGCCAGCTTGAATTTGTATTGCTGGATGAAGAACACCCGGAGTTTACGGGCATGAAATTCGTTTCGAAGGATTTTGATCAGCGGGATATTAAAAATTCGTTCGGGGAAGTGGAACGAAGGTTTCTGGTGAAGACCTCCATTGTTATTTTTAACGAAACCATCATCTCCGAATTTTCGCTTAGCGACCGCGGATCCCTTAAATTTCCGGTATTATTGGGGCGTAAAATTTTACGGGACAGGTATTTGATTGATGTGAAGAAAAAAAATCTATCTTACAGAAGGAAGCTTGCTGAAAAGAAAGCTGCCCGCAAAGCAAAACGATCAACCCGCTAACCTGCTTCATAAACACCATGAATATCGCCATTCTCTCCCGCGACTCGAAGTTGTATTCTACGCAACGCCTGAAGGAAGCGGGTGAAAAGCGAGGGCATAACGTAGAGATCATTGATCACATGAAGTGCGTGCTCTTTATTGAGAAGAAAAACCCGATGGTGTTGTACCAGGGGAGACGCCTGGACTATTTCGATGCGGTGATTCCGCGCATTGGAGCCTCTGTAACCTTTTACGGGGCAGCGGTTGTGCGCCAGTTTGAAATGATGAAAGTGTTTACTGCCATTGAGTCGCAGGCCCTCATCCGGTCGCGCGATAAGCTGAGAAGCCTTCAAATCCTTTCGCGCGCAGGGCTGGGCCTGCCCAAAACTATCTTCATGGATTATTCGCGCGACACGGAAGGCATTGTGGAATCGGTGGGTGGTGCCCCGGTGGTGATCAAGTTGCTTGAAGGAACACAAGGACTTGGCGTGGTGCTGGCCGAAAACAAGAAAGCAGCCCAATCAGTAATTGAGGCGTTTCATGGACTGCACGCCCGCATCATTGTTCAGGAGTTTATTAAAGAATCGCGGGGGGCCGATGTACGCGCTTTCGTTGTAGATGGGGAGGTGGTGGGCGCCATGCGCAGGCAGGCAAGGCCCGGTGAATTCCGGTCAAACCTGCATCGCGGGGGAACGGCCACGCTGGTAAAACTTAGCCGTGCGGAGAAATCAACGGCAGTTGCTGCGGCTAAAAAACTCGGGCTTTCCATAGCCGGTGTTGACATGCTTCCGTCAAACCGGGGGCCGCTGATTATAGAAGTGAACTCTTCGCCCGGCCTGGAAGGAATTGAAGGAGCAACAAAAGTTGATATAGCCGGAAAAATTATCGGATACCTGGAGAAGAATGCGGTGAAAAAGAAGGTTCAGAAAGATAAAGTGAACGCCTGATTGGTTCGATGAGACACGTAAAAATTGCAAAGCACGAAGTAAAGCCCGGTGAGTTTAAGGAGATTGATATAAATATTGCCCGCCTTCCTTCACACACCCAGATTGACACGCCCATTTATGTTTCGCGAGGACTGGAAGACGGTCCGGTGCTGGCGCTTATGGCCGGCATGCATGGCGATGAAATCAACGGCCTGGAGATAGTGCGCAGAATACTCGACAGTGAACTGCACCGGCCAAAACGCGGAACCGTGGTGTGCATGCCCATCGTAAACGTGTATGGATTTCTGAATTTCTCGCGCGATGTGCCGGACGGAAAGGATGTGAACCGCTCCTTTCCCGGAAGCAAAAACGGATCGCTGGCCGGGAGGGTGGCCTATCACCTGACGCACGATATAATTCCGTTTATCGACTACGGAGTAGATTTCCATACCGGTGGCGCCATGCGCACCAATTACCCGCAGGTGCGGGCTGTTCTGAATAACGAAAAGAATTTTGAACTGGCGCATGCTTTCCATGCACCGTTTACCCTTGATGCGCCATTCAGGCCCAACTCACTTCGCAAAGAGGCATCGAAGAAGGGAAAGAATATCATTGTATATGAGGGGGGCGAATCCTTACGGTTTGATCAGCATGCCATTGAAGAGGGCATAGCCGGAACCTTGCGGCTGATGAAGCACCTGAAAATGATTGACTGGGCTCCTGAGCATAAAGAAGAAAACCGGGTGATCTGGAGTACGTCCTGGATACGGGCAAAACATGCCGGCTTATTTCAAAGTACGGTGCAGTGCGGCCAGCTTGTGCATAAAGGGGAGTGGATCGGCACCATTACCGACCCGTTTGGCGAATTCAAGGAAAAAGTGCTTGCCACCACAATGGCTTACATTATCGGCCTCAACAACAGCCCGGTGATCAACGCGGGCGATGCGCTTGTGCACCTGGGCATGGATAACCTGTGCAAGATTGGCGGGCGGGAGAAGGGGGAGTAATTACAAACTGCACTGTTTAAATATCCTTAAAATCAGGCTGATTTTGAGGATATTTTTTTTGGTTAATGTGTATATTTGGGTGTTGTAGCTCATGCGCTCAAAGACACAAGGACACTAAACCAAAAAAAATATGAAA
>JBBINY010000033.1:0-32212 GCA_037443645.1 Cytophagales bacterium
TCGCCAACCACATGGAAAGTTGTTGCAAGGTTTGTAATAAGTTGCATAAATGTTGTGGCTGTTGCAGCGGTTACCGGTGTGGCTAGTTCGATAACGCCATTAAAATCGGGAACGCCAATACCCCCTGGACCTGTAGGGAAGTAACCACCCGGAAACAGCAGGGTACCAGCCGCATTGTTTGCAGTAACCGGGGTTCCGCCAACCCGTACGTCTGGTATATTTGTGGCAAGATTCTGACTACCATAAACAATACGAATCCATCTCGTTAAATCATTCGGTACAGTAGCTTCAACCGCCAGCCTACAATTAAGGAGAGTCAGATCAGAGAACCTCATATTAACATTTGTACCCAAACAGACTCTGTGAGAATTGGCTACCGCAGGCTGAAGATTTAAAGCCCCGGAGTTTGCGTTATCCGTATCGTAGGTTGGAAAAATAGTTGTTTGAGCAATGCTTGGACAAGAGGCAACCCCTGAAACAAATGGGGTTAAGGACAAATCCCAACTACAAATATTTGGGGCAGGGGTAGTTGTCGCAGGGTAATTGTGGGTTGCCCTGGAAGTCAGAATAATTCCCGGGTTCGTTCCGTCAAACCCGGTATTTTCTATAAAAGTAGGATTCGCAGTACCTGTCGATTCAGAAATATAGGGGTTAAAATTTTGAACAACAGCATCCCCCCAATTGATCTGATAAAAAATATTTGCCAATACAAAACTTGAGCTATTTCTGAATCTGAGACTAAGCTTGTATTGCCACTGGTGAAAATTCATAACCACGGGCGCACAGATATCCCGGGAGGCAGCCGGGATGAGCCCTTGTTGGAAGAACACTAAATCGCTTGCACAACTGAATACCCAATTATTCTTGGATTGAAAGTTTGCGAATGAATTAATTTCAGGTGTCCCTGCTGTAGCCGTTAGCGTGTTAGAGCCTGCCGCTGCAGCGTCATAACTTACCCGTAGTACATCTCCAGGAATAATAAAGGGTTGCCCAGCGTGTGCTGGACTTGCGTCAAAGGTTATTAAAACCCTGTTTCCGAGAACTGCTAACGAATTTAATGTCACCGGAATTCCGTTTACAGTAACCGACCAGCCATTAAGTGGTGGCAACGGCAATGCCTGAATATTCTGATCAAAAAGTACAGAAACTACCCGCTGACTAAGTGTTTCGTGCCGTGGGTCATTAGCCGTATTCTGTGCATTGCCTGGCTGGGAGTATACAAAAGAGTGGGCCACCCACAACCATCCAACAACTGCAAATGCTAAAATTTTGTTTTTGTAAGAGGAAGCAGCTAAAGAATTGAATGCGTTAAAAAACCTCATTGGCTAAATTAATTCCGTTAAAATACTCATCCTATCGATTTCAGCCAAACGTGCAGACATGGAGGTAATAATCAGCCTCTATATACTGTTGTGCTTTAGCGTGTAACCTTCGCATGCAGCCAGGCCCGTTAAAGGTTAGTTTATTCCCGTTATTCCGCTACCTTTGCACCCCGTAACAACCGCTGCATGTCCACCGCCAAATACATTTTCGTTACGGGAGGGGTAACCTCAAGCCTGGGCAAAGGCATCATCTCCGCTTCACTTGGTAAGTTATTGCAATCCAGGGGGTTCAATGTAACCATCCAGAAATTTGACCCCTACATCAATATAGACCCCGGCACCCTTAACCCTTATGAACACGGTGAGTGCTATGTAACCAACGATGGCGCTGAAACCGATCTCGACCTGGGCCACTACGAGCGCTTTCTGAATATGCCCACCAGCCAGGCCAACAATGTTACCACCGGCCGCATCTATAATAATGTGATCACCAAAGAGCGCCAGGGCGAATACCTCGGAAAAACTGTACAGGTGATACCCCACATTACCGATGAGATCAAGCGGAATATATTTTTACTGGGCGAAAGCGGAAAGTACGATGTGATCATCACAGAAATTGGCGGATCAGTTGGTGATATCGAGTCGCTTCCGTTCATCGAAGCCGTGCGGCAGGTGAAGTGGGACATCGGCTCCAACAACGCCCTGGTGATTCACCTCACATTGATTCCATATTTGAAAGCCGCCAAAGAACTAAAAACCAAACCCACCCAACACTCGGTGAAGGAACTCCTCTCCTACGGGGTACAACCCGACATCCTGGTGTGCCGTACCGAACTGCCTTTACCACTGGATATCCGTAAAAAGCTTGCCCTGTTCTGTAACGTACACCTCAATTCGGTAATTGAAGCCATTGATGCCGAAACCATTTACGATGTGCCCATTCTGATGCGCAAAGAAAAACTGGATGAACGCGTGCTTGCAAAGTTAAAGATGACGGCTAAATCAGAACCCGACCTGGAGCAATGGAAGGACTTTCTGGGCAAACTCAAAAACCCGGTGGAAGAGGTGACCATCGGACTGGTGGGCAAATATGTTACCCTGCCCGATGCCTACAAATCGATAGCCGAGGCGTTTGTTCATGCAGGCGCTCAAAATGATTGCCGCGTGAATGTTAAATGGATCTCTTCGGAAGACCTCGATAAGGACACCGTACACTCTATATTAAAGGGACTGCATGGTGTGCTGGTGGCACCCGGATTCGGAGAGCGCGGCATGGAAGGAAAGATTGAAGCCATCCGGCATGTGCGCGAAAATAAGATCCCGTTTTTTGGGATTTGCCTGGGCATGCAATGCGCGGTTATTGAGTTTGCCCGCAATGTACTGGGCCTGGAAGCAAGCTCAACGGAGCTGAGCCCCAAAACCAAAAACCCGGTAATCGATCTGATGGAAGAGCAGAAGAAAATCACTGCCAAAGGTGGAACCATGCGCCTTGGCGCCTATGCCTGCAAACTCAAGAAAGGAAGCAAGGCCGCATCGGTATATGGCGAAACCAACATTATGGAGCGGCACCGCCACCGCTACGAGTTCAACAACAAATACCTCGACCAGATGGAAGGTGCCGGATTGCGCGCGGTGGGTGTAAATCCCGAATCCAACCTGGTGGAAGTAGTCGAGCTGAAAGACCATCCCTGGTTTATCGGTGTACAATATCATCCGGAGCTACGCAGCACCGTCATGAACCCTCACCCGCTTTTTGTTAAGTTTGTGGCCGCTGCCATTGAATTCAAAAAATCAATTATTTAACCTGTAACTGTTTACGATGGATCGAAATCAGGCTATCGGCCTTACCCTTATTGCTGTTGTGCTGCTCGGCTACTTTATATGGTTTGCACCACGACCCGAACCGGTGCCCAAACAACCCGGCAATTTGGTACTGCCCGCAGATTCAGGTACTCCGGAGTCAGTTCCCGCACCCGCAACCATCCAAATTCCCGACAGCGTGCTTTCAACAACATTCGGTAATTTGTCCGGCTTCCTTGCCGGTGAGGAGCGGATTATTCCTATCGAAACAAAGGACCTGAAAATCAGTTTCTCCACAAAAGGAGGAGTGATTAAGGAACTGGAACTGAAGAACTACAAAACCTATTCCGGTAAACCGCTGAAACTGGTAGAACCCCGTTCGAGCATTTTTCAACTTACTACAGCGCGTGCCGGTGAAAACCTCGATCTGTACTCCCTTTATTATCAGGTTACTCAAACCGGTTCTGGCGATACTACCTGGCTTAAGTTTGTCGTCAGGCTTGAGGAAGGCAAGTACTTTGAGCATACTTATTCAATTCCTGCCAGAGGGTATCAGATTGGTTATTCCATAAAAACCTCCGGCCTCACCACCGAACTTTCCGAAAATCTCACATTTCATTGGACTAACTTCCTGCGCCTGCTGGAGCGCGACCTAGCCGACAGCCGCGTAAACACCACCATTACCTATCATTACAATGGGAGCATGGATGAACTCGCTCCGCGATCCACCTCTGTTGAACAGGAAACATTTGCAGGAAATCTTCAGTGGGTAACCATCAAGCAAAAGTTTTTCCTCAGCTCCCTGATCTCTGCCAAAGGATTCCCGGGTGGTGAGGTTGAAACCGCAGTAAACGAAGCCGACACCTCGGTGGTAAAGCGTGCCAACCTAAAAGTGCTTATTCCAACATCCGATCTTTCCGGCAAAGGCTCCACGTTTTCATTTTACTTCGGACCCAACGATTACAAAACCATCGGTAAGGTGGCGCACGATTTTGCCAAGAACGTTTACCTGGGCTGGCCTCCGGTTTACTGGATCAATAAATTTGTCATCTTCCCGGTGTTTCACTTTCTCACCAGGTCCATCACCAACTTCGGCCTCATCATCATCATCCTGGTTATCCTTCTCCGCATTGTGTTACTGCCGCTTTCGTACAAATCGTACCTGAGCATGGCCAAAATGAAAGTGCTGAAGCCCGAACTGGATGAGATTAAAGACAAGTTTGGCGATGACATGACCAAGGTACAGCAGGAGCAGCTTAAGCTATATCAGCAAGCCGGGGTAAACCCCATCAGTGGTTGCATTCCGATTCTGTTGCAGATGCCCATTTTATTTGCCATGTTTTACCTCTTCCCGAACAGCATCGAATTGCGGCAACAATCCTTTTTATGGGCCGATGACCTCTCCACGTATGACTCCATCATTAATTTACCCTTCACAATTCCACTGTATGGAAGTCATGTTAGCTTGTTTACCCTGCTCATGACCATTTCAACGTTGGTTATCACCTGGCAAAACAACCAGGTTTCGTCTGTGCAAGGCCCCATGAAATCCATGTCGTACATCATGCCGGTGGTTTTCCTGTTTGTCCTTAACTCCTTCCCTGCCGGATTGAGTTTTTACTATTTTATGTCCAACATCATCACCTTTGGTCAGCAGGCCATTATCAGGCGTTTTGTGGATGAGGGTAAAATCAAGCACATCATGGATGAGCACAGGCGCACTATGGCTGCGGGTGGCGGAAAAAAATCGCGCTTTATGAGCAAGTTGGAAGAAGCCATGAAAGCCAGTGAAGAGTCGCGCAGAAAAGCCGAGGAGCAGCGCAAAAGGAAAAAGTAGTAAACATTGGCCTGTGCATGGAATGTGGAAAAATACGTTCCACAGCGTTCCACGCCCCATTACCGTTCCTCTATATTTGCAATCCGGCTAACTACCGGATTCATTTTTTAACCGTATCGGGGATGGGAAAAATTATTGCGATTGCAAATCAGAAAGGAGGCGTAGGAAAAACCACTACCGCCATTAACCTGGCAGCCAGCCTTGCTGTGCTGGAACACAAAACCCTGTTGGTTGATGCCGATCCACAAGCCAACTCAACCTCAGGCCTGGGCATCAATCCGAAAGAAGTGGAAACCGGCATTTACGAATGCATGATTGATGGCGCCAACCCACACGATGCCGTTATCGGAAATGCGATGCTCAACTACCTGCATGTACTTCCCTCACACATTGATTTAGTGGGGGCTGAAGTCGAAATGGTGAGCATCGAACGAAGGGAAGAAAAGATGCGTGATGCCCTGCAAAAAATTAAAAATGATTATGAGTTTATTATCATCGATTGTTCTCCTTCCCTGGGGTTGATTACCATCAATGCGCTCACCGCGGCCGACTCGGTAATTATACCGGTGCAGTGCGAGTACTTTGCCTTGGAGGGACTGGGAAAACTTTTGAATACCATCAAAATCATTCAAACCCGCCTCAACCCAAAATTGGAGATCGAGGGAATATTGCTTACGTTATACGACTCACGCACCAGCCTGGGCAACCAGGTGGTTGAAGAAGTACGAACGCACTTTAAAAAGATGACGTTTAATACCATAATACCACGAAATGTCAAGCTAAGTGAATCGCCAAGCTTTGGCATTCCGGTAATTGTTCACGATGCCGAGAGTAAAGGCGCAATTAGTTACCTGAACCTGGCACACGAGATTCTGGACAAAAACGGCATACTAAAATGACAAAGAAGAAAGCATTAGGCCGTGGTTTGAACGCCCTGCTGAGCGACAGCAATGTGGATGAACGCCTGGAAACTGATGTGCCAGTAGCCCACACCACGCCTGCCGGTGGAATTCTGGAAATTCCGATTGAGCAGGTTGAAGTCAATCCCTTTCAGCCCCGTACCCACTTCGATCAGGAATCCCTGAACGAACTGGCCGAATCCATCAAGGTGCATGGAATCATTCAGCCCATTACCGTAAGGCGGTTGGCCCACAACCAGTACCAGCTCATTTCCGGTGAACGAAGACTCCAGGCATCAAAACTGGCCGGACTTAAAACCATTCCTTCGTATGTTCGGCTGGCCAATGACCAGCAGATGCTGGAGATGTCGTTGATCGAGAACATCCAGCGCGAAAATCTTAACGCCATTGAAATCGCATTGAGTTACCAGCGCCTGATCTCTGAGTGCAACCTGAAGCAGGAAGAACTGGGCGATCGGGTTGGAAAAAACCGGGCCACGGTAACCAACTACCTCCGGCTATTGAAACTTCCCCCCGATATTCAGATCGCTGTTCGCGATAACAAGATCTCGATGGGGCACGCCCGGGCCATCATTAATGTTGAAAGCCCCGACACACAACTCTTCATATTCAACAAGATCCTGAACGATGACCTGTCGGTGCGAAAGGTGGAAGAACTGGTTAGAGAACTGGCCTCAAAAAAGGAAGGAAAGCGGGAGGCACCGCCAACCTCAGCCATAAGCCGTGAAATGTCGCAGTTGCAATCGCAGTTATCCTCACACTTTGGCACCCGTGTTGCTGTGAAGAGCGATGGAAAAAAGGGGGAGATAAAAATCCCCTTCTTATCCATTGAAGATCTGAACCGGATTTTGGACATCCTCAAAATCCAGTAACGGCAAGGCACGGTGACCCAATCGAATGAAAGGAATAGGTGTAAGTTGTTTTATCCTCATCAGTCTTATCGCTGCCGCGCAGAGCAATGATTCGGTACGGGTTGTCATGCCTTCGAAGGATACCGTAACGATTAAGTCGTATGCCACACGCTACAGCCCCGGGAAGGCACTTCTCTATGCAGCCGTGTTGCCCGGGGCAGGTCAGATTTACACCAAAAAATACTGGAAACTACCGCTGGTATATGGCGGCTTATTCGCCACGGGTTACGCCATTAACTTCTACCAGGACGGTTACCAGAAGTACAAAAGCGAATTGTTTGACTTGCTCGAAACCGATGCTCCGGTTAGTCCGAGTGGGTTCACTGAAACCCAGCTTCGAACCCTGGTTGACCGGTACAGGCGAGAGCGCGATTTTTTCATCATCATCATGGCAGGTGTGTATTTGCTGCAGATGGTTGATGCCCATGTAGATGCCCACCTGAAAGAGTTTGACCTTAATCCCACATTTCAGGTGAGCATAAGGCCAACGGCCGAAAGCAGCATGCTTACCGGCACAACCGCGGGCTTATCGCTGGTTATCCGCTTCCGTTGATATTTTGGAGGATGGGCAGGATGTGATTACTTGCGTGCTCAATCTCCATCAACCAAAAGCACATATGAAAATCCTATTGCTGGGATACGGTAAAATGGGCAAAGCTGTTGAACACGCAGCCCTTAAAAACGGACACCAGATTGTGGCCCGTATAACATCGGGCAACCGCCAGGAACTTAACCATGTTGAGGCCGATGTTGCCATTGAGTTTTCGCATGCGGAGGCCGTGCACGAAAACGTTGACTGGTGCCTTCGCAATGGCCTGCCGGTAGTATGCGGCACAACCGGCTGGCTGGCGAAAAAAGAAGATATTGAGAAACTGACCTACGCCTGTAATGGAACCTTCTTTTACGCGTCTAACTTCAGTATTGGTGTAAACATCTTTTTCAAACTCAATGAACAATTAGCCCGCATGGTAGCCGGAGTAAACACGTACCAGGTGCTAGTAGAAGAAATACATCATACAGAAAAAAAAGATGCGCCCAGTGGAACAGCCATTACGCTGGCCGAAGGAATTATGAAGCACCTGAAAACCAAATTGAGATGGGTTAATAACGATACAGATAGCCCGGAGGAACTTTCAATCCGGTCGCACCGGACCGGGCAGGTACCCGGCACGCACAGCGTTCTTTACAACTCCCCACTCGACTCCATTGAAATAAGGCATGTTGCCCATTCGCGTGAAGGGTTTGCCGCAGGGGCTGTGGCCGTAGCCGAATGGCTGCCGGGCAGGAAAGGTGTGCTCACCATGAACGACTTTTTACAATTCTAGATAATCGCTTTATTTGCAACTTTTTAAAACAGACTATACGTGAACGCAATACTCATCACCTTCCTTATTATCCGCCTGGGTGTAACCATCGGTTATTGGAGGCTCTTTGAAAAAGCCGGAGTTGAAGGTTGGAAATCGGTTATTCCTTTTTATTCAGAATACATCCTCATGCGCAACATAGTCGGGAAGCCTTCCCTATGGTTTATTTACTTGCTTATTCCCGTAGTAAATGTTTTTGCGTATTATGTCATCATCTTTGAGGTACTCCGGTGCTATGGCAAACCCTCCCTTTGGAGCCAGATTCTGATCATCTTTACAGGCTTCTTCTACATGATCTGGCTGGGATTTGACAGCCGTGTAAAATACCTGGGCAAACTCAACGACCTGCCCGAAATCAAAAAATCTCCATTGGCTGAATGGTCGGAGGCGATCGCATTTGCGGTGGTGGCAGCAACCCTCATCCGCTTTCTGATCATGGAAGCCTACACCATACCGACCCCGTCAATGGAAAACTCCCTCCTGGTTGGCGATTTTCTTTTTGTGAGCAAGTTCCATTACGGCAGCCGCACCCCGAAAACACCGTTACAAATACCCTTAACACACCAGAAAATCTGGTTTACCAATATCCCATCATACCTTGACTGGATTCAACTGCCTCAAACCCGGTTGCCCGGAATCACCTCAATAAAGAACAACGATGTGGTCGTATTTAACATCCCACCAAGGCAACTCAATGAAGGTAAAGAATACCCCGTTGATATTAAGACCAACTACATCAAGCGCTGTGTGGCCGCTGCAGGAGAAACACTCAGGATACGCGATGCCCAGGTATATGTTAACGACAAACCCCTGGCCAATCACCCGCTCACGCAATGGGCCTATCATGTTACGGCAACATCCATTATTAATGAACGAAACCTCGAACGGCTCAGCCTGGGTCCGGAAGACTACAACGTTGTCGGCAGGCCTGATGAAAACACGGTTGAGTACATCATGTGGATTACCCCTGATAAAGCAGAGGAAATAAAAAGACTGCCCTATATCAAGGGAATTGAGCGTGAAAAGCAAGACCAGGTTTACGGCATTTTTCCGTTTTCTGATTACTACGGATACGGTGCCGGCATAAAAAACAACCAGGACTGGACACTCGACAACTTCGGACCCTTGTGGGTACCATCACAGGGCTCAACCATTTCCATAACCGATTCTACACTTGCCCTTTATGGGTTTATCATTACCCATTACGATCATAATGCCGATGCCACCATCAAGGATAAAAAACTACTGATTAATGGCGCTGAAGTTACGGAATACACATTCAAGCAAAACTACTACTTTATGATGGGCGATAATCGCCACAACTCGCTCGACTCGCGTTACTGGGGCTTTGTGCCTGAAGATCACGTGGTAGGAAAAGCTTTTTTCATCTGGCTTTCAATTGATTCCAACGCCAGCCTGCTCCATAAAATAAGGTGGAGCAGATTTTTCAAGATAATCGATTGAGGCAGGAGTTCACCAATCAATCTCCTTCAATCCCTTGCTTTTAAGGTACTCATTCGCTTTGCTGAAATGGCGGCATCCGAAAAAGCCGCGGTCGGCCGAGAACGGTGACGGGTGTGCAGACATGAGCACCAGGTGCCTGGAGCGGTCGATCACTTCACCTTTTTTTTGCGCGTAAGCGCCCCAGAGCAAAAACACAACGTGCTGTTTTGCTTCTGAAATTGTTTTTATAACGGCATCGGTGAAAATTTCCCAGCCCTTGTTTTGGTGCGAACCGGGCGATGAGGCCCGTACGGTTAAGGTAGCATTGAGGAGTAACACCCCTTGGCGTGCCCATCGCTCCAGGTTGCCCGACCCGGGAAAAGGTTTACCAAGGTCGGTTTGAATTTCCTTGAAAATATTTACCAACGAGGGCGGCATGCGCACATTGTCATTCACCGAAAAACACAGTCCATTAGCCTGGCCTGTGCCGTGATAAGGATCCTGCCCGATAATCACCACCTTCACTTCATCAAATGCGCACGCATCAAATGCCTTAAAAATTTCACGTCCGGGTGGGTAAACTGTGGCCGTTTGGAATTCTGATTTTACAAATTCAGCCAGTTGTTGAAAATAGGGCTGGTCAAATTCTGCGGATAACCTTGATTTCCATGCGGGAGCAATTTTTACATCCATTTGTCAGCACCTTTTGCGAAAATATAAGGCAAAGGACTTACAGTTTCATGGGATGAGCAAAAATCCCTTATTTTTGGCTGAATGGTTACTGAAGTTACACAGGGCATCCGCGTAAGCGTTGAAACCGAATACCAGCCGGCCTACTCCAGTCCGAGTCAATACCATTACGTGTTTACCTACCGCATCACCATCGAGAACAACAGTGAGTTTACCATTCAATTAATGCGCAGGCACTGGTACATTTATGATGCCGGCTTTCTTACGCGCGAAGTAGAGGGTGAAGGGGTTATCGGTGTGCAGCCTGTACT
This sequence comes from Cytophagales bacterium, assembly GCA_037443645.1. Taxonomy (GTDB): domain Bacteria; phylum Bacteroidota; class Bacteroidia; order Cytophagales; family Cyclobacteriaceae; genus UBA2336. The sequence goes on from JBBINY010000033.1 coordinate 10,599, forward strand.
TGAGCCGGGCCAGTCGCACCAATACGTTTCAGGATGTAACCTGAAATCAGGTATTGGAAAGATGGCAGGCACCTACCTGATGGAACGCGTGGTGGATGGATCAACCCTCACCATCCGCATCCCTGAATTTACGATGGTTGCCCCTCTCCGCCTCAACTGATTGTCGGCCCTCTTTAAAATAAAAACATACCTGAACTACTGGCTCGATGCAGTGGATGACCACTCGCTGCACGCACCTTTTTTATTTGATTTTTACACCACCCTTATTACGCGCGAAGCCGGTGAACTTCATACTGTTGAAAATCTTCGCAAGCAATTACTGAAAGATGATCGCATCATCGAGGTCACTGACTTTGGCAAAGGGTCAAAGCACCTACACCAGGCACAGCGCAAAATCAGCGACATTGCCCATACCAGCCTGAGCCCGCCCAAATACACTGCTCTTTATCACAGGATAATCAACCATCGCCAACCAAAAACCATTGTTGAACTCGGTACTTCCTTTGGCATTAACACACTGTATCTCGCGCAAAATCCGGGGTCTCAGGTCTACACATTCGAAGGTTCAGACTCGGTTGCCGATATAGCCACACTTAGTTTTGAGTTTGCTCAGGCAAAAAACATCGAGCTGATCCGGGGCAATATCGACAGCACTCTTTATGCTACCCTGTCGCGCATTCCGCGCGTAGATTTCGCTTTAATGGATGCCAACCACAAGCTAGAGCCGACACTCCGGTACTTTGAAACGCTCCTGTCAAAATCACACCATAAAAGCCTGTTCATTGCCGATGATATTCACGATTCGCCCGAAATGGAGCGCGCCTGGAAAGAAATGAAAAAGCATCCCCTGGTGTATGTAAGCATGGATCTGTTTCGTTGTGGCATTTTGCTGCTTGATCCGTCACTAAACAAACAACACGTTGTATTGCGGTTTTAATCCTTGAATTACCCGTTGATATACCTATTTTTGCTCCCTGCTATACCTGTTTTATGAGCGAAGAAAAAATAACCCCACCCGCTGAGCCTCCCAAAAAGTCGAATAAGGCAACCATCGTTATTGCCCTGTTGTCTATCATCATCCTAATTCAAATTGTTAAAATTTATCTCGACTATCAGGAGCGAACCGATATTCAGGCGCAGCTCAGCACCACCGAAGAGGAATTAGCCACTACCATGCAGCGGATGGAAGAACTGCGCGTGGAACTCAGTCAGAAAATTGAAGAAGTCAAGAAACTCGGTGGCGATGTGGCCGACCTGCAGCAGGCCAAGGCTGAAATTGAAGAGCAGCTTAAGCGCAGAACGCAAGCATCGGGTAAACTGATTAAGGAACTGAAAGATAAAGTTGAAGGCTACGAACTCCTTTTGAAAAATAAAGATGAGGAAATTGACCGGCTTAAGAATGTTAACAAAGCCCTCCTCAACGAAAACGTATCGCTTAAAACCCAGAAAAATCAACTGGGCGACTCCATCAACCGGTTAAGCCAGACCAAGGATGAACTGGCCAGCAAAGTGGCGCTGGCATCACAGCTGAAAGCCGAGAACATCCGCATTGTTGCATTGAATGACAAGGGGAAAGAACGCGAGTCACCCTTTCGCAACCGGCAAGTGGGCAAGTTGAAAATTGAATTTACGCTGGCGGAGAATAACGTGGCCCCGATTGAAGGGAAGAAAATTATGATCCGCATTATCGATGAAAACAAGCAGGTGCTGTTCGATGTATCGCGGGGCTCAGGCACCTTCCTCTACAACAGCAAAGAAGAATTTTACACCGCTTCCCAGGAAATTCTGTTCGACAACACCCGTCAGCGGTTAACCTACATCTACGACAAAGGCTCTGATTATACCCCCGGAAACTATACCCTGGAAGTGTATTGCGAAGATTACTTTATGGGCAGCGGCAAGTTTGTAGTGAAATAAACCACTTTCTGTTTCGGAAGCCTTGATTCATGCGATTGCCGGGCATTTTTCAATTTTGAGGCCCGCCCTTTCAAATTCGGGGCAATTCCCTACCTTTGCAGGCTCAAAACCTTAAAAACACATTAAAAACAATGAAAAACTACGAGACAGTATTCATTTTGAATCCCGTTTTGTCTGAAGACCAGATGAAGGATACTGTCGAAAAATTCGTGAAGGTGTTGAAGAAAGCCAATGCTAACGTGGTAAACGTTGAGCAATGGGGCCTGCGCAAATTGGCCTATCCCATTCAGCGCAAATCCACCGGTTTCTACAACCTCATCGAGTTTTCGGCAACTCCTGACGTGGTCAACTCACTCGAAACGGAGTACAGACGCGATGAGTCGATTATGCGTTTCCTGACCATTACCCTTGACAAAGACGCCCTGGTGTACAACGAACGCAGGCGCAAGGGCGAATTCAGAAAGAAAGAAAACAAGGATGTTAAAAAACCAAGAAAAACTGAGGAGGAGTTGGCCCGATGACACTGATGAATGAACCCATTAAGCGCGTAGAACCCAAAGCAAAATACTGCCGCTTCAAGAAAAACGGAATCAAATACATCGATTACAAGGACCCGGATTTCCTGCTGAAGTTCATTAACGAGCAGGGTAAAATCCTTCCCCGCAGGCTGACCGGAACAAGCTGGAAATTTCAGAAAAAAGTTTCGCAAGCCGTTAAACGGGCTCGTCATATGGCTATTCTGCCCTATACAGGCGACTCGCTGAAGTAATCCTTAACCTTAACTAAAGAACAGATATGCACGTAATATTGAAACAAGACGTTCAGGGGCTGGGTTACAAAAACGATATCGTTAAAGTAAAAGCCGGCTTTGGACGGAATTACCTCATACCAAACGGCCTGGCACTGATTGCTAACGATTCAAACAAACGACTGATTGAAGAGAATGTGCGGCAGGCTTCACATAAGGCTGCCAAAATCAAACAGGACGCAGAGGCACTGGCCGCGAAAATCGGTGAGTTGGTGCTTGAAATCGGAACCAAAGCTGGTGAAAGTGGAAAAATTTTTGGGGCCATTACTGCCCTGCAGGTTGCCGATGCCCTCAAAGCCAAAGGCTTTGATATCGATCGGAAAAAGATCCACTTCAAGGAACAACCCAGGCAACTTGGCACATTTACCGTTTCGCTGGAGTTACACAAAGAAGTGAAGCATGAGATCAAGATGAAAGTAAGCGCTGAATAATCCGGCACGCACAAACGCTTAAACCCTGACGGACCCCGTCAGGGTTTTTTATTTTGTAGCTTTGGTTATGTTTCGGACCGCCCTTACACCTCAACCCGCGCCACATTCCATTTCCTTAAATCACCGCCTGCTCACGGGTGGCTCGTGCTTCGCTGATTCTATCGGCAAAAAACTCGCTGCCTTCAAGTTTACCTGTTTAGCCAATCCGTTCGGAGTGATCTATAACCCGCACTCCATCCATAAGGTTTTTCAGTACGCCATTCACAGGCAGGTACCCCCTGAGAGTACCTACCTGGTCAGCCAGGGAATTCACGTTAATTACGATTTCCATTCCAGCATGGGCTTCCTTAGCCTTCACGAACTGAAAAAATCCCTTACTGATGCCATCGGCACTACGCATGCTTTTTTGAAGACCGCCAACTGGCTTATGATTACCTACGGGACTTCGTGGGTTTATTCCAGAACAGAAACTGGCGACATCGTTGCCAACTGCCATAAAATGCCTTCATCGCTTTTTCAAAAAGAACTTTTTACACAAAAAAAATTTCTTGAATCCTTCGAATCATTTTACTCAGACTTACTCGCCTTTAATCCTGATATCCAGGTAATCCTGACCGTTAGCCCGGTCAGGCATCTTACCGACACACTTGAATTAAACAGTGTGAGCAAAGCCATTTTACGGATCGGATGTGATACAGTTAGCAAACAATACGACCGTGTACACTACTTTCCGGCATTTGAACTGATGCTGGACGACCTCCGCGATTACCGGTTTTACAAACCGGATATGATTCATCCCTCGTCCGAAGCCGAGGAATATATCTGGCACTTTTTTATTAAAACTTTTCTTGATCCGTCAACTCAAAAATTTATTGCCAGTTGGAATGAGATCCTTCAAGCCCTGCAGCACAAACCGTTTCACCCCGCCAGCCCGGCACATCAGCAGTTTTTAAAGGATACCCTGAAAAAGCTGTCGTCATTCAGCAAACAGGTTACTGTCGATGCCGAAGTGGAGCAACTCAAAAAGCAGCTCAGGTGAACTCCGGTAAAAAATCAAAACCCAACCGGCTGATCAAGGCTACCAGTCCGTACCTGCTGCAGCATGCACACAACCCGGTTGACTGGCAGGAATGGGGCAGCGAAGCACTTAACCGTGCCAAACAGGAAGACAAGCCAATTCTGGTGAGCATCGGTTATTCTTCCTGCCATTGGTGCCACGTCATGGAGCGTGAATGTTTTGAAGACAACGATATTGCTGCGTTGATGAATGAATTCTTTATCTGCATAAAAGTTGACCGGGAAGAACGGCCAGACATCGACCAGGTGTACATGGAGGCTGTTCAGGCCATGGGCATCAGTGGCGGGTGGCCGCTTAATGTATTCCTTACACCTGACCAAAAACCTTTTTTTGGAGGCACCTACTTTCCACCACCCCAGTGGGCGCAGGCACTCAACGCAATACACAAAGCTTTCCAGTCACGCAGGCCCGACATTAACCAGTCGGCAGAGGAATTAACGCGGTTGCTTGCCTCATCCGGTACATCAACATTCGAAAAGCAAAGCGACCACGTCTTCACAGAAAGCCTCCAACGGATTTTTCAAAACCTTGAAAAGAAATTTGACAGAACTCATGGTGGTCTGGAAAAGGCCCCGAAATTCATCATGCCATCCATCTGGTCATGGTTGTTACGCTACCACTACCATACCCGGAATACCGAAGCCCTCAATCATGTGCGGTTCACGTTGAAAAAAATTTTTTATGGAGGCATTTATGACCAGGTGGGTGGTGGGTTTGCGCGCTATTCGGTGGATGGTGAATGGTTTGTGCCCCATTTTGAAAAAATGCTCTACGACAATGCCCAGCTGATCAGTGTTTATTCAGAAGCCTACCAGGTTACGCGCGATGACGAATTCAGGCAGGCGGTCTATGAAACGTTCCGTTGGCTTCAGCGGGAAATGACCCATGAACAGGGTGGATTTTACTCAGCCCTGGATGCCGACAGCGAAGGCAAGGAAGGTAAATTTTACGTATGGACACATCAGGAGGTACTTGCTCTTTCCGGTGAGGCGGCAGAACAGTTTTGTGCATACTACAATGTCACTCCAGCAGGAAACTGGGAGCACGGAGTAAACATCCTGTTCCGAAAGGAAAACATACCCCCCCCACTACACCTGGATGAGTACAGGACAACTCTCCTCCATCACCGTAACAAACGAATACAACCTGGGCTTGACCGGAAAATTGTAAGCGGATGGAACACGATGACCATTGGCGCGCTGGTGGATGCTTACCATGCCTTCAGCGATCTCCATTTTCTGAAGACGGCCTTAAAAGCCATGAATTTTTTAGAAACTTACCTCATCACCAACTCTACCGTGTACCGAACATGGAATGAAGTCCGTTCACCGGTCGAGGGATTTCTGGAAGATTACGCGTACCTGATCCAGGCTTGCCTTAAACTGTATGAGGCAACCCTGGATGAACACTGGCTCGAGAAAGCCGGCCGGTACACAGAAAAAGTATTTGCTGATTTCTATGATCCGGCTGACGGCTACTTTTTTTACTCCGGCAGGGAAGCCGAACAACTTATTGCACGCAAAAAAGAAATGTTCGACAATGTTATTCCGGCATCCAACAGTGTGATGGCCCAAAATCTGTTATGGCTTGGAGAATTGTTCGACAAAGAAGAGTGGCGGATAACCGGCCGGAAGATGATTGATGGACTGGCGGAGCTGATTATTAGCGAGCCCAACTACATGTCGAACTGGGCCATAGGGTGGCTGGCAGCCCATACCGAGGTGGCCGAAGTTGCCATTGTCGGCCCTGAATATGTCCAGTTCAAAAACGAGCTTAAAAACCAATTTCATCCTACAGCCGTAATTCTGGGCACTGCCGGAGAAAGCAAATTACCCCTGTTGCAGGACAAAGATGCAGGCGCTCAAACTACCCTTTACGTGTGCTATAATAAAACGTGCAGGCAGCCGGTATACTCAGTTGAAGAGGCTGTTTCTCAATTCCCCGTTCGCTGAGCACGTCCACTTAATTTGAATCTGATTTCCGTTAGATTTGCCGGGAGCCTTGCATGACCGATCAACTCTTTTCTGCAACCACTGAACGGACAACCCTGTTTGCCGACCTGATCCTGCCCGTACCGATTCCTAAGTTATTCACATACCGCGTACCGGAAACATTCAACAACCTCATCGCACCCGGCCAACGTGCCATTGTGCCCTTTGGCGACCGGAAAATCCTTACCGGAATTATACGCTGCGTTCACCAGAACCCGCCCACGGAGTATGAGGCAAAGTACCTGCTGGAATTGCTCGATGAGCAGCCCACCGTGAATTCAAAACAGCTCGAGCTGTTCGATTGGATGGCCTCCTATTATTTGTGCACACCCGGTGAAATCATTAATGCCGCCCTGCCCTCGGGGTTAAAACTTTCCAGCGAATCAAAGGTACAGCTCCACCCTGCATTTGATTGGAATGAAACACTGTTTGAGTTTGCTCCGAGAGAGGAGTTAGTATTAAGAAATCTGCAAAATGGGCCCCTTACTTATTCTGAGGTATCCAAATTGCTTGGAGTAAAGACCATTTATTCTATTTTAAAATCGCTTGTCAGGAAAGAGGCCATCCTGCTGTTTGAAGAGGTGAGCGAAAAATTCAAACCCAAAACCGAACGAAGAATCCGCTTGACAAAGCAATACCTCACCAACAAGTCGCTACACAGCCTATTTGATACCCTGACCAACAAGCCGAAGCAAGAGGCGCTGGTGTTAAAGTACCTGCAGGAAGCGCCCGTGATGCACGATGCATCCATAAACAAAGCGGGCCTGTCCCGCAAGAAATTACTGGAGGGCGATCTGTCCGAATCCTCACTTACTACACTCATCAAACATGGTGTGTTCGAAGAATTTGAAATTATTGTTTCACGCTTTGATGCGGGTAACACCAAAGATCCTGCTGAGATTATCTTGAGCGAAGATCAGGTACGCGCACAGGAAGCAATCATGTGGTCGTTCGATAAAACCAACACCACGCTTTTTCACGGAATTACCGGCAGTGGCAAAACCGAGATCTATATCAGCCTAATCAAAAAGGCACTCGAAAGCGGCTCGCAGGTTCTATACCTGCTCCCGGAGATCGCCCTCACCACACAAATCGTTCAGCGGTTAAGGAAAGTATTTGGAAATGCCATGGGCGTTTATCACTCCCGCTTTTCCGACAATGAACGGGTTGAGGTATGGCAAGGCATCCTTACCGGAAGGTTTCAGTTTGTGGTGGGGGTTCGATCAGCAGTTTTTCTCCCCTTCGATCACCTCGGTTTGATTATTGTTGACGAAGAGCATGACACCTCCTACAAACAACAGGAGCCAGCTCCACGCTACCATGCCCGTGATGTAGCCCTCCTGATCGGCCAGATGCACAAGGCTAAAGTGTTATTGGGTTCGGCCACCCCTTCCCTGGAATCGTATTGGCTCGCAAGTACGCAGAGGTATGGCCTGGTAAAACTGCAAAGCCGCTTTGGCGAAGCTCAACTGCCGGAGATTATCCTGGCCGACCTGAGTCGCGACCGGAAAGAAAAAAAGAACAAAGGACAGTTTACTTCACAGCTATTAAAGACCATTGAAGAAACCCTTGCCCGAAAGGAGCAAGCCATTATCTTCCAAAACCGAAGAGGGTATTCACCCATACTTAACTGCGAAGACTGCGGTTGGGTACCCCGATGCATCAATTGCTCCGTAAGCCTCACCTATCATCAATACAAGCACGCCCTGGTTTGCCATTATTGCGGCTATAAGGACGAGATGCCCGGTATATGTCCTTCGTGTTCCTCCAAACGGATTCTCACTGTTGGGTATGGTACCGAAAAACTGGAAGAAGAACTTCATCTTCATTTTCCTGATGCAACTATCCAACGTATGGATTTGGATACTACACGGTCAAAATCAGGCTATGAGCACATCATCACCGACTTTGAATCGGGCTTGACGGATATCCTGGTTGGCACCCAGATGGTTACCAAAGGGCTGGATTTCGGCAAGGTTAGCCTGGTGGGGGTATTCCAGGCCGACCGCATGTTTCATTTCCCGGACTTTCGAGCGCATGAACGTGCCTATCAATTACTAACCCAGGTAAGCGGCCGTGCGGGGCGCAAAGACAAAGCCGGGAAGGTAATCATTCAAACCTCACAACCCGATCATAGTTTACTGAATGATGTACTGAATCACCGAACCGAAGAATTTTATGAACAGGAACTGGCCGATCGGCAACAGCACCTATACCCCCCGTTTTCGAGGTTGATTGAGTTAACATTGAAGCATACCGATAAAAAATTTGTGCGTGAAGCAGCCGGCAGGTTGGCGGACGAATTACGGGCAAAGCTTTCCGGGATTAAAATACTTGGTCCGGGCGAACCGATGGTGTCAAAAATCAGAAACCAGTTTTTAATGACTATCCTGGTCAAAATTCCCCGCAACTCAGGGCACCTGGCAGAGATCAAGCATAAAATTGTGCAACAAATTAATTCCCTTGTAAACGAGAAAGCTTACCGCAATGTGCGAATTGTGATTGACGTTGATCCGAATTAATTACAAACGCAACGTTGGATTCAATCTTTTATAAATGCTGCCGACAATACCTCAGTGTTTGATTTAATGCGATGAGTAAGGTTAAAAAAAGTTCTGTGAGGACCTTCGGCAATAGATAGGTTCAAAAGCCAGGCTGGTATTGAGCCGCCCGGATCGACAATAAACTGGTAATCAATTTTCAATTTGTTTTTTGCAACCGGGGTAATCGTCCAGTGTCCTTCTGAGCGGGGTACACGTACAATACCTTCGTATGGCGGAATATAATCGGGCAGGCTGATGATGGAGAACCGCATGATTTTAGTTTCTGTTTCCTGGGTGATTTTAAGGTGTACCACCAGGTCGCGGTTGGAAACGGGCCAGGGGGCTTTTACCTCAGCCCGGTAAATAACTTCGTTGTCGCCTATCCTTTTCAATACTTTTGTTTTGATGATGCTGTATTGCCATTGCGTATACGCATCAACATCCAATAAGTGACCCGCTAATACAGAAAGCGATGTGGGTAAGGTGAAATGGGCTTTGACGGCTTTTATCCGGGAATCAGTCACCTTGCAGGCATATACAAAGATGCTGTCCTGCGATCTTCTGAGTTCACAGTCGGTTTGAGCCATGGAACCAGCTCCTGCTATCCAAAGCAGCAGCAGGCTAACGCAAAATGTCCCACTCTTCATTGAGTACCGGTATGGCAGAATGGGCAGTTAAATCAAACTGACAGGGCACCACCGAAACATAGTTATTGGCAATGGCCCATTCGTCATTGTCCTCCCCCTTATCAAAATTCACAAAATTACCTGCCATCCAGAAGTACCTTCTTCCGTTCGGGTCAAATCGTTCATCAAATTCCTCCACCCACTTTGCATTAGCCTGCCGGCAGATGCGAATACCTTTTAGATTTTCGTGGCGTTTGGGAGGGAAATTAACATTCAGCGCAACTCCTTTAGGGAGCCCTTTCTTTAAAACCTGGTCAGTTATTTTCAAAATAGGTTCATCGAGGTGCGAAAAGTCGGCATCGTGGGCATAGTCGCACAATGAAAAACCGATTGCAGGAGTACCTTCAATAGCGCCTTCAATGGCTGCCGACATGGTGCCGGAATACAATACGCTGATGGATGTATTGCTTCCGTGGTTAACACCGCTAACGACAACGTCCGGCTGCAACTTATCCTTAAGCACAAAATGCCGTGCCATCTTCACACAATCAGCCGGAGTGCCTGAACACTCGTAGGCTTTTACCCCGTCAAAAATATAGTTCTCTTCGAGGCGCAGCGTTTCGCCCACGGTAATGGCGTGCCCCATGCCCGACTGCGGGCTATCGGGGGCTACAACCAGCACATCGCCCAGTTTTTTCATCAGGTGCACCAGTGTGCGAATTCCTTTGGACGTTATGCCGTCATCGTTCGACACAAGGATCAGGGGTTTTTTCATGGTTACTAAAAAGAAAGCTGTATGCTGCAAGCTAATCCTAAAACAACAAATCCAAAAACACCCAATTAATCCTGAAACAACGAGTTATAATAAGCGATGATTTTCACAAGATGCTCTTTGTTTTCAATGCGCAGGCGATTTGCCTTTGCATACTTGTCAACATTCTCTGCCTGGCGGCCCATCAAATTCATCAGATCAGGACGTTTGCCGGAAAATTCTGTGATCTTACCCTGTTGATCCATAAAAAAATACCTATACACCAGTTCAAGCCGTGAGTAGGTGCCGAAGTAATAATAAGGAGAATTGATTGTTCGGTACTCCAGCGACTCCCTGCATAATAAAGTAAGCTTGCCCTCTGTAAGTAATTCAAAAAACGAGAGCACCCCATACGATGAGGAGGCTGAATAAGGAAGAGAAAAAAAAGTCCTGTAATTTTTTATAGTCGCATCAAAAAACTCAACCATCAATACTTTCCGTGGGGTAAATGCTTCAATGAGCTTATCATCCTTATGCCTGAACTGGACCAGATCCTGTTGCAAATCGTACTTTATAATGCCCCGGAGTGTATCCCCGCTGGTAAGTATGACTTTACCCTCATGCCACAACTCAAATGACCATTGCTGGGCCATCGCATAGCCAGAAAGCAACACCAGCCATAAAATCCATGCTGTTCTGCTCATCACTCTTTCAAAATGGTATGGCCCAGGCGATCGCGTTTCGTTTTAAGGTACTTTTCATTATGCGGATTAGGGGCAATCTCTATCGGGATATTTTCTACAATTTCCAGGCCATAGCCCATAAGGCCCACACGCTTTTTCGGGTTATTGGTTAGCAACCTGATTTTCGTTACACCCAGGTCACGCAGAATTTGTGCACCTACTCCGTAATCCCGTTCATCCATATCAAAGCCAAGTTGCAGGTTGGCTTCCACGGTATCCATTCCGTTTTCCTGAAGTTTATAGGCTTTCAGTTTGTTTAACAAACCAATACCACGGCCTTCCTGTTTCATGTATAAAACAACACCTTTACCTTCTTGTTCTACCCGCTGCATGGCCGCATGCAGTTGCGAACCACAATCACACCGGCACGAGCCAAAAATATCTCCCGTCAGGCAGGATGAGTGTACCCGAACCAGCACCGGCTCATCGTTCTGCCAGTTTCCTTTTACCAGGGCCAGGTGTGTTTCCTGCGTACTGGTTTGCTTATAGGCCACCAACTTAAAGTGCCCATACTCCGTAGGCATATCCACCTCCACTTCGCGCTCGATCAGCGACTCGGCTTTAATGCGATACTCGATTAGGTCTTTTATTGAAACAAGCTTCAGGTTAAACCGATCCGCCACTTTTTTCAGGTCGGGAAGTCGTGCCATGGTACCGTCTTCCTTCAGAATTTCAACCAGCACTCCGGCAGGCTTAAAGCCAGCCAGCCGGGCAAAGTCAATGGCGGCTTCGGTATGCCCTGCTCTGCGCAGCACCCCACCGCGCTTTGCACGGAGGGGAAAAATATGGCCCGGGCGGCCCAGGTCCTCCGGTTTTGTTTCCGGGTCGACCAACGCCCTGATGGTTTTAAACCGGTCGTGTGCCGAGATGCCGGTGGTACAGCCATGCCCGATGAGATCAACCGAAACCGTAAAGGGAGTTTCAAAGGCTGCCGTATTCTGACCCACCATCAGGTCGAGTTTTAATTCATCGCACCGGTCTTCAATCAGCGAAGCGCAGATAAGCCCCCGCCCGTGGGTAGCCATGAAGTTCACAATTTCGGGCGTGATGCACTCAGCAGCACAAATGAAGTCCCCTTCATTTTCACGGTCTTCATCATCCACCACAATAATTACCTTGCCGTTCTTGATTTCGTCAAGCGCTTCCTCTATCGTATTCAATTTAAATGTTGCCTGCATATTTTATGAACTTAATCCGTACAACAAAATTCGGGTGTATTCCGTTTACTTCGGCACCACAATGCCCAGGGTACTTGCTATTTCCATTTCAGCCGATTTAAGTTGTTCGTGCGTTAACAAACACCGTTCTATCTGCTGCTCATCTTTGGCTGCTTTTAATTCAGCCAGGTTATCCTCCATCAATTTCTGTAAAAGCCGGTATTTTAAACGCAAAACATTGGTGTAGGCTACATCATGGATAATATCGCGTTCATGGGGAAAGTCTATGTGGTACTTGTCACTCCAATGCGGACTGGTTTCATACCTTGAAGTAATTAAATCGGCAACCGCATTCTTCACTTCCGGTGACCCGTTTTCCAGAAAATAGAAGTTGTCTATTCGTTCACCCGTTGCTGATCCGTTTTTAAACGTATCGAATATTTCGCGGTATATGGGGTTGGTAAATTCCACATCATCCAACTCCTGAACCAGGAAGTCAATTACTTTTTGCTCACCTCTCTCGTCTGAAATATTGTTCTCCGAATAATTGAGCAATAAGCGGATGGTCTCTCGTTCCTGCATCCATACCTGGGTCTGCGGGTCCGTACGGGAGAGTGGTTGTTGTTCAGCAATAGCCTCAACCGATTCAGGCTGTTCATCGCGCCAGCGCTCCTGCTCCCGTTTTCTTCGCTCCTGGATAAGAATCTTATTCAGTTCGGTAAGTAAAACCGTTTCCTGCATGTTCAACAGGTCGCTGGTTTCTTTGATGTACACCGACCGCTTAATCGGATCGGGGATGAGGGCGATGCTGGTAACAATCTCGCGTATAGCCTCGGCCTTTTTTATGGGATCTTTACCTGATCCTGCCGAGTACAAATCAATTTTGCATGAAATGAAATCGCGGGTATTGACCTTGAGGTAGTTTTGAAAATCGGTACTCCCCATCTTTCGCGAATAGCTGTCAGGATCTTCGCCATCGGGCAACAGCACTACACGCACGTTCAACCCGCCTTTCAATACAAGATCAATTCCACGAAGTGCCGCCTTCACACCGGCTGCATCACCATCAAACAATACGGTAACGTTTTCAGTAAACCTGCGCATCAGCCTGATCTGCTCTTCGGTGAGGGCAGTTCCCGAAGAAGCAACCACGTTCTCAACACCCGCCTGATGCAGCGAGATCACATCGGTGTACCCTTCCACCAGGTAACAGAACTCATGCTTGCGGATTTCGTTCTTGGCCTGATACAACCCATAGAGTACGTTGCTCTTGTGGTAGATGTCCGTTTCCGGGGAATTGATGTATTTCGGTTGCTCCTTTTCCTTCGTCAGGATACGGGCTCCAAAGGCAACCACTTTTCCGGCCAGGTTATGCACCGGAAAAATTACCCTGCCCCGGAAGCGATCGTATTTCTTGCGGGGGCTCTCCTCTTTTGAAATTACCAGGCCGGCCTTTTCAAGGATTGCATCACTAAAGCCGCTTTTTGCTGCATGCTGTGAGAAGTGATCCCACTGGTTAAGGCTGTAGCCAAGATCAAACTTCTCAAGGGTACGGTCATTAAATCCGCGTTCACGGAAATAACTCAACCCGATGCTGCGGCCTTCTTCGCTTGTGTGAAGGAGGTTTTTAAAATACTCCTTTGCAAAATTCATTACGATGTAGAGGCTGTCGCGCTCATTCTGTGAAGCCTGCTCTTCGCTTGTACGTTCCTCCTCCGTTATTTCAACGCCATACTTTTTTGCCAGGTACCGGATGGCCTCCAGGTAGCCGAGGCCTTCATGCTCCATAACAAACGTAATGGCGTCACCACCCTTGCCGCTGCTAAAATCCTTAAATATTCCCTTCGATGGCACCACATAAAATGAGGGTGTCTTCTCATTGGTGAACGGACTCAGGGCTTTGTAGTTCTGACCTGAACGTTTCAGAGACACGAAATCGCTGACCACATCAACAATGTCGATCCGGTTCTTAACCTCGTCAATGGTGTAGCGTGAAATCATGGGCCTCAAAGATACCTTTTCCTCCCTGCCTCTGAAACCTCGGTTTGCAAACTTTGTTTTAGGATAGATTGTGGCCTAAATTCGCCACTAAACTTACGGAATGAAGATTACACAACACGATATTTTGAAGGCGCTCAGCACCGTGGAAGACCCTGACCTGAAACGCGACCTGGTAACCCTGGGAATGATCCGGGATGTTGACGTTACCGATGCAGGAATCTCGTTTACCGTAGTGCTCACCACTCCGGCATGCCCGCTGAAAGAAAAGATCCGGCAAGACTGCCAGGATGCGGTTTCGCCACTTGCCGGTTCGCTTCCGGTAAACATTAGCATCACCTCATCGGTTACTACAGCCCGCAGCCAGGCCCCGCTGCTGCCGCAGGTTAAAAATATTGTGGCGATTGCTTCGGGAAAAGGGGGTGTGGGTAAATCAACCGTTACTACCAACCTGGCCGTAGCACTGGCACAAAGCGGTGCGCAGGTTGGCCTTATTGATGCCGACATCTTCGGCCCGTCCATACCCACCATGTTCAGCTGCGAATTCGAGCAGCCCGGTGTGGAAGTGGTAAACGGCAAAAACATGATTGTTCCCCTTGAGCAATATGGCGTTAAACTCATGTCCATCGGATTTCTTGCCCCGCCCGACAGTGCCGTAGTGTGGCGCGGCCCGATGGCCAGTTCTGCCCTGAAACAATTCTTTAGCGAAACCCTGTGGGGCGAGTTGGACTACCTTCTGATTGATCTGCCGCCTGGCACAAGCGATATTCATCTCACCCTGGTGCAAACGGTGCCCGTAACCGGGGCCGTCATTGTAACAACTCCTCAAAAAGTTGCCCTTGCTGATGCGCAGAAAGCTATAGCGATGTTCCGACAACCACAGATTAATGTGCCGGTACTCGGAATCGTTGAAAACATGGCGTGGTTTACACCCGAAGAGTTGCCAACAAACCGGTATTTTATTTTCGGAAAAGGTGGCGGCCAGAACTTATCGGAAAAACACAACGTTCCGTTGCTGGGGCAGATTCCGTTGGTACAGGGTATTCGCGAAAGCGGAGACTCCGGTCTGCCGGCCGTGATGAAAGAAGGCACTGCTGCTAAAGCTTTCCGCGATCTGGCAGAAGCCCTGGCCCGGCAGATTGCCATCAGAAATGCTACCTTTGAACAAACCAAACCGGTTGAACTGAAGACCCAATGAGCAAACGCACGGCTGATCTTACCCAACGCATTGAAGCTTCGCTCGATTCCATACGGCCTTACCTGGAAGCCGATGGTGGCAATGTTAAGGTAAATCACATTACCGATGACCACATTGTTAAGCTTGAGTTTGTGGGTGCATGCGGCACGTGCCCCATGTCAACCATGACGTTCAAGGCCGGTGTGGAAGAGGCCATAAAAAAAGCCGTCCCGGAAATTAAAGGCATCGAAGTAATTAACCTCCCTTCAAATTAAAGCCGCATTCCGGTTACTCTGCGTATCTTTGGCTTATCCAGATTTTGTAACTGCACCTGCGTGGTAAAAAAACTTCTCCTTTTTAGTCTTTCGCTTTTTGTAATGATCCTGCCCGCCCACGCCCAACAGCGGTGCGGTACGGTGGAGTACATGAACCTGCTGCGCAAGGAAGGGAAAATAAAACAAACCGATGCGCAGTTCGAACAGTGGCTCGAACAAAAAAAGAATTTACTCCTGCAACGGCAACAAGGCGCACGCCAGATGGCGGGACCTTACCAGGTACCAATAGTTGTGCATGTTATCCATAATGGAGAACCCATCGGAACAGGCAGAAATATTTCAGATGCCCAGATTCTCTCACAGGTTGATGTAATTAACAAGGATTTTCAGCGCCTGAATACGGATGCCGGTAATACACCTCCGTTATTCCAGCCCGTTGCAGGGAGTATGGACATTGAATTTGTGCTGGCCCAGCGCGATCCGAATGGATTGCCCACCACAGGCATTGTCCGGGTAAACGGAGGCCAATCCTCCTGGTCGATATCACAGGAAGCAACGTTTAAAAGCCTGAGTTACTGGCCAGCGGAAGATTACCTGAACATCTGGGTAATTAATTTTGCCGGGGGGTTTATCGGATATGCACAGTTTCCTGTTTCAACACTTCCTGGCCTTGAAGATTACCTGGATGGGGTGGCTGAGACCGATGGGGTAGTGATTGACTACCAGGCATTTGGTTCGGATGACTACGGCAGTTTTGATCTCGAGCCCCAGTTCAACAAAGGCCGGACACTTACACACGAAATCGGGCACTTTTTCGGTTTACGCCACATCTGGGGCGATACCCAGTGCGGCAACGATTATGTAGATGACACACCCCTGCACCGCTTTGAAACCACCGGGTGTCCCGTTCATCCAATTACTTCAATCTGCGGCACTCCGATTGTCAAAATGTTCCAAAACTTCATGGACTATACCAACGATGCCTGCATGAACGTATATACACAGGGTCAGATTTCGCGCATGGAATTGATTCTAGACGATCCTTCTGTTCCACGCAGGAACAGCTTGCTCATCTCACCTGGCCTGTTACCTCCTGATTGTGGCGTACTTGATGTTGCCATTATTGAAAAATCAACCCCGGGTCCGGTTACGTGCAGCACCAACCCGGTGCTAAAAATCAAAGTCCGTAATTATAGTTGTGACCCGGTTAACACAATAAAGATGAATTTTTCGGTTAACGGGGGTGCCCCATTGTCCACCATTTTCACCGGATTGAGTTTAAATCCAAATGCCATTGCAGAACTGAATCTCGGCACAGCTATCCTTACAGTGGGTATAAATTCAATCGCTGCATCAGTAGTTGAAGTGAATGGAGTGCCCGATGGCAGACCTGACAACAGCACCATAACCACAAGTGTGTTGGTTGAGACCACGCGTGATAAGATTCCCTTACGTGAAAATTTTGATGAACTATCCTGGCCGGTTATTAATCCTACCGATGGCACCTTGTGGACGCTCAATCCCACTAACTTCTCGCAATCGGCAGCATTCCGGGCTTTCCATGCGCCCGATGGTCCCAACGAATCGTGGCTTACCACACCGGTTCTTGATTTTTCCAACACTGCAAAAGCCAGCGTGTTCTTTGACCTGTCGTATGCCTGGAACGGTACTAAAAACGACCGCCTTCGGATTTTGGTCTCAACAGATTGCGGCACTACCTACCAAAACCTGTCTCCGCCTTTCGACAAGAGTGGGCTGCAACTGGCTAACGCCATTTCAACCGAGTCGTGGCAACCCATTGTTTCATCCGACTGGCAATTGCAAAAATACCTCGACCTCTCAGCCTATGCCGGAAATGAGAATGTACGCCTTGCCTTTGTATTCACCAACCGCAACGGCAACAACATTTACCTGGATAACATTGAATTTTTTGTATCCGACAATAGCAATCCGGTTGATATTGGAGATGCCCTGTATTCCGTGTACTGGCACACCGGATTTCAGGCTTCTGTAACCTTTAACCTGCCCGAGCGAAGCAACGTGCGCATCGATGTGTTGGATATCATGGGCCGATCGTTCATCAGCACCGTTGCGCCCGATATCTTAAACCAAACCTTTCCCATCGACATTGGTGATGTGGCTGACGGCATTTACATTCTACGTATTACGATCGGATCGAAGTTTAGCGCCACGAAGTTCTACCTTTCGCGATAAGTGGCCCGGCTGTTCCATCGGAAATGCGTATCTTTGAATTGAAATTTCTCTGTGAATGTCGGTAAAAAAGAAAGTAGCCATCCTGTTCGGGGGGCGATCCGTTGAGCACGCAGTTTCTGTTAATTCAGCAAAAAACATTTTCGAGTTTATTGATAAAAACATTTTCGAACCGGTACCCATCGGCATTAGTACCAGCGGCCAGTGGTACCTGGTGCAATCCGTAAACAAAGAGATTGAACAAGGCAGGGCATTGGGATTGATCCTTGATCCTAAAAATGCGGGCTTCATGTTGCTTTCCAGTGGCGACCGGTTTAAAGTGGATATCGTTTTTCCGGTTTTGCACGGCACCGATGGCGAAGATGGCAGCATTCAGGGAATGCTAACCGCTTTGGATATACCCCTGGTAGGCACCGGTGTTCTGGGTTCATCGCTGGCCATGAACAAGATTGTTGCCAAGCAAATGCTCAGGCAGGCCGGTTTACCGGTTGGCGATTTCCTTGCCTTTCATGTGAGGGAGAAAAGCAAAATCAGGTTTGAGGAAATCGAGAAACATCTTGGCCTTCCGTTTATGGTAAAGGCAGCCAGCCTGGGATCATCCGTGGGCATTACCAAAGTGAGCAGGAAAAGCCAGTTCAGGAAGGCTATCGATGAAGCTTTCCGGTACGATCATGAAGTGATCCTTGAAGAATTCATCCAGGGCCGTGAGATTGAATGCGCTATCCTCGGTAATAATCCCCCGGAAGCTTCAAACCCGGGAGAAATTGTTGTAAAGAGCAACTACGAATTCTACACGTTTGATGCTAAATACGTTGACCCCGATGCCGTAACCATCCAGGTGCCTGCAGACCTCGACAAGAAAACCAACAAACGGATCCGTGAGATATCCGCAAACGCATTCAAAACGCTATACTGCCAGGACTTTGCCCGCGTGGATTTATTTCTTACTAAAAAAGGAAATATTTACGTGAACGAAGTCAATACTATTCCGGGTTTCACCAACTCCAGCATGTATCCCATGATGTGGAACGAGCGCGGCATCGGCTTTGCCGAACTGATTACCCGGCTGATTACCCTTGCGCAAGACCGGTACAACGAAAACAGGCAGATTGAACGGGGTTTCGAATCATCGCTGACGTTTTAAGTTATTCCGCTTAATTTGCTCCAGCATGAACGCCCGTTTTAAATACTTAACCAGCACACTTGGCGGCCTGTTGCTTAGCATTGCACTTACGGTGGGCACAGGTGTGATTCTCCTCCTCTTCTACTTTTACATCTATCTTCCAGGCGCTACCAACCATGGCGAAACCATTACCGTACCCAATGTAGAAGGAATGACGATCAAAGATCTTGAGGAGTTTCTGGTAAAGCGAAACCTTCGCTACGAAGTGAATGATAGTTCCTATACCGAAGATCAACCCCCGCTGACTGTATTAAAGCAATACCCGATGGCAGGATCTAAAGTAAAGGAGAACCGCGTGATCTACATTTCACTCAATCGGGTTAACCCGCCCAGCGTTCCGGTTCCTGATCTGGTAGATGGCTCGTTGATCAATGCAGAAGCTGTACTTCGCGGCAACGAATTGAAACGCGGCCGCATCCAGCTGGTGCGTGGGCCGTTCCTCAACCTGGTTAAAGAAATGCGCTACGAAGGAAAAAAAATTGAACCCGGCACACGCATCCCGAAAGGATCGGTTATTGACCTGGTCGTTGAAGATGGCGGCAGCAACACCGTGCCTATGCCCGATGTGCTGGGCTACACACTTGAAGACGCCAAAATACCCATCTTCGGCTCTAACCTGAACCTGGGCCAGATACACCTGGTAGGCGATACGCTCGCAGTCTCACCCATTGTGGTGCTTAAGCAAAAGCCTCCTGCCAAGGAAAATATTAAAGTAGGTGATGTCGTTGAATTATGGGTGGGTAAAAAAGGCACTATTGTTATACCGGATGAGGAGGACGAAAACGAGAACAAACCCTGATCAGCTGGTGCGGGTAGTCTTTGCCCTCATGCTCCTGGCTTATCTGCCAATAACCGCATGGGCGCAATTAACAGTAACCCCAATTACCAAACAGGCTGCCGGCAACCAGGCACGGAAACAAAGCCTGCCCCCTATGGCACTGCCCTTTTGGGATGATTTTTATACACCCGCCAACACCGATACGCTGTGGGACAGTTACAGTACTGTGTGGATCAACTCCGACATCGGCATTAATCCACCCACTATTAACGTATGCACGTTCGATGGGCTGAATGAACTGGGACTTCCCTACAGCTTAAATGACCCACAGGCCTTTGGCCAAACCGATAGCCTGGTTTCACGAAAAATTTTGATGGCCTCCGTTCCGCTGGCGCTGCGGAATACCGTCTTCATCAGCTTCTATTACCAACTCGGAGGATTTGGTGAAACGCCCGATCCCAATGATCTGCTGGTGCTGGAATTCAAGAACGATACAGACACCTGGGAAACCATTGTTACCCTTACTCCGGACAACAGACAGCCTGATGTATTTTATGATACGCTCATCCGCATTAACCAGGATCGTTTTTTTCATAACGATTTTCAATTCCGCTTCCGTTCGTTTGGCCGGCAATCAGGCCGGTATGATACCTGGCATGTTGATTATGTGTACCTGAATGTTAACCGGAATGAGTTCAATAAATTTTATCCCGATCGTGCCGTATTCAAGCACATCGGTAGCCCGCTTGGTCCATTCTATGCCGTTCCTTACCGCCACTTTACCGATCCGGTAACCAATCCGGCATTCACCAATCCATCGGTTGGCTTGTATAATCTTTCGGCTAGCGCCCAGCCCATGAACTTCGATTCTTTCTTTTCCCTGAGGGTTTATGAAAATGGGGTACCCACGTTCAGCTCGGGCCCGCTTAGCGACTCGGTACCCTCTTCGCTGGCCAGCCTGGAGCGAAAATTTTTTGCGCTGCCTGTTCTTCCGGCAAAAGGATTATTTTCACCTTCAGCCGATTCCGCCTTTATGCGCGTTTACCTGCGCGTAAACACGCGCGACACCCTGGTGAGCAAACCCGATTTTCAACTGAACGACTCCAGCTTTGTACATACTACCTTCAAAGACTACTATGCGTATGATGATGGCACCGCAGAGTATGCGGCAGGCCTTACCCAAGCAGGAAACCTGGCCGCTTACCGCTTCGTTCTAAAGACTTCCGGCCAGGACACACTCAACGGAGGATACATTCATTATCCCTACACCGGGTCTGCCAGTCCGAATATCGTTACCCTTATGGTTTGGGCTAACAAAAACGGAGTGCCCGGCTCACTGCTTACCGAACAAACCATACCCGTAAGGCGCGAAGCCAACAGCAAGTTCACAGAATTTACACTCAGCCCGGCAGTGATTGTGAAAGACACTGTATTTATCGGTTGGGTACAAGGTTCATCGGGCCTTGTTCGAATCGGGCTGGATACCAGTCACGATACCGGTAACCAGATTTTTGTAAACACCACAGGTAACTGGATAATGAACGACCTGGTCATTGGTAGTCTCATGATCAGGCCCCGCTTTGGCACGGGTGAAATTATTACCCGGGTGCACACCGAGCCAACACCCATCGTTGACCTCTATCCAAATCCCAGCAGTGGCGAATTCTATTTAAAAGGTGACGTGTCGGCCGTTGAAATGTTTACAATCACCGGCCAGCCGGTTACTCTGCAAACACAACAGTACGATTCAGAAACCCAGGTGCGTGCCGAAGCACCGCGCGATGGACTTTACCTGGTTCGTTTCAGGGTGGGTAATTCTGTTCAGGTAAAGAAGATACTGATCGTTAGGTAACTTCACTGCTTCAACGCAATCGGATTTGGACTAAAGCTGATAACAAAAATATCAGGGCAATCCAACCGAGAATCTGACGGTTGCGATCCAGCGGT
>JBBINY010000034.1:0-31522 GCA_037443645.1 Cytophagales bacterium
GCTGTCAGGATGCTGACCGCAAGCGTCAGCATAAGTCGTTGCCTGTTTTTTATTTTATAAAACCCCTACCTGGCAGGTCGGGGTTTTTTTATGACCTTAAAACAGGAGAGCCCTGAGGTGCCCTTGCAGGGCAGTCAGGATGCTGATCTGACGCTATCGGTCTGATTGAAACAACTGAAACGTCAGCATAACTTTTATTCCTTTTACTTTAAGCGAAGAGGCTTTATATTTCAATTTAATTCTGATTATAGTGTGAAGAGGGCTGCGCTGATTCTTTCTATCCTATTCGTAGGGCTTGTAACCACAGGTTTAATACTCTATTTAAATTTATCAACGCGTGATGTGTTAAGTGTTTGGCGGGTAATCCCAGAGCACGCTGTTGCCGTTTATGAAGTGGGAGATTGCAGATCCTGCTTAACTCAAATTCAAGAGAACTCTTTATGGATGTCGGTTAAGGAGGTTTTTGGTAAGCAGCGTACGGATAATGATTTGCAAAAGAAGATTTTAGCCGATATCACAGACAATCTTAATTGGACTGTCTCCCTTCATCTTACAAAGCGAAATGATTTTGACCTGATATTTTATCTACCTGAGGCAGTAAATTTTAAGAGCAAAAATGAACAATGGATAAATTTTGGAAAGGCCGCCTTGAGTACACATGAATATTCGGGTTTTTTAATCTATGAATTAAAGCTAACAGATCAGTTGTTTTCGTGGACTTTAATTGACAATATCTGGGTCGGTAGTTTTACATCATTTCTGATAGAGGATGTTATACGCACATTTAAATCCAATGGTGAGCTGAGTATTGACGGTAAAATTGGTTCGGTTAGGAAGCTTCCGGTGACGAAAAATGATCTGGGCAACCTGTATATCCGTTATGATGGTTTGCGTACACTGGCCTCCAGTTTTCTACAGGATCCATCCGGGAATAACCTGGCGATTGGTAGTGCCGCATTACTAGATGTGAAACCGGGATCAGAATTACATCTTAGCGGGTTTTCAGTAACCGATAATACGTCTGATAATTCTCTGCTAGCTTACTTTGTAGGCCAGAATCCTGTTCCCTTTTCGCACAGGAGATTGATTTCAAACCGATCGTTATGTGTAATAAACTATGGAATTGATAATGGTGATGCCTTCTTTAAGAAATTGCCGGTATCAAGAGAGAAAAATACACAAGACTCATTAACCTCATTGGCTCCGATTAAGATTGAAGGGTTGTTTTCTGCTATGGGCAAGGAGATAACAGTTTGCCTGTTAGAGAGAAGGAAATCAGATATTTCAAAAATTGTGCTAATGGATGTACATGATGTTGGTTTATGGAAGGGAGCATTTGATTTGCTTTCGAAGGCCACAGAAACCGGAGATTCATTGTATTCAGAAATGTATGGGTCGTATGAACTACGGAAGATAGATCTGAGGAATCTTACTCAACTTTTTTTTAAGCCGCTGATTCCCGGTTTTGAACAAACATATTATACCCAACTGGATAACACAATTATTTTGGCTGAGTTTCCGTCTGATCTGAAGCGGTTTTTGGATGATATCGACCAGGAAGATGTTTGGGGAAAGTCTGTTGCTACCAATCAATTTCTGGAGTCAACCTTGTTAGAATCAAATGTGGGCATCTATTATAATGTTCCACTGCTGAAAAATATCCTTATTCACCGCCTTGCACCGGTATGGAAATCCTTTGTTGCTGAGAACCCCTCAGTATTGAATAAGCCGGGAGTAGGTGCTGTTCAGTTTAGTAATTTGAGTGGTATGTTTTACACGCATGCAGTTCTCACCGCTAAAAAAGCGGGAACACCATCTCTGGCAAATAGTTTTTCCGGGCAGCGCATTCAATCCGTACTTGGGTCAGCAGTAAAGTCGCCATTGTTTAGTGTGCGAAATCACACCACTAAGCAGTATGACCTGGTGTTTCAGGACTCCCTGAAGAACTTATGCTATCTTTCTTCCGAAGGAAAAATCCAGTGGATTGTTCCTCTTGAAAGTGAGATTGCTGGAGCGTTAAAACAGATTGATTACCTGAATAACGGGAAGCTTCAATTGGTATTTGTAACACCCGGTAAACTTCATGTTATTGACCGGTTAGGCAATTACGTAAATCCTTTTCCGATTTCAATCCCTGTTCAGCAACCTGAGTTTGTAAATGTTATTGATTACGACAACAGTAAACGCTATCGGTTTGCTGTGACCGATCAATCCGGAAAAATCTGGCTGTTTGATAAACAAGGCCAACCGCTGGATGGATGGAAACCTAAGTGGCTTGATGGGAAACCGATCGTTGCGCCACGTCATTACCGGATTCAGGGCAAGGACTTCATTCTGATCATTCGGCAGGAAGGGCAGGTTTACGTATTGAATCGAAAGGGCGACCCGGTTAAGGGCTTTCCGTTAACGCTTGATTTTCGGCCTTCCGGGGCTTTCTCCTTTGAGCCTGGGCCGAATCTTTCAGGTTCTGTATTCACGTGTATTTCGAGGGACGGCACGCGTGTCAGATTCACCGCTGAAGGTAAGATACTTAGTCGCGAGCCTTTGGTTAAATCCACCGTGAGCGATCAGTTCAGTTTGATTGAGGAGAAATCAACAAATGGATATTTGATTGCACGTCAGAATTCAAAACGTCTTAGCCTATTTGATGATGATGGACGGGAAGTGGTGGTTAACGATTACGTTGGATTGAACACGGTTGACATTCAATACTTTGATTTTGGATCAGGTAAGATTTATATAGTTGTTACAGATCTGGATCAGGACCTTTGTTATCTGTACGATGGAGCCGGCAATTCCCTAAGAGCTACTCCTATTGATGCCACTGCAGTGGTGATCAGTTTGGATGGTGGTGCAAAACTCCATTACGCGGATGGAAAGCTGCTAACAATGGAGGCTTTGTAATTCATCGTTGCTTACCCCGATGCTTCTCCAGTTCATCCCACAGTTGACCGGGTATTTCCTCAAGATGACTGAATTCACCGCCATTACGCAGCCACTCTCCACCATCGATCGTAATTACTTCACCATTGATGTAGGCAGAATAATCTGATATGAGGTATGCGGCAAGGTTAGCTAACTCCTGATGTTTGCCTACCCGTTTTAAAGGAATGCGTGCTGCCGGATCAAATTTCTTTACCAGCTCACCAGGCAACAACCGGCTCCACGCACCCTCAGTCGGGAAGGGTCCAGGGGCTATGGCATTACTTCGGATGTTATACTTTGCCCATTCAACGGCCAATGACCGCGTGAGTGCAAGTACACCAGCCTTGCCGCAGGCTGAGGGAACCACATAGCCGGAGCCTGTCCAGGCATAGGTAGTTACAATGTTAAGAAAGACACCCGGTTGCTTTTTTACGATCCAGTTCTTGCCGGCCGCCAGTGTAGTGTAGTAGGTTCCTTTCAAAACAATGTCGACCACGATATCAAAAGCGCGGTGCGATAATCGTTCAGTCGGACTGATGAAGTTGCCGGCAGCGTTATTCAGCACGCCATGAATCTGCCCGAAAGTTTCCTCCGCTTGTTTTAAAACATTTTCAATCTCTTCGTATTTGCGCACATCGCACGGAACAGCCAGCACCCGACCACCGGTTTCTTTCATCAATTCTTCGGCAGAGCGGTTGATAACTTCTGCTTTACGGCTGGTAATCACCAGGTTGGCGCCCAGTTCGAGCATGTACTTTCCCATTGAACGACCGAGGCCGGTACCGCCACCAGTGATGATAATTGTTTTGTCTTTCAATGAACCGGGTTTAAGCATTCCTTCCATATGGAGTGTAGTTTTTGCTTTAATTTAATAGAATCCGCACCTGCCTGGGTATTTATTCGTCTTTTATTTCCACTGATTCTTTCGATATTTACGAAACCATTTTTTAAACGTATGAAACCAACAATCTTTTTTCTGCTGCTTGCAGCGACCCTTTCTTCGTGTATTGTCAGTAAAAAGAAATACGATGACATGCTTGCCCAAAAGGTACGTTTAGAAGCTGACCTTAACCAGCGTAACAGCGAACTGGAACAGGCTAATGCGCGGCTTACTGAACTGGATGCCCAGGTAAAGCAATTACTTGCAGACACCTCCTCCCTAGGAGCCGATCTGAAGAACCGGAATGCGCGCATTGCAGAACTTAACAAAGAATACGAACAACTGAACACGCTGTACAAAAATATGGTAACCAGTAGCGGAAGGTTGAATCGTGATTTGGCACAGCAACAGCAACAATTGCTGGCTATCCAGAAAAACCTGGAAGCTACTTACCGGATGAATGACTCTCTGAGTAACAGTCTGGCAGATCGCGAGAAAAAGGTTCGTGAACTGGAAGCGGTATTAGCGGCTAAAGACAAGGCTGTTAATGATCTTAAAAATAAAATTACCAACGCCCTGCTGAATTTCAAGGAGAGCGACCTGACGGTGAATGTAAAAAACGGAAAAGTATATGTGTCTCTTGCCGAGCAATTGCTTTTTGCTTCGGGTAGTGTGGAAGTTGACAGCAAAGGTGTTACTGCATTACAGCAACTTGCCAGGGCTATTAAAGACCAGACCGATCTGAATATTATGGTAGAAGGTCACACAGACAATGTGCCGATCTCAAGAAAATCACAATACATGAATGATAACTGGGATTTGAGTGTTATGCGCGCAACGGCAATTACCCGTATCCTAACCCGTGCAGGTGTTTCCCCAAAACAAATAACCTCGTCAGGACGGGGAGAGTTTGTTCCGCTGGCATCTAACGACACACCTCAAAGCCGGCAGAAAAACAGGCGCACCGAAATCATTATTACACCAAACCTGGATGAGTTGTTTAAAATACTGGAATCAAATTAATGACTATGGGAAGGTTACTTTATATTCTGGTCATCGTCATTGATGTACTTGCCATTTTGGATGTGTGGAAGACCGAAACATCCAATGAGAAGCGATTGCTTTGGATTGTCGTTATTCTTGTTTTTCCACTGCTTGGACCGGCTGCCTGGTACCTGATCAGCCGGGGAATCATCAAGTTATAAAAACGAAAGCCCGGATTGCCCGGGCTTTCATGCTTTTTGACTGAAATCGAAATTAATCCTTCAGCACTACGGCATCGATATTTTTTTGTTTAACCAATGCATTGAAGGCAGGAATATCTTCTGTGAAAATTTTATTTAAGGCCCCAATGTGTTTATCGATTTCGGCTATAATCTCCTTTTTATACTCAACCATTTGTTCAGTAGGCCGGCTGTTGCCATTGCCTGCCAGTGAATTTAGGTGAGCCAGTTTATTATTGAGCCGGATGGGGAAGTTTAGCGGATCCTGCCCGCTGCGGTTTTTGGTTTGGTACAGGGTTTCTTCAATGGTTTTCATGTTATCCTGTATGGCTTTGGCCTTGTCGAGAACATCTTTCATGGCGTCTTTCTGATCTTTGATCGGATCAATAGCCCGGTTGATCTGCTCGCGTGCCTGCCTGATTTTTTTGATTGCCACATGGGTTTCGCTCACTTTAGCCAATACCTCCTGTACAAAATCAAACTGTGCTTTCATGTCGGCATGGGTGGCGGTTGAGCGAGGATCTTTAAGGATTTCAAAATCCGACTCCGTGGATTTACCATTAACGGTCAGCCGGACTTTATATGTTCCCGGCAAGGCCCGTGGGCCATTGAGTGACGCTGCCCATAAAATTATCCCATCGAACGACTCGGCATTGGGGTACCGCATGTTCCAGTTAAAGCGATTCATGCCCGGTTGCTTAACGGTTAGTTTTTCCTCTTTTGCTTTCAGGTCGGGCTTGGTTGAAAACTTTTTGATCAGTTTTCCGTCAGGCTGAAGGAACTCAAGGCTAACCTGTGCTTTGGTGGTGTCCTTCAGGTAATAATGAACCAGTACTCCACCCGGGTGATTCTGTCCGGCAGTTCGTGGAGCACTTCCAAAACTAAACGCGGGGCCCATGCGATAGCTGGGCATTGGCTTGAACAGGTATGAGTCGCTGCCAGCCACCTGGTCGTTCAACTGGTGAAGCGGGGTCAGGTCGTCTATCAACCAAAAACTTCTGCCTTGGGTTGCTGCAATCAGGTTGTCATTTTTAATTGTTAAATCGGTAATCGGTACGATGGGTAAATTAAGTTGAAATGATTTCCAGCTTGCTCCATCATCAAATGAAATATACATGCCCGATTCGGTACCGGCATACAACAAGCCTTTACGTTTCGGATCGGCACGGAGTACACGCGTGAAGTGGCCCGGATCAATACCCCCTGTGATCTTTGTCCATGTTTTTCCGTAATCTTTTGATTTGTACAGGTAGGGTTGGTAATCGCCCAGTTTGTAACGCGTGCCGGCAATGTAGATTCCGCCCTTCTGATGCGCATCAAACTCCACACTGTTAATCATCATCCACTCGGGCAGGTCTTTGGGTGTAATGTTCTTCCATTCTTTTCCGCCATCGGTGGTTACGTGAATAAGGCCGTCATCCGATCCGGTAACGATGAAATCTTTTTCGTAGGGAGATTCACCGGCCGCGAATATGGTGCAGTAATACTCTACGCTGGTGTTATCTTTTGTTATCGGCCCACCGGATGGACCCAATTTGGTTTTGTCATCCCGTGTAAGGTCCGGACTGATGGTTTCCCACGATTGACCGCCATTGTAGGTTACATGTACGTGATTGGACGTGGTGTATAATTTTTTCGGATTGTGAGGTGAAAAGAAAATAGGGAAATTCCATTGGAAGCGGTACTTCATGTCTTCAGCCCCATGTCCCATCGGGTTGTTTGGCCATACGTTTACCGCGCGGCTTTCTTTGGTGGTGTGGTTCTCCATTTCAAGCAGCCCGCCATAATTACCTCCGTAAACTATTTCCGGGTCGGATGGATCAGGCGCCAGGTGCCCGCTTTCGCTTCCGGCTGTTATTTCCCAGTCGCTCTCGGTAATGGCAAACCCATTGGTACGGTGGTAGATGCGAACCGTGGTGTTATCCTGCTGCGCACCATAAATTCGATAGGGAAAGGTGTTGTCTGTGGTAACCCGGTAGAATTGCGCAGTTGGCTGATTATGGTAGGTTGTCCAGTTTTCGCCCCCATCAAAACTCACTTGTGCACCACCGTCATCGGCAATGATCATTCGCTGATTATCCTCCGGGGCAATCCACAGGTCGTGATGGTCACCATGGGGTGCATTGTATGACTGGAAGGTACGCCCTCCGTCTTTCGAGCGGTGGTACGATACGTTCACCACATACACCATGTCTTCATCTTTGGTGTCCGCATAGATGCGGGTATAGTACCAGGCACGCTGGCGCAGATCACGCGAGTCGTTCATTTTGCGCCAGGTCTGGCCGGCATCGTCTGAGCGATAAACACCACCGTTTTCATTTTCAATGATTGCATAAACGCGGTTAGAGTTAACTGGTGAAACAGTAATACCTGCAATACCCCATATACCCTTGGGCAAGCCCTGATTGGCGGTAATGTTGGTCCAGGTGTCGCCACCATCAGTGCTCTTCCACATCGCTGATCCTTCGCCACCGCTTTCCAGGCTGTAGGGTGTTCTGCGGATGCGCCAGGTCGTAGCATACATGATGCGCGGATTGTTCGGATCGAAGCACAGGTCTACAGCACCGGCATCGGCATTGGCGAAGAGGGTGCGCTTCCAGGTTTTTCCGCCATCGGTGGATTTATAGACGCCACGTTCTTCAGATGATTTGAATAAATCGCCCATGACAGCAGCAAACACTACGTCAGGATTTTTGGGGTGGATACGAACCCGCGAAATATGGCGTGAATCCTTTAAGCCAATGTGCGTCCAGGTTTTACCGGCATCCAATGATTTGTACATGCCATAGCCATAGGAAACATTTCCACGCACGGTTTTTTCACCGCCACCAACATAGATCACGTTGTTGTCCCATTCACTCACGGCCACTGCGCCAATTGATCCACCAAAAAATCCATCTGAAATGTTTTCCCAGGTATTGCCAGCATCAGTAGTGCGCCAAACGCCACCTCCTGTTGCTCCGAAGTAAAACAGGTTTGCTTTACCGGGTACCCCGGTAACCGCGGCAGACCGGCCGCCACGGTAAGGACCGATGCTGCGCCACTCCAGCGCCTGGTAAAGTTTCTGGTCATAGGATACGGTAGCCTGAGCAGGAACCGGTTTCTTTTGGGCGCTCAGATCCGGCCAGAAGGCCACTACAAACGCCACAATAAGGTAATGCTTTTTCATAGGTAACGATTTAAGCTGTGAGAATAGGATTAAGTTATCAAATGGCCTTGAACTTTTCTATCAGTGGCTGATAAAGCATCGTAATTGCAACTTTGCATTTTGAGTTTGGTGAAAGACCTCTATTTTCAGGGAAATTTTGCCTATGCAACCTGGCGACCTCCGGAAGCTTTTCAGTATTCCCGTTATTGTAGCTGCCCTCGGCTATTTTGTTGATATCTACGATCTGCTGTTGTTCAGCATTGTGCGTATTCCAAGCTTGGCTGCACTGGGCGTGCCACAGGCTGAACAATTTGATCAGGGCGAATTTTTACTTCGTGTACAGATGACCGGCCTGTTGCTGGGCGGTATTATCTGGGGGATTATGGGTGATAAAAAGGGCAGGCTTTCGGTGTTGTTCGGTTCCATTTTATTGTACTCGCTTGCCAACATTGCCAATGGTTTTGTAACTACGGTGGATCAATATGCCTGGCTGCGGTTCATTGCCGGCATTGGCCTTGCTGGCGAACTGGGTGCCGGTATTACGCTGGTTTCGGAAGTATTGCCTACCCGCTTGCGGGGCTACGGCACTACCCTGGTTGCCAGCGTAGGGTTGTTGGGTGCGGTGATGGCCAACTTCATTGCCAAGCATTTTGATTGGCAGATCGCTTATTTCATTGGTGGAGGGTTAGGATTGATATTGCTGATAACCCGAATCAGTGTGTTCGAGTCGGGTATGTTTATGCAGTTAAAGGAGAAGACCGTGGAGCGCGGAAATTTTCTGCAGTTGTTTACCAATGCCGACCGGTTTAAACGCTTTGCCAATTGCATTCTGATCGGGCTGCCCATTTGGTTTACTATCGGAATCCTGATTACGTTTTCCCCGGAGTTTGCGGCTCATCTCGGGTTCTCTGAGCCTATTATAGCCGGTGATGCGGTGATGTTCAGCTACCTGGGGCTGGCAGCTGGCGACATGAGCAGCGGGTTGTTCAGCCAGTGGTTCCGTTCACGAAAACGCATTGTCAGGGTGTACATCCTGCTGACTTTCGCTTTTATTCTATTATACCTGGCGGCACCTGTAAAGTCCACACCGTTCTTCTACCTCACCTGCTTTTTGCTGGGGTTTGGGGTAGGGTATTGGGCCTTGTTTGTTACTATTGCGGCCGAGCAGTTTGGCACCAACCTCCGGTCAACGGTGGCTACCTCCGTCCCGAATTTCATCCGGGGTACAGTTGTTCCGTTAACCATTGCGTTCAAATTTTTGCGTGATTCGTATGGAATAGTTTCCGGGGCTCTGCTGGTGGGTACGGTCACTATACTGATAGCCCTGATTTCGCTTCGGTACCTCAACGAAACGTTTGGCCGTGATCTTGACTTTGTAGAGTCTGATTAAGTACGGGGATACCGGGTAAAATTGACAGGTGCTGTGTATTGGTTACCTTTGTGTGGAAAGACCGGTGGCTGATGCGTTTTTTATGGTTATTTAGCGTTTTAGCAGTACTCCTGCTAAGTTTCACATCCTCCTTAGGGCAACAGATTTCCCGTATCGACAGCCTGCGCAGCCTGCTGAAGCAAGCCGATAAACGACAGCAATTTGACATACTTAACGACATTGGTTTTGCATACCGGCTTTCCCATCCTGACAGCACGATTTGGTATTGTACCCGGGCCTATGAGATCGGAGAGGAGCTAGCGTTGCCCAGGGAATTATCCAAGCCGTTGAGTTTTATTGGACTTGCCAAGGCTTATAAAGGCGACTATAAATCTTCGTTCGACTTTCATACCCGCGCCATTGAGGTAGCACAAAAACAAAATGATTCGCTGCAGCTTGCTTATGGATACAATAATTTCGGTCGCCTGTTTTTTGATGAAGGTGATTATACGCGGGCTTACGAAAACCTGGTACGGGCACTTCAGATTTTTGAGGTTATCCAGGATCCTTCCGGGTTGGCTTATGTGTACCGAAGTCTTTCTAATATCCTGAAATCACAAAACGATTTTGAGAAAGCATTGGACATGTCGCTGAAAGCGTACCTGTTGCGGAAAAAAGTTGGAGACCCAAGAACCCTGCTATCAGCGCTTTCTGAACTGGGGCTGGTTTACAGTGAGTTAAGAAAAATTGACGAAGCCAACCGGTGTTTTGAGCAAGCCGATTCGATTGCCCATAAGATTGAAGATAATATCAGTGTTGCCGAGATCCGCCTGGGTTGGGCTGAATTCCTTGTAAGAAACAACGAATATAGCAAAGCCGACAGCCTGGCGCGGCTCGCTTATGCCAAGGTTTTGAAAACCAACAACCTGCGACTGATGCCCCGGGCCAACCTGTTGATGGGCAGTGTGAATTATAACCTGAAAAAATATACAGAGGCTGTGCCCTACCTTCTAAAGGTAACGCAATTGGAGTCGGAAAGCCATCTGGACCTGCAACGCGATGCTAATTTTTACCTGGGCAAGATTTTTGAAATTACCGGTAAGAAGGAACAAGCCATACAGTACACCAACAGGTACCTCGTTCTCAAAGAATCATTGGTGAGTGTTAATCTGGCGCGTGAAATTGAAAAACTTCAGTTTCAGCTTGAAATTGAAAAGAAGGAGAGGGAAAATGAGCGGCTTAAAGCCCTTGCTGCGCAGAATGAATCTGTCATTGAGCAACAGCGCCTGCAGAATATCGGCCTTATCATTATTGCATTCTTCGTTACGCTGTTACTACTTACCCAGTGGCGTAACAGCAAAAAGCGAAAAGAGACGACCGATCAACTGATGGATCAGAATGCTGAGATTGAACAACAGCGGAAAGAGATTGTACGGCAGAATGAACAATTGGCTAAACACAATCGTGAGCTTTCGGAGCTGAATCATGAAAAAGACACCCTGATGAACATTGTTGCCCACGATTTGAAAGCACCGCTTAACCGGATTCGCGGATTGGGCAGCCTTATGGAAATGGAGGGCTCATTAACAGATGCGCAGAAGAATTACCTGGAACTTATTCTGGATTCAACACGATCAGGCCTTGACCTGATTACCGACTTGCTGGATGTTAACTCGCTGGATGTAAACCGCGATCCGGATTTTTCGCCCTTTGATATTGACCAATTGATTACTGACCGGGTGAGCGCCTTCAGGCACGCTGCCAATGCAAAAAAAATCAGCCTGGTTACTGAAGGAAGTGCGGGCTCCATTACCAGTGATTATGACTACATCAGCAGGATTGTTGACAACCTGCTTTCCAATGCAATCAAATTTTCCCCGCAGCAATCTTCCGTTACCATAACAACCGGGCAACAGAACGGTCAGCTTACCATTTCGCTCAAGGATCAGGGCCCAGGGTTCAGCCAGGAAGATCGAAAATTTCTTTATCAGAAATTTAAAAAACTTAGTGCGCGCCCGACTGCAGGCGAAAGCTCAAACGGCCTGGGATTGGCTATTGTAAAAATTCTTATAGACCGCCTCAATGGAAGCATTGAACTGGCAAGCGCACCGGGCAAGGGGA
Organism: Cytophagales bacterium; assembly: GCA_037443645.1. Taxonomy (GTDB): domain Bacteria; phylum Bacteroidota; class Bacteroidia; order Cytophagales; family Cyclobacteriaceae; genus UBA2336. The sequence continues at coordinate 11,667 of JBBINY010000034.1, forward strand.
GTGAATTTGTGGTACGGCTCCCCATTCAAACCTCTTAAACTTTTTGCAGGGCCTGCTCAAGATCGGCAACCAGGTCTTCAGCGTCCTCAATGCCTATGCTCAGCCGGATAAGGGAATCGACCAGGCCATTTTTTAGCCGTTCTTCCCGGGGTATGCTTGCATGAGTCATGGAGGCCGGGTGATTGATAAGTGATTCCACTCCGCCCAATGATTCGGCCAGTGAAAACAGGCGAACGTTTTTCATCAGTTGGAAGGCTTTGTTCAGGTCATCATCTTTCAGGGTGAAGGAGAGCATCCCCCCGAAGTCGCGCATTTGTTTTTTAGCCACTGCATGATTAGGGTGAGATGAAAGCCCTGGCCAGTAAACACGGCCAACTTTTGGATGAGCAGCAAGGTATTCGGCAACCTTTCTTCCATTCAGGCAATGCCGCTCCATACGTAAATGCAACGTTTTAATTCCACGAAGTACCAGGAAAGAATCCTGCGGACCGGGCACTGCCCCGCACGAGTTCTGAATGAACGCCAGTTCCTGATGAAGCTTTTCATCGTTGGTTACCAGGGCGCCCATAATCACATCCGAGTGCCCGCTCAGGTACTTGGTTACGGAGTGCATCACAATGTCGGCACCCAGGTCAAGCGGATTTTGCAGGTAAGGCGATGCAAACGTATTATCCACTGCAACCCGGATGTTTTTTGTTTTCGCAATCTCCACACACGCTTTGATGTCGATCACATTCATCAACGGGTTGCTGGGTGTTTCCAGCCAGATAAGTTTTGTTTTTTCGTTCAGGTATGATTTGATGTTGTTTGCATCAGTTAGGTCGATGAAATGGAATTTCAAACCAAGCCGTTCATATACACGCTTAAACATCCGGTATGATCCCCCGTACAGATCATTGCTGGTAATTACCTCATCGCCAGCGTTTAGTAATTTGATTACGGTATCGGTTGCGCCCATCCCGGAGGAGAAGCAAAGTGCAAAGCGTCCGTTTTCAAGAGCGGCAATGCTTTTTTGGAGGGCATTGCGCGTGGGGTTTGCGCCCCGTGCATACGCATAGCCTTTGTGTTTGGCAGGTTCTTCCTGAACATAGGTTGAGGTTTGGAAGATGGGAGTCATGATGGCTCCGGTTGAGGGGTCGGGTTCAACTCCTGCGTGTACGGCTTTGGTTCCGAATTTCATAAAAGGTTGTTTTTACGACCGGCAAAAATACCGGATTATTTGTTTTGCCAATACTGGCGGATCACTTCTTTCCAGTTATCACCGCTTTTCAGGTAAAGGGCTGTATTGATGAGCATCGTATTTGCTGTGTTGCCATCGTGTTCGGCCGCACGGATGATCAGGTCTAAAAATTTCTGACGGTCATCCTGTGCCAGCCGGGAAAGTTGCTGAATTAATTCATCGGGTTGAGGGGTCAAACCGGTTTCTGAAACAGGAGTAATCCGTTCGCTCAGTGGGATAGGGTTCACAAATGAAGCGGCTTGCTGTTTCAGGAACAGGTCAAGGTCTTTGAGTGGATTTTTGTTTTTACTCATCTCAGGTGCTTCATTAATTCATCAATAACGGGCTGGTATTCTTTCTCAGCGTTTACCGTACTGAAATTCACAAATACATTTTTCTGGGGCACCATTACATCCAGAATAACAGCATCAACATTGCTCAGGCTTTCGTGTATGGTTTTCATTCTGGTGAAGCTATGGATGCGGTTGGGTAACACCATAATCTTCAGGTTAGGGTTGAGTTGCCGTGCAGGAGCCAGGTCGGCCACAGTCTGGTAAGTCACCAGCAGATCATTTTGTGTGAGGCTGGTAGGCACGATAACGGCATCGCTGACCAGGCAAAGTTTTTTTATGCCTTCATCGGTGGTTTTTCCGGCACTGTCAACGATAATAAAATGAAGTCCCGGGGTTTGTTTTATCCGGATCAACTCATCGGCCACCTGGTGATCGTGCGAGCCCAGGATTTCAAACAATGCACCACCCGCCTCGCCTTTTAATTGCTCCATCTTACGAAGCGTATTCAATGTGTAGTTTGTGTCGGTCTCCACCAGCAGTACCTTCTTCCCGGAATAATGAAGGGCTGTTGCCAGGTTTATGGCGTTTGTGGTTTTACCCGTGCCGCCCTTACGACTGATAAAGGAGATAATTCTGGACATTGGTCTTCTCAGAGTGTCCGATTCACATCAAACTTTTCGAGGTAATCGGCTACTCTGCGAACAAAACTACCGCCTAATGCCCCGTCAACTACCCGGTGATCATACGAATGAGAGAGGAACATTTTGTGCCGTACCACAATGGCATCTCCGTAAGGCGTTTCCACTACGGCAGGCTTCTTTTGAATAGCACCCAGAGCCAGAATGCCAACCTGCGGCTGCATAATAATGGGAGTTCCCATAACATTGCCAAATGAACCTACATTGGATATGGTGTATGTACCGCCTGCCAGGTCATCGGGTTTTAACTTATTGTCACGCGCCCTGTTGGCCAGATCGTTTACAATTTTGGCAAGGCCAGTTATGTTGAATTGGTCGGCATTTTTTATTACGGGAACAATTAAATTACCCGAAGGCAAGGCTACTGCCATTCCAATGTTGATGTCTTTCTTCTTTATGATCCGGTCACCATCTACCTGGATGTTGATCATCGGGAAGTCTTTGATGGCATTGGCAACTGCTTCTATGAATAGCGGAGTAAACGTTAGGCTTTCACCGAAACGCTTCTGAAATTCGTTCTTCACTTTGGTGCGCCAGAAAACAACGTTTGTTACGTCAGCCTCTACAAAGGAAGTAACATGGGGCGAAATGCGTTTCGAATCGACCATCCGTTCGGCAATCATCTTGCGCATGCGGTCCATCTGTATAATTTCGTCACCCGCACTGACCGATACGGGTACAGGTTGTTGTGCCTTAACCTGCTGGGTTACTTGTATGGTCTGCCCGAGTTTCCGGTTGGCAAGGTAACCGAGTATATCTTTTTTGGTTACACGTCCCTCAAGTCCGGTGCCGGGTATGGTTTCAAGTTCCATCACCGGGATGTTTTCTTCGCGTGCAATATTTTTAACCAGTGGGGAATAGAACCGGGAGGCTGATTTAAAATCTGCTAGCTGGAGTTTACCTGAGCCATTGGCAGATTGAACAGTCGGAGTTTCTTTTGCCGATTCAACTTCCGGGGCAGCCGGTTTACTTTCGGAGGCTTTGCCCGGAGTGTCATCAACTTCTGTTGCTATAAATGCAATGGGCGCTCCTACTTTAACTACTTCACCTTCCTTGGCCAGTATTTCTTTTAACACCCCGGCATGGGTAGAAGGCACTTCCGTATCCACTTTATCAGTAGCCACTTCCAATACCGACTCGTCCTGTTCGATTGTATCCCCTGGTTTCTTCAGCCACGTTAGAATGGTGGCCTCCATAATGCTTTCGCCCATTTTGGGCATAATCAGTTCAACCACTGCCATGAGGTACTCAATTGTTAACCGCCAAAGTTAATATTTTTATTCCTTCCCGCTACCGATTGCGGGAAGTGCAGAACTGGGCATTCCGGAGGCCTTTACACAGGTGACTTCAATCATTTGTGCGCCTGATTCAGATCATACCAGGTTGCAAGGCAACACATTAGTTTGAACACATTAAATCCTACTGATATGATGGCCTCTAATAATTAATTCCGCTAAGAGGGTTTGGTTGAATAAGGAGCTGGTGCAGCCGGCATTGGCTCCTTTTATTTTGGCAGGCTCAATCGGATGAGATTCAATACAGCCGTGGAAGCCAGCCTGATGTTGATTAACCGGTCGGTTGAGAGCTGTAGCTTTTTGGTGATGGTTTGGTGCTTGTCGGAATACGCAATCCAAACCGTGCCCACCGGTTTTTCAGGGGTGGCTCCTGCCGGTCCGGCAATGCCGCTGGTTGCTACCCCGATGTGGGTATTGAACTTTGCACGAACAAGGTTGGCCATTTCAATAATGGTGGGTTCACTCACGGCTCCGTATCGTTCGAGTGTTTCCGGTTTTACACCCAGCTGACGCATTTTGATTTCGTAAGCATACGGGATAATAGTGCCCATGAAATAATCGGAACTGCCGGGCACACTGGTAATGAGATGCGATACATATCCACCGGTGCAACTTTCGGCAACGGCCAGCGTAAGACGATGATCACGCAACATCATCCCCACCGCCTGTTCAAGGGTTTCCTCATTCAACGAATAAATGTAATTACCCAGAATGGTTTTTAACAGCTCAAGTTGTATGTCGGTTTCATGCATCAGGGTATCCTCTGCGCTGCCTGATGCCGTTAACCGGAGTTTTACTTCGCCTAAGCCGGGCAGATAGGCGAGTTTCATGTTTTCCGGCAGGCCCTTTTCCCAGGAAGCTATCTTATCCGCCAGAAAAGATTCGCCTATGCCGGCTGTTTTGATTGACCGGTGGATAATAACAGGAGGATTAAATTTCTGCTTTAGTTTAGGAATTACGATTTCCCGCATCATCCGCTTCATTTCGTGCGGCACACCGGGCATAGATACAAACACTTTTCCGTCTCGATCAAACCACATGCCGGGTGCTGTGCCGATGGCATTGGTAATTTTTTCGCAGCACACCGGTAAAGCGGCCTGCTGGCGGTTGGTTTCGGTAAGCTCGCGTCCGCGGCTTTTGAAAAATGCCGTCACCTCGGCAAGCGCCTCGTCATGGATTTTTATCTCGCAGTTGAAATATTCTGCCAGGCACGGTTTGGTCAGGTCATCACTGGTAGGCCCAAGCCCACCGGTAATCAATACCATATCGGCTCGTTGTTCAGCTTCCTTAAAGGCGCTTAAAATATCACTCCGATGATCACCAACGGTGGTTCTTCGTACAGTATTAATGCCCACCTCTGCGAGTGCACCGCTGATCCAGTGTGAGTTGGTGTCAAGTGTTTGACCATATAGCAACTCATCGCCTATGGCAAGAATCTCGGCAAGGATTTTTTTCATGCGGTGGATGCAAATATGTAACAAAATTTCTATTTCCGATTCGATTTAAGCCGTTTGTCAGGCGGGATAGGATTTTGAATATTGTTCCATAATTTAGCCACCTCATTTAATCACTATGATACGCTATTGCTGCCTTCTGATTGGTTTTTTTATGAGTTGCACGTCAACCCAGATCACCCAAACGCTGGGTGAGGTGAATAAAACGATAGGTGGCGAAAAGCCCCTCACCACGGCAGAAGTGGCGGAGGGCCTGAAGGAAGCCTTGATTAACGGAACAACAAAAGGTTCTGACCAGGCCTCGCAGGTGGATGGTTATTTTAAAAATCCGCAGATTAAAGTACCGTTTCCTCCCGATGTGAAGAAAGTGGAGGACAGACTTCGACAAATAGGAATGGGAAATGAAGTGGATAAGTTTGTGATGACACTCAACCGGGGCGCTGAAGATGCAGCGAAGGAAGCGAAGCCCATTTTTATCAGCGCCATTAAGCAGATGACCGTTCAGGATGCATGGGCTATCCTTAAAGGAGAGGAAAATGCGGCAACGGAGTACCTGAGAAAAACCACGTCTGCCCAGCTTTATGAAAAATTCAGGCCGGTAGTTGCCAACTCCCTTTCCAAAGTAAACGCTACAAAGTATTATGGCGACCTGGTAACTGCCTACAATAAAATACCCATGGTTGAAAAGGTGAATCCTGATCTTGAGGATTACGCCACAAACAAAGCAATGGACGGGTTGTTCTTATTGATTGCACAGGAAGAGAAAAATATCCGGCAAGATCCGGTTGCACGAACAACCGATTTGCTCAAGCGGGTATTTGGATACAATAAATAATAACCTCTAATTGAAATGAGATATGTCATAACAATTCTTTTAATAACGGGGTTAATTTCCTGTAAACCTCAGGAAAAGAAAAGCCCCCAAACCGATGCAGGTCAACCTTCCTATTCAGGCAACTGTGGTTATGTTACAGTAGCTGAACTGGAAGAGGCACTAGGAACAAGATTAGCTGAGCCGGTTCAGGAAATTACAGATGATTACCTGGGTGGGTTTGGTTGTTCTTTTGCGGGAGAAAATACCAACGGAGCAGCCAATTTCGGCTACATAATTTTTCCATCACAGGAAGCCTTTGAAAATTTGCATGATTATGAACCCTATCCGGGATTAGGCGATGAAGCTTATACAATAAATGGAGCAGATGCCCTGCAGCTATGGGTACAAGAGGGTGATAATCGGGTAATGGTAGCCCTGGGAGATAGACCCAAACTTGAAATGAATGTCAAACTGGCCCGATTGATTTTAGAGCGACTGAAAACAAAACCCCTGAATAAGTAATTATGAGTTTATATAAGAAACACGAGCCATTGATTAAAAAGGCAATTGATGCGATACACAGCCGTACGTTCTTTGCCGCGTATCCCGAACATCCGGCTCCAGCCGTTTATGGCGAAACGGCCGATGCTGATGGTCAGGCAAAATTCAAGACCTGGTTGGGTAAGAAGTTTGACGAACTGAAGCAAGAGGAAGCGGAGGGCTGGATAGGAGAAGAAGAATCGCCCTACACCCAGGAGGCTCTTGGCATCCGGTATCCTTCCTTCCCGGTCAACACACTTATTGATCGTGCAAAGAAGGCCTATCATGTTTGGCGTAAAGTGAGCGCGCAGGATCGGGCAGGAATCCTGGTGGAGTCACTCGAACGCGTTAAGTCACGGTTTTTTGAAATTGCCTATGCCACCATGCACACTACGGGGCAAGGTTACATGATGGCCTTCCAGGCATCGGGCCCACATGCAGCCGACCGGGCGTTGGAAGCCATTGCTGCCGGATATGAAGAATTAAACCGGTTCCCGGCATCGGCTTTTTGGGATAAGCCCATGGGTAAGTTCAATGTTCAATTGAATAAGGAGTGGCGTGCGGTTCCAAAAGGTATTTCACTGGTGATCGGCTGTTCTACATTTCCTACCTGGAACACCGTTCCGGGCGTGTATGCAAGCCTGGTTACCGGAAACCCGGTCATTGTTAAACCCCATCCGGGTGCCATCCTCCCCATCGCCATTGTTGTTGCGGAAATCCAGAAGGTGTTGAACGAAAACGGCCTTGACCCGAACACTTGCCAACTCGCTCCCGACACGTACTCAAAGATGATCACCAAAGAACTGGCCGAACATTCTGACGTGAAGTTGATTGACTTCACCGGAAACTCGGCATTTGGAAGTTACCTGGAAACCTTGCCGGGGAAGGTAACCTTTACGGAAAAAACCGGAGTTAACTCCGTAATCATCGATTCAGCAGAGGATGCCGATAAGGTGGCGGCTAACCTGGCATTCTCAGTAGCCCTGTATTCAGGGCAAATGTGCACTGCCCCGCAAAACTTTTACATTCCTGAAGGAGGAATAAAAACAGGCAAAGGCACGGTAACCTTTGATGAGTTTGCCCAGAAAATTGTAGACAACATCAATAGCCTGGTTGACAATCCGAAAGCCGGGCCTTTTGTGCTGGGCACCATTCAAAACAAAAAAACCAGCGAACGTACAGCCGAAGCCGAAAAACTTCCGGGCAAAATATGGCTGAAATCGCGGGCGGTTACAAACCCTATGTTTGCCAATGCGCGCACCAGCGCACCCGTGATTGTTGAGATTGATGCATCAAAGAAAGATATTTTCGGAAAAGAATTATTCGGACCAATTGCTTTGCTGATCAAAACCAAAAACACCGATCACTCCATACAACTAGCGCAGGAAATGGCGCGCCAGCATGGGGCCATCAGTTGCGGGGCGTATACAACGGATGCTTTCGTGCGCGAGAAAATTGCAGACGAAATGGCCCTGGCGGCAACTCCTGTATCATTCAATCTTACGGGTGGCATTTACATGAACCAGAATGCGGGCTTCAGCGACTTCCATGTAACCGGTGGAAATCCGGCAGGCAATGCTTCGTTCACAAACCCGGAGTATGTAATCAAGCGGTTTACCTGGGTGGGTCATCGTGAACCGGTGAAGGCTTCCTGATGTTGCATCAGAGAGATTTCCCCGGCTTTACTTTTGAGGCAAGCCATCCGATGGACAAGCCCTGTACAAAGATTGAGAACACTGCAACATAGCAGGTAGCGGCCATAAAGAGATTTTGGGTAAGGTGGTCGTCAAGGGTAATGGCAAGGGCAACCGATACGCCTCCGCGAAACTCGCCCCAAACCAAAAACGTCATACTTCTTGCTTCTACGCGTCCGATGTGGGGAATTAACCGCGCAGGCAGCCAGAGAGACAGGTACCGGCTAACCAATACAATGAGTATGATAAGGCAACCGATTAGCCAATATTGGCGAATGCCAGGAATCAGCAGCAGTTCAAAGCCGATGATGAGGAACAGCATGGCGTTCAGAATCTCGTACATCTTTTCCCGGAATTTGTACGATAATTTTTATATGTTGCTGACATGGAGTTCCGCTACTTCTTTCTTCTCAAAAATTTATATGCGGATATTCGCGCATGAAGTTCGCAATCAGATTCCTTCTCAAAATACTCGCCTTGCTCATTTTGATTGTTTGCGTTTATTTCATTTTTGCCCTTGTCCTTTCCCTCATCCCGGCAAATCCGGATTTCAAAAATTCGGCTGATGGAATTCAGGTATTCGTCCGCTCGAACGGGGTGCACACCGATGTCGTTCTTCCTGTAAAAAGCGATTACATCACCTGGATTGAAAAAATTCCTTATTCAAGCGTGCAGCATGCTGATTCTTCTTTTCAATGGATTGGTTTCGGCTGGGGAAACCGCGAGTTTTACATAGAAACTAAAGAGTGGAAAGATTTAAAAACAAGCACAGCACTGCGCGCGGGACTCGGTATCGGCACCGCTGCCTTGCATGTTGAATTTATAAGGAAGCCATTGAAAAATGACAGATGGATTGAACTGAACCTGGAAAAGGAAAATTTTGAAAAGCTGTCCGCGTACATTCACAACTTCTTCCGAACAGATGAGAGTGGAAATTTTATTCAGATTCCGGACGCGCATTATTATTCCAACGATGCCTTTTTTGAAGCCCACGGGAGATTTACCAGCATAACTACCTGCAATACGTGGACGGGCAAAGGGCTTCGTGCTGCCGGAATAAGAACAGGTATTTGGACTCCCTTCGAGAAATCCGTGATGTGGCAGTTAAATCAGATATCAAACCGGGCGGACTTTTAGCGGTTCCTTTCTTCAAGCATAGGTACGAACCTGAAAAAATCGGTGCCTACTCATTGTATTCCGTTTCTGAAATTTTCTTGATAAGAATCATCTGCTGCAAGTCTCCCTTGCCCACAGGAATCACAACCCCCCCCCCCCCACCTACCCTTAACTGCATTTTCAAATGTTCAGGAATAAAGGGCGCCCGGCAGTAACAAGCGCTTTGTCAAAAGGAGCGTACGCTTCAAGCCCAAGATACCCATCGCCATAAAACATCTTTGGAGAGTATCCCATTTTAGGCAAAACTATTTTCGTTTTGTCAACTAATTGTAGAGTTCCATCTCCTTCTTTCAGGAATTTCAAAATACAAAAAATAAGTTTTCTTAAGCCAATCTTAAGCGGCAGGAGTGACTTGCAACCGTTGATTATCGCTAACTTTGCTTATGCGCATTCTGATTATTGAGGATGAAGCGGGCATTGTAAATTTCCTTCGGCAGGGCTTAACGGAAGAAGGTTTTGACGTGGATGTTGCCGGTGATGGCGAAACCGGGTTGCAGAAAGCACTCGCTGGTGTATATGATTTAATACTGGTGGATTGGATGTTACCTAAACGAAACGGATTGGAGATTGTTAACGCATTGCGGTCTGCCAATACCCGAACCCCGGCTATTTTTCTCACGGCCAAAGATACCGTGCATGACACGGTAACAGGATTACGATCGGGAGCAAATGATTACCTAAAAAAGCCTTTTCATTTTGAAGAATTGCTTGAACGGATACGCGTTCAACTCCGCACCCACGAAACCGGGACAATGCTTCAGGCTGGCGGAATTACACTTTACCCTGATCAGCACGAAGTGCTGAACAACGGAGAGCCCGTGCAATTAACGCAAAAAGAATTCGTACTGCTGGAATACTTGTTGCGAAATAAAGATAAAGTGTGCAGACGCAACCGCATTCTGGAAGTGGTTTGGGGCCTGGATGCAGAGCATGACTCCGGTGTAATTGACGTGTACATCAATGGCATCAGAAAGAAACTGGGCCAGCCGTCAGACGGAGGACTTATTCAAACCATACGCGGTGTGGGATATATCGTTAAAGACAAGTGAACGTATCATTTAAGAACCGGATAGCATTGCTGTACATGGCTGCCACTGCCATGTTGATTGCATTCGTATTCATGGCCGTATATGTAGTAGTCCATGATCGTATCTATGCTGACATTGAAACTGAACTTACGCATGAGGCCGTTCGCCATCAGAGTGAAATTACCCTCGAGGGCGGGCGAATCCGCTTTACCAACAAAGCCGAGATGCAGGAGCGGGAACACCGTGAAGTAGAGGTAAACCCCATCTTCATTCAACTTACCGATGCGCGGGGCGTTACCCACGACCGGTCGCCAAACCTCAAGGAAGGAAGGCTGTTGTTCCAGCAAAATGTGCAATCGCCTGTCGATACTGATTTTCTGCTGAATGGAAAGGCGGTTCGGCAACGGCAGATGCCGATTATGGATCACGGCCAGTTGGTAGGCTATATCATTACGGCCGTGTCAACGGACAGCGCAAGCCAACTATTGGGTACCCTCCGTAAGTTCCTGCTTGTCAGCTTTCCGGTGGTCTTGTTGATCTTGTTTGGCGTAACCCGGTGGCTGGCGGGTACGAGCATCCGGCCTGTAAAAACAATTCTTGATACAACCAATCAGATAACCGAACGTAACCTTAACGAGCGAATACCCTTACCCGCGCAACAAGATGAGCTACACCAGCTTACATCATCCATAAATCAGTTGCTGGAGCGAATTGAAGAAGCCCTGGAGCGTCAAAAGCAGTTTACAGCCGATGCCTCTCATGAATTACGCACCCCGCTTTCGGTGTTGCGGGGAACGCTGGAAGTGCTGCTTCGCAAACCCCGCACCGCAGAGGAATACACGGAGAAAATCCGGCTGAGCATCCGTGAAATTGACCGGCTGCACCAGATTGTAGAGCAGTTGCTGGCCATAGCCCGGCTTGATCAAACTAACCAAAGCCTTGTTTATGAATCCGTTCACGTGAAATCCTTTATTCATGACCTGGTTCAGCGTCAGCGAAGCAGCTGGGCTCAAAACGGTGCGCGGATTGAGATTGAGTGTGCCGATGAGGCTGCCCTCCAAACCGACCGAAGCCTGTTTGAAGTGATTATGGAGAACCTGCTTTCGAATGCGGTTAAGTATTCTCCGGAAAACGGGGTTATCCGTGTGGTTGTGGAGCAGCAGCCTTCCCTGAAGATAGGCGTTCACGACCAGGGTATAGGCATAAAGGAAGATGACCTGAAGCTGATTTTTCAGCCTTTTTACCGATCGGGTGCGCTCGATCATAAAGAGATAAAAGGGATTGGTCTTGGTTTGTCGGTAGTGCAAAAAGCTTGTCACCGGCTGGGTGTGCACTTATCGGTTTCAAGTGAGCCGAACAAAGGATCTGTTTTTACACTGGAGTTCTGAATACAGTTTATAAGTGTACTCAATAAACTGACTTAAATCCTGAAGGGCTAAGCCAATCTTAAGTTCTTTCTAAGGCCGGCTTAAGCCACCTGTCGGTACCTTTCCGGCTGATCAATACCGGTGGAAAGAATCATATCCTTCAGCGTTCGCAACAAACTGATCATCCTCCTTTTTACAGCGCTGATGATCGGCTTTGGAATTTATTCCTTGCATAACATTCCTATTGGTGCAGTGCCCGACATCACCAATAACCAGGTGCAGGTGCTCACGGTATCGCGCAACCTGGCTACGGAAGAAGTAGAACAGTTTATCACCTATCCCATTGAACTTGAAATGGCCAACCTGCCGGGTGTGCAGGAGATCCGCTCCATCTCTAAGTTCGGCCTTTCGGTGGTGACCATTGTGTTTGATGACAACATGGGCACGTACCTGCCCCGCCAGCTCATTGCAGAAAAGATCAAAACCGCTTCAGAAAAAATTCCACAAGGTTTTGGTTCACCGATCATGGGGCCAATCACCACCGGCCTGGGTGAGATTTTTCAATATGTGCTTGATGTTAAACCCGGCTATGAAAACAAATACTCGCTTACAGACCTGCGTACACTGCAGGACTGGGTTGTACGCAGGCAACTCTCGGGCATTCATGGCGTTGTGGAAGTTAATACATGGGGCGGATACCTGAAGGAGTATGAAGTGGCAGTCAATCCGGAGCGGCTGCGATCCATGAATCTTAGCGTACACGATGTGTACCATGCGCTTCAAACAAACAACAGTGTTGCCGGTGGAGGGTATATCGAAAAGACAAATGAAAGCTACTTCATACGGGGTGACGGCCTGATCAACTCACTTCAGGATATTGAACGCATTGTGGTGCAAACCCGTCATGGCGTGCCGGTGCTGGTGAAGGATGTTGCTACTGTGGGTTTTGGACACGCCATTCGATTTGGTGCCATCACCGCCAACGGCAACGGTGAAAAAGTGATGGGCCAGATTATGATGCTGAAGGATGCCAACTCCGGATTGGTGATCAGCAAAGTGAAAGAACGGATCGCACTGATACAGAAAAACCTGCCCGAGGGTGTATTCATCAATCCGATTGTTGACCGAAGCGAATTGATTGGTCGCACCACCTTTACGGTAACCGAAAACCTGGTGCTGGGTTGCCTGATTGTAGTGTTTGTGGTGGTCCTTCTGTTGGGCAACCTGCGCTCCGGTTTGGTGGTGGCGTCTGTAATTCCGTTGTCGTTGCTCTTCGCGCTGGGCATGATGTACCTGGGGGGTGTAGATGCAAACCTGATGAGCCTGGGCGCCATTGATTTCGGGATAATCATCGATGGCGCTGTTATCATCGTGGAATTCATTGCCTTTCAGATCACCGCACAGCAAGCAGCACTTTTTGGACTTCCTAAGGACCAATTGAAGCGGGCCAAAGACGAGATAACCATCGCGGGAGCGACTAAGATGATGCAGTCGGCATTGTTTGGGCAACTGATTATTGTGCTGGTGTTCATTCCGATTCTGTCGTTGTCTGGTGTGGAAGGGAAGATGTTCCGGCCGATGGCCCTTACGTTTTCGTTTGCCCTGGTTGGTGCCATCATTATGTGCTTTACTTATGTACCGGTGATCTCCGCCATGTTTTTGAAGCCGGCACCGGAGCATAAACAAACCTTCTCAGGGCGCCTGATGGCTTGGGTGGGAAGGCTTCACGAACCTTCGCTGGTTTGGGCGCTGAAAAGAAAAAAAATCGTGCTGGCAATTTCGGTCTCCCTCCTGGTGGGCGCTGGTGTATTGTTCAACCGGATGGGAGGTGAATTTGTGCCCACCCTTGAGGAGGGGGATTTTGTCATACAGCCCGTTTTGAAAACAGGTACCACGCTCAGTAAAACGATTGACCTGATTACCGAAATGGAAAAAATACTTCTTCGGTTTCCTGAGGTAGATCGGGTTGTGACACGCATCGGTGCGGCCGAGATCCCAACCGATCCCATGTCTATGGAAGAAACGGATGTTATCATCAAGCTAAAGCCCCGGAAGGAGTGGGTAACGGCATCCGATAAGGACGACCTCGCCAATGCATTCAAAGATGCCCTGGGTGTGCTTCCGGGAATCGAATACGAGTTTACCCAGCCCATTGAGATGCGGTTCAATGAACTGATTACAGGAGTGCGGGCCGATCTGGCCGTGAAGATTTTCGGTGAAGACCTTACCCTGCTGAGCACCAAGGCACACGAAATTGAAAAGCTGATCCGGAATGTGACAGGCGCCTCCGATATTATGGTGGAAAAGGTGGAGGGCCTGCCGCAGATGAGCGTGCGCTACGATCGTGCCCTCATCGCCAAGTATGGGCTTTCCATTGCTGACCTCAACACCCTGGTTTCCGCGGGGTTTGCCGGGTTAACGGCTGGCAGCGTATTCGAAAGTGAAAAGCGTTTTGACCTGGTAATACGCTTTGAAAAGCAGGCACGGGCCGATATCGACAACCTCCGCAACATGTATATCCCCCTGCCAACAGGTGGACAGGTTCCGTTGCAGGAGTTGGCCACAATCAATTATTCGAAAGGACCGGCAAAGATCTCGCGTGACAACACCAGGCGGAGAATTGTTATCGGGATTAATGTTCGCGGACGCGATCTGGAATCTGTGGTAGGTGATGTGCGTAACCTCATCGAAGCAAACATAAAATTGCCGGCAGGGTATTACATCACCTATGGCGGGCAGTTTGAAAATCTGGAGCGTGCAAAGCAACGCTTGCTGGTGGCTGTTCCTGTGGCGCTGGTGCTCATCTTCTTCATGCTGTATTTTGCTTTTTCGTCCCTCCGCGATGCCTTTATGATTTTCAGCGCCATACCACTGGCTACGGTAGGCGGAGTGGTAGCCTTGTGGATGCGCGATATGCCCTTCAGCATTTCGGCCGGGGTGGGCTTCATTGCCCTTTTTGGTATTGCTGTACTCAATGGCATTGTTCTGATTGAACATTTTAAGGAGTTGAAAGAAAACGGATTGCTCGATATGAATGAACGAATCAAAAGAGGAACAAAGGAACGGCTAAGGCCTGTGCTGCTCACTGCTTCGGCAGCAGCACTGGGTTTCCTACCGATGGCGGTTTCGACCAATGCTGGTGCGGAAGTGCAGCGGCCTCTGGCTACGGTTGTTATCGGTGGGTTGGTTTCTGCCACGCTGCTTACACTGGTAGTTCTGCCGGTGTTGTACTCCATCTTTGATACCGGGGGGGCGGGGGTATTGAAAAGAAAAGGCACGTTGAACAAAACTCTGCTGCTGGCGGGCATCGGGTTGATTCTCCAGCTACCGGTACATGCGCAACAACCCCGCACCATCACCTTACCGGAAGCCATTGAGATAGCATTTAAAAACAACGCAGGCGTTAAGTCTTCGGCACTGGCAGTTGACGAATCAAAGACACTTGTTGGAACAGGATACACCATCAACCGGCCTGTAGTGTATTATAGCAAAGATGAGGCTAACCTGCCGCCTGTTGGCGATGCACTAGGCGTTTGGGGTGTTCAGCAAACATTCAGTTTTCCAACCGTTTATAGCAAGCAAAAGCAGGCCCTGAAGGGGGCTTTCAGGATGCAGGAAAAGCAATTTGAGCTCGACAGTTTCCGGTTGGTGCAGGAGGTTTCAAAAGCCTACAACGCCATTGTGTATTGGCAGAACCTCCAGAAACTCTACACCTCACTCGACAGCATTTATGACGAGTTTGCCCGGGCGGCAAACCGGAAGTATCAGGTTGGCGAGACCAATTACCTTGAAAAGCTCACAGCCGATACCAAGCGCCAGGAAATTGCCCTTCAGGTTGCACAAGCGCGCAACTCCCTTGCAGCGGCTTATAGCCAGCTTTACCGGTGGCTTCAAACCGAAGAAGTGCTTAGGGTGGCAATCAGTGAACTTATTCAGCTCACTGCCGATTCGATTAACGTGGCCGAGCATCCGGGTGTAAAATATTATGAGCGGATGGTAGATGTTGCCGCACTCACCAACCAGTTGGAAAAGAATAAGCTGTTGCCGGATATTCACCTTTCGTATTTCCAGGGGCGCAATGCAACTGAGGACAACAAGCTGTATCAGGGAATACAGGTTGGCGTTGGCATACCCCTGTGGTTTGGGGCACAACGAGCACATATTCAGGCTTCCCGGATTCAGGTTGACCGGGCGCTGTTTCTGTCAACGGAGTACCGAAAGTCGCTTGAAGGGGAGTATATACGCCTGCAGCGTGAGCGTGATCGCTATCAAGAGGCACTTGATTTTTACAATGCTTCCGGAAAACAACTGGCCGATGAAACCATTTCCACGTCAAAGCGTGCATTTGCCAGCGGTGAAATTAATTTCCTGCACTATGTACAGGCGCTTGATCAGGCTATACAAATTCAATTAAACCACCTGCTGAACCTGTACTCGTATAACGCAACCGTTATCGAACTCAATTACCTGTTAAAATAAAATGAGCACAAGTCTGAGATCCATTGCCATTGTTCTGATTTTAGCGGCCGTATTCCTTTCCTGCAGCAGAAAGGAAGCGGGTTCGGCTGAAGCCATTGATATCAGTGCAAACCCCCATACGGATGAGATAAGCGTATCGCGGGCACAGTTTGAAGCTTCGCGCATGGTGTTGGGTACCATTGAGCTGCAATCGTTTGACCGGTTGATTAAAACAAACGGGTATATCGATGTACCGCCTGAGCGCAAAGCCTCAATAAGTGTAAAGCTGGGTGGGTTTGTAAAGTCGCTTTCTATTCTCCCGGGCGATAAAGTGAAACAGGGCGCGGTATTGTTTACCTTGGAAAATCCCGACTTCATCCAACTACAGCAAGATTACCTGGAAGTGCATGCGCAACTTACCTACCTCAAATCTGACTATGAGCGCCAGAAGATGCTGGCCAGCGAGAACATTGCTTCACAGAAAAATTTTTTGAAGGCCGAATCCGACTACAAGGTTGCCCACGCCAGGGCCCAGGGATTGCTGGAGAAAATCAAGATGCTGAACCTTGAGGCAGACAGGTTGCAATCGGGAGTGATTGCCCCGGTAGTACCCGTATATTCCCCGATCAGTGGGTTTGTTTCGAAAGTGAACATTACGCGCGGAAAGTTTGTGTCGCCTGCCGATGTAGCCGTGGAAATCGTGGACACCGACCACATGCATGTAGAACTGCAGGTATTTGAAAAGGACATTTCGGATATCCGCAAAGGCCAGCGTATTGAATTTCAGGTTACAGGATCCACGGTGAAGCATACCGGGGAGGTTTACCTGGTTGGAAAGACC
Source organism: Cytophagales bacterium (assembly GCA_037443645.1). GTDB lineage: Bacteria > Bacteroidota > Bacteroidia > Cytophagales > Cyclobacteriaceae > UBA2336. The sequence goes on from JBBINY010000034.1 coordinate 28,544, forward strand.
ATTGAGAATGATACACGTACCGTTAATATTCACGGGCATATCCACGATGAGGAGGAGATTGCCCATCTATTGCCGGGCATGTATGCAGAGGCCGTCATCCACGTAGCAAGCCTTCAGCGACCTGTGCTTCCTGCTGAAGCGGTAATCCCGGTTGATGAGAAGTATTACGTGCTGGTACTCATGGAAGACGCTGGAGAACGCTATGTATTCAGAAAGACGGAGATTTCAATAGGGCAGTTTAACAACACATGGACCGAAATTACCAACGCTGCTGACTGGAAACCGGGAACCCGGTTTTTGGTGAAGGGAGGATTTAATCTGATTGTCGAGTAGGGGGCTGGTTTCGCGCGTGCGTGAGTAGTTGGATTTCGTCCGTTATTGTCACACTACTCTTTTAATTTCTATGTCTATTGGTTCCAGGTAAACGAGTTGTCCGCTATCAACGAATGCCAACTCTTCCTCCATATTTTGAACCCGCATCGTTAATGTTTTGAGTCTATCGTTTTTTGTATTGGGGCTAAGACAAATTTACTACTGTAGTCAAAAGTCCGATTGTTATCCATTTACTCATATCTCAATTTCGGGTTTCGCACACGCTGTTAGCGGCTGTGGCTCTTTCCTTGTTGTCTTGTAACATGATTATTTCGTTAGTTTTATGGATTGCAGTAGTCACAATACATTGGGTCTTCGGTTGTCTTTTTGTTAGGATACATTTCTTCTTTTGTGAATTTACAATGTTGGCAAACATAAATGTAACTTAATGTTGAGTTGGTGGGAGAACCGCATAAACTACATTCAAGTCCACGCCTGGCATCTGTTATTCCGAAGCCCGGCATTTTACACTTGGGACAAGTGGATTTAATCTTTTGCACCAATTTCTCTGTTGCTTTTTCAATCACTGTCATTCGTGTAGGGTTATACATGGCTCTCATGTCTGTTTCGGCATAAACAGTTTTATACTTTGAATGGAGATGCTCAAATGTTTTTTTTAGAATTTCATCATCCGTTATCCCTTTGTGAATATCTGTAGTTTCCTCTTTTGATTTACGAAGAATTATACCGTGAGCAGGAAATCCAACCTGCTTTGCAAATTCCAAAAGTTCTTTTTGACTTTCTATTTGTTTGCCATTGAAATTAGTGGAAGTGCTTAACTCCCTTACAATTATTTCGATGTTACTTTTGCTATCTATAAAAATTAAAAATTCATCATCGGCATTTACAAAAAACAGTGAGGGGTGTGGCCCAAATGACCCTTCGCTTGCTACACCCAAATCGCAATTATTTTTTTTCATTGCCCGCAGGCATTTTTCTCTGGCGGTTGAAACAGGGTCTAATTCTCTTTCTATTTCGCCTGTAAAAGTTCCTAAGGCATCCGTATCATAGGCTTCATCTATAAAACAACGTACACCTAATTCTTTTTCAAGGATTGGCACAATAACTTTTTCTTTTTGATGCTTCGTTGCTATTAGTAATTTTCTGTTTTGAAACATAATTATCCCGGAATTGTCATTAGAAATTAAAGGCGTAAGTCATGTAAACCATTCCCTGGGTTTCATGGCCAACGCTGGTTTGAGGATTCTTTGAATGCCGTTTTTAATAATCCCCGGAGTTGACGAATCACTTTATCTTGACGAGTTACTTCGGTGTGTTCAATTTGTTGGCACCACACCAAACACCGGTCATAAATTGTTTGGTCAGTTGGCTCGATGAATAACAGCGGTTTGATCCTTATTCTGGTAAGTTCAATACATCAAGACAACCATTGAAATCCATTTTATCAACCATCGGCTTTAAGATGCTCTGTAATAAGAGCCGAAATAATTGTTTTACCTGCATCCGTTCCATTTCCAGTACTAAAAATTCTTTTCATATTAGTTTACAATTTTTAAAGCCTGTCCTTTTACTGTTTCGTTAAATTGTCCGTTGTTGTAAACCAGATTGCCATTTACAAATGTATGAGTAACTTTTGTTTGAAAGGTAGTCCCTTCTAATGGCGACCAACCACATTTGGATAAAATATTTTCTTTGCAAACCGTCCAACTTGAATTCAAGTCAACAATGGTTAGGTCTGCAAAGTAGCCCTCACGAATGTATCCTCTTTTTTCAATTCGGTACAGTGTCGCTGGATTATGGCACATTTTTTCAGCAATTTTCTCCAATGAAATAAGGCCTTGCTTGTAAAACTCAAGCATAATGTTTAACGAATGCTGAACGATTGGTGCACCCGACATTGATTGAAAATAAGGTTTTTGTTTTTCAGCTAAAGTATGAGGAGCGTGGTCAGTTGTTACGATGTCTATTCTACCGTCCAACAACGCTTTTAAAAGCCCTTTTTTATCTTTTTCTGTTTTTATTGCGGGGTTCCATTTTATCAATGCCCCCAAATGCTGATAGTCTTTGTCAGAGAACCATAAGTGATGAACCGATACTTCTGTCGTTATATTTTTTTCTTCAAGCGGAATGTCATTGCGGAAAAGATGTGTTTCCGCCTCTGTGGTCAAATGCAGAATGTGAAGTCGTGCCTTGTGCCTGTTGGCTATTTCAATTGCTCTCTTTGTTGCCTCATAACAAGCTTTTTCGCTTCTTATGAGTGGATGAAATTCAATTGGGACATTTTCACCATATTTTTCTCGATAGATATTTTCATTTTCCTCAACTAGTTGTTCCTTTTCAGAATGGATGGCTATGATTGATTTGCAGTTTGCAAAAAGTTTTTCCATTGTTTCTGGGTTGTCGGCAAGAAGATTGCCTTTTTTTGTAAAATAGAGTCCGTCATCAGAAACACCAATAAGTTTGGAGGTGTCGAGCTTAATTACTTCATCAAGATTGTCGCCATTTACACCTAAGAAAAAACCAAAATTAGCTAATGATTTTTCGGATGCTATTTGATATTTTTCTTTGAGTATGTCAATGGTCAAAACATTCGGAAGCGTATTTGGCATATCAATGAAGGAAGTCACGCCACCTGCCACGGCTGCT
>JBBINY010000035.1:0-19951 GCA_037443645.1 Cytophagales bacterium
ATTAACCCGCGGATACAATAAGCATATTTTCTTCGTTGAAATATGATTCTGCTATGCTCTGTAACTTTATTGGGGTGGAGTTTTGGATTTCTTCAATAAGGTAATGGTAGTAATTCCTGTCAAGATTATTCAAAAGAATATTCTTCAACTTCTCGGCATGCGCAAATGGCGTATTTAACTCAGTGAACAGGCTTCCGAGAAAATGATTTTTAGCAAGCTGTAATTCAACCTCTTCCAAAGGAACGGTTCTGAATTTCTTAAGCTCAATCCTGATCTCCTCTATTGCAAAGTTGCCATGGTCTTTGCTAACATCTGTGCTTATAACAAAATAGCTTTCGTGCTTCAATGAATGTATTGTTGAATGAATGCCGTATGTCAGACCTTTGTCTTCACGAAGGCTCTGCATCAGGCGAGAGCCGAAATAACCACCCAGTGTATGGTTCGCCAAAATCAAATTTGGATAATCGGGATGATCGTTAGGAATAACCCGTTTTCCTATTCGAAGGGATGATTGGACACTTTCCGGTTTCTCTACCTTAATCGTGGCTCCACCGGACATTGACTTTTGTATTGATTCTATTTGTGTAACATGAAATGGGAGACCGCTCAACGTGTTCAAGATGCTATTTTTTAAAGACTGGGGTATTTTTCCGGTAGCAAAGCATACGAAATGTTTGAAGTACGATCCATGAAAGGAATGAAGTGTTTCTGATTGTATTTTTTGAACATTTCCCTCGGTAACCTCGCTTCCATAAGGATGCTCTTTGCCAAAAAGATGTTCCCGGAAAGTGGTAGCAGCCAGATAACTTGTTTTTTCGCGGTTGATTCTGAGATTTTGAAGAAAGATATTTTTATATCTCGAAACCTCTTTTTCGGGGTAAGTGGGTGAAGAGCAGATGTCTGACAGAATAGCCAGTGCCTCATCAATGCGTTTGGTCAAACCAAAGAGGGTCAGTGATACAAAATCGAATCCGGGAGTAATTTCAATATGGATCCCGAGCGATTCTAAGGCTTGAGAAATTTCATCACTGGTTCTTGTTTGTGAGCCTTTTGGAATCAACTGCGAGGCAAAGGTGGAAACTCCCGGAATAGCCTCAAACCAGCGACCGGCCCAGAAGATCAACTCAAGTTTAACAACTTCCTGATCGCCTCCATGAATGAAAAATACATTTGCTCCGTTACTCAGGGCTACCTGTTCGGGCTGTAGTAAATTGAAAGTATTATTAAGGGTATAGGCCGGTTGAGTTTTTCGATCGAGCATCGGCTTAGTCGGTAACCGATTCTTCTTTGGCTTGAGCCTTAACCTGGAATAGAAGTGAGAAGCGTATCGTTTCTGCCAGTGGATTTTCCAGTCCATTTGTAGGTACAAGATAAGCTACGTCAATTCCGAATGACTTTTGATTTCTAAAACCAACACCAAGGGTTAGGTATTTGCGGTTGCCTTTATCCCGTGATTCAAGGAAATAACCGATACGACCTGCAAAGGTGTTATTGTACCAGTATTCAACACCCATGTTGAGAATAATTTCCTTAATCTCTTCCGAAAATCCATCAGGAGCATCCGAAAAAGATCCGAACATGCCGCTCAGGACTGACTGACCATTGTTAACTGTAGGTACAAGCAGTTTATTTAAATCAAGTGCAAAACTTAAGGAATTAAAGGGATCCAGTTCGGTTGTATAAACTCCACCAATTTTAAGGTTGGTGGGTATATTCGTTCTGTTGGCATCATCGGTATAAGAAACTTTAGGGCCAATGTTTGAAATCAGTGCGCCTAGTGACAACGATGAGTTTTTCGTTCCCTTCATGGGTTTTGTATAGTAAACACCTAAATCAACTGCGGCCGAATTGATGGGTCGTGTGTCGGTTCCGGTTGGAAATGCTCCGGTTAAATTAGAATAAATATATCTGCCGGTTAATCCAACGCTAAGTTCTTCGGTAAGCATCCTGGAGTAGGTTAAATCCAGTGCCAGTTCGCGTGGATTAAAATCACCGAGTGGCTCATTGCCCGTGCCCCTGAAACTAATATCACCCAAGTCGAAATATTTCATGGACAGTGCAACGGCCTGTTCGCGTGTTATTTTATAGAATCCTGTAAGATAGGAAATCCACATATCGTTGATGATCTTACCAAGCCATGGAGTATAAGAGATTGCTCCACCATATGCTTTATCGATAAAAACGAGTTTAGCGGGGTTCCAGTAAGCCGAGTTGGCATCCGGTGAAGTGGCGACACCTACATCGCCAAGGGCTGCATTGCGGGCATCCGGGCTAATGGTCAGAAAGGGAACGGCCGTTGTAATTACACGGAAGGTTGTGTCGGCACCCGTAACAACTCCAGGTTGCTGAGCGTGAATAACCGCGGTGAAAAGGCTGGCACAAAGAAGCGAGAGTATGGAAAAAACCTTCATTTTTCAGGTCTCAAGGGTTCAAAGATAGTTAATTCAGAATAATAAATTTTGTAACCCGCTCATTTTTAGAGCCATTGGTTAAGGAACGAACAGCAAGCCTTGCAAAGTATAAACCCGCTTTGAGATATTTTAAGGGTTCTTCGTTTCGGGTTAATTCAATCAGGTCTACCTGATAGGTGCTTTCTGAAGCGACAAAATCAACCCGGTGCAGTTCCCTGCCGGTTTGATCATAGATGCCGAGGGTTCCATCAAGATCGTCTCCACTGCGGTTGTGGGTAAAGTATAGTTTGGTGAATTCGCTAACTGGATTAGGATAGTTGCCGAATGATTCAATAACCAGGGCATCGCCATGTACAACAAAATCAACTGTAGCCTGCGATGAATTATTATGAACATCCCACACTTTGAGTGTTATGCTGTGCTTGCCCGGTTTCAGATCGGTCAACGTGAATTCAACCCTACCCCGTGTAAAGTCATTTACGTCAGCAACGTAGTAGTCGTTGAGAACATAGGTTTGTGTATCGTCCAGGGCGGCAACAATGCTATTGCCTATGCCATAGGCTGAAATGTTGATTCCGCTTTCATCATACAGTCTGGCAATTAATTTAGTGGTTGGAGATGCAATGCCTCCGTTAATGAAAGTGGTATCGCCAAGGAATAACTTAATAACAGGCGGTGTGATATCTGCAGGGATGCCCGGCTCACTTAACCCGATTTTAAAACTCTTCGAGTAACCCGATGCATCGGTTGGCTGATTGTTGTGATGAGCATAAAGACTTAGTTTGCCGGTTCCTACGGTGTAAGCGATATTTTTAGGCATCACAAACTCAAAACTAAACAGTCCGTTTTCAACATGTGCCTGACCACGAAACAATGCATTATACCACTGGGTATATGTAAAGGGAGGATTTTCATCGCCCAGGGTTAAAAAGGTGGTTTCCTTGTCATAAAGTGTAGCGTGAAGCGTTCCGTTGAATGCTGTGTTTGTTGTATTGGTATAGTCAGTAACCTTTCCGGAAACAGTAACCAGCGAAAGTGCCCGGAGGGTATCACTGCCAGATTGTGTGTTTATTTGTTCTATCTGAATTTTAAAATCGGGCATAGCCAGGTACATAGAGGGATCGCCAATTAGCGAGAAATTGCGGTTACTTACACCACTCAAACTACTATTTTTTGTCCTGCGGAATACGTCTCCTATCTCCGGGTAAATGCCATCTGCTAGCTGGAAAAGTGCCTGATAAAATGCCTGATTCAAAGCAAAGTTTGTGCTTGAACTTACCGGCCTGGCCGTGGTAATCAATGCAATGGCGCCTCCGTTTTTTTGAAGCATGCAGAGCTCACCTCCTGAAAGAAATATAGGGTCGTCCTGGCGCCCAAACTCACAGGTTGCCGTTAGCAAAAGTGGAAGGCGTTGATTTTGAAGAGCGACAATCAACAGGTCATCAAAAATTCGCTCTTGTGCCCATTGTCGTTCGCCACCATGGCCAGTGTAGTTAATAATGAGTGCCCCGTCATCAAATGATTTTTGGATGGCAGCTCTTGCTTCTGGTGACGTTGCGGTACCAGCAGGTTGCGGATAGGCATCGAGGTATATTTTTTTTGAATTAAAGAAAGAATAATTGGTTTCGATTTCTTCAGCAAGTTGGTCAGCCTGACTTTGATGAATATTGAAATCGCCATCATCGGCAACAAAAATAATACTCTTGCGCCAGGGGCCGGCACGCTTCAGGTCTGTATCATAAGCGATGAGTTTGTCTACTACTGTTTTCGCTTCGGCAATGGTTTTTACAGGTAACCTGCCCACGCCTATATCCATGCTGTGGTTAACCGGTGGGTCTTCCGGCCATTCTCCTTCATGGTTTTCAAGGAAAGCAAAGTAATCGTCAGAAGAATAGGTGAGGAGTGGGTGCAACGAATTTCTCGATTCGTAGGTAGGAACAAAATTCCGGTTGGTACCCAAAATATTCTTGTAATCGTAAGTACCCTTACCAAAAAGCAGCAAGGCGCGCAACGAACCGGGCGACTTATCGAATAGGTACTTTGTGAAATCGCGAATGGCGGTAACATCCTGACGGCCTCCTGAAAATTCATTATAGACCTCTGTGGTAGTAACAACGTGGGTTGTCCAACCGTTTACGGAGGCCCGGTGATTAGCCAGGCGTTGGGCTTCGGCTCTGAAATCAGGGGGGGTTACAATTATGAGGTTGGAAGTCGGTTGGCCGTGCAGGTTTTGATTTGCCACTTTGCCAACAAGTTCGGGGGCCGGGGAATTCGTCAAGAATATGACGTAGTGATTCAGAACAGAAGATGGTGCAGCGAATGTTGTGGCTCCTGATTCAAAGGTGCTTGCTTGAAAAGCCGGATTGACCGGATCGGTAACATTCCATACGCGGGCGGATGAAGAACTGTTTGCAATTGCATAGCGTGAAACCGGATGCTGCAGGCTTGCCAATGAACGAAATGAGGTTTGCGGGCCATACAGTTTGAGTTGCTGGGTTGTCTGAACCAAAAAGAAATTAAGATATCCGATGGATCGGGCTGAGACGCTCTTCAGGTATTGATACCTGATTTCCTGATTCTGTTTTCCGGGGGCGAGCACCGTTGACGAATTTGTGGTAATGGTATCGCGGTGATGCCTCCCTTTAATGCCATACTGGGTATTGGGAATTGCCGGTATTGTTTGTTGTGCAACCTGTACTCCATTCATAAATAGTTTGAAAGAAGTATTGTCGAACGATTGTGCCATTACATCGGAAACAATTTTTACAGGCGTGTTGGGCATTACATCAGGCAAGCTAACCGAAAGAGCAAGATCAGTACTCAGGTCAAACCGTTCGCCATACCACTCGCGGCCTGACTTCAGCTCGTTATATTGATCCGCCTCATGGAAGACAAAATTTTCGAATGTTGTAATTACAGGAAAGCCGGTTCCGGCATCGGGAGAAGTTTGAACCCGCTTCCCGTTGGCTGTGCCAACCGTAATGAAGTAATAATTCTGAGTAGCATAGTTATTTTTTTCGTAGCAGTAGATTTCACGTTGGGTGTCAAACGAGATTTTATCAGGGCCTTCAGCATAAAACAGAATGAAGTCTTGCGAATTAAAAATGCCGTCTTCCTCTCCTTGTATGAAAATTGAGAGTTCGGCCAGATCGGTAATGCGGGGAGTTGCATTAGCCTGCGGGAGCATACCGGTTCCATTGCCGTAAATTCTGATTTTGCGGGGATCGGTTTTCGGATCAAACCCCATTTTTTTAAACAGGGTAAGATCAACACGGTACACACCGGATTGTTTAACGGCCAGTTTGTACCAGGCGCCCGAATGAAGTACGGAAGACTGACCTGCCGTGGAAAAGACAATAAGCAAGGAGGCCATTGTGCCAATGGCCTTTCTTTTAAAGAACAGGGCAACACAAGAGATGTTCAGCACTTCGGGTCGATTCTACTTTAAAACGAACTTTGAAAGTAACGAAAAGACTATATACAGTAGTATAATGAGCGGGAGAGCCGTTACGTTAATCCACACCAGAAGTAATACGGTTACCAGCAGAAAAGTAAATCGCACTTCGTTGCCTTTCCATGAAAAGGATTTGAATTTCAGTGCAAATAATTCTATGGGTGATACCAGCAGCCATGACGACACTGCAATAAGAACAAGGAGTGGAACCGGTTGCTGAAGTACATGAAGGATCGCGTCAGGCAAAAGGGGGATGGACGTGATCAATATCGCATTTGCCGGAGTGGGTAATCCCCTGAAGGACTCTTTTTGAGTTTCATCAACATTGAAAATGGCCAGCCTGAGTGCGGAGAAGGCAGCGGTTGAAAAGGAAAAAAATGCAGCCCATGCAGGTACATCGGCAGGCCATAGTGTGTAGATGACCAGAGCCGGCAGCACCCCGAAACTCACTACATCTGCCAGTGAGTCAAGCTCTTTTCCAATAGCCGAATAAGTTTTCAGCAATCGGGCAGTAAAGCCATCGAGAAAATCAAACAGACATGCTGTCCAAACCAGGTAAGCTACCGGAAATTCTTTGCCTTCCAGTATCCACACAATGCCCATGCATCCGCAAAGAAGGTTGCCAAGGGTTAACAGGTTTGGAAGGTGGCGTTTCATATTCGTGTTTAGCCGACTACGGCACAGAATGGATTTGTTCTTTTTTCGTAACCGATAGAAGTTTCTGGGCCATGTCCGCAATACACAGTTACCTCATCAGGCAGGGAAAATAGTTTATTGTGAATGCTTTCGATCAACGTATCGTAATCGCCACCGGGTAAATCTGTCCGGCCGATACTATTCTCAAACAGCACATCGCCACTGATAAGCGTAAGGGTGATCCGGTTATAAAAGGCAACGTGCCCGGGGCTATGACCCGGAACAAACAGAACTTCAAACGAATGATTGCCTACGGTAATGAGATCACCTTCCGAAAAAAAATTATCAGGCAATGTTTCCTGGTATTGAGGAAATCCATAATTCGGAGCGTACACCTTCACGGCTTTAAGCACAGGCTCTTCAAGGGCATGAATGAAAAAAGGAACCCGGTATGTTGATTTAGCAAAATCATTTCCCAAAACATGATCAATATGGCAATGGGTATTCACCAGTTTTGTAACGGTTAGTGAATTCTTCCCGATGTATTCCGAAAGAGAGGCTTCTTCATTTCGGTTGCAGCATCCAGGGTCTATAATCATGGCTTCGTTTGTCTCATCATAGACTACATAGGTGTTTTCGGCAAACGGATTAAACGTGAAGCGCTTTATGTGAAGCATATTCCAAAAATAATCCGGATTTTTGGCATTTCGGATTTTCTGCATCGATTAATCGTGAACACACAGAGGGTTGACTACATCATTGCAGGCCAGGGTTTGGCGGGCTCATGCCTTGCCGTGCATCTGCTGAAGCAGAACAGGCGCATAGCTGTATTTGCATCACCTGTGCTTGATTCGGCCTCGCGCGTTGCGGCCGGGTTGTTTAATCCCATTACCGGCAAGAATTTTTCCTTAACCTGGTTAGCCGATGTACTATACCCTTACCTCGATGCCTTTTACAGGGAGGCTGAGCGCATGACTAACGAACGATTCTTTTTTCCTATGCCGGTTTTTCGTCCCTTTATTTCTGCAGGCGAGCAGAATGATTGGATGCTGAAAAGCATGAAAAATTCTTTTTCCCCTTACATTGAAAGCAGTTTTGAAGCACCCATGTTCGAATCGCAGGTGCAAAATCCGTTCGGAGGGTTGTTAGTGAAGCAGTCAGGATATGTGGATACAGTCCGGTTTTTATCGGCAATCCGTAAACTTATTGGCGAACGTGGATTTTTTTTTGACGAGTGGATAAATGAAGATGAGTTAGTTATAACCGGAGAAGGCGTTACGTATCGGGGGCTTGGCGCTTCGAAAATTATTTTTTGTGCAGGTAGCGATGTCCGTTTCAGCAAGCTCTTTTCGTGGCTTCCTGTTCAGCCTTTAAAAGGCGAGGTACTGCAACTGGAAACCGATGAAGTTGTTCCCAGAATCTATAATCGGGGTGTTTATGTTGTGCCGGGAGTCTGGAAGGCCGGGGCAACCTATAACCGGCTCGATCGCACAGCAGGCACCACACAAGCAGCCTGGCTCGAGTTGACGGCCGGCCTGAAATCCCTGGTGCGGTTTCCGTACCAGGTAAGCAATCAGCTATGGGGATTTCGCCCCACGGTACCCGACCGCAGGCCGATTCTGGGTGCTCATCCGCAGTTCAATAACGTAGTTGTTTTTAACGGCCTGGGCACGAAAGGTGTAAGCCTTGCACCCTATTTTTCAAACCAGTTGATACAATGGCTTGAAAATGGTGTGCCGCTGAACAATGAGGTGGATATTCAACGTTATAAATCATTATATTGGAGGTCTGCATAGGATTGTGATATGGCGAGAGTTATATTGATTTGCTGCGTGTGGGTGGTTGTAGTGGGGTTTCAGGGCCGGGCGCAGCAGGCACGTGAAGTTTTTGGTAAAAACCGGATTCAATACCGGACTTTTGATTGGCAATTCCTTACCGGTGAAAATTTCGATGTGTATTATTACGATGGCCGCAGAGACATTGCCACACAGGCTCTTCAATACCTTGAACTTGAATTTGACCGCATTACCGACCTGCTCGGGTACGCTCCTTATTATAAAGCAAAAGTTTTTATTTACAATTCAATGGCCGATTTGCGCCAGAGCAATGTAGGCCTTAACCACACCTATTATAATATTAATGGGGAGGTTGATTTTATCAAACCTTACGTTGAAGTAGCACATCAGGGTACGGCACAGGAGTTTAAGGACGAATTGCTTTTCAGCATCACATCCATGCTGGTTAATGAGATGATGTACGGAGGCAGCCTGAAAGATATTTTTCAAAGCGCCATCCTCCTTAACCTGCCCGAGTGGTTTGTAAGCGGAGTGGCCATGTATGTGGCCAGGGGCTGGACAGCCGAAATGGATGACTTTGTGCGGCAGATTGTGTCAACCCGAAATGTTAGGAAGCTGACCAAATTTTCCGACAAGGAGGCCGCTCTCATCGGCCAGTCGGCCTGGAATTTTATTGTTGAGCGCTACGGTAAGAGCAGTGTTGCCAACATTCTGAATTATACACGGATAACCCGCAACGAAGAGAAAAGTATCTTGATTACCCTGGGTGTGCCGTACACAAAACTGGTTGATGAATGGTTTCAGTACTATTCGCAAATGGAAAATTCGGTAAGTAAAACCTATGTTAAGCAGGCCGACTCAACAAAACTGCACGCGCGCCACAACCGCTACACCGAATTCACTACGTTAAAGATCAGCCCGGATGGACGTTACCTGGCCTACGCTGAAAACGACCGGGGCAGCTACTCGGTAAAAGTTCGTTCGCTCACCAGCAACAAAGAAACCACCATCCTGACAGGAGGCAGCCGGGTAATCGGGCAACGCGTTGATAACCGCCTGCCGATCATCAGTTGGGCTGATGCCAACACCCTGGGTGTAGTTGCTATTAAGCACGGAGAATATACATTCTGGCTTTATGATTTGAATACACGCACCAAGCTTCCGCGTGAGTTAGACAGGTTTAGCAATGTGCGAAGCATCAACTTTTCAGGAAACGGCAGGCTTGCTATACTCAGTGCTGATTTTGAGGGGCAAAACGATTTATTCTTATTGAGTACCCGGAGAGATCGTATCCGAAGATTAACCAACGACCTGTATGACGACCTTGATCCCAGCTTTATTCCCGGCACCAACCGGATTGTGTGGAGTTCGAACCGGGTAAGTGACACCCTTCGGACACGATCGAGACCGATCTTGGGCGACCTGACTGACAACTATAACCTGTTTGTGTTTGACCTGGACACGACCAACCTGGTGGTAAGCCGTATAACCAACACCCTGAGCAAGGATTATGCACCCTTTGCACTGAACGACAACATTTATTACTACCTCAGCGATCAGCGCGGCATCATCAACCTATTTAAGTTTGACCGGGCCACGGGAATCTACACCCAGGTTACCAATTACTCAACAAGTATTAAGGATTATGACTTTAATGCGGAGCGCAGCATGCTGGCCATGGTGATGCAACAGCGGCTTCGCGATGATATTTTTGTAGAGAAGGATTTTAACCTGAATCGCAGTGTCTTTACACCGGCTACGCGAAGAAAGGAACTTCAACAGGCCCGCGTTATTCGTGACCGGAGGCGACAGGAAGAGAATAAGAACATGACCATTAAAGATTTGTTGAATGCCCGGCTGAAGGAAGCGCAGGCTAAAGACGATTCAGCGTCAGCAAAAGATTCGGTGCCTCTACTGCGTGACAGGGCACCAATTACAATAGACCCCGCAACGGTACAAAAAGCCGATACCATAAAGCCAAAGCAGGCCCCGGTTATCAATACCGACAATTATGTTTTTGAGGATGAAGTGATCAAGCAACCCCAGCCTTCGGAGACATTTTTAAACCGCTACATGAAGGCCCGCGACAAAAACCGGATTATGGGGCCGTTTCCTTATGAGAGCAAGTTTGGGAGAGAATCCATGGTTACATCTGCGGTGATTGACCCGTTGCGCGGGTTCGGCACGCTGATGGAAATCCAGATGAATGATATGCTGGAGAATTACCGGTTTTATGGAGGCTTAATGACCAGCTTTGACTTGCGCAATGGCGATGTGTATGGTGAATTCCAATACCTGCCTGCATTTATTGATTTCAGTGCACGGTTCGACCGGAAGGGCATCCGGTGGGAGCCGTATTCCGGAGAAAATGTCTATCACTATTCGCTGAATAAACTGGAAGTGGGTGCGGCTTTGCCGGTTTCGGAGCGCTTGCGGTTAACGCTGAAGCCGTTTGGAGCATTGACTACCGCAGTTGACCTTGGTGAAACCAATTTTCCTACGGGCCCGCCATCGGCACTTCCCTCTTCCGAATTTTTTGCAGGTGTAAAGTCCGAACTCGTTTATGATAATTCCGTTTCGGTGGCCATAAACATCATTGAGGGGACACGGGGAAAAATCACCTATACCCATTGGGAAGGCCTCAGCAACAGCAACAACAGCTTCAGCCAGGTGTCGGCCGATATCCGTCATTATCAGAAAATCTATAAAGAAATTATCCTGGCTGTACGTGGTTTTGGCGGCACGTTCTACGGCAAAAAACCAAAGCATTACTTACTGGGTGGTATGGATAACTGGGCTTTTAACCAGGTTTACCTGGGCGGATCGTCCAGCACCGGTGAGGAGAATCCGCTGGGTTCACAATCACAGAATACCGACCTGCTGTTTGCAGAATTCGCTACCAACCTTCGTGGGTTTGATTACGCCACACTTTTCGGCAACAATGTGTTGCTGCTGAATGCCGAGTTGCGGTTACCCTTGTTCAGGGTGCTGTCATCTTCTCCCATCAGCTCCAAGTTTTTCAGCAACATGCAGTTTATCGGGTTTTATGATATCGGCAGCAGCTGGTCGGGAAGCCCTCCGTTCAACTCAAACAACAGCGTAAGCTTCAGACGGATTACGGATGCCAGTTTTGACATTGATATTAAAAATTACCTTAATCCCTGGTTATATAGTTACGGTTTCGGCATGCGTACCATAATGCTGGGTTATTACATGAAATTTGACCTTGCCTGGCCGGTTGAAAATTACAGGGTGGGAAATCCACAGTTTATGATAACCCTTGGATTCGATTTCTAAGCCGGATTTCGTGTATCTTGTTATTTAAATCTTTCCGTCATGATTAAATCAATGACCGGCTATGGCAACGTGAGCCATGACGATGGCCGCATACAGTTGCAGGTAGAAGTTAAAAGCCTGAACTCTAAATTTCTTGACCTGAGCCTGCGGATTCCGAAATCCTTTTCCGAGAAAGAGATGGAAATCCGCAACCTGGTTAATGAAAAACTGGAGCGTGGAAAAGTAAGTCTTTCGCTCGAGTTTCAACGCGTGGGCGAGGCTGAGGTGCGGCAAACCTATAATGAGGCGCTGTTCATGCAATACTATACCCAGTTGAAGAAACTGGCCGACCGGGCGATGGCACCTTATGAGGGGCTCTTTTCGCATGCCCTTTCTTCACCCGATGTAATACAAACGAAGCTGTCGGAAGGAGTCGGTGAGGAGGAGTGGCGCATTGTAAAAAAGACAATAGCCGATGCGCTGGGGGCCTGTGATGCATTCCGGATGACAGAAGGAAAGGTGCTGGAGGGCCATCTTGGGTATTACTGCGAATCCATTAGCACCTCGCTGAGCGCTGTTGAAAAACTTGATCCGAAGCGGATTGAGAAAATCAGGGAGAGGCTGAAAGGAGGCATTGCCAATTTGTTTGGCGAGGGTTATGACGTGAACCGGCTGGAACAGGAGATTATTTACTATGCCGAACGGTTCGACATCCATGAGGAACGCGTGCGACTTAAGGCTCATCTCGACTATTTTTTGCAAGTGCTGGCCGAACCGCAATCGAACGGTAAGAAGCTGAGTTTCATTGCCCAGGAGATTGGCCGTGAAATCAACACCATCGGCTCAAAGGCCAACGATGCGGCCATTCAAAAGCACGTGGTTGCCATGAAAGAAGAACTTGAAAAAATCAAGGAGCAATTAGGGAACGTGTTGTGATGAGCAGCGTATGGAACTATTGCTCCAATTAAATCAACAGCACGGGGTTTCATCCGAATAACTCAGGCACAAAGTTGCATGCGCCCACCGTCCAAACTTTCCAGTGTTATTCTCTACTCGGTAATCTCGGCTGCCTTTATCGGGCCTGGCACGATTACCACCGCCATTACAGCCGGGGCTACTTACCAACTTGGGTTGTTGTGGGCGGTAACGTTGGGCACAATGGGTTGCCTCCTGCTTCAGGAAGTATCAGCCCGCATCGTAATCAGTACGGGCTTAAACCTGGGGCAGGCTTCACAGCAGTGTTTTGGTGCCAGGGGTAAAATGCTGATGACCCTGGTGGGTGTAACCGTAATGCTGGGCTGTGCAGCCTATGAAGCCGGAAATATGCTCGGAGCTGTTTCCGGACTTAACCTGCTCACCGGGATCAACCTGAAAATACTCACGGTGGTGGTTGCAGTTGTTTCATTTGTGGTGTTGTGGATCAACAAACGCCAGGTTATTTCGTGGCTGATGACCGGGCTGGTTGGATTAATGGGCCTTGCTTTTTTTATGCTGGCTCTGCAGCAACCTTTTTCGATTACTGAAGTGTTGGCACACGCTGTTGTGCCTGAGTTTCCTGGTGGCAGCGCGCTGTTAATTCTGGGATTGGTGGGTACTACGATTGTTCCCTATAACATCTTTTTAGGCTCGGGCATCAGCAAAGGAAAAACCATACCGCTGATGCGGCTCGGGCTTACGGTTTCGGTATTAACAGGCGGGTTGATAACCGCAGCCATTTTGATTGCCGGCACTTCCGTGCAGGCGTTTTCTTCGTTCCCGGACCTGGCCGGTTCCTTGCGTGAAAAAATGGGGCCTGTGGGTTCCCTTGCGCTGGGTGTTGGCTTGTTTGCCGCGGGATTTTCATCGTCCATTACAGCACCGTATGCATCCTCGGTTATTGCCTCCACCATTTTTGGATGGGAAGATCAACGCAGGTTACGGCTGGTGTGGGGCACTGTGCTGCTCACGGGCTTCTTGTTCGGCATCAGCGGCATTAAACCGATCCCGGTAATCCTTACCGTGCAGGCACTGAACGGACTGATTCTGCCGTTGCTGGTGGCGGTGCTTATTATTGTTATCAATCAGCGAAGGATAATTCCGGCCACGCACGTACCCGGTTTGCTGTACAACGTTTTATTGTTGCTGATGCTGGGCAGTGTGGTGCTTATCGGGCTGAACCAGGTAGAGAAGGCGCTTATTTCGTTTAACCTGCTGGCTGAAAGTTACTTCCATGTGTTGGTGGGGTGCAGCGCAGCGCTGATGATGATCATGGGCTGGTGGGTGTATCGGGTTAGGGATAGATAATGCCCGATTTTTGAATCTGGTAATACACCGTTTGTACATCTGGCTACGATTTGGCGTTCTTCTGTCTTCCTGGTGTCGCTCAAAGAGGACCCTGCGGATTATGGCGAGTTCCTGACGGAAATCTTCGAAGGAAGAAATTACTCCTATCCCTTCTTTAAACCCAACAGTCCAATTCTAACTCAACTTGGCCACCATGCTGATGTACCGTTCGGGCACTTCGCCTTTGGTGGCGGTTTGGTAGTCGGTATAACTGCAGGGCACAATGCTGTTTCGGGCGTAGCGTTCAAAACCTCCCGGATAGGGCACTTCCATCCACCAGCGTTCGCTGAACTTGCTCTTGTAAAATGTAATGGTTTCGTTTTCCACCGGCATGGCCACCACGTATTTTAAAAAATCATTGCTCTTAAAATTCTGTTCTTTCTTTCGGTGGTAGTAGCCCTCTATAAAATACCACACCATAGTGGCCACTACGCTGGCCGTCTTTTTATTCACGTCATCCAGTTGGGGGTTGTATTCATAAAAGCCCACGGAACTCAGTTTTTCATTCTGGCCGGCATACCAGCAGATCTGGCAGGCCTCTTCACCGGTAAGTCCAAAAGGCTGCGCGTTTGCATTGGCGGGTGCATCGGCTGAACGGATGGCGGTGATGTCGAAAGACATCATATCGGCATTACGGATAACAGGTTCCATCTCTTGCAGGTTGGTGCGCATCTGCCCGATGCGGAAGGCTTCGAAGTAGAGTTTCTCCAGCACCGATACCGAAGCAGGATCAATCAGGTAACTCTGGTAGGCCAGGTGTGTGTAGCTGAACAGGTAATTCGGATCGTGCAGCATGATTTTATGAATGTGTTGCCGGTTCACCGGGGCTTCGCGGTTTTCATCCAGATCCAGAAAGGCATCAATATTCAGAAAACTCACCAGCTTGTCCATCGTTTCGTAAGCAGCATATTGGCCATAGTCCAGGTCGTGTGATCCACCCAGGATTACCGGGAGCACGTTGTTCTCCAGCAACATGCGGCACACTTCGCTCAGTCGGGTGTAGGATTCGTCCAGGTCGTGACCCGGGTTAAGATTGCCCAGATCCACAATGCGGTAAAGACCGTTTCCTTTTTTCAGGGCATAGAGTTTTTTCCGGATTTCATCCGGAGCTGCTGTTATGCCTGAGTTGTTGCCGGCTCCGCGGCACTCGGAAACACCCAGCAAGGCCACGTGGGCATCTTTGTACTCGGGCATTTTGTTACCAAAAATCCGGATGCTTTTATAGAAAGAAGAAGGTGACGTGATGGAAGAGTAAACGGATTCATTGATTGGAGAGAAAAGAATGGTGAGGTCCATGCAGCCTATTTTTGAGAAAGATACGAAAGGATAAAAATAAAAAGGGAACCGGTCAGGTTCCCTTTCAGGATGGTCCGTATGGGTTATCCGCCAAAGTCGTCAAAGCGGATGTTTTCCTTTGGAATACCCATTTCATCAAGCATCTTCAGCACCGCTGCATTCATTAACGGGGGTCCGCAGAGGTAATACTCAATGTCTTCAGGTGCCGGGTGATTCTTCAGGTAATTATCGAACAGGCACTGATGTATGAAGCCAAGGTACCCATCGCCTTCACGGTCGTCCAGGCTCTTTAATACTTTCCAGTTGTCTTCAGGCAAGGGTTCGGACAGACCGATGTAAAACCTGAAGTTGGGGAAGTCCTTCTCGATTTTGCGGAAGTGGTCGACATAAAACAGTTCCTTCTTTGAGCGGCCGCCATACCAATAGGATACCTTGCGGTTTGTCTTTTCAGTATGAAAGAGGTGGAATACCTGTGCCCGCAGCGGAGCCATGCCGGCACCACCGCCAATGTAAATCATTTCGCGTTGGGTAGGATTGATGTGAAACTCTCCATAAGGACCTGAAATGGTCACCTTGTCGCCCGGCTTGCGCGAGAACACGTACGATGAGCAGATGCCCGGGTTAACGTCCATCCATTTGTTGTTGGCGCGATCCCACGGTGGGGTGGCAACCCGGATGTTCAGCATAATGATGTTTCCTTCAGCCGGGTGGTTGGCCATGGAGTAGGCCCTGAAGATGGGCTCATCGTTCTTCATTTTCAAATCCCACAACTTGAACTTATCCCAATCGCTTTTAAACACATCGGGTTTGTGGCCCAGTTCAGGATGGGGAGTAATGTCCATGGTTTTGTAATCAACCGTTATGGCGGGCACATCAATCTGTATATAGCCGCCTGCTTCAAAGTGCAGGGTTTCGCCCGGAGGCAGTTTTACAACAAACTCTTTGATGAATGTTGATACGTTGTAATTCGAAACTACTTCGCACTGCCATTTCCTGATACCGAAAATTTCTTCGGGTATCCGGATGGACATGTCCTGCTTCACTTTAACCTGGCAACCCAGCCGCACGTGGTGTGCTTTTTCCTGCCGGCTCAGGTGGCCGAGTTCGGTGGGCAACACATCACCTCCACCCGATTCCACCACACACTTGCACATGGCGCAGGTACCACCGCCACCGCAGGCTGATGGGAGAAATATCTTTTGGTTGGAAAGGGTAGTGAGCAGGGACGACCCCGCTGCAACGGTTATCGCATTCTGGGCATCGCCATTGATGATGATTTTTACCGGCCCCGATTGCACCAGTTGTTTCTGGGCCACCAGCAACAGGGCAACCAACAGGAGGATGATAACCGTAAACGCGATGATGGACGAAGCGATAATCATGAACGTATGATTTTGGGATACAAATATATTGTTCGGGGGTATGAAACCGCATATAAAAACACAGTTTTTTCCCGGTGTTCACCCTGTTTTAAAGGTGCTGAGCTTGATTTGGTGTAATGGAAGCATGAAAGAACGGGATTGCTTCGGTCTCCCGATTGCTATCGGGATCCCTCGCAATGACGTTCTTTCAATTTTTTTAGAGCAACGTCTATTACCTGGGCAGGATAATCGCTGTAAAGGGTGGTGATTCTAAAAGGGTGCCCCTTTCTTCTGCCCTCTTTTTCCTCGAATCAATCTGTGATGCCTTGGTAAACCTTACCTCGTACTGATCGGTAGTTTTTTCAGTATTCTCAAATAGGCATTGCCTTAACAGGAAGTCCGGCCTTCTCTAAGCGCTCGTCCAGGTCTTGAAAAAAGTTCCCGGCCGTCAGCACGTTGCGTTTCTTTGTTCGGGTTACAAAATTGGCCTCAGGTGAAAGTATAATCCCAACCTTTTCCCAGGTTGCCCACGTTGCCAGCTTTTCCAGGGCTACACGCCCTTGCATATAGTGTTGATTGTTGGAAGCATAACCCGATTGAAATTCGTCAAAATCCTGAATGGAAATGGCTGTGCCGTGCGGGAACCTGACGAATGCTTCGATAGAGGATTCATTTGAAAACTCCAGGTTCGGCTGTTGGTGCAGTTTTTTGTACTCGTAGCGGTAGTTGTAGGTCAGTGCCGAAATGTCGGACAGTACGGCAGAGCCGGTAGGGTAGCCGCCTGCGCCCTTTCCTACGAAGAGTTGCTTTTCCGAAAAGGCTCCCTGAACTGCTACCGCATTGTATTCATTACGCACCGAACTCAATGGATGATGTGCATCCACAAACTGAGGAGCCACCAACCCGAATACGTTGTTGCCGGATTTTATGGCGCGTGCAACCAGCTTAATGCCGTAGCCTTTTTCGCGTGCAAATTTTAGATCAAGGTCGCTGATGCCGTCAATCCCGATGTTGATAATGTGTTCAGGCTTGACGAATAAGCCAAACGCGTGAGTGATGGCAATCACTAATTTAAATTTTGGATCAAACCCCTTTACATCCAGGCTGGGATCGCTTTCGGCAAAGCCAAGCTCCTGCGCCTGCCCCAAGGCATCGGCATAGTTTTTACGTTCTTCAAAAACTTTAGTAAGGATGTAGTTGGTGGAGCCGTTGAAGATACCGCTTATACCGGTAAGCAGATCATTGTCGTAGTACTCCTCCAGGTTGCGGATGATGGGGATGCTGCCGCACACGGCACCTTCATACAATACCGAGCGATCGTACTGCTGCTGCAGGTAAAAAATTTCTTCCAGGTTTTCAGCCAGCATTTTTTTATTGGCCGTTACCACATGCTTTCCGTTTTGCAAGGCTGCTTTGAGTATGCCGAAGGCCGCATCGGCATCATCAATCAACTCCACCACCACATCAATTTCCGGATCACTGAGGATTACATCATGATCGAGCGTAAAAAAAGAGGAAGGCAAGGTCCGTTTTTTTTCAGGATGCCTGACACAGATTTTTTTTATGCGTGCTTTAACACCTTTCGTTTGATGCAGCACATGGTATAAGCCCTGGCCCACACAGCCAAAGCCGAATAATCCAAGCTTCAGGTTCGTGCTCATAGTCATTCTGCAGTTACCGGTTTTTTCTTCCTCACATTTTCAAGCGCTTGTTTCAAGTCAGCTATCAGGTCTTCAGCATCTTCAATGCCGCAGGATAGACGGATGAGCGAATCGGCTGTGCCGGATTGCAATCGCTTTTCACGGGGTATGGATTTGTGGGTCATCCGGGCAGGATGACAAATCAGACTTTTTACACCGCCCAGGCTTTCAGCCAGTTTGAAATAACGCGTAGAGGTAACAAAATCGACAGCAGCTTCTTCGGTATCCTCCTTTAACACGAAAGAAATCACTCCTCCGAACAACCCGTTCTGTTGCCTGGCCGCTATTTCGTGGTTCGTATGGAACGGAAGACCCGGATAATAGACCCGATCGATCTCATCGCATTGAGAAAGAAATCCGGCAACCTGTAAAGCTGTTTTGCATTGTTTTTCAATACGCAGGGTAACGGTTTCAATTCCCCGGATGGTTAGCCAGCAGTCTTGCGGGCCCAGGATGCCCCCGGTGGCATTCTGAATGAATTTTATCTTTTCGGCCAACGCTTCAGTTTTCACAACCACCAAACCGGCTACCAGGTCAGAATGTCCGGCCAGGTATTTGGTGCCGCTGTGGATAACGATATCTGCGCCCAGCTCAAGGGGTTTCTGGGCAACAGGCGAGGCGAAGGTGTTATCCACCACAAGCAACAGTTGGTTGGCTTGTGCGATTGCTGAAATTTTCCGGATGTCGGAAATTTTAAGCGTTGGGTTGGTGGGTGACTCCAGCCAGATGATTTTTGTCTTGTCGTTGATGTAATCAAGAATGTTGTCGGCATTGGTGGTGTCAACATAATGCACCTTGATTCTGAATTTTTCATAGATGTGGGTAAATAACCGGTAGGCACCTCCATAGATGTCATCCACCGCGATGATCTCATCATCGCTTGAGAGCAGTTTCGCCACGGCATCAATGGCCGCAAGCCCGGTGGCAAATGCAAAACCGGAATGACCTCCTTCCAGTTTGGCGATGATGTTCTCGAGCGCCTGTCGGGTGGGGTTATTGGATCGCCCGTAATCAAAACCTTTGTTTACACCGGGTGCCTGCTGCACGTAGGTGGCGGTTTGATAGATAGGCACGGAGATGGATCCTGTCAGTTCGTCAACCGGAACCGAGTGAATGAGTGATGTTGTGTTGCTCATGGTATGTGATTTTTAGTTTTACATTTTTTTAATCACTTACCGAGCAAGGCGTACCGGAAAGAGCCAAAACAAAAAAGCTCTTCCGATAAATCAGAAGAGCTTTGTATTTCTGGTAAAATAGTTCAGCTGTTGTCTGACTTATCTCTCCCTGACTTTAACATCAGGGCTGGAGTTGGCACCTTACCGCTGCATCCCGATAGAAATCGGGTTCAGGGCAGGTTGTCAAGGCTTCATCGGGCCATTTCCCTCAGCCTTTCTTGATAAGTGAAGTTTGTTAAAGAACGCGCACAAAGATAAAGGGAGAATTCCGGAATGATGCAAGCCCTTAATGGAAAATAGTTTGTGGAATGGTAACTTCGGTACACAATCACCATGCAAGCGAACAGTTGTTGGCCGGGAATTTACCTGTTCTTTGTTTTCGCATTTCTCCTCTGTAATGGACAGGATTACAGTGCATTGCGCAACCAGATGGTACAAAGGCAGTTGGCGGACCGCGGGATAAAATCGGTCGGGGTATTACATGCCATGAACAAGGTTGAGCGGCACCGGTTTGTTCCGAAACA
>JBBINY010000035.1:20051-31471 GCA_037443645.1 Cytophagales bacterium
TCGGGGTATTACATGCCATGAACAAGGTTGAGCGGCACCGGTTTGTTCCGAAACATCTGGCCGCAAGGGCGTATGAAGACAACCCGTTGCCCATCGGAGAGGGGCAAACCATCTCGCAGCCATACATTGTGGCGTTTATGACCGAGGTGTTGGATCTCAAGCCTGCGGATCGGGTGTTGGAGGTCGGAACGGGTTCAGGTTACCAGGCAGCAATCCTGGCTGAGTTGTGCAAAGAAGTATACACCATTGAACTTGTAAAGACACTCGGAGAACGGGCTGATAGCCTGCTGAGAAAACTGGGTTATTCCAATGCATTCGTCCGCATTGGCGATGGGTATGAGGGCTGGCCGGAGGCAGCACCGTTTGACGCCATTATCGTAACCTGTTCGCCAAGCCATATACCCAAGCCATTGGAAGAACAATTAAAAGAGGGGGGCCGGATGATTATTCCGGTGGGGGAGTCTTCTGTGCAGGAGCTGGTGCTTGTAACTAAACAAGGGGGCAGGTTGAAGAAGCAAAACAGGTTACCGGTTTTGTTCGTGCCCATGCGCGACAAAAAAGGAAAGCGTTATTAACGGATCAGAAGTTGCAAAAAGTGCCAAAAACTTAACATCGGTTAAGGATTAAAATAAGAAAATCAATTAGTATCTTTTGAGACCAAAAACCTAACCCCATGTGCTATGAAAAAGTATGTTGTTTACTTTAATCTTCTGGTCATCGCTGTGCTTTGCTTCAATGAATTTGGATGCAACGACAATGGCCAAAAAGGAATGTTGGTTATTCCTATTCCCGATTATGCAATAGGGATGGTTTTGAATAGTACTAAAGATTGCGATTCAACTTTGTTTGGCAATCTTAAACAACTTAGAGAGTATGATAACGACCTGCATAAGGCGTTACATGGAAGTAAGGATAAATCATTGCAGGACTTCACCATAACCAAAAAGATCAACCCTTGTTGTCCATGTGCACCTGGAATGAGGGGATGCTGTCAGTGCCCTATGACCATAACTTTGGCAGCACCAACAACCATGAATGTATCGATTACGAAGGATGATGGATCAGCATTGGCTAAGAGTACCCTTGATGGAGTGGATTTGTTCACCTTGACTGCTGATGACCCCACCACCAAGGTCACCATCACCGGAAATGGAATTTCACAGCAACTTGATTTTAGCCGTCAATAAGCCTTAGTGAATACGGTCTTGTTTAAATCGTACTATGAAGCGTTTTCTATTGATTGGAGCAGCTTCACTTCTGCTTCAATCTTCCTGCGCTCAGGACCTTAGCCTTGAGCAGCTACTCGATTCTGCAAACGCACTCTGGTACAAAGATTTAGACAAGACCACTCAACTTCTTGACCAGGCAGAGCGGTACGTTGAATTCAAAGACGATAGCAGTTCTATAAGAACGCGGCTGACGATTTTCCAATTGAGGATTAGTTCTTGTCAGGCATTTAGCCGGTTTCAGTTGTGGCGGGAGAACCTGGACAGGATGGAGAAACTGCTGCTGGATTACCAGGATAAGTTGGGGAACGAGTTCTCCCAGTTGCAACTGGAGAATGAACTGGACAGGGCAATGTACTATGTTGAAATCCATGATGATTCACGAGCCCTGTCCCTATTGGAGCAAGTGCAGAAAAAACTCCGCGCTTTGCCATTAAGCAAAAGTGTTTGCCATAATTTGTTTTTAACAACCAATTATTTGGCCACAATCTACCAGCGCAGGGGCGAACATATGGCTGCCATTAATCAAAACCTGGCCGGTGTACCTTATTATAACTGCATCAGCTCGAGTGGAGGATACAACGCAGTGATCTACCGCAATGCGGGCCTTAATTATCTGGATATCCGCGATTTCACCAATGCCAGGAAGTACCTGAATCTTGCCGAGAAAATTATAAGGGAGCCTTTGCAGAAGGATCCGGAGAGCCTGACAACCCATGCGCTGTCATTGTACGAATCGCAAGCGCTCTTATACGAGAAGACAGGAAATCCAGATAGTGCTTTATTTGCGATAAGCAAGGCTTTGCCGTTGCTAAACCTGCGCACTGTGCGGGATGAATTCAAGGGCCGGATTAGTTTAAGCATGGCAAACCTATATCTTGACCATAAGGATTTCGAACGGGCACTATACTACCTCGTGAAAGCCGAAAAATACTTTTTAAAAGCGGGCGACCAAATGCCTGTTTTGCTTGCCGAACTATATTTGGTAAAGGCACACTTTTTTGAACGACAAGGCCAATGGGAAGAAGCTTTGAAATACAGCAACCTGTCAGCCGAAAAATTAACGGTTAGCGTTCAACCGGAAACCAGCGGCCTGCCTGGCCGGAAGATTCTTTCGAACAAAAAGCTTTTCAATGTATTGGAAATTAAGTCAAGACTGGAGGAAAATTTGTACAACAAGTACAAACAGATTTCGGCATTGGAAGCAGCGCGTACATCCAACCAGCAAGCCATTGCCCTTCTCGACAGTACATCCATTGATTTCAGTCTTGATGAGGACCGGGTAAACCTTACAGAACAAAGTTACCATGCTTTTGAGGGTGGGATCAGAATTAACAACCTGCTTAGCCACCTTACCGGAGATCAGCAGTATGCGGTTCAGGTATTTTCGCTGATGGAAAAGAGCAAAAGCGTATTGTTATTAGAAAACCTGAGACTCGTTAACCGCTTTTCGGGAGTTAATGAAGAGTGGCTCAGCAGGGAAAAGGAAGTAAAGTCAGAAATATTAGCTGTAGAAAAGTCACTTTATCAGATTGAGCTTGGCAAAGGAAGTAACGATCAACATAAAGTCAGGCAGCGGTATGCCGAATTGAAACAAGAGTACAGAAAACTGATTGCACAATTCAGGGAGCAATCACGTGAATATTATAAGCTTCGTTTCGATCATTCTGTGGTATCCTCCGTGGCCATTCAAAAGCAATTGCTGAAACCGGGTGAAGGGCTTATTGAGTTTTTCATGGGGGATTCCATCCTCGCAATTGCCGGGTTTACAACTGCCCGTCAGTACCTCCGGGTAAAGTCATTGCCGCCCAACTTCACCAACAAATTGAATGAATTCCGTTCACTATTGACTAAACCCTCTGGCCTGGGAGTTAGCCGGCTGGCATATGACCTTTATGATTTCTTGCTAAAGGAGTGCCTTAATGAATTTGGTCAGGGAGTCCGGTCATTAACCATAATACCTGATGGCTTGCTGGGGTACATTCCCTTTGAGGTTCTGATGCCCGACAGTGAAAGAAACAGTACCCTGAATGACCGCTATTCAATTCGTTACGCCTATTCGGCAACCTACCTCAATGAGCAGTTGATGCGTAAACCAACAGTGACAAAATATTTTTTCGCAGGATTTGTGGCTTCGGGTGATTCTCCGGTAGGCGATCCAACCCGTGACAGGCAACTGGCAGCCTTACGTGGCGCTGAGAGTGAAGTGGCTTCCATTACAAAACTGATGCAATCAAAATTCAGAATCTTTAGCCCGGCAGGTAAAGCCGACTTTATCAATCATGCTTCAGACTACACTGTTCTTCATTTTGCCATGCACTCAGTTGTAAACAATGAAAATCCAATGATGTCTCAAATGATTTTTGCAGAAACCGATTCAGTTTCCGGATCGCTTACGGCCATTGATTTGTACAGCATACAGTTAAATTCGCAATTGGTTGTATTAAGCGCCTGCAACACCGGTATGGGCCAGTTACACCGGGGCGAAGGAATCATGAGTTTTTCGAGGGCATTTGCCTATGCGGGTGTGCCGTCAGCTGTTATCAGCCTGTGGAAAGTGCCGGACGAGGCTACTTCAAAAATTATGGTGAGTTTTTACAGGCATCTGAAAAATGGCGAATCAAAAGCACGGGCTTTGCAATTGGCCCGTCAGGAATTTATCAGCGACAATCCGGAATATGCACACCCATACTTCTGGGCGGGTTTCGTTTTAACCGGAACAGCCGACCCCCTGGATTTTCCTAAGTCGGTATGGTGGTGGTTTCTAGTACTGGCCGGGGTTATTCTGATTATGTTGGTTTTGTTTAAAAAAAGAATGCAGCGCTTCAGGCAGGAGCATTCGCCTTCAGGATAAGCATGATCTGCCCGGCATGGTACAAATCATGGTGTATGATGCCGTGTAGCATGGTGAAGTATTTGAAAGGTCTTCCCGGAACTTTTTCGTTCAGCAAAGAATCCGGAGTCTTGCTCAACGCGCTCATCAGGTTTTGCTGACTCTCGTCCAGAAGTTGCAGCGCCTCTTGCCAATTTTGTTTTTTTGGAAAGTTGTCTTCATCCGACAGTTCAAACTCTGCATCGCCTTGCAGTTTGCGTGTAACATAGCTTCGCCACGCGGCCATATGGCGAATGAGTTCTTCAATGGAATGCGATTGACCCATACGCAGTGTTGCGTGTTCAGGCTTGCATTGGTTCAGCACTTCTTTAACGGCAGGTCCGTGCCATGCATTTTTTTCCCACGTATGGGAGAGAATATCAATGATCTTTTGTACTTCAGTTTTCACGCCTAGGTAAGCATACCGCCATCCACCTGGATTACTTGCCCGGTAATATAGGATGACAAATCCGAAGCAAGGAAAACACAAGCATCAGCCACATCATCGGGTTTGCCTCCTCGTTTGAGCGGGATGGCATCGCGCCAGCCTTGTACAGTCTTTTCATCCAGTTTACCTGTCATTTCAGTTTCGATGAAACCGGGTGCGATGGCGTTTGACCGGATGCCGCGTGAGCCTAATTCAAGGGCAACGGATTTTGTAAATCCGATGATGCCTGCTTTGGAGGCGGCATAATTTGCCTGACCGGCATTTCCCTTTAACCCAACTACGGATGTCATGTTAATGATGGAGCCGCCTTTTTGTTTCATCATTGGTTTGGTAGCGGCTTTAACGGTATTGAAACACGATTTTAGATTGACATTAATCACTTTATCCCATGCTTCTTCATTCAGGCGAAGCAGCAGGTTGTCCATTGTAATCCCCGCGTTATTAACGAGAACATCCAGCGAGCCGAAGTCGGCAACCACATCATTGATGAGTTTTTCGGCCTGGGAAAAGTCTGATGCATCAGAGCGATACCCTTTGGCTTTTATCCCTTTTGATGCAAGTTCATTTTCAAGGGCCTGTCCCTGTTCTACACTTGACAAATAGGTAAACGCAACGTTTGCACCTTGCTCGGCAAACCGGACGGCAATGGAGCGCCCGATGCCTTTGGAAGCACCTGTAACAAGTGCGGTTTTACCTTGAAGTAGTTTCATACGATCGGCAGTTGGTAAGCGGTTCAAAAATAGCCATTTCCCGTACAAAACTGCATTTATTACAACTGAAGATGTCTTATCTTTGGCCCACTTTAAATTTTCCTTGCTATGTCTAAATACGATCTTCTTGTTATTGGCTCAGGCCCGGGTGGTTATGTTGCGGCAATCCGCGCTTCGCAATTGGGAATGAAGGTGGGTGTTGTTGAGAAAGCCGAACTTGGGGGTATCTGCCTGAACTGGGGGTGTATTCCAACTAAAGCCCTGCTGAAGAGTGCGAATGTGTTTGAATACATTAAGCATGCAAAGGAGTATGGCATTGACGTGAAGGAAGCTAAAGCCGATTTCCCCGGAATGGTTAAACGCAGCCGCGAAGTGGCCGCTGGCATGAGCAAGGGAATTCAATTTTTATTCAAGAAAAATAAGATTGATCACATTAACGGATTTGGCAAACTGAAGAAGGGAGGGAAGGTGGAAGTGACCGGAGCTGACGGAAAGAAAACCGATTACGAGGCAAAGCACATTATCCTCGCAACGGGTGGCCGGTCACGGGAATTACCCGCATTAAAAATTGATGGAAAGAAAATAATCGGATATCGCGAAGCTATGGTACTTGAGCAACAACCTAAAAAGTTGCTTGTAGTCGGTTCCGGAGCAATAGGTGTTGAGTTTGCCTACTTCTACAACGCCATCGGCACAGAAGTCACGGTCGTTGAGTTTTTGCCCAACATCGTTCCGATTGAAGATGTTGAAATTTCCAAGGCACTCGAAAAATCGTTTAAAAAGACTGGCATCACTATCTATACAAGCTCAGAAGTAACAGCCGTTGACACAAAGGGCAAAGGATGTGTTGCAACGGTAAAGACACCCACAGGAGAAATCAAGATTGAATCGGATGTGGTCTTGTCGGCAGTAGGCGTTACGGCTAACCTTGAAGGAATTGGATTGGAAGAGGTTGGCATAAAGACGGATAAGGGTAAGGTGGTTGTTGATGACTTCTACAAAACCAATGTTACCGGTGTTTATGCCATTGGCGATATTGTAAAAGGTCAGGCGCTTGCCCACGTTGCCTCCGCAGAGGGAATAATCTGTGTTGAAAAAATTGCAGGCCACCATCCCTCACCGTTGGATTACAACAATATCCCGGGCTGTACGTATTGCTCGCCTGAAATTGCTTCGGTGGGATACACCGAAGAGGCAGCCAAAAAAGCGGGGTATCAGCTCAAAGTCGGCAAGTTTCCGTTTACCGCCTCCGGCAAAGCAAAAGCTGCCGGTGCTCCTGATGGTTTTGTGAAAGTAATTTTTGACGCCAAGTACGGAGAATGGCTGGGAGCCCACTTTATTGGGGCAAACGTTACCGAAATGATTGCTGAAGTAGTGGTTGCCCGCAAATTGGAAACCACAGGCCATGAAATCATTAAATCAGTTCACCCTCATCCAACCATGAGTGAGGCGGTAATGGAGGCTGCGGCCACAGCATATGGTGAAGTAATTCATTTGTAGGCAACCTTTTGCCAGGCTACGATGTTGAATAATTAGTCTATCCCGAGATTCAAACAACCCCACCCGGTGTCGGAAAACGCTTAGTTGCCGATGAAATAATGTTAGTTTAACCCTGAATTTCTACGGTTTTGGCGGCTTTTCTGACCTTACATAGATTGCAATAGGACTATTTAAAGTTTTACTTTAACTTGGCAATCCTTAATGGCTATGAAAAAGGGAATTTCAGTAAGTGGAGTCTACAGCAGAGCACGGGATTTTGTCATCCTGCTGGTGCTTTCAGCCATTGCTTTTGTACTACTCTCCATCCTTGATAACCTGGCGCAATGAAAAAGACTTTGCCCTTGCGTCATTATTTCGGTAGGGCCAAATTATTTGGCTACCTGCTGGTTGCTATCTTTTTGGGCATTCTGGCCTACGCTGCCTACTCTATTCTCAGGTAATCGCAATTTTATCCAGGTTAGTTTTTCAGGCATTTTCAACAATTTGCCGTCCCGGGGTTTGATAATTTTGCCGGTACCAACTTCTATCAATGAAAATACGCGCGATCCTCTCGTTGATTGTCCTGGCTCAGTCGGTTTTTTCGCAACAAGCTGACTCGCTTCAACTGGCACGTTATCAGCAAGGCCTTCAGAAACTTTCCGGTAAGGATTACAGTGCTGCGGTTAATCAATTTACCCAACTCATTGGTATCGGCTATCCCGACAAAGACATCCTTGTTAAGCGTGGAATTGCCTATTTCCACCTAAAGGAATATGAAAAAGCAAAGGCCGATTTTGATGAGGCGGCCAAAAGCAGAGTCAGCTCCACCGAACTTTTTGAATTTCGTGGCAACACCAAAGCATACCTCAATGATTATTCGGGTGCGTTGACCGACCTGGAGAGAGCGCTCAGCATGGGTGCCGGTCGGGAGGAAACATTTGTTAACCTGGCCAATATCAAATTCCGGATGGAGAACTACCGTGAAGCCATTGCCAATTACGATAAGGCGGTAGCAAAAGGTGTTACCGATGCAGTTGTTTTTAATAACCGCGGCAAAGCAAAATTTAACCTGCAGGATCACAAGGGAGCCATAGCCGATTTTGACAAAGCCCTCGAGTTAAAGCAAGGGTATGACAAAGCACTTGAAAACCGTGGTGAAGCCCGATTTCTTTTATCTGATTGGAAAGGTTGCATAGCCGATTTTGAAAAACTGCTGGCATCCGGTAGAAGTGATACGGAGTTCATTCAGAAAACGGGAATTGCTAAATATAACCTGCAGGATTATTCCGGTGCTGCTGAAGCCTTAAACAAGGTGGTTACAAAAGGAGTGAAAGACAAAGACGTCTTCCGGATGCTTGGCATCAGCCTGGCCCGGCAAAATGATTGTTCCGGATCGATCCGTGCCCTGTCAGCGGCTGTATCCATGGGCGTTTCGGATAAAGAAGTGTTTTATGCCTTGGGAATGTGCCAATATCAAAATAAAGAGTATGGTCCCGCCATTGAGTCATTTAGCAGAGCCATTGCCCTTGGAGAAACCGATGCGCGTGTTTTCCTGCTGAAAGGAAATGCCCTGTTTAATCAAAAAGATTTTGACAATGCCGCAAAAGATTTGGAGCGGGCGGTAGCCGGAGGTGTAAAAGATGTGGAGGCTTTCAGAAACCTGGGTGAAATCCGTATGTTGAAAAATGATTTTACCGGGGCTATAAAACAATACGACAATGCCATTAGCCTGGCGAACAACGAGGCCCCATTAATTACCAATCGTGGAAAAGCAAAGCTTTCATTAAACGATGTTCAGGGAGCATTGGCTGACTTTACAAAGGCGTTACAAATTAATCCAGATTTTACCCCCGCCTTGTTGTACCGGGGTACTGCACGGTTTCTCGCGGCCGATTATCAGGGAAGTATTGACGACCTGGAAAAGGCAAAACGGGCTGAAGGTGAAACACCTGATGTCCTTCGTATGATGGCCATCGGGTATTACCATACCCGCCAATTCGAACTGGCAAAACCGAAATTGGAGGCTGCTCTGAAAGCCGGTAGCAAGGATGGCAAGG
This sequence comes from Cytophagales bacterium, assembly GCA_037443645.1. Taxonomy (GTDB): domain Bacteria; phylum Bacteroidota; class Bacteroidia; order Cytophagales; family Cyclobacteriaceae; genus UBA2336. Next base: position 28,844 of record JBBINY010000035.1, read on the forward strand.
TGTTGCTTTATGCCGGTTTCCTGCGGTACGATGCCCAGGATTTTAAAGGGTGTGCCGATGCTCTTTCTCAAGCCGAAGCAGCAGGCGAAAAGGAAGATGAGTTGTACTTGCGAAGAGGCAAAGCGTATGCGCAGCTTAAAGATTATCCAAAGGCAACAACCGACCTTCAAAAGATTGTTCAGAAAGGAACTGAAGACCGTGAAACATATGAGTTGCTTGGCTTTGCCCTGGCAGCCACTCAGCAGGAAAAGGAGGCCTTACCGGTTTTAGAAAAGGCAGTAGCGCTGGGAAGTGCCAGCAAAGACGTACACCATCAGTTGGGCAACCTTCGCTTCAAACAAAACAACATGCAGGGAGCTGTGGAATCATACAGCAAGGCCATCACACTAGGCGCAAATGACGAGGTGATATTTAATAACCGCGGAAGGGCACGACTGACACTCAACCTCATCAGCGAAGCGATTGAAGATTTTAACCGGGCGCTTTCACTCCGTAAGGACTTTACACCGGCACTAAAAAACCGCGGACTTGCAAAATTTCAGTTGAATGACTTTCAGGGTGCAATTGCCGATCTGGCCATCGTTTCAGCAAAGGGGGAGGCAGGCCCGGAAGAACATGGTGTATTGGGTATTGCCCGCCATCAGATGAAAGACTATAAAGGAGCTGTTGGTGATTTATCAAAAGCCATTGAAGCAGGAAGTGCGGATGCCCGGTTTATAGCTGCACGTGGTAGCTCCCTGTTTGAGCTTAACGAATTTGAAAAGTCCGTTCCTGATTTGACCAAAGCCATTGAGTCCGGTACACGAACCCCCGAATTATACGGCAAGCGTGGTGCAGCATATTTTAACCTGAAAGAGTATAAACAAGCGTTGCCCGATCTTGAACGGGCCGTTTCTATGGGTTCACAAAGTGCTGTTCAGTCTGATATGCTTGGTGTTTGCTACTACGAAGCCCAGCGTTATGATGAAGCACTTCGTGCCTTCAACCGGGCCACTGAAACGGATCCGAAACTGGCTGTGGCGTTTTTTCACAAGGGCGAAGCGCAGTTTCAATTGCACCTCTTGCCCGATGCGGTTCAGAGTTATTCGCAGGCCGTCTCGCTGGGATTGAAAGACCCCGTGCTCTACAATAACCGGGGTAAGGCTTATCTGATGCAGGATAACTATAAAGACGCCATCACCGATTTTTCCTATGCCATAACCTTGAACCCTCAGTATGCCAAGGCTATTGAGAATCGCGGAGATGCCTGGTTTAAAAGTGCCCGCTATGATCAGGCCGCAAAAGATTTCCGGTCGGTTGAAAAAATGACTGAAAAGCCTGAGCCGGCACTTTACCAGAAACTGGCCGATAGCTATTACAACATGAAGAATTATGCAGTGGCCCTGGAGTATTTCAACAGGCTTATTGCCGTTAACCCCGCTGACAAGGTGGCCTTGTACAAACGCGGAAGGGTTCTTCTTGAAACAGAAGATTTTCAGCGGGCCATTAAAGATTTTGAGGCTGCACAGGCAGCCGGTGAAAATTCGGTGCAATTGTATCTGGATAAAGCCCATGCACACCTGAGCTTGGATGACAGCAAAGCGGCCATTGCTGACTTAACCGCAGCAATCAGCCTGGATAAAAGTAACACAAATGCCTACTTCAACAGGGGCCTTATAAAAGAGGGAATTCAGGATTTTGAAGGCGCTGTTGTTGACTATAACCAGGCCCTGGCTCTAAATCCTGATGATGGGCTTGCCTACTACAACCGTGCAAATTGCAAGGCTGAACTGGGTGACATTGGAGCCGGCATTTCCGACCTGGATGATGCCATCCGCGTAGAACCAAAAAATGCTTCCTACTACAAACTGAGAGGGAATTTTTACTACCAATTACAAGATAAGAACAAGGCCTGCTTCGATTGGCGCAAAGCGGTTGAACTCGGAGATGACAAGGCCCGGTACCAGATTGACCAGTATTGCAAGAAGTAGGTCCGGAATCCGGTGTTCCGTTTTGGGATGCACCAATGACCAAACGATGGAAATTCAGAAGAATTAGTGCTTCTATCTCGTGGCCTGATTTTTGAACCTCAACATTTTGATTGAAACCTTACGTGTGATAGGTGCAGGTGCACATCACACAGCATGCATACCGGTAGCAGATTACTTTTGACTAAACTTTTTAAACGCACAGGTTATGAAAACGAGCATCACAATCACGCTTTTGTCGGTTTGTACCACTTTACTATTTGCCAATGATATACTGAGCGGTAAAGTGATTTCTGTTATTGATGGCAATACGTTTGAAGTCGCCACCGGAAATAACGAGTCTTACCGGATTGTACTCCACGGCATTGATTGCCCTGAACTGGGCCAGGAGTTTGGGGAAGAAGCCAAGCAGCACCTGGAGAACATGATCCTGCAAAAGGAAATTGCGATAGAGATGAAAGGTAAAGATCGCTGGGGTAATTATGTGGCCATTGTTTTTGTGAATGATATTGATCTTCGGGTTGACCTGCTGATGCGTGGATTGGCCTGGATGCCCGAAAAAGGAGGGCTTGCAGCCCTGAAGGACCTTGAAAGCCGGGCCCGGGAAAGAAACCTTGGCTTGTGGGAACAAAAAAGCCCTACACCGCCCTGGGTTTACCGA
>JBBINY010000036.1:0-30858 GCA_037443645.1 Cytophagales bacterium
GGTAAGCGGGGGAATGCCGTACTGGCTGGCCACCCGAAAATCGTCAGCACCAAAAGTAGGTGAGGTGTGCACCACACCGGTTCCGTCTTCGATAGTTACAAAATCACCGGCCACTACCTGAAACGCCTTGTCAGCATCGTACAACGGCTGAACGTAAGGCATGAGTTGCTCGTACCGGATGCCCACCAGTTGCCGGCCCGGAAATTCCTGTACAATTGTCCAGGGAATAACTTTATCGCCCGGTTTGTAGGATTTCAGATCAAGGTCTTTCCCTTTTTCTGAAAAATAGGTAGTTACCCGATCGGCCGCCAATACTACACTAATGGGTTGATGCGTATAGGTATTAAAGGTGTTGATCTGTACGTATTGGATTTTATCGCCTATAGCCAGAGCAGTGTTAGATGGCAGTGTCCATGGGGTAGTGGTCCATGCCAGAATAAATGCATCGCGGGTTGCTTCCGCAAAAAGAAACTCTGACTTGGGGTTACGGATTACTTTAAACTGTGCCACGATGGACGTATCCTTTACGGTCTTGTATGTACCCGGCAGATTCAGTTCGTGTGAACTTAACCCTGTACCTGCTGCGGGCGAGAACGGTTGAATGGTATATCCCTTATACAGTAGTCCTTTGTTGTAAAGCTGCTTCAGTATCCACCACAAGGTTTCGATGTAGGCAGAATCGTAGGTGATGTATGGATTTTCCAGGTCAACCCAATAGCCCATCTTCGTGGTGAGGTCATCCCACTGGTCTTTGTAGAGCATCACCGTTTCCTGGCATTTCCGGTTATAGTCTTCAATGGAAATCTTTCTTCCGATGTCGTCTTTCGTAATACCCAGTTGCTTTTCAACCTGCAGTTCAACGGGAAGGCCATGGGTGTCCCATCCGCCTTTGCGTTTTACCTGGTATCCCTGAAGGGTTTTGAAGCGGCAAAAAATATCTTTTATGGTACGCGCCATTACGTGGTGGATGCCGGGCGTGCCATTGGCCGATGGAGGGCCTTCATAGAACGTGAATGTTGGGGAACCCTCGCGGTTGGACACCGACTTTTCAAACACCTTTTCGGTTTTCCAGAAATCAAGGATGTCGGCCGCCAGTTGGGCGTAGTTCAGGTCAGCGGGTTCCTTATACGACTTCATCATTGTGTAAATACTGCCGGTACGGCTGATAAAATTAAGGCAGCAAAGATAGTGACGAATTTTGAATGACGAACCGGGCTGAGTTCTTCCCTGGCCGTTACTCGGCAGCCGGGTGGCGGTTATGGATTTTTATTTTGCTCAGGTCGATGGTTTCATCCTCTTCTTCGGTGTAGAAGTTGGATTCCACATCGTCAATCAACAGGCGTTCTCCGGTCTTCTTCCCCGATTTATCAAATGTTAAGATCAGTACAGGCAGTAAGATCAGGTTTGTAAGCATGGAGATGAGCAAGGTAGTGGCGGTAAGCAGGCCCAGGGCAATGGTTCCGCCAAAGGAAGAAAATGCAAAGATGATAAACCCCGCAAAGAGAACCACAGACGTGTAAACCATGCTTTTGCCGATCTCAAGTATGGTGTTGCTAACGGCAACAGGTACAAAATACTTTCTCGCGTGCAACTCCTGCCTGTATTTGGCGAGAAAGTGAATGGAGTAGTCAACCGAAATACCAAATGTTATACTGAAGATAAGCACCGTACTGGGTTTCAGGGGAATGTTGAAGTACCCCATCAGGCCTGCGGTGATCATCATGGGTATGATGTTGGGGATAAGCGCAATAAAAACCATTCGGATGTTGGCAAATAGCAGGCCCATGGTAACGGCAATGAGGGAGAAAGCCAGCAGCAGGCTGCCTTTAAGATTGGTGATCAGAAAGGAATTACCCTTGATGAAGAGCGGAGTGGTTCCGGTAATTTTTACGGTTATGCCGCTACCGGCAAATACTGTATCGATTTGGGGCTTGATAACCTGGTTGATGAGCGCATCCATTTTATCGGAGCCGATGTCGGCAACCTGAAGCGATATCCTCATCACCTGCAGAGACGAATCAACAAATGAATTAAACAAACCACTGTTATCGCTCTGGCCTTTCAGGTAGGGAAGAATGAAATTCCGTTCGCGGTTATCGGGCAGTGAATAACGTGCCGGGTTGTTGTTGTAGAAGGCCTGCTTGGCCGCCTTTACAAAACTGACAATAGAGACCGGTTTAGAGAGGGCCGGCTGCTCCTCCAGAAATTGTTCGAACGATTCGATTTTCTGCAGGTTTTTTACATCAATAACACCCCTTCGTTTGCCCGTATCCACAACCAGTTCAAGGGGCATTACCCCGCTGAAGTTTTCCTCGAAGAAGTGAAGGTCTTTCTTCACCATACTATCCTCAGGGAGGTCATCTACCATGTAGGATATGCTGTGGATGCGCATCATCCCAACTGAAGCAAAGAATATGATAACAATGGTACTAACCGAAATGCCAAGCCGCTGCCGGTGCACCTGAATATCAATAAAATTCAGCCCCTTATCCAGTAGTTTCAGGTCAAGGTGCTTCAGGTGTTTGGCGGAAGGCGGAGGCATCCAGGAGAAGAAACCCGGAATGAGAATGAGGCTTACCAAAAATGTGGCCATAACATTAATTCCGGCCACAATACCGAACTCCCGCAACACGGTAATATCGGCTGTGAGGAGAACCAGAAACCCGATGGCTGTGGTGAGGTTGGTGAGAAACGTTGCCATGCCGATTTTACGGATCACCCGGCTGATGGCCAACAACTTGTTTCCATGGGCAGCATATTCCGCATGGTACTTATTGGTAAGGTAAATGGCGTTGGGGATACCGATGACCACGATAATGGGAGGCAGCATGCCGCTTAACAATGTTATTTTGAAACCCAGCAAATCGATGGTGCCGAGCACCCAAACCACCACAATGCCGATTACAACCAACGGGAAAATCATGGCCCGCACCGAGCGGAAGAATATTAAAAGGATAATACCCGTTACCACAACCGACAGCCCGAGGAAAAGCTTAAGCTCGCTGTTAACTTGCTGGGCGATAACCGACCTCACAAACGGCAGGCCGGCATAGTGCAGTTGAATGCCCGTTGCACGGGTAAACTGTTCGCCTTTTCCGACAATCTCATTGGTAAGACCGATTCGCTTGTCGGAATTGAGTACTTCTTTCTTGATGGAGATGAGAACGGCAATTGCTCCATTGTGCTCGTTAACAATCTGTCCGATATAGAATTTTTGCTTCTTAGCTTCCTTCAACAGACTATCCAGTTCCTGTTGGCTGGTTATTTTACGTTGGAAAATGTCTTGAAGCAGAAATTGCTTGCGCACCGTGTCTTTAACGATTTTCTTGATCTGGGGCAGGGAGATCACTTCATTAACTCCGTCAATCCATTTTACGGCAACACAAAACTCCCTGAGTTTTTCAAATTTGCGGTATTCAAAAATGCTGCTGTCTTTCAGGCCTACCGCAATGATGTTTCCGTCTTCCCCAAATTGTTTTCTGAATTCATCAAAGAAAATCTGTTCCGGATCATTAGCAGGTACCGTTCCGCGGAAATCGTAACTGAGTTCGGCATGACGCGCCCGGAAACCCATAAACATGGTAATGACTAAGATCACCAAACTCAGGGGCAACTTGTACTTAATAATAAAATGGGCAATGCCTGTCCACATGTTCAATTTGCAATAAAAACCAAAACTAAGGATTTTTGAGAGGTGTCAAGGCGATTCCTGCTCATTGGTAAGTGTCAGCGGGGTCCTGATTGAGCAGCCTTGTCATAACCTGGTAAAGTTGCGGCATAGCCTCCTTAAATTCCTGGGGACGCTCGAAGAAGTTTTCAACAGCTACGGAGAAGAATTCATGTTCGTTGGTGCATGCGTACGGTCTGAAAAACAGGAATTCCGGATCGGCCTCGTGGCAGATGCGGTAGGCGAAGGCATCGAATGTGTTCAGCAACGTTTCATCAAAGAACTGGTACTCATCATTGCGGATCAGGTTTTCGAGCCGGAGGGCATGGGCCAATTCATGCAGGCCAACATTAATGGCATCCTCTGGGTGCAACAGGTAACCATCAACAAAACTTTTCCAGGAAAGCACAATTAATCCGTAGGCCGGATTCACTTCTCCCTTATGGAAGCGTTTGGTAATGGCGGAGTAATAATTATCGGGATAAATAACAATGCCGGTAAAATGACTCAGGTAAATGCGTGGCAGCCCAAACGTAAGTTGTACGGCACACGCGCCAACCATCACCTTCATTTCATCAGTAATTGTTTCGAACTGACGGGGGATCCATTTTTTTGAAAGGATGAAATAAAGGAGTTTCTGCTCAAAGAGATGTTGCTGGTCCGGTGAAAGTTTCTGGTAGTATGGGAAGTAGCGGTTAAGAATAACCCGGTAAGCCGATGGAAATGGAAGGATGGCCGAACGTACCGGTGCAGCAGCACGGCCTGCTGCCTCGTACACCTCCTGAACCTGTGCGCGAAATTGAAAAATAACAACGCCAATGCCTACCAGGATGATCAGGATAATCATGAGCTGAGATTCACAGCTTTTTCAGCAGGGTATTAATGGAACACGCCTCGGAAATGCGGGATGCCAGAGCCGGTACCGCAACCCGCTCTTGTTTCATGGTGTCGCGGCTGCGGAGGGTTACTGTATTGTCTTGCAGGGTTTGGTGGTCAATAGTTATACAGTACGGTGTACCAATGGCATCTTGCCTGCGGTAGCGCTTGCCGATGGCATCTTTCTCTTCATAAAAACAGCGAACATGAAATTTCAATGTGTTCATAATCTCCATCGCTTTTTCCGGAAGCCCATCTTTCTTCACCAGCGGAAGGATAGCCACTTTGTTTGGTGCCAGGGGTGCCGGGATTCGAAGCACAACCCGGTCGCTGCCATCGGCCAGTTTTTCTTCCGTATAAGCCGAAGACAACACGGCCAGAAACATCCGGTCTAAACCGATTGACGTCTCCACGACATAGGGAATATAATTCTGATTCTCTTCCGGATCGAAATACTGAAGTTTTTTGCCGGAGTATGTTTCGTGATTTTTTAAATCAAAGTCGGTGCGGGAATGTATGCCTTCCAGTTCACGAAAGCCCATCGGAAAATTAAACTGGATGTCGCATGCAGCATTGGCGTAATGTGCCAGGTTAAGGTGATCATGGAAGCGATAGTTTTCTGCACCCAGCCCCAGGGCAAGGTGCCACTTCATCCGCTTTTCTTTCCAGAACTCATACCACTTCATCTCTTCGCCCGGTTTTACAAAAAACTGCATCTCCATTTGTTCGAACTCGCGCATGCGGAAGATGAATTGGCGCGCCACAATTTCGTTGCGGAATGCTTTGCCGATTTGGGCAATACCGAATGGAATTTTCATCCGCCCTGTTTTCTGCACATTCAGGAAGTTTACAAAAATACCCTGTGCGGTTTCGGGGCGTAGGTAAATCCTGTTGGTGTCGTCAGCCACTGAGCCCATTTCGGTGGAGAACATGAGATTAAACTGGCGCACGTCTGTCCAGTTGCGGGAGCCGGATACCGGGTCTGCTATTTCCAGGTCAATAATAAGTTGTTTCAGCGCGGGCATATCGCCACTGCCCATAGCATCTTTCAGCCGTGTATTGGTTTCTTCAATTTTTTTCTGGTACTCCTGCACACGGGTATTGGTGGTAACAAACATCTGCCGGTCAAAACCTGCCCGTCCGGCAGGCGGGTTCTCGAAACGTTTAGCGGCTTTTTCTACCTCTTTCTCAATCTTTTCTTCCAGCTTTTCAATATACCCTTCAATCAGCTGGTCGGCCCGATACCTTTTTTTGGAATCCTTGTTGTCGATCATCGGGTCATTAAAGGCGTCCACATGGCCGGAGGCTTTCCAGGTGGTGGGATGCATGAAAATGGCCGCATCAATGCCTACGATGTTTTCGTGCAGCATGGTCATAAACTTCCACCAATATTCCTTAATGTTATTTTTCAGTTCGGCTCCGTTCTGGCCATAATCATACACCGCACTCAGGCCGTCATAAATTTCACTGGAAGGAAAAATGAACCCATACTCTTTGGCATGGGAAATTACGTTTTTGAAAAGATTGTCCTCTTGGCTTGCCATAAGGACGCAAATATAAGACTTGGTGGAAGAATGCCCGTTGCAGGCACTTAAGGATTGGGTTGCTGTACGGGCAGCGTTACGATAAAGGTGCTGCCCTGCCTGGGCACCGACTGAAGTTGAACCGACCCCGAAAGTTTACCCATGGTTTCTTTAACAATGTAAAGGCCAAGCCCCGAACCCTGCGATAACTCATTGCCGCGGTAGAACATGTCGAACACCCGCTTTTGTATTTCCGGAGCAATGCCCTGGCCATTATCCTCCACATGTACCGAAAATGAAGTGGGTGTACTCTGATGGTGTAGGCGGATGTATTGATTTTCTTTGCGATGATCGTGATAGCGGATGGCATTGGCCAGCAGGTTGGTGAATACCACGCGCAATCGCCTGGAATCATTTTCAATAATCAAGGTATGCGGCAGCTCGTTTATAAAGGAGATGCTTTGAGCCTCCGGGCTGTAGCACAGTGAATCCCATACCTCATTACCAAGGGTGTGAAGGTTTACCGGTTCATGAACAATTTTGAGCCGGTTGTTTCTTGAGTAATCCGTAATGTCTTTAATAAAACTGTCCAGCGATTTAACGCGGGCCTTCATCATGCCCAGGTAGTTACGCACTTCAGCAGCATCCGGGTTGGTGATGGACAGGTTGATCAATCCGCTTACCGATGCAAGGGGTGCCCGTAAGTCGTGGGAAGTGCTGTATACAAACCGGTCCAGTTCTTCATTTACTTTTTGCAACATGCGGCTGCTCTCGCTCAACTCTTTACTGTATTGGTGACTGATCCGGATCATCAGGTAAACGCCCAGCAGGGTGGTTACGAATACCAGGGAGAAATTAATAACAAAACTTATTCGTATTGCTTCCTCGGAATAATTACGATAAGGCAGAAGGGTAAAGTCGATGGTGCACGCCAGCACGAAAAGAAGGAAACTAAACACGGAAAACGTCAAAGCAAGTTTTCGCTGTCCGTAACCGAAAACAGCTAATGAAGCGATGGCCACCGGAAGGAAATAAATAAATGCACCCGTTGCAATGCTTTCGCTGGAGGCCAACAACAAAATCAGGACATTAAGTGTTGGAAACAAGAAGTAATTTGCAACACAATGGTCGCCAATGCGGTGAAGGTAAATTACCGTAAACAATAATCCCAGCGCCCCCAGATGAAAGGGCAGCACAAAATAGGTTCCAACAGAAATATCAAAGACAATGTAAAATGCGATAATGAACATCGCCAGTAAGGCAAACTGCCCTGAAAGCATCACTTGCCTGTATTCACTCCACGATTCGATGTACGTGCTTTTCCCGATGATCAGATCCCGAATGATTCGTCTCATAGTTATAACTCATCGCAAAAGTACCAGGGTTAGCACTCCCGGATGAGTGGTTCTGGCCTGTGATATAAGGGATGCAAGGTTTTGCCTATTTTTTAAAGAATCCTTACAGTGACCAAAAACCCTTATTTTGTAGGCTATGAGAATGGTTTTCAGGCGTATCGGGTTGGCCATTGCCTTTTCACCGCGTTTCGGTGCCCTGCTTGCAGAAGCAGCCCGCCTGAAACGGCTTTGGGGATCAGAGCTGGTGCTCATTCACATTGGCCATAAGTCAGCGGAAAATCAGCAGCTGATTAACGAAGCCTTAGCAAAGGCGGGACTAAATTCCCCGGATGTTTCGGTCCGCTGGGAAACCGGAAAGCCCGCCAAAACAATTCTAGAAGTGTGCAAGCGGGAGAAAATTGATTTGCTCATCGCTGGTGCCCTGAAAAAGGAAAATACCCTGCAGTTTTACCTGGGTTCTGTTGCACGAAAAATATTGCGTAAGGCCGAATGTTCCGTGCTGATGCTCACCAATCCATCGGTTGAGCAAACCCGCTTTTCCAACATTGTTGTAAATGCCGATCTGGAAAGCCCATATATGGTGCAGGCCCTACAGGTAGCGTGTAAAGTGGCAGTGTTGGAAAAATCAAATTGGCTGCATGTGGTTCGGAAACTGAAGTTGTATGGTTTCCTGTCAGCTGCTGAACAATACTCTGAGGCGGAATATGAGCGAAACCGAAACAACCTGGTAAAGGCAGAAATTGATGATGTTCAGCACTTGCTGAATGCCATACCCCATGGTGGCGTTAAAATTAACATCAAACTGATTTCGGGTAAGTCGGGTTTTGAACTAACGCAGTTTGCGCAGCGAAAGAATGCCGACTTACTGGTGATCAGTGGTTCGCCCTTGCGGCTTTCTATTCTTGACCGGGTATTTCCTAACGACCTGGAGTATATTTTCTCCGACCTTCCCTGCAATGTGTTGATCGTTCAACCTGGAAAGGAGGCTGTTAATGAATAAGCTCAGCCAGATGGAGGTAATGGGTTTGCTTATCCAGTTGGGCATCATGCTCATAGCGGGAAGGATTTTTGCGGAAGCTGCCCGTAAGTTCAGACAGCCTGCTGTAGTTGGAGAGATACTTGCCGGAATAATTCTGGGCCCCACTATACTTGGAATGGTGTCGCCTGAAAGTTTTCAATGGCTGTTTCCGATGGGAACATCATCGCTTGCATTAGATGGCTTTGTTCAGGTGGCGGTAGTCATGCTCCTGTTCATTGCCGGCCTTGAGGTCGACCTGCACATTGTTTGGCAGCAAGGCCGGCAAGCCGTGTTAACGAGCACCCTTGGCCTGGTGGTACCCTTCTTCATCGGTTTTGCTTTTCCCTACTTGTTCCCTGATTTCTTCGGCTATGCCGATGAAGGGAAGCGGCTGGCGTTTGCCTTATTTATGGGCACGTCTATGGCCATTACGGCACTGCCGGTTATTGCCCGCATCCTGATGGACCTGAATATTTTTAAAACCCGCATGGGTATGCTGATTATCTCTTCGGCTATGATCAACGACCTGATCGGCTGGCTGATCTTTTCGGTCGTGTTGGCTATGATCGGCAAAGGCCATCAGAACATCAACATCTGGTACACCATTATGCTCACCTGCGGGTTTACTGTATTAATGCTCACGGTGGGCCGGGGCATTATTAACCGGGTTCTGCCGTGGGTCAATAAGCGCCTGGCGTGGCCTGGTGGTTTGCTTTCGTTGTCGCTTGCATTTTGTTTTATTGCGGCAGCCTTTACCGAGTACATCGGCATCCACGCTATTTTTGGTGCGTTTATTTTAGGGGTTGCTCTTGGCGATTCGGAGCACATGAGCGAACGGGCAAAGGAGATTATTCATCAGTTCATCAACAACATTTTTGCACCGTTGTTTTTTGTGGCCATCGGCTTAAAAGTGAACTTCCTGCTCAATTTTGATTTCTGGCTCACCCTGGTCATCATCGTTATTGCATTTGCCGGAAAAATAATCGGCAGCGGGTTGGGCTCCCGCCTGGGAGGTTTTTCCTGGAATGAATCGCTGGCAACCGGGTTTGGCATGAATGCGCGCGGAGCGATGGAAATTATTCTCGGGTTGGTCGCGCTGGAGAATGGGCTCATCAATGAAAAAGTTTTCGTTTCGCTGGTCATCATGGCGCTCGTTACCAGCATAACGAGCGGTCCGCTGATGAAATGGAGCTTAAGCCGTAAATGGAGCAAACCGGCTAGTTAAACCCTTTCTTTTTGAGGTGAAGTTCCGTTAGCGGGATAACAGCAATCAATCCAACAACCAAAACCCCGGATGACCACAGTATGGCCTGTTCTGAAGCCATGAGCAAATACGTTACCACTTGTGCCATGCAGGTAAGTCCCGAAACAATAAAAAATGCTTTGATGCAAAATTGATTTGCGCAATCCCAGGCCTCCTGGCTGCGCATCGATCGGGGTGTGCGATAGCCGTAGAGGTGGTTGATTTTTTTCGGAGGGAATCGCTGGTAGATAAAAGCCAGCCCCAGCATCAGGGGACCCAGCATCAGGTGAATTACTAACGGACTCATGATCGTGTATGTTTTTAAATGGATTTTGCTCTTTCCCAATAAACATCCATTTCCTCAAGTGTCATCTCGCCAAGGTTTTTTCCATCCCTGGCCGACTCGGTTTCCAGGAACTGAAACCGCTTGATGAATTTTTTATTCGTTCGCTCCAACGCCTCTTCCGGATCGATGTTGATAAAACGGGCATAGTTTACGAGCGAAAATAACAAATCGCCAAATTCTGCCGTTGCTTTCTCCCTGTTGATCGCATCGGCAGCAACCGCATTATACGCTGTTTTAAACTCGCGCATCTCTTCTTCCACTTTTTCCCAAACCTGCTCTTTCTTTTCCCAATCAAAACCAACACCGCGCGCCTTGTCCTGAATGCGTATGGCCTTCACCATGGCAGGAAGTGATTTTGGTACACCCTCCAACACCGACTTGTTTCCGCTTTTTAGCTTTAGTTTTTCCCAATTGGCTTTAACGGTTTCCTCATCGGTTGCGATCACGTCACCGTAAACGTGCGGATGGCGCTCAATCAATTTATCACAAATCGCATTCATTACATCGGCAATGTCAAACGCCTTTTTTTCAGATGCAATGCGGGCATAGAAAACATTGTGCAGCATCAGGTCGCCCAACTCTTTTTTGATTTCCTCCATGTTTCCATCCAGGATAAAATCGGATAGTTCATAGGTCTCTTCAATGGTAAGGTGCCGAAGGCTTTCCATGGTTTGCTTCTTATCCCACGGGCAGTTTTCGCGCAGTTCATCCATAATGGTGAGTAGCCGGCCGAAGGCCTTTAGCTTGGCTTCCCGGTTGGCATCAGGTTTGGATAGCGGCTTATTCATACAAAAAACTTAAAGGATGGCGTTGGTGTTGTATCTTTGCGCAAGATAAAAATCATTAAAGATCAAATCATAGCATGGCTGTTCTTCTGCTTTCCATCGGTGTACTTGCCCTTTTCTTTATACTCATGTCGGTGAGGCTTCTTTTTCTAAAAGGAGGTGAGTTTAAGGGAACCTGTGCATCACAAAGCCCGTGGCTTACAAAGGAGGGGGCCACCTGCGGCTATTGCGGTAAAACGCTCACCGCTTCGGATACAGCCTGTGGAGACCCTGAGGGCGGGGGGAAATCACCTGTGAACGGGAAGAAGTAGGTGCGCGATTCTTTCTATTTTTGATCCAACCTTTTTTACGTGACATTAATAAAATCTATTTCGGGAATCCGCGGAACCATTGGTGGCGTACCCGGTGAAAACCTAACCCCACTTGATGTGGTAAAATTCACGGCTGCTTTTGGTGCATGGGTACAGTCCCGGAAAGGAAAAAAAATTGTGGTGGGTCGTGATGCCCGTCTTTCGGGCGAAATGGTAAGCGCACTGGTTTGTTCAACCTTGCAGGGACTAGGGCTTGATGTGATTGATTTGGGATTATCCACAACCCCAACCGTAGAAATAGCGGTGCCGATTGAAAAAGCCGGAGGAGGCATAATCCTGACGGCCAGCCATAACCCGATTCAATGGAATGCCCTGAAGCTGCTGAATGAAAAAGGAGAGTTTATTTCCGCTGCTGATGGCGCTGAGGTGTTGCGCCTTGCTGAAGCTGAAACTTTTTCGTTTGCCGAAGTAAACCGATTGGGAAAATACACGCGTGACGACTCGTATATTAAAAAGCACATTGACCAGGTTGTGAAAAGCAAATGGGTGGATGTGAAGGCCATCAAAAAGGCAAAGCTCACCATTGCAGTAGATGCTGTTAACTCTACGGGAGGCATTTCGGTGCCCTTGTTGCTCAAAAGGCTGGGCGTAAAAAAAGTAGTGAAACTCAATTGCGAGCCAACCGGAAAATTTGCCCACAATCCTGAGCCGCTTCCTGAAAACATCACAGCCATTTGCAGGCTGGTAAAAAAGGAGAAGTGCAGCCTGGGCATCGTTGTCGATCCGGATGTTGACCGCCTTGCCCTGGTACAGGAAGATGGCAAACCCTTTGGTGAGGAATACACGCTTGTGGCCGTTGCCGATTACATATTAAAAAGGAAAAAGGGAAATACAGTCTCCAACCTCTCCTCAACGCGGGCGCTCCGTGATATAACCGAGAAGGCGGGAGGAAACTATACGGCTGCTTCGGTCGGTGAAGTAAATGTGGTGAATGCGATGAAGGAAACAAACGCAGTCATTGGTGGGGAAGGAAATGGCGGGGTTATCTTCCCGGAGCTGCATTATGGCCGCGATGCGCTGATGGGCATTGCGCTGTTTTTGTCACACCTGTCGAAATCAGGCATGAAGGCATCCGAGTTGCGGAAAACCTATCCGGAATACTTCATTTCAAAAAATAAAATTGAACTCACACCCGGCATTGATGCTGGGGCTGTTTTGGAAGGCGTGAAAAGGAAATACGCGCGTGAGAACATCAATTTAGCGGATGGCGTAAAAATTGATTTTGAATCCACAAAAGAGTGGGTTCACTTACGAAAATCAAATACCGAGCCCATCATCAGGATTTATGCAGAGTCTCAAAATCAGGCGAAAGCCGATACCCTGGCCAACCGGATTATTGCCGATATCAACGCATTGATTTCCTCCTGACGGCAGCCTGAAAAGCTTTGCCGGGGAAGTGCTATTTTTGTACTTTAAATTGGTTTAATCATGAGCATTTATCTTGACAATGCTGCTACCACACCGCTGGATCCGGAAGTATTCGAGGCCATGAAGCCATTTATGCTTGAAGATTTCGGAAACCCATCCTCAACCCATGCCCACGGACGCAAGGTGCGTGCAGCCATTGAATCCTCGAGAAAGAAGATTGCGGAGTTATTGAATTGTACACCCGGTGAGATTATTTTTACTTCGGGCGGTACCGAGGCAGATAATGCCATCCTGGTGTGCGCCACCGAAACGTTTGGCATCAAACACATTATCTCTTCACCCATTGAACATCATGCCGTAACACATACCTGCGAGATGATCGCCTCAAAGGGAAAGGTACAACTGCACATGGTTAAACTGGATGGGAAAGGTCATGTGGATATGGATGACCTGCAAACCCTGCTAACGAATTTCCCCAATGCGCTGGTTTCCCTCATGCACGCCAACAACGAGGTCGGCAACCTGCTGGATATCCATGCAGTGGGCAACCTGTGCAATCAATACGGTGCATTTTTTCACTCCGATACGGTTCAAACCATCGGTCATTATCGCCACGATATGCGTAACCTCTACGTGTGCGGCATGACAGCCGGGGCTCATAAATTTCATGGACCGAAAGGGGCTGGTTTTATGTATATCCGCAAGGACAAAAAAATCCATTCGTTTATTCATGGAGGTGCCCAGGAGCGTAATATGCGCGGAGGCACAGAGAATGTTTACGGCATCATCGGACTGGCGAAGGCGCTTGAAATTGCTTATCGGGATATGGATGAACACATCCGGCAGATTAAGTCCCTGAAGGCACGCATGATTGAGAAACTAAAGGAATCCATACCGGGGGTGCAATTTAATGGCGACTCAGCCAACCTTGAGCGAAGTCTATACACCGTACTTAATGTAAGCCTGCCCGAAGCCGATGACAGCAACCTGCTGCTCTTTAACCTCGATCTACAGGGCATATCCGCATCGGGCGGAAGCGCCTGTTCAAGCGGAGCGACCACCGGGTCGCATGTGCTGGCGGCATTGTATCCGGAATCAAAACGCGCTGCTGTACGCTTCTCCTTCAGCAAATACAATACACCCCAAGAAATTGACTTCGCGGTGAACACGCTTGCGGAGTTGTACAAAGTTGAAGCCTGATCAACTTACGGCATACACGTTACTGCCAAAACGCCTGATGATTTCCTGTTCCAGGGATTCACGATGATCGGGGTGCGAAATTCGAATTAATTCATACGCCCGCTGACGCAAATTCTTTCCGTACAGGTAGGCCACGCCATACTCAGTCACTACATAGTGAACATGCGCACGCGTTGTAACAACCCCCGCACCTTGCTTTAGGAAAGGAACTATTTTAGAAGCACCTTTTTTTGTTACCGATGCCATAGCAATAACGGGTTTACCGCCATCCGACAAGGAGGCCCCCCGAATAAAATCCATCTGGCCGCCAACACCTGAGTATTGGTATGTTCCGATGGAATCGGCACAGACCTGGCCGGTCAGGTCAATTTCAATGGCACTGTTAATAGCAACTACTTTAGGGTTGGTTCGGATAATGCGGCCGTCATTTACGTATTCAGCCTCCAGGAAAGCAAACTGGGGATTGTCGTCAATAAAGGCATAGAGGTCGCGAGAGCCAATAGCGAACGAGGTAACTGTTTTTCCGCGGTGTTTCTTTTTGTACTTGTTTGTGATTATGCCCTTTTTCATCAGGTCGATTACCCCATTCGAAAACATTTCAGTATGAACACCCAGGTCTTTGCAATGCGTTAAGCTATCCAGCACTGCGTCCGGAATGGCGCCAATCCCCATTTGAAGCGTACTGCGGTCTTCCACCAGTTCGGCAACATACTTGCCG
This sequence comes from Cytophagales bacterium, assembly GCA_037443645.1. GTDB lineage: Bacteria > Bacteroidota > Bacteroidia > Cytophagales > Cyclobacteriaceae > UBA2336. The sequence continues at coordinate 14,471 of JBBINY010000036.1, forward strand.
ATGGTGCGGTCGCAATCCGTAATGCTGGCGGCATAATTTACTTCAGGCAGATCATCCTCCGTTTCAACCAGTGCATGCACGTGGTTAATATCGATAAACCCATCGCCATGGGTGCGAGGCATTTTCGGGTTTACCTGCGCTATGATATGCTTTGCATATTTAGCGGCCGCCCGGGCTACATCTACCGACACACCCAATGAACACAATCCATGCTTATCGGGTGGCGATACATGCAACAGGGCAACATCCAGGGGGAGTATATTTTTTTCAAAAAGTTTGGATATCTCACTAAGAAAAATAGGAATGTAATTTCCGCGCCCCGAATTGATGGCACCCCGTATATTTTCCGATACAAAGAGCGAATTAATGTAAAAGCTCTCGGCATACTCGGGTTTGACCAGCTCCAGCTCACCCAGAGTGCTTACAGCCACCAGTTCAACATTTCTTAACTCCGAAGCGCGGGCGCCCAGTGCCCGTAGCAACCCTTGTGGCGTTGCTGCGCTACCGTGAATAAACACCCGGGTGTTCGATTGAATTATTTTTACAGCTTCCTTTGCCGATACAGTTTTTGGATACATGCTGTTGAAATTTTTCGATGCGAATTAATACTACAAAGTAAGCCTGGTACATGATATACATCATGTAATTCTCTAATTTTATTCCCATGAGTTTTCCGGTATCATTTGTTGGGGCGGGCAACCTGGCATGGCACCTGGCGGCAGCGCTTGACAATGCCGGGTTTCCGGTTCGGGAAGTGTATAGCCGTAACCGGCATCAGGCTCAAAAGCTGGTGGCACGACTGTACGAAGGCAAGCCTAAAGACAACCTCGACTTTTCTTCAAGTGCCTCGAAGGTTTTTATCATTGCCGTGCCCGATGATGCCGTTGAACAGGTTGCGAAAGAGATCATTTTGCCGGACGAAGCGATTCTGGTTCATACATCAGGTAGCCAGCCGTTGGAGAAGCTGGCCTATGCTGCTGCCTCGTCCACCGGAGTTTTCTATCCATTACAAACTTTTACAAAAGGTGTAAAAGTGGAATTCAGCCTTGTTCCCATTTTCATTGAGAGTGAATCGGAACCAGCCGTACATCAATTAATGACCATGGGTCGTGCGATCAGCCGGCAGGTATTTCAACTTAATTCGCAAAAGCGTCTGGCGCTGCACCTGGCCGCGGTGGTGGCTTCTGATTTCACCAACCACATGCTTACCCTGGCGCATGACCTGGCCCGCGAGAATAATCTGGATTTTAACTGGCTAAAGCCGTTGGTGGCCGAAACTGTTAGCAGGGCGTTACAGGCTGGGCCTCTGCAGGTACAATCGGGACCTGCCCGGCAGAGCGATTTTGAAACGTTGGATCGACACCTTGAACTCCTGCAGTCTAATCCGGAACTGGCCGACCTGTACCGGTTGGTGAGTCAGCATATTGTTGACCGGCATAGTACAGACACGGATGAATAAAAAAAGGTCGCTACAAGCGACCTTTTTGATAATGCAGGTAAATCAATTATCCGTTCATCGAGAGCAGAAACTCCTCGTTGTTCCGGGTGCCTTTCATCTTTGATTGCAGAAACTCCATGGCTTCAATGGAATTCATATCGGCCATGAACTTACGCAGAATCCATACCCGCTGAAGCTCTTCCTCCTTCATCAGCAGTTCTTCACGCCTTGTACCCGAAGCGGGCACATCAATAGAGGGATAAATCCTGCGGTTGGACAGCTTGCGGTCAAGCTGTAATTCCATGTTACCGGTTCCTTTAAATTCTTCGAAGATTACTTCATCCATTTTTGAGCCGGTATCAATCAGCGCAGTGGCTATGATGGTAAGCGAGCCGCCATTTTCAATATTCCGGGCAGCGCCAAAAAAGCGTTTCGGCTTGTGCAGCGCGTTGGCATCCACACCACCGGAAAGAATTTTTCCGGATGAGGGAACCACTGTATTGTGAGCGCGAGCAAGTCGGGTAATAGAATCCAGCAGGATAACCACATCGTGACCGCATTCCACCATGCGTTTTGCTTTCTCCAAAACAATGCTAGCCACCTTAACATGGCGTTCGGCTTGTTCATCAAACGTTGAAGCAATCACTTCTGCCTTCACACTGCGCGCCATATCAGTTACTTCCTCCGGCCGCTCATCAATCAGCAAAACAATCAGGTAAACTTCCGGATGGTTTTCGGCAATGGCGTTGGCAATGTTTTTCAGCAACACAGTTTTACCTGTTTTGGGTTGAGCCACAATCATCCCGCGCTGGCCCTTACCGATTGGAGCAAACAGGTCCAGAATCCGTGTTGACATGTTATCCGGAGTGGTACTGAGTTTCAGTTTTTCTTCCGGGAAGAGCGGGGTAAGGTATTCGAATGCAACCCGGTCGCGGATTTCTTCGGTAGTTTTTCCGTTTACCGACTCTACTTTAAGAAGTGCAAAATACTTTTCTCCTTCTTTGGGCGGACGTATGGTTCCTTTTACCGTATCACCGGTTTTTAAGCCGAACAGTTTGATCTGGGAAGGAGACACATAAATATCATCCGGACTGGCCAAATAGTTGTAGTCGGATGACCGGAGGAATCCGTAGCCATCCTGCATAATTTCCAGAACGCCCTCGTTGGCAATAACACCGTCAAAATCTTTGATGCTTGGCCGTACTATGGGCTGCCTTTCTTCACGTACCGGCATACCTTCGCTTTGGCTAGCCGGAGTGGGCTCTTCGCGCACCGTAACCGGAGGCACCTCGGCCGGTTCATTGCCGAAACGGGTTACCGATGAATCAAAGTCAACACTTAGGGAGTCGAGCAATTCATCGGAAGATAAGTCCTTCTCAGGTTTCGGAGCCACATTTTCCCTTCTGCGTGGCCTGAGCGTTCGGCCTTCTGAAGCAACGGCCGGCTTTTTACTTCCCGGGGCTTCTCCGGTTATGGCTTGTTGGTCGAGGATCTTGTAAACAAGTTCCTGTTTTGAGAGTTTTTTGGCGTTCTTAACGCCCATTTGTTCAGCAAGGTCTTTCAGTTCTGAAAGCAGCCTGACATTTAAGTCATCAATGGTGTACATGGTAAAAAATAAAAAGTTATTGGTGTGCGATTAACGTGTTTCGGGTTTGAGTATTCAGATTAATTCTGAAACGAATTCAATACGGATAACAAATAGAAGAACAATTGGTAAGGGAAAGAGATTTATATAATTCATACGGCCTGAACGGCCCGTTTGACCCTGCAAGTATAGGTCAATTTTAGGCACAAACAAATTTTTGTGTACAAATTGTTCGGCTAAAGCCGTTAGCGTCCGGTCAAACGTCTAATTTTACACCGTAATAACCAGGTACTAAAATGCTTCAGGTTTTTGTAATTCGTGAGTACCGCGATGGGGTAGTTGCCGGTTTGGCAAAGCGTGGCATTAAGGACGCGGCCACCCTGGTTGACCGGGCGGTAGAACTGGATCAGCTTCGCAAACAAGCCCAACAGAAGGCTGATGAAATCAGGGCACGGTCGAATACAGAAGCAAAGCGGATTGGCGAACTCATTAAATCCGGTCAGTCAGAGGAAGCCGCAAAGCTAAGGGTAGCTATAGCAGCTGATAAAGAATCGTTGAAAACGATTGAAGGTGATCTTGCTTCGTACGAAGAGCAACTCAGGCAGCATTTGTATAAGATTCCCAATGTGCCTGCCGAAAAAGTGCCGGCAGGTGCCGGTGCAGACGAAAACGTGACGGTGCACTCCCACGGTAAGGCACCTCAACTTGGACCTGATGCCGTACCTCACTGGGAGTTGATTAAGAAGTATGACATCATCGATTTTGACCTGGGCGTTAAGATCACCGGTGCGGGCTTTCCGGTGTACAAGGGTAAAGGTGCAAAGTTGCAGCGTGCCTTAATCAGTTTTTTTCTGGATGAGGCAGAGAAGGCAGGTTACCGTGAAATGATGCCCCCCATCATGGTTAATGAAGCCTCTGGTTATGGAACAGGTCAACTTCCCGATAAGGAGGGCCAGATGTACCACGTCACGTTGGATAACCTATACCTTATTCCAACAGCCGAAGTGCCAATCACGAATCTGTATCGCGATGTCATTCTGCGCGAAGAGGAACTGCCTGTAAAAAATGTGGGGTACACACCATGCTTTCGTAGAGAAGCGGGTAGCTGGGGCGCCCACGTACGTGGATTGAACAGGCTTCACCAGTTTGACAAAGTAGAAATTGTACAGATTCGCAAAGCCGAAGATTCTTACACAGCACTTGATGAAATGTGTGCGTATGTTCAGGGGTTATTGGAAAAACTTGAACTTCCGTATCGCAAGCTCTTGCTTTGTGGCGGAGACATGGGCTTTAACTCGGCCATGACCTATGACATGGAAGTATTTGCTGCGGCCCAGCAACGCTGGCTGGAAGTAAGTTCGGTGAGTAACTTTGAAACGTACCAGGCCAACCGCCTGAAGCTGCGCTATAAAAACAAGGAAGGTAAAACCGAATTGTTGCATACGTTGAACGGGAGTGCATTGGCACTGCCAAGGATTGTGGCGGCCATTCTGGAAAACAATCAAAGCGGGAAGGGCATTCGTATACCTTCTGTACTTGTGCCGTATGCCGGATTTGATCGGATCAGTTAAACCCAGCGATCTCGGGCACCATTTATCAAAACGGTGTGCAGAAAGAATTCTCCCTTTAGTAAAATTGTATTAAATCAATAATTATTCTATGAAAAAAGCTGGTGTAGTTATTTTAATGGCCCTGGTTGTTTTTTCCTGTAAGAAGGAGCCTGTGGCCCTGATATATCCGGAAACAAAAAAAGTTGATTCTGCAGATGTATACTTCGGAACAGAAGTGCCCGATCCATACCGGTGGCTGGAGAATGACACCGCCAAATCCACAGCCGATTGGGTTGCTTCACAGAACGAGGTAACATTCGGCTACCTGAAGAACATTACCTTTCGCGATGCGGTTAGAAAGCGCCTTGATGAATTGCAGAATTACGAACGCCTGAGCGCTCCTGTAAAACAAGGTGATTACTATTACTATTCGAAGAACAGCGGACTGCAAAACCATAACGTTCAATACCGCAAGAAGGGTGAAGAAGGTGCGGAAGAAGTATTTCTTGATCCGAACACGTTCTCTAATGATGGCACAACCAGCCTGGCTGGAATGTATTTCAGTAAAGATGGTTCATTGCTTACTATTTTAATTCAGGAGGGTGGCTCAGATTGGCGCAAAGCCGTTACCATGAATGCGGTTGATAAAACTGCAATTGGCGATACACTTTACGATTTGAAATTCACAGGCATCGCGTGGAAAGGAAATGAGGGATTTTATTATTCCCGCTATGATAATCCCAAAGGAAACCAGCTGTTTTCAAAAGTAAACTACAACAAAGTTTGTTATCATAAATTGAACGCACCGCAATCAACCGATGAGGTAGTTTATGATGGAGGATTGCAAAACCCGCAACGCAGGGCAGGGGCCTACCTGACAGAAGATGAGCGCTACCTGATTCTCACGACTTCCATAAGCACAACCGGAAATGAATTGTATGTTCGCGATCTGAACGATCCGAGGGGCACTTTTATTCCATCAGTGACCAATTTTGATAACAACCATAGTGTGATTGACAATGACGGGCCGCGGTTAATCATACGAACCAACCTCAATGCGCCCAACGGAAGAATCGTTGAGGCAGATGCAAAAAGACCTTCGCCTGAGAATTGGAAGGATATTATTCCTGAAGCGGAAGAAGCAATGCAAAATGTCAGTACAGCAGGGCGTAAACTTTTTGTGAACTACCTGAAGGACGCCAAAACGCAAATCAGGCAATACGATAACAAAGGGAAGGTAGAACGTGAAATCGAGTTGCCTGGCATTGGTTCTGCCGGTGGGTTTGGCGGAAGATGGGAGGACACGGAGGTATACTATACCTACACCTCTTTCACGTATCCGCCAACCATATTCAAGTATAACATTGCTTCCGGCAAATCAACAGAATATGTGCGTCCTCAGGTGGCTTTTAATCCGGCTGATTATGAAACCAGGCAAATCTTCTACACAAGCAAAGACGGTACAAAAGTGCCGATGTTTATTGTTTATAAAAAGGGACTCGAAATGAATGGCAATAACCCTACCTGGTTATATGCCTATGGTGGATTTAATATCTCACTCACCCCATCATTCAGCACTTCCCGCATTGTGTGGTTAGAGAATGGGGGCGTGTATGCGCAGCCCAACCTTCGCGGTGGGGGCGAATACGGTGAGCAATGGCATTTAGCCGGGACCAAAATGAATAAGCAAAACGTGTTTGATGATTTCATTGCAGCCGGTGAATACCTGATTAGTGAGAAATACACTTCGGCTGAAAAACTCGCCATTGCCGGAGGGTCAAACGGGGGGTTGCTGGTAGGTGCTACCATGACGCAGCGTCCTGACCTTGCCAAGGTTGCTTTCCCGGCAGTAGGTGTAATGGATATGTTGCGCTATCATAAGTTCACAGTTGGTGCAGCATGGGCTTACGATTACGGCACAGCCGATGATTCTCCGGAAATGTTTGAGTACCTGAAAAAATACTCTCCGGTTCATGCCCTTAAACCGGGCACTTCTTACCCGGCAACGCTTGTCACTACCGCTGACCACGATGATCGGGTGGTACCGGCACATTCGTTCAAGTTTGCAGCCAGGCTGCAACAATGCCAGGGAGGAACTGCACCGGTGCTCATCCGCATAGACGTAAAATCAGGTCACGGATCATCAAACCTTTCCAAAGCATTGGATGTAGCAGCCGACCAGTATGCCTTTGCATGGTACACCATGGGCGTATTACCGCCATTGGCAAAAGATAATATGTGAAAAGACTATATTTCATAAATTTAAGAGGCTGTCTTGTCGATAGCCTCTTTTTTTATGGCGACACGTGTTACTATACGCAAGGGTGCTAAGGCAGATTTACCGCACGTACTTGCGTTGATTAAAGAGTTGGCCTTGTATGAAAAAGCCCCTCAGGAGGTGATCAATACGGTGGAGTTGATGGAGGAAGATGGCTTTGGCTCCAATCCGATCTATGGATTTTTCGTAGCAGAAAATGAAAAAGGCATCGTTGGCATTTCAATCTACTATTGGCGTTATTCAACCTGGAAAGGCAAGCGGTTGTATCTTGAGGATATTGTCGTAACACAGCCTGAGCGAGGCAAAGGAATAGGCAAGTTGTTATTTGACCGTACCTTGCAGCATGCCCTTGACGAAGGCTGTTCGGGCATGATGTGGCAGGTGCTCGACTGGAACGAGCCAGCCATTAATTTTTATCAGAAGTTTTACAAGCCAAAATTGGATAGTGAGTGGATTAATTGCAGCCTGGAGCGGGAGGAGATTCAGTCAATCCTGAATAAGCAGGACTAAACCCCTACCTCAACAATAGCACGCAGCGGTATTCCGTACCCTCCCCGTACTTCCACAAAATCTTCTTCCAGATCAATCAAATCCGAAGTTATCTCAACAAGGTCGCCATTGGCAAGCCTGGCGTACAAGCGGATGGCTTCATGGTCGGTATGAGTAAGGGCCATGGCGGTCTTCAATTGGTGCTCCCGTTCAAATCGCTCTTCAAATGTGGTGAGCACGTCTTCGGCAGTGAATTGCAGATGACGGATTTCTTCAAGGGAAATTTTTCGGGCATTCATATACAACCGGGTTAGGTGAAACATGAAACTCCGCCCTGAGAGGGTGATTATAAAACAAGTCTGAAATCGTTCAGGTTCAAACTTCTTCAAGCAATGTGCGAAAAGCTACATGTTTAAACTTCTGCTTATGCTCTTCAATTAAGGCTGGCGCAAATTGCTCCAGGTATTGCACTACATTCTCCAACGATTCAGCCATATACTGAACGCTGTATGACAGGGTTCCGTCCTCATTGTCATGCAATACTTTATAGATTTTGGCTGAAATAAACATGCCGGTATCCAGTACGTGCTGCATATGACTTTCTTTCATCCAGGCAAGCCACCGGGCTTCATCGGCATGGTCAATACCAACCGTAACGTTATACAGAAACATGATTTACTTTAACAAGCTTGCTGCGTATTCCCAATTCACTACGCTCCACCAGTTGGCAATGTATTCGTTGCGCTTATTCTGATACTTTAAGTAATACGCATGCTCCCAAACATCCAGGGCCAGCAGCGGAACTCCCTTCAGTTCACCCACATCCATCAACGGATTATCCTGGTTAGGGGTTGAGCTGATCTTGAGCGTGCCGCCCTCATTAACCAGCCATGCCCAGCCCGACCCGAACCGGCCCATGGCTGCAGCAGTAAACTGTTCCTTGAATTTATCAAACGACCCGAACGCAGCATTAAGCGCTTCTGCAATTTTTCCGGAGGGTGACCCGCCATTCGGTTTCAGGGTCAGCCAGAAGAAATTATGGTTCCATGCACCCCCTCCGTTGTTGCGCGCTTTGGCCGAAAGTTTTGAACTGTTCGCAAAAAAATCTTTTTCCGATGAGAAACTGATTTTCTCATCGGCAATGGCATCGTTAACGTTTTTCACGTAAGCCGCATGGTGCCGGCTGTAATGGATTTCCATCGTCAGGGCATCAATGGAAGGCTCCAGGGCAGTGTAGGCATAGGGTAATGCCACCTGAGTAAAAGTCAAGGCGGAAGGCAGCGCCTGTTGCGGACCTACCGCGGTAGCACAGGCAACATCTGTTAACAGGGGTGAGGCAGCAGTCGTTACAAGGGCTGCTTTCAGCGTGGTTTGCATAAATTCTCTGCGTGTTTTCATGGTGTAGAATAGCCGGAAAAGTCGGCTTATTCAGAAGTCAATTTACCTAAAAATAAGTAGCTTGCATAGCCCTAATACCAACCGTATGAGTGATGTTCTCTATAACAAGATTCCCTCGCTTGACCTGGCTGATTTTACCGGAGGCGATTCAGCAAAAAAGAAAAAATTTGTAGCCGATCTTGGATCAGCGTATAACAACATTGGATTTGCAGCTGTACGCAATCACTACCTTACCGATGCCTTGTCGGAAAGGCTCTATGATGTAATCCGAAAGTTTTTTGCCTTGCCCGATGCGATAAAACAGAAGTATGAAATACCCGGGCTGGCCGGCCAGCGAGGATACATTGGAAAGGGTAAGGAGCATGCCAAAGGACGAAATACCGGTGACCTGAAAGAGTTTTACCACATTGGGCAGGAAGTTGAGGATGACGATCCGATTAAAAATGAATACCCCGCTAATGTGTGGCCCGATGAGTTGCCCGAATTCAAGGAAATTGGACTTGAAGTTTACCGAAGGCTTGAAAAAACCGGGGTGCTAATGCTTCGGGCAATTGCTCTTTACCTGGGGCTGCCCGAAACCTATTTTGACGGCAAAGTACATCATGGCAACAGCATCTTACGCCCCATTCATTATTTTCCAATCACCAATCCGGATGAAGTTCCTCCCGATGCGGTGCGGGCCGCTGAACATGGCGATATAAACCTGATTACGCTGTTAATGGGTGCCAGTGCCGATGGTCTTGAGGTGTTACGCAAGGATGGAAAGTGGATACCGATAACTGCATTACCCGAGCAACTTGTGGTTAATGTTGGCGATATGCTGGAGCGGCATACCAATAAGAAGCTAAAATCCACCATACACCGTGTTGTTAATCCTTCGCGTGAGAAAATGAATACGCCCAGGTTTTCCATTCCATTTTTTATGCATCCCCGGAGTGAAATGAGCCTGGCCGCTCTGCCTTCCTGCGTTGATGCGGGGCATCCTAAATTATGGCCTGATATAACTGCAGGTGAATTCCTTAATGAAAGGCTAGCCGAAATAGGATTGAAAAAAAATTAACAACGCGTATCGGCATCCGCCATGTACCAGCGTGTCAAATACTATATTTTTTTACGCGATGTGTTATGGTTGTCGCTCACTTCTTTTGGAGGTCCACAGGCCCACCTGGCACACTTCCAGCAACTTTTGGTAAACAAGCGCAAGTACCTGAATGAGGCTGAGCTTATGGAGTTGAATTCGCTCTGTCAGATGCTTCCCGGGCCCAGTTCAACACAAACACTCACCGCGATTGGCTTCAAGATAGGAGGGCCCAACCTGGCGTACTTAACGCTGCTGGTTTGGGCCTTGCCCTCTGTGTTGTTCATGGCCGTCATGGGTATATTCCTTTCCAACATCCAGGAGAAGAACTGGTCGCTGGAGTTTACAAGGTTTATCCAACCGATGGCGGTGGGCTTTATAAGTTATGCAGCCTATACCATTAGCCTGAAAACCATTACTACCAAAACAGGAATCGTATTAATGGTAACAGCTGCGTTAGCTTCATACTTTATTCAGACTCCATTTGTATTTCCGGCTATTCTGCTTGGCGCGGGATTGATCACCGCACTCAAATACAAGAATCAACCGAAAGAGGTTAAGCAAAAGATTGAAATTGAATGGTCTAATTTCTTTCTGTGGATAGGCGTATTGCTGGTTGCAGCAGGGCTCGGTGCGCTTACCGGTGCACTGCCCATCAGGTTGTTTGAAAACTTTTACAGGAACGGAAGCCTGATTTTCGGAGGCGGACAGGTGTTAACCCCGTTGTTGTATACTGAGTTTGTTCAATATGCGCCCAAGCAGTACCTTACCTCTCAGGAATTTCTCTCCGGGTATGCCGTTGTGCAATCCCTGCCAGGCCCGGTGTTTTCCTTCAGTGCTTTTATCGGGGCACTTTCCATGCGTGACTACGGAATAGCCGGTGAATTGATCGGGGCACTTATATCGGCAGCCGGCATATTTTTGCCGGGTACATTTTTAATATTCTTTGTGATCAGGATCTGGGGTAGCCTGAAAAAGTACCGAGCCATCCGGGCATCGCTTGAAGGGATTACGGCTGCCAGTGCGGGTCTTGTTGCTGCAGCTGCTGTTATTCTTTTTCAGCCGTTACAAAACACAGTGCTGAATTTTGGTGTAACCATCTGCACCTTCTGCATCCTTGCGTTCACACGAGTTCCTGCGCCATTTATTATTCTGCTGGGGGTGGTGCTCGGGCTGATTTTATAAAAAAAGCCCGGCTTTAAACCGGGCTTCTTAATACGAACAATTGAGCGATTCGCTTACCCAAGCTTGAAGATGATAGGCACAACATAGCGTTGGCGAACCGGCTTGCCGCGTTGTTTGCCGGGGTTCCACGGAGGGGCACTCTGTACTACCCGAACGGCTTCCTCATCGCATCCGGCACCAATTCCTTTAATGGCTTTAACATCCTGTATGGAGCCATCGCGATTGATAACGAATTCTACGAACACCCTTCCTTCAATACCCATCCTGCGGGCTTGTGCAGGATACTTCATTTTATCCTGCACATACTTGTAGAAAGCAGCCATTCCGCCTTTAGGTGTGGCCGACTCCTCAACAACAAGAAAGATCTGATCAACATCTTCTTTTTCTTCAACAACCGGAGCAATGGTAATTTCTTCCACTTTGGTATCGGTTGTTACCTCTACGTCAAACTCAACTTTAATGTCCTCTTTAATTTCTTCCTCATCAGGAACTTCGATGATCTGAGGCTGCTGAATTTTCGGTGGCGGTGGAGGAGGCTGTTCGGTGGGAGGTACTTCCAGTATCTCATCGACTGTATTGGTATTCTTGCCGAGATTTTTCAGGTCAGTATCATCATACGACCGAAACTCGAATGCCATCACCACAACAATGAGCGTAATAACCAGCCCGATGTTGAAGAACAACCAGGATTTGTTGGTTAGGTCCGCTTTTTCTGTCTTTTTAGGTTCCATAGGTTCAGAAATTTGACAATAGAACGCCAAATATAGGAAAAGGTCACATTTAGGGGTAAGAAAAAATGGCTATTTGCGGCTTCCGTAGAATATTGCCAAAAAAAGCGTAGGGAACACCGAATATTTTTTGGCCGTTGGGATAAATTCAATCGATTTGGTGTAGGCATCCAGCATAAATCCGGCCTCAAAGCCCGTAACCGAACTTTTTATATCGCCCATCTCAAAATTCAATGCGGCTTTCAGGTTGCCACCAAAGGCAACATCCGATTCACCGAGGCCTTCAAACAACCGCCCTGTACCCCAAATGCGTTCAATGGGGATGCTGGTATCGTACTGCTTTCGAACAGTTAAAAAACCGCTTTGATCAACTGAATACTCCACATAATAGGGGGCAATTAACCCAATGCTGGGGCCTGCCGCAAAAACCGCTTTTATTTCTACACCTTGCTGTGGCGCTTTTTTAAACAAAATGAAATCGCGTCCGTATTGAAATCGGAATGCGTAGAGGTAGTTACTTTTCCCAAGGATGAAGAAGTTTCCTGTTGCATAGGAATTAAACCGTAGTTCCTGCGGGTGCTTTACGTTCATAATCTCAAGTCCGAACGTCTCCAGCATCCGATCGCTCAGTTTTCGTGATTTTTTAAACATAAATCCTCCAATAAGTCCGCCAGCTGTGTTTTTATTTATACCCCAAACAAACTCCGATTGGTATTCGTAGCTATCCTGGGTTTGGGCGTGTGTGGCAGCGGCACATCCCAGTGTCAGTATTAAAATCAACGATTTGAATGGTAATTCGCGCATCGTTAGGCAACTTGCCGTAAATTAGGTTGTTCAAAAGTAACGCAAAAATTGTATCTAAGTTATTTCCGATGAGCACGTTAACCAATAAGTACGAAGGGGGTCTCCGTACCACCTTATTACACAGCCGGTCTGGCCAGTCGTTTATATCTGATGCCCCACCCGATAACATGGGTAAAGGCGAGGCGTTTAGTCCCACTGACCTGGTTTGTGCAGCCCTGAGTTCATGCATGCTCACCACAATGGGTATTGTTGCCGGGCGTGACCACATTGATATGACAGGCATGAAGACTGAAGTAGTGAAGATCATGGCCTCTAACCCCAGAAAGATTGCCGAGATTCAGATAACCCTTTCACATCCTAACCTCAAGGCAACAGAGGAGCAGAAACAAAAACTTAAGAATACGGCACTAACCTGCCCGGTGGCGTTAAGCCTTCATGAATCCGTTAAACAAACCGTGGTTTTCAATTTCTGATAATAGCCCGGAATAAAGGCTTGACTGATAGTGAAGAGGGTAATCCGGTTTATTCAATTAATCGTACCATAACCCTTGTTCACGCTTATCAAACCTGGGTTTCCTTATTTTCTCCTTCAGGTTGTCGGGCTGGGTTTCGTTTTTGCGGAATAACCGTGCCCACCACAACTTAAAGTTGGTAAGCAAATCCTTTTCTTCCTTCACATTATTCTTGTTTGTTTTCACAAACCGGGCATCGGGGTGAAGTTCTTTTTTCCCGAAGAGTTCGAATTTCTTCATCCGGATATTGCCCTGGTAGTCGGTAACACGGGCAAAGGCTTTTCCCGGCTCGCGAACATCAAGGGCTTCTTTATGGCTGCTCGGATTATGTTTATAGTCCCACTCCATCTTTGATACCCTGTAGTATTCGCTGGCTTTGATGGATGTTTTGCTGGCGGCAATTCCGGGCAAAGCCCCCTTTGCAGCATTCGGTTTTGTTTTATAATCACCCTCTTTCACTTTTACCTGAAGGCCGGCAACTTCCTGGTTGTGTTTGGAGGGTTTCAGTTTATGAAGTGCTTCTTCATCACTGTTTTTATTCTCAATGTAGCGTGCGCGTTTAACCCGTACCTGCAAACCATCAACCTCATAGGTGGTTTTATCCGGTCGGGATTTCCGGATAGCCTCATCGGCCTGATTGGGGTTCTTCAGGTAGTTGCGCTTGAATCGCGAAAGCCGGGTGTATCCTGTAAACTCCTCTCCCTGGTCGCGCATGTCAGGGTAAAGATCGAATTGCCGGTATTTACCCGGAAATCCTCCAACCTCCTTGCTGGGTTCTTTCTTATCAACGTTTATGTTTCCCTGGTACCGGCCTGCGCGGGCAGCGCGTTCATCAGGTGTGCGCACAGCAATGGGTTGCTCATTGTTATTCCAAAGTTTTCCGCTTACGCTGCCACCACCCTTCACCGGCTTTTTGGCTTTTATATATCCGGAATACCCGATGCCCTGATCAGCAAAGGTTTTTCTTCCTTTGATGTTGCCCTGGAACGTATCAATTCCTTTAGCGCCAATGCCGGGCGTTCTTCCCGGAATGGGTGTTTGTTGGTTGTTCCATAATTTTCCGCTCACGCTGCCGCCACCCTTCAGCGGTTTTCTTGCTTTCTGGTATCCGGTAAAACCAGCCCCCTGTGTATCAAAGGCTTTTCTGCCTTTGATGTTTCCCTGGTAGGTGTCAATTCCTTTGGCGCCTATTCCGGGGGCGCGTCCTTGAACGGGAGTCGTTCCGGGGCGTCTTTCGCCTGACTGTGTTGCGCTTCTGTAACCGCCACCGGGAATGATGCCTTTGTATGGCCGGTCACCAAACCGGTCTCTGCGGACAGGCAATGGAAAGACTGGTTTGCCGGCCTCCGGTTTACCGCGGCTTGAAAAATTCCGTCCCCGGATTTTCCTTCCGCTGATATCGCCTTTCCAGGCACGACTTTCCCGGGTGGCTGTAACATGGCCTCCGGCAGCCGGCCCATGGTAGGGTTTGTCGCCAATGCGTTTGCGACCATAATACGGTGTTGTGGTTGGCTTGATCACTTTCGGTTTAGGTGTCTCATAGTTTTTTGTCCGAAGTCTTCTTCCAGAAATGTCACCGGTATAGGCACGTTCTCCTTTTTGTTTCCGGTTCCAGAAGCCCGCATACGGGTTAATGCTTTTGCGCGCAATGTAGGCGCCCGATGCCGATGAAGGAGTAACCCTGCGGCTGCGTGGTGGCTTATGCAAGCTTGCTGAGCGCTGGTTACGGGCAATGTCACGCTGGTTGGATATGGCACGTTCTACCTTATCGGGTTTGCGGGAAGGATTATTTACAAACCGACCGTATTGCGGGTAAACATTTCGGGTACGACCTGTTGCAGATCGTACTTTTACCCTACTAGTTGGCACAGCTCGCCATTTTTGTTGTGGGTCCTTGGCGTTTGTACGAACATAAGGTCCGCGTTGCGGATAAGTATTTCGTGTTTGGCCGGTAGCAGAACGAACGCGAACACGATTACCGGCAGCGTTGCCTTCCCACGCTTTTTCCTTACCCGGTGTGCTGCGGTAGATTGGCCGCAAGGGCTTGCCCGGTTTGCCTCCCTGAGCGGCATTGGATGCCTTTGACTTTCCTTTTGGAGCAACCCGTTTTGCCGGGGTGCTGCCCGGCCTTTTCGTTTTCTTTGTCTTAGACTTGAACCGGGCTTCGCGTGATGGTTTACCGGGTTGGTCTCCCTTTGTGTTTTGTGCTGATGATGGATGCACAAATACAATAAAGGCAAGCACGATGAGTGCCGGCAAAGTAGGACATCGGTGCGGAAAGGTAATATGAATTGAAAACTGACTCAAAAAATCCCGGTTGAAGCAGGCTAAGGTACAAAAAAACAGTCTGAATGCCCGTGTTGCTGCTGCTGCTTTAAAACGCCAGCAACTGTTCAATCGTGCTTTTGAGTCGCCTTTTTGGTAAAAAGTTTTGTTCCAGGGTGGCAGCAAACGGTATGGGGGTATCGAGGCTGGCAACCCGCATGACGGGCGCATCCAGGTAGTTGAAACAATGCTCGGTTATCCATGCACTGATCTCCGCGCCAATACCTCCTGTTAGGGTGTCTTCGTGAAGAATGAGCACGCGGCTTGTTTTCTTCACCGATTGTTCAACCGCTGTCGTATCCCATGGAAGCAACGTGCGCAGGTCGATCACATCGGCTGAAACTGATGGCATGGTGAGAAGAATTTCCCTTACCCAATGCACTCCCATGCCGTAGGTAATGATGGTTACATCGGAACCCTCGGAAACCAGTTTAGCCTTGCCGATCTCAAGTGTATAATAATCATCGGGCACTTCTTCTTTAATCGACCGGTATAATAATTTGTGTTCAAAATACATTACCGGATTAGGGTCTTCAAACGAAGCACACAGCAATCCTTTCGCATCATACGGTGTTGAGGGGTAAACAATTTTTAACCCGGGGGTATGGAAAAACCACGCTTCGTTACTTTGAGAATGAAATGGTCCCGCGGCTGTACCTGCACCGGTGGGCATGCGCACCACCACATCAGCCTGCTGGCCCCATCGCCAGTGTGATTTCGCCAGGTTGTTTACCAGTTGTGTTATTCCTTCTGAAACAAAATCGGCAAACTGCATTTCGACCATGGCTTTCATTCCTTTGATGGAGAGGCCCAGGGCAGCTCCCAGAACAGCCGATTCGCAAATGGGCGTGTTTCGAACGCGCTCCTTGCCGAATTGCTTCACAAAGCCATCGGTAATTTTAAACACACCACCGTACTCGGCAATGTCTTGTCCCATCAGCACCAGGTTTGGAAATCGTTCCATGCTTTGCCGCAGGCCATCGCTGATGGCATCGATAAATCGTTTTTCCGATACGTT
>JBBINY010000037.1:0-29340 GCA_037443645.1 Cytophagales bacterium
AACCATGACGGTTGCAAAAGGAAGTTAGCAATTAAATGCCGGTGTCCCCGGCATTTTTCATCGGAGCCTCAACGCAACTTAACGGCATGAATAGACTGTTTGCCGGAACCCCATAATTTTTGCTCCTTTCAGCAGTTATTATCTTTGCGGTATGGTTAGAAATATTTTGCTGATTGGTGTGATAGGGGTATACTTCAGTTCATCGCTGCAGGCGCAATCTGCTCAAGGCTCACCCAAAAAGAAAAAGAAGGAAACGCCTGAAGCCAACCAGTCGCAGCCCAGTTCCGTGCAGCCTTATTACCCATCAAAAAACTACGAACCGGAAAAGAAAAAAGGCGACAAAAAATCAAGCGGTAAAGTGACCTACGATGCACGTGATCGCTTTTATGATCGGATGGAACAGGTAGCCAAAGCTCAGCGAAAGTCAGAAAAAGAACTAGCCAAACCACAACATTCAGATCCATCCTACTTTGGCCATAAACGACCACCTAAAAAAAGGCCGGCACACAAAATGAAGTATTGCAAGGAGTGTGGTATACGGCACTGATTTTTTAAGACACGATTTCAGGTTCAAAGTTTCCGTGTAACTTCGTTCAATGGAGCTATCGGCTTACATTGAGCACACCAACCTTTCCCCAACACTCACTATCTGTGACATTGACAAATTGGTGGAGGAAGCAAACCAGCACAAATTTTACGGTATCTGTGTTCCGCCATTTTGGGTAAAACGTGCCAGACGGGAAATTGGCCAGCAACCGGTTGCCCTGATAACGGTGGCCGGTTTTCCGTTAGGCTACAACATGACGGAAACAAAACTGGACGAAATCAAACGTGCAATCGATAACGGTGCTGACGAGGTGGATGTGGTGTGGAATATAACTTCATTCAAAACCGGCATCCCCTGGACCAAAGTTGAACTGGCCAAATGCGCTAAGGCACTGCATGATCAGCACAAAATCATTAAGGTTATCATTGAAACAGCGTATCTTTCTGAGGCGGAGATTGTGCAGGCATGCAAACTCTGTGCGGATTCAGGTGCGGATTTTGTAAAGACATCAACCGGCTTTGCCCCGGCAGGAGCAAATGCTGAACATGTAAAACTAATGCGCGGAGTGCTGCCGGCTGATGTAGGCATCAAAGCATCGGGAGGGATTAAAACGAAAGAGCAAGCGATTCGCATGGTGGAAGCCGGTGCTGACCGCCTGGGCACTTCATCGGGTGTGGCAATTATACAAGCAGTTTAATCATACAAAACCATGAGTATATCATTGTCCGGTCTGTTTCCGGAGGAATCGGCAATCCCACCCATCCACCGTGTTAATTACATTGAACAGCACGAGTACCTGATCAATGGAGAATTAAAAAAATGGGATGGCCCCCTTAACCCGGTAGTGAGCCCTGTCTTTGTTCATTCTGAAAAAGGGTACACTCAAAAAATTATCGGCAAAACCCCGCTGCTTACTGCGGCCGAGGCTTTGAAAGCACTGGATGCTGCCGTTCAGGCCTACCAACTTGGCCATGGAATATGGCCTGCCATGTCAGTCGGAGACCGCATAACTCATGTTGAAAAGTTTTTGACCAGGATGCGGGAAACGCGCAACGAGGTGGTGAAGTTGCTGATGTGGGAGATCGGCAAATCATTGAAAGATTCGGAAAAGGAATTTGACCGCACCTGCGATTACATCGCTGACACAATCAAAGCAGTAAAGGACCTTGATCGCAACTCGGCTAAGCTGCAGGAGGAGCAAGGCTTTTTAGCGCAGATCAGGCGCGTGCCGCTTGGTGTAGCATTGTGCATGGGTCCGTTCAACTATCCGCTGAACGAAACGTTCAGTACGCTGATCCCTGCATTGATCATGGGCAATACCGTTGTGTTTAAGCCGGCCAAATACGGAGTGCTGCTGATAAGGCCCATGCTTGAAGCATTTCGCGACAGCTTTCCCCCGGGGGTAATCAATATTATTTATGGAAAAGGACGGGAGACTGTTGGTGCATTAATGGAGACCGGCAAAATTGATGTGTTTGCATTTATCGGCACACACAAAGGGGCTAACGAACTGAAGAAGCTTCACCCCAAGCCGCACCGGCTCAAGGCCATCCTTGGGCTGGACGCTAAAAATCCTGCCATTGTTCTCCATGATGCTGACCTTGCAACCGCTGTGAGTGAATGCATTACAGGTGCTCTTTCATTTAACGGACAACGTTGCACCGCACTCAAGGTATTGTTTGTTCAGAAGAAGATTGTAAACGAGTTCCTGGTTCGTTTTAATGAGGCCGTTAAAAAACTCAAACCCGGAATGCCGTGGGATGATGGCGTTGGGCTTACGCCATTGCCCGAACCGGGAAAACCCGTCTATCTCCAGGCATTGGTTGATGATGCAAAACAGCATGGTGCACGGGTGCTGAATGAGCAGGGCGGCCAGGTTGTCGATACGTTTTTCTATCCGGCAGTGTTGTTTCCGGTAAATGACAAAATGCGCATTTACTCCGAAGAACAATTTGGGCCGGTTATCCCCGTAGTGCCCTTTGAAAGCGAGGAGGAAGTTATTCAATATGTGATCAACTCGAATTTCGGACAGCAAGTGAGCATTTTCGGTAATAGCAGTAAAACCATAGCCCGGTTGATTGACGCCTTCCATAACCAGGTGGGGAGAATAAACCTGAACACTCAATCGCAACGAGGGCCCGATACGTTTCCCTTTAATGGAAGGAAAGACTCGGCCGAGGGAACTCTTTCGGTTGCCGATGCCCTTCGCGTATTCTCCATCCGCACGTTGGTGGCAACCAAATCAACCGATGCCAACAAGCAGATACTGGCCACCATTATTAAAAACCGGGAGTCGGCCTTTCTCACTACGGATTACATCATGTAAGCATGAAGCACGTTACGCTGCGGATAAGCGGCAAAGTTCAGGGGGTATTTTTTCGGGCTTCAACGCGCGATGTGGCTGTACGCCTGGGCGTAAACGGATTTGTGCGCAACCAGATGGATGGGAGCGTATACATTGAAGCTGAAGCGGAAGACGAAAAACTCGAAAAGTTTATAGCCTGGTGCCGGGTAGGCCCTCCGCGTGCAACGGTTCACCAGGTTGAAGTGGCCGAATCGGGTATGAAGCATTTTAAATCCTTTGAAATAGCCTGAGACGCACGTGAACGTACGCATAAAATTCTTGGGTGGCGCACAGAGTGTAACCGGTTCACGGTTCCTGCTCGAGATGGATAGCTTCCGGATTTTGGTTGATTGTGGACTGTTCCAGGGTCTGAAGGATTTGCGTGTGCGCAATTGGGAGGAGTTTCCGGTGAATCCGGCAACTATTCATTGTGTTGTCGTCAGTCACGCTCACATTGATCATACCGGATATCTTCCCAAGCTGGTAAAGGAGGGGTTTTACGGCCCGGTTTATTGCACACATCCAACGGCCGATCTCATGGAGATTATGTTACTTGATTCGGCCAGGTTACAGGAAGAAGAATCCGACTATGCGCACCTAAAGGGATATTCACGTCATGAAATACCGCGACCATTGTATACGGAGGAGAATGCACAAGCGGTTTTTCCGCTGCTAAAATCATACGGATATCATGAGCGCATTTTGTTGGGCGATCGGGTTGAGTTGATCTTCCGGGACGCGGGCCATCTGCTGGGCTCTGCGATCAGTGAAATTTTCATACGAGGTGATCACCAAAAAAAGAAAATAGTTTTTTCAGGCGACCTCGGTCGCTACGATAACAAAATGCTTAACCCGCCCGAAACCATTGAGCATGCGGATGTGCTGGTTGTGGAGTCAACCTATGGAAATAAAGATAACCCCGATACTGACCCCGAAGTTGATCTTGCCCGAATAGCCAACGAAACATTTCAACGCGAGGGAGTATTGCTCATACCTGCTTTTGCTGTAGGCCGAACCCAACTGTTGCTTTATCATTTGCGCAGGCTAATGGATTCCGGGAAAATACCCGATGTGCCCGTGTACATCGACAGCCCGATGGCTACTTCATCGACATACCTTTTTTTTAAGCACCCGAAATTCCTGAAGGAAAACTTTAACCTGAAGGCCTTTGCCAAAGAAGTGGAAACCAATATGCTGGTTTTTACAAAATCGAACGAACATTCAAAAGCGCTAAACGCAATCCGGAAGAAGGCGATCATTATTTCCTCAAGCGGGATGATGACCGGGGGACGGGTATTGCACCACCTGTATCACCGGCTGCCGAGAAAGGAGGACACCGTACTGATTGTCGGATTTCAGGCAGAGGGCACACGCGGAAGGCGGCTCCTTGAAGGGGAAAAGTCAATTAAAATTTTCGGGGAACAGGTGCCGGTAAATTGTAAGATTGAGTTCATCAACTCATTAAGCGGCCATGCCGATATGCCTGAATTAATGCGATGGCTCAGCGGTTTCAGGGAAAAGCCCAAAATTACGTTCACGGTGCATGGTGAAGGTGAGAATCTGAACGTGTATGCGGAAACCATCCGCACGCGGTTCGGGTGGAATGTAACCGTTCCGCAATACCTTGAAAGTGTGCAACTGTTTGAAGGCATCTAGAGCGGCAATGAAGCAATCCCCGAAAAACCGTCAAAAATGTATGGGATCGCCTCGCTTTGCTCGCGATGACGGCACGCTTAGGATTTTTAGATGGCTTCTAAGCTGTTTTCCGGACAATGCCCTTTTGCGGATGAAGCTTTAGCTCGAAGAATTCTGCAGCCAGTACTTCGAGCCGGTTGCCAATAAACCGGGTTTCTTCATGCTCCGGATAAAATATTGTGAGTTCCAGTACACCAATAAGAAAATTTTTGTGACGACACAATGTCTTCACCCATTTTTTGAATTCATTCTCCCACTCCGTGCGATAGCGATCAGGCGGTTCTTCTCCGCTGAAAATAAAAGCCAGTTGATTGTCACTATAATAGCGAAAGCGGAAAATACCTGCCAGGACGATATAAAAGTTGTGCAGTTTGCTCCAATCATTGGATTGGTGTTGCTCAATGCGTTGGATGGTTTCATCCACTATGCCCAGGGGGTTGTGCTGCAGAAGGTATTCAACCTTAACATAATCAACCAGGTAGGTAATAAGGGGTTGCTCAAGAGAAAGTTGTACTTCTTCCAGAACGTAGTTCTTATCCTGCGGAAAAAATTTGCGAAGCACCGGCTTAAAGGTTTTACAAAGATAGAAAACCTTTTTGTAATGGCCGTACTAAGTACCGAAGCTTTCGGCTTTTGCCCGGATCAGGTACGATTCAAATTCAATCGGAGCATCGGCATTGTCGAGCAGGCAGCCTTCAGGAATGGGCGGGTATATTTCTGCATACGTCTTCACCATGTTCATAAACACCCTGCGGTAAACATGGGTACGGTTTATTTCTTCGGGCTTACTTAATCCGGCACAGGACAACAGCTCAACAAAGCTGGCCACTGTGTTTTTATGATAATTTGCTACCCGCTGTTTTTTGTCTCCCACATCAAGGCCTTTCGCATAGTAGGGGTCTTGTGTAGCAACACCGGTGGGGCATGTGTTTTTGTTGCACTCAAGGGCCTGAATGCACCCCAGGGCCATCATCATTGCACGGGCACAGTTGGTAAAGTCGGCACCCAGGGCCATGGCACGAACAATGTGGAAGCCGGTGAGAATTTTTCCGGAACAATCAATTTTAATGTGTTCACGGATACCGAACCCACGAAGGGCGTCATCCACAAAGGCAATGGCATCCAGCAGGGGCATGCCTACAAAATTTGAAAACTCCGGAGGGGCGGCACCTGTTCCACCTTCACCGCCATCAATGGTAATAAAGTCGGGATACGTGTCGAGTTGCACCATGGCTTTGCAGATGCCGAGAAATTCGCTCTTTCTACCGATGCACAACTTAAAGCCAATGGGTTTGCCACCGGACAGCTCACGCAGTTGTTTGATAAACCGGATAAGCCCGACAGGCGAATTAAAGGCACTGTGGTAAGGCGGTGAAAACACAGTGGTTCCCGGTTTCACTCCGCGGATTGCGGCAATTTCAGGTGTGTTCTTTTTGGCGGGAAGAATTCCGCCATGCCCGGGTTTAGCGCCTTGCGAAAGTTTGATTTCTACCATTTTTACTTCGGGTCGCAACGCATTTTTCTGGAAGGCTTCGGGTGAAAAATTTCCATTTTCGTCACGGGCACCAAAATACCCCGTTCCGATCTGCCAGATGATGTCTCCGCCATACCTGAGGTGGTGAGAACTGATGCCGCCTTCGCCTGTGTTGTGCGCAAACCCACCGATTTTTGCGCCTGCATTCAGTGCCTCCACGGCATTTCCGCTGAGCGAACCAAAACTCATGGCCGAGATGTTCAATACGCTGGCATCGTAAGGCTGTTTACAATCTTTGTTGCCCACGCGCACGCGCGGGTTGTGATCAATTTTTTCGTGATCCAGCGGAGATATGGAATGTGTCATCCACTCGTATCCCTCAGCATATACATTTAGCTGTGTTCCGAAGGGAATGGTGTCAATTTGCTTTTTGGCGCGCTGGTAAATAACGGAGCGCTCTATCCGGTTGATAGGGGCACCATCTGTGTCGGACTCAACAAAATATTGCTGGATCTTCGGCCGCATGTCTTCAAATACATACCGCAGCCTGCCGAATATTGGAAAATTTCTTCGGATAGCCTGTCGTGTTTGAATCATATCAGCCACGCCCATATAGATTAGTGGCCCAACGATTACGAACAGCAGGAGTACATCGATCCAGAAGTAGCTCCAAACAATCAGCGAGGCAGTGATCAGGATGCTGGAAATGATAAAAAGCTTTCTCATGAGGGTGCGGGTAGAGGAAACAAGTTATGGGGTACGGTGGAAAACCGCAAGCAGATTATCAATTGTACCGTATAAATGCCGGTTTTTTAACAAACCCGGAACTGTATTTAACCTGAAGGTTGGAGGATAGGGTGAGCCTGAAGGGGTCAAGGCCTTCGGTTACTACCGGAAAATAATAAAAACGCAGCTCGATGGTTCCGAATACCAGGTTCTCATTTCGTGTCCGGATTCCCCCGCCTAACGCAAAGTATGCCTGTTGGTTAAAGAGGTTCTGATTTTTCGGGGCGATCATGGCCATATCGGCAAACACAAGGGGGGCGAAACGGAATCCCAGCACAGTAAGCGGTGTAAACAACACACTCTCTGCATGAATGCCCAGCCGCTTATTGCCCACCAGGCTGTCGGCACTGAAACGCCTCAACCCGAACTCGCTGTTCAGGCGCAAGGGTAGGATGATGGCCTGGTTCAGGATGGATGAGTACGAAATATTCAGCGAATGCCGCACCTTGAATTGCCGGAGTTCGACAATCCGGCTGAACAGTGAAGCGTTTGCCAGAAGCACCACATCCTCGATGCGTTCGTTAAAGTAAAATCCTCCCGCACTAAAACTCAGTGTATTGAAGTCACCATTTTTCCGCACGAAGGATTTCACCACTTCGGCCCCCACGTAGGGTCGGTCGCGGTTAAGTTGCCGTACTTGCCCCGCCAGCAGCGTTAGTTGTTTTCCGTAAGGAACGTCTTCTGTTCGGCCGAAGCCATAGATGTAGCGGGTCTTATAAAAGTTTTGGTTGAAGAAGGAAACCTCTCCGAGGATAAACGATTGATCGTTATACAAGGGGTTGGTTTGCTCAACGGCTTGTGCGGGCTGTTTGCTGAAATGCTGGTTAAACGAGCGCACGGCAACAAAGTGGCGGTTCCGGTTCGTGGTGCGGTTTTTTATCCCGATGTTGTAGCCAACCCATACATCGCGGATTCCATACGCATAGTCTCTGAAGATTGTCCGGGACTCGTTAAAAACGTTGGCAGACCAATTTTGACTGAATTCCATCCCGCCAGCCATCCGGGTATAAGGAGAAATAAGCGGACGATCAAGTCTAAAAAAAACAGCATGTTCGTTCTCAAGGCCCAGGCTTGAGCCATTGTTCAGTTCGGTGTACGAAAGCGTTGCGTTAATGAACGAGCCGCCCACACTGTTCTTGAAGTACAGCACCTGCCTTCCGATGTTGGGGCTACGATCCGCATCGTATAATCCATTCAGTTCGATACGCTGCCCCATTCCGGCCAGGTTGGCATCATAGATTCCAAACCGGTAGGCATCAGTAGAGGAGGGTGTAAAACTTCCACCCAGGCTGAATACATCGCGGGTAACTACAATAACATCAACCGAATCGCGGCTTCTCCGAACGGGCCGAACTACGATTGTGGCATCCAGAATGAAGTCGAGATCACGGAGGTGGCGTTCGTTGTCGGCAAGTTTATACGGATCAAGCGGTTTCTTTTCCCTGAAAAACAAATTGTCTTTTATTACCTGAACCCGTGTGTTGGTGTGCAGGCTGTTGGCTATGCGTGTTACATCGTTTACAATTTTTCGCTTGGCGGTGTCGTATATGCTTCGTTCAAAGCCGATTTTCCGGACTATGATTTTACGGATAATACGGCCCTCGTACTGCAAAAACGTTTGCTCGCTTTTCTGATTAATGGTTGTATCTTTTTCGCTGGTGGTTATGCTGCGGATTATTTTTCGCGACAGCTTTTTATCCGTCAGGCTGCCATTTTTTCCATTCAGATCCTGTGCCTGTCCGGTAATACCGAGAACCAGTACTGCAAAACCGTATAGGATTAACCTGCTCATACACATGTACAAGCTGCAAGTTAATCCAATGAAAGCTGGCTGTGAATTATCGGGCGGCTGCTTCGTTTAACAAGTTGCCGTAAAACACTGCATTGGTAAACAGCCGGTTAGTTCCGAACCAAAAAGCCCTGAATGCCAGATTATCCGTAAAGCCGATAACCCGGCCGCGGCCCAATGCCGACATGCCCGCCATTGCGCTGTTTTTTAGGCGGGCATAATTTGGGTTGGAGATATACCCGCTAAGCAACGGTGATGCACCATAGACTAATGCGTTGCCGTACGGGTTTTTCGACTTCTCCATAAACAGGTTGTTGTCTTTAAACACAGGCATTTTCGTTTGGGTGTAGCCGTAAAGGAGCGGATTGGTCAGGTCAGCGGTCACCTCGAAAATAGCCCCCGGGCTTTGCTGCGCTCCGCGATATTCCTCAATGTCGGCATAGGCCCTGGGCTGTTCGGGCTTCTTATCCGCAGGGGCATCCTCTTTCTTCATGTCAAATTTTCCTAATCCTGCCTGGGTAAGCCAGTTGAGTGCGTTATCAAAGCCAATGATCACTCCGCCATTTTGAACCCAGGTTTTCAGTCGTTCTTTGGTGGCATCGCTGATTCCTGAGAAAGTTCCTGAGGGGAAAATAATGGTGTTGTACCGGTTGATGTTGGTGCGGTTCAGAACATCAACCGGCATAGTGGTAACAGGCATATGCATGCGCACATCCATGAGGTGCCACAGTTCACCGGCATCATTGGGGTTTACGCCTTCGCCTACCAGAAGCACAACTTCGGGTTTGCGCACTACCTGAAAGGTACCGCTGCCCAGGCTTACGCCCTTGTAATCAAGCCCGGTAGTAAACGTGTATACATCGATGCCGTCCTTCTCTGTGATCTCCCGGATGGTGTAGTGAATCTGATCGGCCACTTTTCCCTGGTCGGCCACCGTTACCAGCAGCGAGCCGCGGTCAAATTTTTTCCCGGTAGAATGATAGAACGGGTCGGTGGCCACTTTAACGCGGATGTTGTTTTGTAAAAGCCGGTTGATTGCCCGGGGCGTATAGTAGCCATAAGGTTCAAACACGTAGGCGTATTGTGCAATTTCACCGATAAGTTTGCCAGCCGGCATTTTTACTTCCGAAATTTTTTGACCCAGAGCCGGAACAGTTTTCAGTTCCTCATAATCAACGCCAAACGCCAGGGGCAATGTCCAGGTTGAGATATCATAAAAAATGCTGTCTTTGAACTGCGTGCGTTTCTCCGTCATCCCTTTAATCAGTTTGTATTGAGGCTGATTGAAGGGCACAACAAAGCTGGATTCAGCATCAAAATTTTTACCGTTAAAGGTTTGTGTTGTGCTAAGCGGGTAAACATCAACGTGATGTCGTACCATAATGTCGGCCAGGTGAACTGCCCTTGCCTTGTCTTTTGAGCCAAACACAAGGGCTTTTACGGGATCTTTGACTGCATCGGCCACAGAAGTTTTGAAGAACTCGCGCTGGTAATTCAGCAAGTCTTCACGCATCGTGTTTACTGCTTTCAGGGTGCTGAGGGCAGTTGTGAATTGATTTCGAACGGTAAACGGAAAATGAAGTACCCCGTTTACACTTTCCTGGGCATGCCCGCGTGAGCTGGCTTGTTCAAAAAGAATTCCAATGGCTCCCTGAACATCCGGAAAGGTTGATCCTTTGCCATAGTAAAAATCATCGTACCCTTCCTGGGTATAATAAAATGAGCCGATGTTGTCGAGCGCTTTGGCATGAAACTCACCGATGCGCCTGGTTAGCTCCTGATTTTTTTCTGGCGTAAGCGGATGAACGCGCGAGGGTACTCCGGGTTGGAAGAAGAACGTGGCATTGGTACCCATTTCATGATGATCGGTCAATACATTGGGCTTCCATTGGTGAAACTTTGTGATGCGTGCCTGTGATTCGGGTTGTTGAGCCACCAGCCAATCGCGGTTCAGATCAAACCAATAGTGATTGGTGCGGCCACCCGGCCAGGGTTCGTTGTGCTCCATATCGGCCGGGTCGGCTGATATGGATTTGCTTTTGCGTGAGTTTACCCAACTGCTGAACCGGTGCAGGCCATCAGGGTTGAAACTGGGATCAAATAAGATTATGGTGTTGGCAAGATAGTCTTCCATTTCCTTTCCCTGAGCAGCGGCCAGATGGTAGGCTACCAACAGGGCAGCATTGCTGCCGCTGGCTTCATTGCCGTGAATGCTGTGACCCATGTAAAACACGGCAGGCATTGATTTGGTATCCAGACTTGCCGACCGTGCCGGATCGCACAATTGCAGATGCTGGTTTCGGATGGTTTCAATGTGTTGATGGTTTTTCGGTGAGGTGATGGTGAGCAAAAGCAGGGGCCTGCCCTCGTGGGTATAGCCGGTTACCTCCAGGCTTACGCGGTCGGATGCTTTTTCAAGGGCATACATATAATTCACCAGCCGGTCGTGGCTGATGTGCCACTCGCCAACCTCATGGCCAATAACGGATTTTGGTGTAGGGATGGCCTGGTTATAGGTAACGCCATCAGGCATATAGTACTCAAGGGTGGGTTGGGCTGATGCCTCCTTTACCAATGTGCACAACACCAGAAATAGAATGAGTAGTCGCATAGCTATAGGTTAAAACCAAATTGAATTATTAACTCTGTATTAAACAAGCAGATACCAGTTTTTTATGCCAGTTGTTATTTAAGCGGTGTTACTTATTTGTAAATAAAATGTGGAAAGATTTAAAGGTGTAATAAACTCAAGTATCAGTCAAACGGATATTTTTGGAGGCTTTTTTACAACCAAATAAACCAAGTTTATATGAGGAGAATTTTACTGCTCGCAGCCTTTGCGTTATTGGCCCTTGCGGGGGCAATGGCACAGGGGGTAACTACTGCTTCGATGACCGGGGTTATTAAGGATGCGAAGGGTGAGGTGATACCGGGCGCCAACGTGGTGGCCGTTCACAAGCCTTCGGGTACCCAATACGGTGCGGCCACGCGTTCGGATGGCTATTACAATTTCCCGGCCATGCGTGTTGGTGGTCCCTACACGATCAGCGTAACATTTGTCGGTTACAAGGAACAAAAGGAAGAAAATGTGTACCTGCAACTGGGACAAACCCTGGTGCTGAGTTTTGTGCTGTTGGATGAAGCGACCGAATTATCAGAAGTGGTGGTTACCGCTACGAAAGACCCGGTCCTTAACTCCGACAAGATGGGGGCATCTTCAAATTTTAATACCAATGATATTCAGCGGCTTCCGTCTATTGGCCGCGACTTTCGCGATATCACGCGGCTGACTCCGCAGGCTGGAGGCAGTAATTTCTCATTTGGAGGCCGAAGCAATCTGTACAACAACCTGACCATCGATGGTGCTACCGTAAATAACGTGTTTGGCTTAAACCCACTGCCAGCCGGGCAATCCAACACTACGCCATTTAGCCTTGATGCGATTCAGGAGATGACGGTTTCGCTTTCTCCTTACGATGTTCGCCAGGGTAACTTTACAGGCGCTGGGATCAGCGCAGTTACGCGAAGTGGTACAAACGAATACAGCGGTTCAGCGTACTATTTTTTCAGAAACGAAGGCATGGCCGGCAAGAAAGTGGATGGCAAGGAAGTTCCTGTTCCGGATTTCAAATATCAGAACTATGGTATGCGGATTGGCGGGCCCATCATTAAGAATAAAGCGTTTTTCTTTGCCAACATTGAATGGGAAACACGCACGGATCCGTTTTTCACCAACCCGGTGCGGGCTAACAGCAGTGAATCCACCGTTGGAAAAACCCAGGCCACCGATGATAATGATCCGGAGACCGGGTTGGCCGGTTTACGCCAGTTTTTAATTGATAACTACAGTTACGATCCGGGTGTTTATAAAAATTTTAACAGGGAGACCAACAGTTTACGCTACGTAGTGCGACTGGATTACAACCTGAGTCAGAATCATAAGCTGACCATTCGGGGTAACGCAACCAATGCGTTTCAGGATTTGCCACCCAGCGCTTCCGGTGGATTTGTAGGAGGGCCTCCGGGAGGCCGGGGTAACAACAATAACGTGTTGTCGTTCTCTTCATCTTACTACCGGATCAACAATAATCAATACTCTGTTACAGCCGAACTCAATTCCATGCTCGGTGAAGGAAAGTATTCAAACAACCTTGTAATCGGCTACAGCGCATTCCGTGATTTCCGCGAAAATGCCGGAGGCGCACCCGTGCCCGATTTTCCCCTGGTTGACATCATCGGACCGAACGGTCAAAACATGACTTCGTTCGGCCCTGATCCATTCACCAAGAATAACATGCTCAACCAGGATGTTATCCAGATAAACAACAATTTCTCCATTTACAAGAAGAACCACGTGATTACCGTGGGTACAGCTAACGAATTGTACACGTTCAAAAACCGGTTCACGGCCATCGTTAACGGTGTGTACCGGTATAACAGCCTGGCCGATTTCTATGCTGATGCAACACCAGCCACTACGGCAACAGCAAGGCCTTCACAGTACACTATTCAATACATAGCTGTGCCGGGCGGTGCAGATGCGTCAGCGGTGGAATGGTCGGCTCTCCAGCTTGGCTTCTTTGTGCAGGACGAATATACGGGCATTAATAAAGTAAAAATCACCGGAGGCTTGCGCGTAGATATTCCTACGTACCTCACCGATTTGCCGGTTAACAACTATGTAAACCAACTGGATTTCAGGGGCGAACAACTTCGTGTTGGAGGCTGGCCGGAAGTGAGGCCACTGTGGTCTCCGCGGGTAGGTATAAACTGGGATGTTAACGGTGATCGTTCAACCCAGGTGCGTGGCGGAACGGGAGTGTTGACCGGCAGGGTTCCATTTGTATGGCTTTCAAATGCGGTTAGCAATAACGGGTTGTATTTTGGACAGTTTAACTCTACCGCAGTTCCTTTTGATCTGACCGGTGATGGATTACCGTACAACTTCTCACCCAATGTGTATGTAGCCACTACGGAGCAATATGCCAACCTGAGCGCGGGTCAGCCGGCCCTTATTACCAATCCACTAGACCGGAATTTTGGCAGGCCTTCGGTGGTGGCCGGTATCAATACCCTGGCTAAGAATTTCCGCTTCCCCCAGGTGTGGCGGAGCAACGTGGCCATCGATCAGAAATTACCTTTCGGCATTGTTGGTACGCTTGAATTTATTCTGACCAAGGACATTAATGCGGTATTCATCCGCGATGCCAACATTGCCCCGGCTGTGGCTAAACTAAATGGCGATGGCCGTCCGCTCTTTGGTGCCGTACCTGGCAATACCACGTTCGACCGTGCTATTATTGCCAACGACAGGCGCGTGCAGGGTGATGTAAGCCAGGCTCTTGTTTTAGACAATACCAACAAGGGTCATCAGTGGAGTGTAACCACCCAATTCAGAAAACGGTTTAGCCGCGACTTCGAGATGTCGCTGGCCTACACCTATACCGATGCCCGCGAAATGAACCCGCAGAGTGCATCTACGGCCGGAAGTATTTTCTCTTCACAGGCGCATGTAAACGGACCAAACCTTCCGGAACTGTCGTATGCCGGAACGCTTACACCCCATCGTGTAATCGCCTACGGCTCGTACCGGAAGGAATACGCTAAGCACTTTGCATCTACTCTCGGGTTTAGTCTGGAGGCCCGTTCGGGTAATAATTTCTCCTATACGTACCAGGGCGATCCGAACAGCGATGGTATTGCCGGTAACGATTTGATTTACATCCCCCGTAATCAATCAGAAATTGTGTTGAGTACCGGTAGTGCAAACGATACCCGTTCGCTGGATGAAATCTGGAACCAGCTTGACAACTTTATCAGGCAGGATAAATACCTGAACAGCCGCAGGGGCCAGTTTGCTGAGCGTAACGGAGCCATAGCACCCTGGGTAAATTTCCTGAATCTTAACTTTTTACAGGATTTCTACATGGATGTGAAAGGGAAAAGAAATACCCTTCAGTTCTCGGCTGTCGTAGAGAACATTCTGAACCTGCTTAACTCGGAGTGGGGACTTATTCAGAACCCGGCA
The DNA here is from genome assembly GCA_037443645.1 of Cytophagales bacterium. GTDB lineage: Bacteria > Bacteroidota > Bacteroidia > Cytophagales > Cyclobacteriaceae > UBA2336. Next base: position 14,664 of record JBBINY010000037.1, read on the forward strand.
CGTACGCAAGTGATTCGCTTCCTTGGTTACGAAACCCCCCATACAGCCGGAACAGTTACCGCACCAGTTGATGGAAGCGGTAACCCATGGACGGCCACATCAGGTAAACCTGTATATACGTTTGATACCAATGCTGACGGTACAGCACTCAGCAACCCGTATATTCCTTTACAAACCGTGGGTGGCCGCTGGCAGGTGCAGTTTGGATTCCGTTACATCTTTTAAGTAGTACAGTTATGAAAACAGTTATGAGAAAATATATCAACCTGAAAGCCCTGGCAAAGGCAGGTGCTTTTTCGCTGGCAGTTTTTTGGGCGTGCGAAGATCCTGAATACATTACGGCAGTGCCCAACCCCCAACCCTCGGGTTTTAGTGCAAACTTCATGTTTATAAATGCATCACCCGATGCCCCATCCTTAGATATGTATGTGAACAATTCCAAAACGGGTACCAGTGCAGCATTCGCTGAGGGCCAAAGCGGATATACTACTGTGCCGATTACGTCTGGGGGTGCCGGTGGATTTACCGCGAATACTAACCTCAGGGCCAAGGCTACTTCCGGAGCAATCGGGGGTGTGTTAGGATCCAGTGATGCATTGTACCGTGCGGGTAATAATAATGCCAACAACTTTGCAGCGATTAACGGTGCCCGGTATTCACTTTTTTCACTTGATTCGATTTCGCGCCCCAAACCCGTGCGGAAGTTAAATGCCTCCAATTTCGGAGACACCACGTTCTTCAACCCGTTAACAGGCCAGTACATTTCGGTTGTAGAAAAGGCTGCGCTGTCGGCCGGTGATAAAGCCAGGGTAGTGCCGATCGGTATAGTTCCGCTTGGAGCGAGCGATCCGGGCGGTGTGCGGTTTTATTTAGTGCGCGATAATTTTCCGGCATTTGCTGCCGGAAACGTTACCCAATCGGCCATCCGGCTGGTGCAGGCATCCCCCCGAAACACTACGCAAGGGCTTTGGGTAAGGCTAAACCCGGTGTCAACGGGCTCGATTATTTCCCTGGGCACAAATGTGCCGTATATACTCAGTTTCGCAACGCCAACAGGCGGTGCAAACTTCAGCCCTTCGGTTGGGTCGCGCACGGTAACCGCCACGACTTTAAACTTTACATTGCAGAATACAAATATTGCCAGTGTTCCGAATGATTACCGGGTGGAAGTTGCCACCAATGCCGGGTTTACCAATATTATTCACACCAGTGCTCCGGTACAATTTCGGGTTGATAAGGTTTATACGGTGGTTATTCGTGGCGTTCAGGGCGGTACAGGGAACCGCGCGCTTGGTGCCACCATTGTTCAACACAATTAATTTGAGAAGTCATGAATCGATATATAAAGATTAAAACCATCATCACGGCCCTTACTGTTGTTTGCCTGGCCTTTGTAACGGGCTGTTCGGAGTTTGAGCAGCCGGAGCCGGCCAGCGGGCCAACCATTGTACAGGTAGCATCAACGCACCCTGATCTGAGTATTTTGTTTGCGGCTCTTAAAAAAACAGGGCTGGCCAGTTCCTATAACAATGTAAACTCCGGCAGCTATACGGTATTTGCTCCGCACGACAGCGCGTTTACGGTGTTCTTTCGGACAGCATTAAGCCAGCCGGCTTTGGATGAAATTGATGTGATCAATTACATCAACAATACCATGACCACCACGTCAACCGTTAACATCGCCACGCTTACCACCCGGTTAAACTACCACATCTTCAGCAGTGAGGTTGTTGCCTCGCAAATTACGGGAGGTCAGGTGTTTACTACCCAGCAGGGAGCAAGGCTTTCCATCTCGAAGACGGGTTCGCAAGTGCTGCTTAATGCCAATAATGCAGGCACCGGAGCAGGTAACGGAGCAAAGGTGATCACCACCAACATTGATGCCTCCAATGGTGTGATTCACACGATCAACAAAATGCTGAACCCGGTTGCCACGGCCAGTGCAATGGCCAGCCTGGGTATCAGTATAAACTATGGAACCAACCCGCCAACCATTACCCCTTCTCTGACGGCTGCCGAAGCAGCTGCCGATGGTAACGGTGCTGACTTTGATATTTTGGTTTACGCTATTGTAAAAGGTGAAATGGTCACAACTCTATTTCCCAATTCAACACCGCTTCCGGATTTCACCGTCTTCACCGCCAACGACAGCCGGTGGCTTGCCGAACTTTCGGCCGCCACAGAAGTTGATGCCATTGCAGCATTAAAAGCCATGTCGGTAACGGATGTAGCAAATAAAGTTAAAAATCAGGTGGTAAGTGGGCGCATCTTGTCAACTGATCTGGGTAACGGCCAGGTAGTTAATACCCTCTTATCAGGCAAGTCGTTTACCGTAACCATTGCGGGTTCGGTTATCACCCTCACTGATGGAGCGAACAACCCGGATGTAACCACGGCCAACATTTTAACAAATGCTGGTGTGTTGCACCGGATTGATGATGTGTTGAAATGAGCAGGCTGTAAATGCTGACTGAAAAAAGAGGCCTTCAGGCCTCTTTTTATTTTACACCGGAATGTCTAATTTCCGATATGCTGTCGCGCCTGATCAGGTTCTGCCTGCCGGCTACTTTGCTGCTGATTTCGTGCAGCAAATTGTCCGATCAACAGGAGGAATCATCCGAAGTACGAATTGACCTGGATCAGGTCCGTGAACGCGGTTTTATTAACGCCCTGGTCGATAACAATTCGTATAGCTATTTTATTTACCGGGGGCGTTCCATGGGTTTTGAATATGAACTGTTGCGCCTCTTTGCCGATTACCTGCAGGTTGATTTACGCATCAAAATTGAATCGGGCATTGAACAGGCTATTGAACGGCTGAACCATGGCGATGGAGACATCCTGGCCTTTCCGCTGGCCATGACCAGCGAGCGCACCGGACGGGTGGCCTTTACCCAGCCACTTTTTGAAACCCACCAGGTGTTGATACAGCGTAAGCCTGACGGTTGGAGACAACTTACTGCCGATGACATCAACCGGCAACTTATCCGAAGGCCTGCAGAGTTGATTAACCGCCAGGTGTATGTTCGGAAAAACTCCAGCTTCGACCAGCGGCTGCGTAACCTCTCTGCTGAAATCGGAGGAACAATCCTTATTCAGCCCGACAGTTCCATCAGGAACAGCGAAGAGCTGATTAAAGCGGTTGCACTGGGAGAAATTGAGTTTACTGTGGCCGATCAATTCATCGCCCAGGTGAATACCGGCTATTACCCGAACCTGGATGTTGAAACTGTGATCAGTTTGCCCCAGCAAATTGCCTGGTCGGTGCGCAACACTTCAACACAACTTCTGATTGCCTTTAATAATTGGCTCAGGCAAATTAAAAACGAGCCAACGTTTATGGTTATTTATAACCGGTATTTTAAAAATCCACGAACATCACTTATCCGCATTCAAAGCGATTACTCCTCGCTGGCTGGCAATAAAATTTCGCCTTATGATAGCCTGATAAAGCAGGGTGCAGAAAAATTGGGGTGGGATTGGCGCCTGCTTGCGGCTGTGGTGTATCAGGAATCAAAATTTGATCCTGAGGGGGAATCGTGGGCGGGAGCAAAGGGATTGATGCAACTTATGCCCGAAACCGCAAAGCGATTTGGTGTAAGTAATCCAAATGACCCGGGTCAAAGTGTCCGTGCCGGAGTGAATTACCTGAAGCACCTTGACCGGTACTGGATAAATGAAATAAGCGAGCCGTCCGAGCGGGTTAAGTTTATACTGGCTTCCTACAATGCCGGGCTATCGCACATCATTGATGCACGAAAGCTAACCATTAAGTACGGAGGTAATCCTACGGTATGGAGCGAAGTTGAAATGTATTTGCTAAAAAAATCAGACCCTGCTTTTTATAAAGATCCGCTGGTTATGGCTGGTTACTGCAAATGTGAAGAGCCCGTACACTATGTGAAAGAAATTCTTGAGCGATACGAAGAATACAAAGTGCATATCAGTGATTAAACACTGAGCGAGGAGTTTACTAAAGCGTTCAGGTTACCGGCTTTTCGGATTATCAATAGCTGTTCTGGGAAAGCGGGTAAGGTCGACCAGCTTAACAATGGCATGAAGTAATTCCAGGTCAACCTGCTCGCCTTCTAGGCTCAGGTAAAACCGGTCGCAAACACCCAGCATAATTTGTGAGTTCCGGTTGGCTTTATTAAACGACTCCCGTCCAATGCATTCGGGCAGTTCAATATACCGGTTTACCACCGAATCACTCTCTATGGATGGCAGGCTGTTCCACTTGCCGGTGGCCTGGCTGTACATGATCAACGCATTGTTGTAATCGAACAGCAGAATTTTGACTTTTGATTTTCTGGCACGAAAAGATTTTTCTGCCAGTGAATACGAAAGCGTTCCTACTTTCACAAGCCGGGTTATTGCTTTGCCTTCGGGTTTGAAGCCCTCAATTTTTTCTGGGACAAGCTTAACAATTTCGCCCGGCATGAGCACAGGTCGTTCCTGAGCCCGGAGTGTAGACGAGTACCAACAGAGCATAATAGAGAGGTAGGGAAAGAGCAAGATGGGCTTGGGTAAGAATTGGGGTATCACTCATCCCAAGGTAATCAATGCGTTGTTATGGTTCCAAGCGGTTTATTATGCTTTCTAAGTCAAGGCTTTCCCATTTCTTTTCGATGCCCGGTGTTTTCAACACCTCATCCATGATGGCCTTTTGTTTCTGACCGGTTGCATAGGCATGGGAATACCGCAGGTCATCCCTGAAGGTGACCATCGTGTACAACGGAATCCACCGGTCGGGGTAACGTTCGTTCAGCCGGGCTTCAATTTTTTTGCGAAGCAAAAACTCCTTATCCGCAACCAGGTCGCGCATTTCAACGAAATTATCGAGTGCCAGCCGGGCAATGGCATCGCCATCGGGTTTGCGAAGTTGCTGGAATGCAGGGAGAACCATTTGCCAGTCATCCTTATAGGTAGTAAGCAAGTCGTTCAGTATCCGGCAATCTTCAAATCCGGCATTCATACCCTGACCAAAAAACGGAACAATGCCATGCGCGGCATCGCCAATCAGCAGTGTTTTGTTGCGATACCACGGATAGCAATAAATGGTTACAAGCGATGCGGTGGCGTTATCCCTGAAATCTTCCTGCAACGTAGGCATCATGGGTACGGCATCTTTAAAATGCTTTTCGAAAAACTGTTGGATGGCTGCTTCTGATGAAAGATTGGCAAACGAATGCGGTCCTTCAAACGGAAGGAAAAGCGTGCAGGTAAAGGTCATGTTGGGATTTGGCAGGGCAATGAGCATAAAACTTTCGCGCGGCCAGATGTGCAGGGCGTTGGGTTCCATTAAGAACTTACCATTGTCTCCTACTGGAATGCGTAATTCTTTGTAGCCGTGCTCAATGAAGGTTTGCTGAAACTCAAACCGATCGGTCAACTGCATGGCCCAGCGTGCGGCCGAGAAAGCCCCATCGGCACCGATGATCAAATCGTGGGTTTTGTGTTTAATGGCTTCGTGGTGCTGCAGAATAAGTTCAGTTTTCTTGAAATCAACACTCAGGCACCGGTGTTCAAACGTAAAATCAACACCCGCTTTTTCAGCCTCGGTCATCAGCACCATGTTTAAACCGCCTCGCGAAACTGAGTTAATGAATTGACCGGCAGTGCCATAGGGTTGAAAATTGGTTTCGCCTTGTTCGTCATGCACCATGCGGCCATGCATGGGTATGGCGTTTTGTTTCAGCACCCCGGCAAGGCCTACTTCTTCGAGGGCGCGTATACCGCGGTTGCTCAATGCCAGGTTAATGGATCGGCCGCCTTCGATGAGATGCTTGCGCATATCGAGCCTGCGCTCGTAAACAGAAACTTTATATCCCCTGCGTGCCAGGTAAATCGATAGCAAGGAGCCAACCAGCCCCGCACCAATGATTGCAATATTCTTTATATCGTTCATATCGGTAGGAAGATAATTGAATAACGTAGCAAAAAGACTGACAAAGATCAGGTGTCTGATATACCCAGCGCGCCCCGGAATTGCTGACAAAACCTGAACACTTCTTCAAAGGTATTGTACAAGGGCACGGGTGCAACCCGTATTACATCCGGCTCGCGCCAATCGGCCGTTATACCTGCCGATACAAGACGTTCAAATACTTTTTTTCCACTTCGTTTCATTAATATAGAAAGCTGGCACCCACGTTCGGGCGAATTGGAAGGCGTGATGATGGTGAAATGCTTCTGTTCCGGATCGATGCCTTTGAGTAAAAATTCAAGAAAGCCCGTTAGCAACAAGCTTTTTTTACGCAGGCGCGAGATGCCTGCTTGTTGAAAAATTTCAAGGGAGGCCAATTGTACCGCCCCTGATATAACCGGAAAGTTGGAGAGCTGCCAGCCATCCACCCCGGGCATGGGCTTAAATCCTTTCTTCATTTGAAAGCGTTCGCGTTCGGCATGCCCCCACCAGCCCGCAAAACGCAACAATGAAAAAGTGGAGGCATGGCGTTCATGAACGAAGGCACCGGCCACACCTCCCGGGCCCGAGTTGAGGTATTTGTAGCTGCACCATACGGCAAAATCAACGCCATCGCCATGAAGGTTTAGTGGCACATTGCCAATGGCATGCGCCAGGTCAAAACCCGCATATGCACCCGCTTTGTGAGCGGCTTCGGTAATTTTACGGATGTTAAAAAACTGCCCGGTATAGTATTGAACACCGCCTAGTACAACCAGGGCGAGTTGGTTGGCGTGCTCGTAAATCGTTTGCTCAATGTCAGCAAGTCGCAACGTAAATTCACCCGGGCGGGGTGTTAATTCAATGATTGCTTCATTGGGCTTGAACCCATGATACCGCACCTGCGATTCGAAGGCATACTGATCGGAAGAAAATGCGCCCCGCTCAACGATTAGCTTAAACCGTTTCCCCGTGGGGCGATAGAACGACACCATCAGTAAATGCAGGTTTACGGTAAGTTGATTCATGGCCGTAACCTCTATGGGCTTTGCGCCCACGAGGCGGGCCAGTGCCTGCTTAAAAAATTTGTGGTAGTACAGCCAGGGCCTTGCAGCATGAAGATGCCCTTCAACGCCTTGTGTGGCCCAGTCTTTCAGCTCCTGGTCTATGAATTTTTTTGTTGAAACCGGCTGAAGGCCTAAGGAGTTACCGGTGAAATAAATTACAGGTTTGCCCCTGTGTTTAGGAATGAAGAACTTCTTCCTAAAAAGTTTGAGCGGATCCTGCCTGTCGAGGGAGCGGGCAAAGGCCAGGGAATTAATGTATTTCATCGAGGAGTAAATGTAATCGAAGTGAACTTACCAGGTTGGTTAATCCCGGATCCTCAAACAAAACGGGAGTCAGCCTCCATTACCGAGCCGCATTTTTTGCACGTGCGCAATTCCTTCGATCCATAAAATTCACGGAAACGGGGCAGAAAATCTTTTTCGATGTCATCGAGGTGAAAGCGGTACTCATGTAACCGGGTGTTGCACTTGTCGCAATACCATTGAAGTCCGTCAAGGATATGTTCTTCGGGTCGTTTGCATTCAATGACCAGGCCGATTGAGCCTGCCGGGCGTTCCGGCCTGTGGGGAACGCGTGCCGGCAGCAGAAACATTTCGCCTTCCCGTATCGGAATGTCAACCGGCTTGCCGTCTTCCTGAATTCTTACAGTAATGTTTCCCTCAAGCTGATAGAAAAGTTCTTCGGTTTCGTTGAAGTGATAATCCTTACGCGCATTGGGGCCGCCCACAATCATCACAATGTAATCACCGGCATCGGCATACAGGTTCTTATTTCCAACCGGTGGTTTCAGTAAATCGCGGTTTTCCTGAATCCACTGCTTTAAATTGAAGGGTTTGCGAATAGCCATGGTTTTACGGTTTAAATGAAGTTTGCTAATTTAACCCTGAAGGAGGCCGCCTGCAAATGGTTTGATTGAGATATTCTTAAAATCCGGACGGAGAAGGACAACTCAATTGATTTAACCCACCATTGCAAACCAGCCTCTTATTTTATTAGATCATCATGAATCTTGACCTGACCGGAAAAAATGCGATGGTATGCGGCAGTACCCAGGGTATTGGCCGGGCTGCCGCCATTGAGTTGTCGCTGCTGGGAGCCTCCGTTACACTGGTTGCCCGCGATGAACAGAAATTAAAGCAGGTGTGGGGAGATTTGCACCACTCCGGTCATCAGTTTCATCATCACCTGGCTGTTGATTTCAATCACCCCGATGAGGTACAGAAAAAAATCACAACCTATATACAAAAGCATGCTGTGCATATTTTGGTGAACAACACAGGCGGCCCACCCGGTGGGCCGGCCATTGATGCAAAGCCTGAGGAATTTATGGCCGCATTCAACAGTCACCTCATTTGCAACCAAATCATCACCCAGGCAGTTGTTCCTTCCATGAAAAGTGAAAAGTACGGCAGGATCATCAACATCATTTCCACTTCGGTAAAAATGCCGATTCGCGGACTGGGTGTTTCCAATACCATCCGCGGTGCAGTTGCCAACTGGGCAAAAACGCTTGCTGCAGAGTTGGCCCCTTTCGGGATAACCGTAAACAATGTATTGCCCGGGGCAACACAAACCGGCAGGCTGGATGCGCTCATCCGATCGAAAGCTGAAAAATTTGGAAAACCGGAGAGCGAGATCAGAAATGAAATGATGATGGAGATACCGGCTGGGCGTATTGGCGAGGCGTACGAAGTGGCTGCAGCCATCGCTTTCCTGGCTTCGCCCGCAGCAGCCTATATTAACGGAATTAACCTGCCGGTTGACGGGGGAAGAACAGGTTGTTTGTAATGGTTACCCGCTATGCCTGTTAACCAAATTGTAATTCTCACCCTGCTGCTTACCAGGTACACAGCTGTTTGCCAGCAAAAAATTATCATACAGGAAGATTTCTCCACCAACCACCGGGGGTGGTATACCTATTCCGGTAACGGCAACTCCATCCTGGTGCAACATGGTGTTTACAAATTTGATACACCCGAAGGAGGGTGGATATCCTATTTTCTTCCGGCCTTTTATTACGATAAAGATTTTTATGCCGAGGCAACGTTTACGCAGGTAGATGGAAATGATAATAACGGCTTTGGATTTATCTGGGGGTACGATGTTGCCAGCAAGCAACTCAACAATTTTGTGATCTCCGCTAATGGATATGCTAAAGTCTGGGCTTCTGATGAATCGCGTGCGGATGCCAAAGAATGGAGAAAGACTGACGGGATTAGCGGCATGGGCAAAGCCAACACGTTGCGGATGGTGCAGCAGAACAGCCAGTTAATCTTTTTTGTAAACGGCAACGAAGTGTTTCGGATGAAAGCACTGCCCTGGTACGGAAAGGGATTTGGTTTTGTAACCTATACCAAAATGAAAATGGTGGTGGATGACTTCGTTTTCTCGGGACACACCAAAATTAATTTACCCGAAAAGCTGACCTTCGGATTGAAAAAAGAAAACCTTGGACAGGCAGTGAATACACGATACAATGAAGTAACGCCTAATATAACCGTTGACGGTAAGATGATCCTTTTTTCACGCAAGCACAGTGTAGACAACCTGGGTGGAACACCGGATGCATCTGATGTTTGGTACAGCACCTCTGCCGATGGTTTTTCATGGAGCCAAAGTAAAAATATGCAGGCGCCTATCAACTCCGAAAAAGTGAACAACATCACAGCCATCGGGCAGGACAATAACACCATCCTGATGGCCACCAGCAACGACTTTGAATTGTTCGAACGAACAGCAGGCGGCTGGCGCACGAAAGGAACCCTTGGTGTGTACTATGAAAATGATCACAATTTCTTTGAGGCCACGCAGTCGGCAGACGGAAAGGCCATTTTATTTGCCGCCAAAAACAGGAAGAGCCTTCATTACCGGGAGAACCGGGAGGAGAAGGATATTTTTGTAACGTTGAAGAATGCACAGGGCCGGTGGAGTGAGCCCATTAACCTTGGTGCTTCAATCAATACGATTGGCAATGAGGCTTCCCCGTTTCTGGCTGCTGATGGAAAGACGTTGTACTTTGCTTCCGAGGGCCACCCCGGGTATGGGGATATGGATATTTTTATGAGCAAGCGCCTGGATGACACCTGGACACGATGGAGCGCGCCTGTTAATCTTGGTCCCGAAATTAACTCGTTTGGCTTTGATGCGTATTACACCTTGCCGGCATCGGGCGACTATGCCTACATGTGCACCAATTCGGGTGGTCATGGCGAGTCGGATATTGTGCGGATAAAGCTACCCGAAGTAATCCGGCCCGATCCGGTGGTGCTGGTTGTGGGTAAAGTGCTGAATGCCAAAACCCGGAAGCCGGTTGAAGCCGGCATCGTGTTTGAGAATCTCGCCACCCGCAAAGAAACAGGTGAAGCCATCTCCGATCCGTTAACCGGTGACTACCGTGTGGCCCTTCCGTATGGTGTTAATTATGGCCTGCACGCCCGCGCAAAGGGATACCTCTCGGTAAACGAAAACCTGGAATTGATGGATGTGCGTACCTACACTGAAATGCAAAGGGATTTATTGCTGGTGCCGATTGAAATCGGAGAGGCCATTCAATTGAATAACGTGTTCTTTGAACAGGGCCGCCCCATCCTGAAACCGGAATCCTATCCCGAGCTCGACCGGCTGGTGCAGATTATGAAGGAGAACACAACCATGGAAATTGAATTAAGCGGTCATACCGATAATGTGGGAAATCCCGACAAGCTGCTTACCCTGTCTCAGGAGCGTGTAACCACCGTAAAGAATTACCTGGTGAAGAACGGCATTCATGCGGCCCGCATAACCGGCAAAGGCTATGGGGCTTCAAAGCCGCTCGTAAAAAATGATACAGAAGAACACCGGAGGATGAACCGGAGGGTGGAATTTAAAGTGATGAAAAAATGATGGACAAAATCCTGAATTATATCAATGGTGAATTAGTTGAGCCACTGGCTACAAGCTATCTGGAAAACTATAATCCCGCAGAAGGAAAACCCTACAGCTTGGTGCCTGATTCAGACGCGGCCGATGTTCAGCTGGCTACAGAAGCGGCACGGAATGCGTTCGCGGAGTGGGCAGGGATGCCGGTTGAAAAGCGTTCGGCTATCCTGCAGAAAATAGCCGACCTGATCGACCGTGATCTTGACAAGCTGGCACTGGCAGAAAGCACCGATCAGGGTAAGCCGGTTAAACTTGCCCGGGTGGTTGATATCCCACGCGCCTCTGCCAACATGCGGTTTTTTGCTACGGGGGCTATTCACTTTGCCTCTGAAGCGCACGTAACCGGAAACGAAGCGGTGAACTATACCCTGCGCACACCGGTGGGGATAGCCGGATGCATTTCGCCCTGGAACCTGCCGCTTTACCTGTTCACCTGGAAAATCGCACCTGCACTGGCAGCTGGCTGCACGGTGGTGGCCAAACCTTCGGAGCTGACACCCATGACGGCCTACCTGTTTTCAAAACTCTGCATCGAAGCCGGACTGCCAAAAGGTGTGCTTAATATTGTGCATGGGCTGGGCCTAAAAGCCGGCCAGGCCATTATTGAACATCCGGAGATTACGGCCATTTCGTTTACCGGGGGTACGCTTACGGGTAAAAAAATTGCCGCCACGGCAGCTCCGAAGTTCAAAAAGCTTTCGCTGGAGCTGGGCGGTAAAAATCCCAACATCATTTTTGCCGATTGTGATTTTGAACAGGCATTGCACACCTCCATTCATTCGTCTTTCTCTAATCAGGGCGAGATATGTTTGTGCGGTTCACGGATTTTCGTGGAGCGAAACCTGTATGATAAGTTTGTGTCAGAATTTGTAAAGCAAACAAAAAAGCTTTCTGTTGGAGATCCCCTGGATGAAAAAACAAAAATCGGTCCCCTGGTTTCTGAAGCACACCTGAAAAAAGTGCTGGGATACATTGCGCTGGCCCAAGAGGAGGGGGGAAGAGTTCTTACAGGCGGAAAGCAAGTGAAATTGTCGGGTCGATGCGAGAACGGATATTTTGTTGAACCAACAATTATCGGGGATCTGGATTCGTCATGCCGCACTAACCAGGAAGAAATTTTCGGGCCGGTGGTAACTCTCATGCCGTTTGATACGGAAGAAGAGGTGATTGGCTATGCCAACAGTACCGCATACGGTTTATCGGCTACGATCTGGACGGAAAATTTAAAGCGAGCGCACCGCGTGGCAGCACAGGTGAAGAGCGGCATCATCTGGATAAACTGCTGGTTGTTCCGCGATTTACGCACACCGTTTGGCGGGATGAAACAAAGCGGTGTTGGCCGTGAGGGGGGCTGGGAAGCGCTCCGGTTTTTTACGGAGGCAAAGAATGTGTGTGTGAAACTTTGAGGCACTACCTGTTTGCCAGTATTTTTTCTCTGGTTCTGGCAATTATTTCTTTTTTCCGACAGGTAAACAAGCGGAACGAGTTACCGTCTTTTAAGCGGATTGTAACCTGGTTAGGAATGATGAATCTGTAGGAGGGGCGTATATAGGCAATTTTATTGTACGGAAAAGCAAAATTATACAGCGATTGTTGCGATTTAAGACTACTGAACCGAATGGAGTCCTGGGTTAATTGCAGAATTCCCCTGCGGGAGGGAACAACATCATCGCGTCTGACCTGCTGGCTATGAAGTAAACCTTGTTCTACCGACTGCCCGTAAGCGCAAATATAAACAAGACAGGTTTGTATAATCAGGGGTATAATAGATTTCGGATTCATCTCTTATGTGTTACGGATTATCGTCATAAGGCATACATTCTCCGCTTGAGCAACTTTGCCGTCATCCCCCATCCCCCGTCACACGGCAATGAATGTGTGTTTGAAGCTGTAGGAATGAAAGTGTGCTAAATACCTTAGGGCATCAGAGCAGCTTTTCTAAAAATTGCTCCACTTCAAAATAAAGAAACGATTCAAAAAGCACGACATTGTTTTGGTCAACAACCACGTAAAAAGGAACACCCTCCAGCGCTAATGTTTTTTTTAGCAAAGCGGCTTCATCATGTAACTGCATCCATGTCGTATGATCTGCTTTAACAGCTTCTCTCCATTTTTGAGCATGTTGATCAATACTCACCCCAATGAGTGGTATACTATGCTGTTCAAGCCGGGCCTTCAATGAAGGCAGGGTGGTTTTGTTGGCTTTCCGGCAGGGGCCACACCATGAGGCCCAGAAGTAGAGCAATTTGTAGGTACTGCGTAACGCTGAAAGTGAAATCGATTTGCCTGTATAATTGGTTAAGCGGACAGGTGGCAAGGCCATGCCCCTGACTGATTTTGCTACGGCCAGTTTATTTTGCTTCAGATTTTGAATTAGCAATGCCTCACTATCGGGAAGGAATGGGGTGTAAGAAGTGATTTCTTCCGGTTTTAATTGATTCAGGCTGGCTTCGTTGAGGTAATAAATTCCTGCGGCAAGCAAGCCGGTTGTGCGGCACGTATCGAGTACGGCAAGCAGCCTGGATTTCAGTTTTTCAAGTTCGGTAAAGTATTCCGGCAAGTAACGTCTTCTTACCTGATCGGCCCGATCGGGATGGTGTCGAAGGGAATCACCCAGTTCCTGAAGAAGTTTACCTATCGGTTTCTTTAGCTCGTGAAAGGCCAATAATTTTCTGTTGATTGCGCTGCCGGATATTTGCAGTGAATAATAGAGATTAGCAGCCGATGCGTTTACCACCAGGCTTGCGTTCTCCGGTTGTGTTACAACCAGAAAGTAGTTATGCTGAAGATTAGAAAAGGCTTGGCGAAAAGTGTGGTTCTTCATAGGGAGGATGACCTGGTACAGGATGCCCAGCGGATCAGGCTCAAAAGTATAGGAAAACGAGCCGGATGAATTGAACAGTACGGAATCAATCAAAACCGGGGCAGTTAATCCAATCTGGTCAATCCGGACAATGTACAGTTTATGTTCATAACCGGGCGATGACGTTATGGTCCCCGAAAGGGTAAACTGGGCAAGCAGTTGGGTGCCTGAGCAAATGGAAAGCAATAAGGAGTAAAACACCAGTGATTTCATATCTAAATCAAATGCGTCACAAGGCAAACACGACTTGTATTTGCCATGCCACTTAAATTGTTACTGATTTGATAAGAGTTTCATAAACGCTGATTTATTCGCTCTATATCACCCCAGTTGTTTTTGCGGGCTATAGTTGCAAATTCAGTCCATCTCTTTGGGTAAATAGTAACATATTCTGGTGTATTACCATGAATTCTGGGCTGAGGGTTTCTGTCTTCACATCTACAAGATGCTACGCCCCCAGTCACACCACAAGTTGCACCCAAACCCGCTCCGCAACAGATACAACATTCTGAAAACCAACCGGCAGCACTGCAAGAACTCTGGCCTTCACTGCAGCTACAGTTTACCGTAAGTTTACGGGCACTCTCTTGACGAGAATTTACAAAGTCATTTACACTGTTTTTCTCATTATTGTTTAGTTTCTCAATATAGTACAGGTAGTCGTTGTAGAACTGTTCGTATAAAGAAGCTTTAACCATTGTTACCTCTGGGATAACAATATCTTCGGTTTTAAAAGCGTCATTTTCGCAATCAGTTAATAACACCACCAACATCACCGATGCCAGTGCAATCAAAACGGTCTTTTTCATGATGGATAAAGTTAAGTTAAACATTTCTTTAAAACACAGCATCCGCTGCGCAGCAGTAAGCATAAGTGAAGTTGGGAAAATCCTCCATGTCGTTTTTTTTTTTTTTTTTTAATA
>JBBINY010000038.1:0-7503 GCA_037443645.1 Cytophagales bacterium
TCAGAATCTCTCCTAAGGTCCGCTATCTTATTACATTATCTCAATGAACTCCTTTGACTCTTCCAGTCAACGATGGCACTACCAAAAAGTGATTCTGCCATTAGACCCATTTGAACACTGCTTTCCAAAATGGGAGTGCAAAGATAAAAGACTAGAATCCTCTTTCCAAATGGGATAATGAACCTTTATGAGGAATCTGCCCTAAAAAGGTATTGTATTGATTTTCAACTACTTAGAAAGAGCCTTGAATAAGGGAACCGTGCTGCACGGCTCGCCATACATCAAACTTTTGACATATGGCTTTAGTTTGGCGGCCACGTAAACATAGATTGATGTTGGTACCTCATACCGGCTACACCCCTTAATCACAACCCTGGATCCTTCAAAGTTGCTCCACTCAACTGTTGTCAAGGCTTCCCGGAAAAGACGCTGTTCAAGCTGGTCCAATGTGCCGAATTCAATTACCATGGCGTATGGGCTTACCGAAATAGCAACCAACATAAAAGCCCATAACGGAATAATGGCATCGCTCGAGCAGGTGATTGCCACAAATTTACCATCGTACTGCTTCCAATCATGCTTACTGATAAATTCTCTGAAGTCCTTTTCCCGCAGCACCAGTCCTCCAATTAGTTGATCCTTTATATCAATAACAACCCGGTCTCCTGGTTGATAGAAATTTTCGAGGTCAAACGTAACCAGGCCACTGGCTGCAACGCGGTTAACAATCGGATCATTCTTTTCCATTGAATCAAATCATGTTTTCACGCTATTTCCTTTTGGGATTTTTTAATCAAAAATTCCTTGATGTAAACCGGTTCAAAATCGGCCAGCTCTTCCGTTGCATTTTTCTCCCATTTTTCAAAAGCTAATGGGGCCAGGTCGGATGCATCAGCCAAAATATCTTTTATAAAGATCGCGTTTGGATGCTGAATGATCGATGAACATTTCATCGCACCACTTCCAAAAAAAACAATTGCATGCTGATCTAGTAAGCGGGAAAACGTAGATTGATCAACTACAACTGACCTCATTTCCTGAATTTCGTTGTTTATTTCATCAACGACTTTGCAATAAACTTCCATTCTTCGGGCATCTATCATCGGGCAAAATAGTTGCTTATTGATTGCCTGGCTTCGTTTAGCCCGTGCGATGAGTACATCCAGCGTGTTAACAGCTATTAACGGAATGGATAATGCATAACAGATTCCTTTTGCTGTAGAAACCCCAATGCGCAAACCGGTATAAGAGCCCGGACCTGCTGAAACTGCTACAGCATTAAGTTGATTTTTTTGTACTCCCGCTTCCCCCATAACCTTTTCAATTAATACCGCAAGTTTTGCAGCGTGCGACCGGGGCTCAGGCTCTATGGCTTCAGCAAGGAGCGCTGAGGCGCTGGATAGGGCCACTGAACATCTTTCTTCTGAAGTCTCTATGCTAAGAATAAGCGACATTAGAGAGGTGCCAAGATCTTCCTGTAGGTTTGTGAATCCCTGAGCAAGTTGATGCTTTCAGTAATGTTTTTATCGCGATTTATTGAAATGATAACCTGACCTTCATTTAAGGCATAATGAAATGCAATCTGTTGCTCAAGCATTTCGGTAATTTCATCCTTGAACCGGATCAGGTCAGCCTGCTTATTTCCTTCAACCTTACTTTTCAGGCTTTCAAGGTCTTTGGCCAGTTCATTGTAATAACGCTCCTGCCTGGCCGCTTCAATAAGTTGTTTGGTTTCGGCTTCAAGGGGAGTATTGTAAGTAAATTTCCGCTCTTTGAGCCAGGCCATAAACTTATCATACTCCGTTCCAGACAATCTAAATGTTTTAAGATCGGGTTGAACGGGGTGTTCTCCGCAATACTTCGATGCATATTCAAAAATATGTCCTGCACCTATCAAGGCTGTTGTGACCGTGCCCAGGTATTCTTCTTGAATTAGTATGTCTGGATCAAGTCCTCCACCATCGTATACTTTTCTTCCATTGGTTGTTTTAAATTCAGATTTCAATGAATCGGCTATCTTATCCACGGTGCCATCGGGCCTCCGATGGGAATAGTCTAATTCCTGAATACACCGGCCACTGGGTATATAGTACTTGGCCGTTGTTACCTTGAGTTGGGCATTGTATGACAAGGTACGGGTTGCCTGCACGAGGCCCTTTCCAAAGGTTTTTCTACCGACTAATACGGCCCGATCGTAATCCTGCAAGGCACCGGCCACTATCTCGGACGCTGAAGCACTTCCCTCACCGGTTAAGATAACCAATGGAATTTCAGTATCCAGCGGATTGCTTAATGTGGTGTAGAGCTTGTTCCAATCGGCAACCTTACCCTTCATTCGCACTACCTCTTTGCCTTTGGGAATAAAAAGATTTACAATGTTTACGGCTTCGTGCAACATACCTCCGGGATTATCCCGAAGATCAAGGATCAGCTTTTTAGCGCCTTGCTGTTTTAGTTTTTGAGTGGCCTCCCCAACCTCTTTTCCTGCACCCGGAGTAAAGTCATCGAGTTTGATATAGCCAATTTCATCGTCAAGCATCCCGGCATAGGTCACATTTTTTATGGCGATGCGCTCGCGCTTGATTTTTAATAAAAGGTCATTTTTCAATCCATACCTCCTCACTTTTATCTCAACATCGGTTTTTGCAGATCCCTTCAGCAACGTACTTACTTCGGATGTCGGCTTGCCCTGGACATCAACCCCATCGACAGCAATAATTTCATCTCCCACTTTTAAGCCCGCCTTATAGGCTGGAAAATTTTTGTAAGGATGGGTGATCACTGTTTTCTTACTAACAACTCCAATCAATGCGCCTATGCCGGCATACTGACCTGTAGTCGTAATGCGGAATCCTTCCAGCTCCTCTTCAGGGATAAAATCAGTATACGGATCGAGAGATTCCAGCATTCCGTCAATTCCTTTGCGTATCAGTTTCTGAGGATCAACTTCATCCACATAATACGCATTCACCTCCTTAAACAATGTGGCGAAAATGTCGAGGTTTTTGGCGATCTCGAAATACGAATCGGCAGGACGGCTGAATGCCACTATGACTGCAATGCCTGCGGCCGAGAGAATGATCCATTTAGTTTTTCTCCACATACTGTTTTAAACGTTCGAAAGACTCAACAAATTTCGCGCTAATCTGTTTTAACTCAGGCATCTCTTTCGCTGAATAAATATACGCGATTTGAAGCTTGGGCAGGTTATTTATTTTACCCTGGTTCAGGCGATACGCCTCTCTCATTATCCGCCTGATCCGGTTGCGGTCAACCGCGCGCTTAAATTCCCTTTTTGATACCGTAAGCAGCACCTCGTGCCTTCCTGTTTCATCGGTTGAACGGAGCACCACTATGCGGAACGGCTGTAAATAAAAAGAGGAACCCCGTTTAAAGAGTTCCTGAATTCTCTTTTGTCCACGAAGCCGACCGGATTTTGGAAAACGATATGCACTCATGGGTTAAGTTGATACCCCTGCCGTGCCTGCGCTTTTCCGGCCGGGTGACTTATTTCTTCTTAAATGTTGTTTCGTCTGATACGGTGAGCTTCTTCCTTCCTTTTTTTCTGCGAGAAGCCAAGACCCTGCGACCATTAGCAGAAGCCATTCTTTCACGGAATCCGTGCTTGTTTTTACGCTTTCTTTTCGATGGCTGATACGTTCTTTTCATACTCCGTTATTCTAAATAAAAGGGGTGCAAAAGTGCTCAGGATTTTCGGTATTTCCAAAATCTCAGGGGTTGTTTGAAAAGTGTGCATGTTTTATCCGCCAGGCACGCTTTGTGTTTACCAGCACAAACGTTACAGGCCCGGACTGGTGCTGGTCAGACCCCTGTCTTTGGAAATACCAGGTGGCCGTTACGATGCAGCTACGGTCGCTATATTCATAGTGTGTATTTTCAAGCCAAAGTTTATTACCGGTTTGCTTTCCCCCGTTAATAAACCCGAATTTTGCATGATGATTCCTGAGGGCGTCAATACCCTGGATAAGGCCCTCATACTCTGATGAGAAATACGTAACAGATCGATCGGTAACAAAAAGCCGATCTACCTCGGTAAGGTTGTAGGTATTCCACATTGTTTCCCAGGCCTGTATTACCGATTCGGGAGAATAGGTTTTTTGAGATAAACCGATGGTTAGGTTCGAAAAAATCAGAGCAGGCAAGCAGAGGTATCGTAAAAGTTGCATAGGTTAAGCCGTTAAATCGGCCAATACTTTTTTGGCGGTTTGCGGATCGAGCCGTGGGCCCCATTGCGAAACGACCCGGGAAGAAGCAAGTGAAGCCAATTTGCCGGCTTCGGCAAAACTATGGCCATGGGTAATTCCATATAAGAATGCACCGGCAAACATATCCCCCGCTCCATTTGTATCGATGGCCCTGACTTTATAAGGTTCAATCTGAATGAAGGTGTCGCCATCGTAAATCAATGCACCGTTTGCGCCCAGCGTAATTGCGAAACGCTTTGCCGATTGCGTAAGGCTTTCGCGGGCCTCCTGAAGCGAGTTAGTACTTGTAAAAATCATGGCTTCCTCTTCGTTACAAAATAACAGGTCGACACTTGCTCCTACAACTTCCTGCATTTGGCCTGAAAAATACTTTACCATACTCGCATCGGAAAACGTAAGTGCTGTGCTGACTTTATTTCGTTCGGCAATTTTCTTTGCCTCTTTTAGTGCCTCCAATCCCTTCGGGCTGGCCACCAGGTAACCCTCCAGGTAAACATATTGTGCCTCTTTTATAGAATCTACCTGCAGGTGTTCCGGTGAAAGGAACGAACTAACTCCCAAAAAGGTGTTCATGGTGCGTTGTGCATCCGGGCTGGTCATTACCAGGCATTTGCCGGTATGCCCCGGGGGGCAGTCTTCAATTTTCAAATTGGTGTCTACCCCATTTCGCTTGAGATCTTCCAGAAAAAATCTGCCTAAGTCATCGTTGGCAACAAGGCATGAATAAAAAGTTTTTCCTCCGAACTGATTTACAGCCACCACCGTGTTGCCGGCCGAGCCTCCGCCCGACATTTTGCTGCGCTTCATGTCAATAGCCTTCATCAAATGAAGCTGCCGCTTTTCGTCCACGAGCGTCATCACGCCTTTTTCCACTTCGTGTTTTTCGAAGAAATCGTGGTCGACTTCTGTTACGATATCGACAATGGCATTGCCGATACCATATACATCATACTTGGCCATAGGCTGTTTTTTGTTGCAATGATAAGGTATTTATTGAGGCTGCATGTCAGCGAACACCATTCTTCCTGCCATTTCCATTGTTCCCTTTCAGGCCCAGGCCGGTTTCGGCCGCACGGTTTGGATAGTCGGTTATCAGTCCGCTTACTCCCCACGAGCGTAACTGTTTCATGTCTTCAGCTTCGTTCACTGTCCATGGAATTACCCGCATATTCCGGGCTTTCAATTCCTTCACCTTTTCCTCGGAAAGCAATTTGAAGTAGGGACTATACACGTGTGGAACAAACCCAAGTTCTTTCAGGTTTTCATCAATTGACTTCACATTCTCAATAAGTACTGCCAGCCTGACAGACGGATACTTAGTGTGCCAGTAACGCAGAACGCGAAAATCGAAGGACTGAATAACAACCCGGTCCAATGGCAGGTATTGACTAATCACACCATAAACAAGATCAGAAAATTCGCTGGGTACAGGATGATAAGTTCCATCTCCGGCTTTTGTACTCTTCAGTTCAATGTTGTAATCAACCTCATATTGGGTAAAACTCCTGATGTGGTCTTCAACGGCTGCAATAACCTCTCTCAATAAAGGCTTGTGTACCTTTATTTTCTGCTGTTCCGGAAATTTTTCACTGCTCTTTGATCCGCAGTCAAACTGTTTTATTTCATCATAGTTCAGTTGATAGATGTTGAATGATTTTTCTTCCCCGGGTGTTATCTCACTTCCATCCGGTTTCAGGCATATAGAGGCGGCCATCCAGGGTTCATGCGAAACAATTACCTGCTTGTCTTTGGTAATCACTACATCCAATTCCAGTGTAGTTACGCCATAATTAAGGGCTTCGATAAATGAGGGAATGGTATTTTCCGGCTTCAGGCCCCTGGCGCCCCGGTGCCCCTGCAAATCAAACTTCGGGGTATATAATTGAGCCATGATGTAATCGGTTTGAACTAGCCCCAAAATGAAAACGCACATGAGTCGCATCATACTGCAAAGATGCGAATATTTTCTGTTGCTATTGTTGGATAATTTGCATCCTGCCGCCCCTGCGCATGCCCATTGGATTCAGGTGCTTATTCAAAGCATATGTAAAACTCAATAAGAAGTATTGACCAAGCGAGTTGGATGTGGTTCGCTCAAAATAGTTACTAGTGGCTCGCTGCGAGATTCCCAAAGCTTTATCAAATACGTTATTAACCGAAAGTTTCAATTCACCTGTATTATTTTTTAATAAAAACCTGGAGAATGAAAAGCTGAGCAGCGGTATTTCCTGCCGGTAGTTGTTGGCGGGGTCCTGATAAACCAGGTACTCCAGGTTGCCTGCTAGTTGGTAGTTTTTAAGAAATGATACATTTGCTTCGGCTGTGTAGGTTTGATTAAAGTTTGATTGGTCAGGTTGTTCGAATTCATACTTGGTCTGCTGATGTGTTAGTTGCGCTGACAGGCTCATGTCAAAAATTTCCTTATACTGATAAGTGTACCGTACACTTCCAGCTTTTGTCCATTGATCAATTTCATTTTCGGTGTCATTGAGTATGCTGATGCTCTGAAGATTTCGAAGATTTGTGCCCAGGCTAAGGCGACTGTTGATCTTTCGGACCCGAAAACTAAGGTTTGCGTTGCCCAAAGCACTTAAATTATTGGCAACGTTTACCGGTCGGGTGGTTCGAATCAGCTGATCGTTAATGTACTGCGCATTCGTTATGGCATTGGTGGTATAATCCACATTTACGAAAGCGAAAAAGCTGACGAAGGAAACCGGGTTAAAGGTTGTGAAATTTATGCGCCAGCTTTGATTGTATGAGGGGCGAAGCCCCGGATTGCCTACATAGATATTCAACGGGTCGTTATTGTCGATCACCGGCTGCAGTTGCTGTATGGTGGGCTCCTGTACGGATGTCTCATAGTCAATTCGCAAGTTTCTGGTTCCACTAAAGTCATAATTAAATCGCACAGCGGGTAAGGCGTTGGTGAATGTGCGGTCAATATCCTCGAACGGTGCCTCCAGATTGCCCCTCAGATTAGTTTGCTGATAGCTAACTCCACCTGTTATATTAAACTTCGTCCGATTCATGCGGAAGTTCAATCCACCTCGTTGGTACAAATAGTCACTTGAATAGTTGTTGCTCAATAAATCATTGAAAAGCTGATCTTCATTTTCAAGGTCGTAAACTTCCCGGCTTACCTGGTTGCGATTATTGCTAATGCTGTAACTGCCCTCCAGGTACCTTCTTTTGCCGAGGGGCTCTGTATAGGTAAAGGTTGCGCCATAACTTTGATTGTTGTTGGTCTGGAAGTTGATCTGTTCAATTTCATTGA
>JBBINY010000038.1:7603-22047 GCA_037443645.1 Cytophagales bacterium
TTCATCGAGTCGATTTTATGATCCAGCACCAGATTTAACCGATGGTTTGAATTGGTATTGTTCTGTGTGCTTAGTTGATCAAAGTTGTAGGTTTCGTTGTTGGGCAGAAAATTCTCCCTGAATGTATTCTGAGCCAGGTCATGACTCAGGTAATTGTAAAAATAACTTCCATTAAGCTGGGTGTTCCGGTTTTTTCCGAAGTTATTGTTTACATTAATACCTCCTGCATAATTCGTCATCAACCCATTGTTGCGTCCTCCAAAGTTCAATGGTATACCACTATCATTAATTCCATTAAACTGAATACGAACAGCCCCCCCACTCATCATTTGCTGACTCCCTCCCGAAAAATTCATATAGTCATCCATGGAAAATCCCTGTTCATTAATGTTGTTGCCCATCCCTAACAGGGAGAATTGATTACCCCTGCTGAAGCGATTCAGGCTTAGTCGGGAAGTAAAGTGTTCGTCAGTGCCCCCTCCGGCCATGAGGTTACCGAATGCACCATTTCGCTTTTCTTCTTTCAACTCCAGATTAATGGTTTTTGAACGTTGGCCATCGTCTATTCCTGTAAATGCAGCCTGATCTGACTTTTTATCGAATACTTGCACTTTATCCACGGCATCGGCCGGCAGGTTGCGTGTAGCTAATTTTGGATCACGGCCAAAAAACTCCTTTCCATCAACAGTAACTTGTTGTACCTGCTGCCCCTGTGCACGAATTGTGCCGTCATTTTCTACCTCGATACTTGGCAGTTGTTTCAGCAGATCTTCTACCACCGCATTGGGTTTTGTTTTAAACGCATTGGCGTTAAATTCAATGGTGTCTTTCTTAATGATAACGGGGGCGCGTTCAGCGCGGATGGTCACCTCATCCAATTGCCTGCGTTCAACCTGCATTTTTAACACACCAAGATCGATAGTCGCATCATCTGGTTTTGGTGAAATCGGGATAATGAGTGGTTCAAAACCAACATAGGTTACTTTGAACAGGTAATTTGCACGGCTTAGATTCTTTATTTCAAAAAGTCCTTTTGCATTTGTGGCTGCAAAGTTCACCAGCGATGAATCCTTTGCATTGAGCAACAACACAGTTGCTGAGCCCAGGGGAGTACCTGCTGAATCAGCCAGATGACCCGTCAATGTAAATTTTTGAGCATGTGCTGCCGAAGCGGCAAGCAGAATGATAATACATGAAAAAATTAACTTCATCGCAAAGCGGGATGCTGAAGGGAGCTCAGGAAAAAAACTCAATTGCGGATAATGACATTCCCGCCATTTGTCCGCATTTTTTCCAGTTGCTCAGCCACGATCTTGCGGTATTCTTCCTGGGTAACTTTTGTACCGGAGGTTGGTACTTTCAGTTCACTTTTCTTCAACTGGCGCGGCTCCGCTTTAGTGGCAACTGTAACACGTTCACCTCCATTAATATCCACAGCCAGCACTGTACCGGGCAAGGTGTTAAAGCGGTCGGGGCCAAGTAAGGGACGTATCTGGTCAGTATACCATGCTGTGATTTCATTCGTGCGTGTTTGTTGCTCACCGTTAACCATCACCTGCACTACATCAGAAAAGAAGGCCTGCTTACAGGTGTACCCGAGTATTACTCTGGTTTCTGTGCCAAATTTCCAAGGCGACACTTTCAGTGTATCTTCAATCAGGTATTTCTTACCCATGAACTCCTGTGCCACCGTTTTGGTTTGGTTTTCCGTATTCACATACGTTTCGCTTTGAGGCATCGAGAAGCGCATGCGCATGCCACCCGCGCTCATTTCTTCATCCTCATCTTCAATCACCGGTTTGTACAACGACTCGTTTCTGTTGAAGAAGAGCTGGTCTTTCGTAGTTCGGAATTCAGGAATCATACTCTTCATTCCTTCCCGCTCTGGCGGAATGTTTCGGTGCATATTGATTTTGGTCTCGTAATGGATAACCCCTTCCGGAGTTTGTCCAAATACAAAGTGAGCTGCTACCAGGCATACCAGCACCCCAACAATAAGGATTATTCGCTTCATGGTTACGATTAATGGGTTTGTCATACAATCAATTCAGGTTTAAATGTACGCTGTCAGGATGCGATCAGTGGGTTAATGGTTCTGAAAGGAATGTTAATTAATGTTAAAACCTGGATAACACCCCTGATTTGCACGTTACATTTGTACTATGAAGAGCATCCGCAATGGCTGGATAGTTACCCTGATGACCAGCAGCATCTTGCTGTTACTGGTGTTGCAGGTGCTTTGGCTGCGCAGCGCCTATACTGATGAGTTAGATTCGCTGAAAAAAGAAACCAATACGCTCTTTCGCAGCACAATTATTTCCATGCACGACTCATTGTTGCTCTCCAGGATGGAGCCTGTGGGCAGCGGAAATGCAACACGAATTATCCGGGACAGTGCCAGCATTCAAATTTGGAGCACACGCAGTTTCGGAGACTCTGTTCGGTTTAGCAGAGACTTTCAGCGCAGGCTTCCACCTGGTTTAGAGATCAGAGATTCACTTGCACAAATCGATGTCTTTGTATCATCAACCACCGGAGGCGACAGCATTCGGCAGGTGCTCCGCCCGTTGCTGGCAGAAGTTGACAAGAACCGTCAACCGGGGCGGTTCCTGATTCGCATTGGACTCGATACGCTGAACCCATCGGATATTGAGCGCAAATACAGTGATACCCTGCTTGCATCGGGTATCGATTTGAAACCAACCGTATCCACTATTCGCAAACCCGGTGAAACAAATGCCTCCGGTAACGTGTTGGTCACCGAGCCGTTTTTCCTGCCTCATTCACCCATATATGTTGCCCGATTTGAAAATATCCGCTCCACTATTCTTGCAACGATTGCTCCACAGATAGCCTTTTCCATAGTGCTTACACTGCTCACCACCGCTGCTTTCTTCATTATGTACCGCAACATCGGGTCGCAGCAAAGGCTGATGCAACTCAAAAACGACCTGATCAGCAACATCACGCATGAACTAAAAACGCCCGTGAGCACGGTGAGTGTTGCCCTGGAAGCACTGAAAAATTTCAACGCACTTGACAATCCCCAGATGACAAAGGAATACCTGGATATTGCCACAGACGAACTGGACCGGCTCACGTTGATGACGGAAAAAATTCTCAAGACAGCTGTTTTTGAACAAAACGGTCTCAGTCTGAAACTTGAACCGGCAGATCTTGGAGAGATTGTAGAGCAAGTTGCGGGTTCGCTGAAGCTTGTGTTTGACAAGCACAAAGCCATAGTATCCATTGAAAAGACGGACAAATCCCTTATGGTTGCCGGCAACAAAGAGCACCTGACCAACGTGGTGTACAACCTGCTGGACAATGCCATTAAATACAGCGACCCGGGTTGCCGTATTGTTGTAACGTTAGGAAGAGTAGGCGACCACGTACAATTAACCGTGACAGACAGCGGCATCGGCATTCCGGCTGAGTACCAGAAAAAGGTTTTTGAAAAATTTTTCAGGGTACCAACCGGTGATGTGCACAATACAAAGGGGTATGGCCTGGGTTTGAGTTACGTAGCAAGCGTGGTGAAGAGCCACGGTGGAAGCATTGTAATGGAGAGTGAACCGGGCAAGGGAAGCTCCTTTGTTGTTACATTACCCGCAACTGCATAGGGCATGAGCAAAACCAAAATCCTTTACGTTGAAGATGAACCCTTTCTTGGGCGGATTGTAAAAGAGAGTCTTGAGAGCCGCGACTTTGAAGTGCACATGGCAGTGGACGGTACGCGGGCCATGGCACAATTTAAAGAAGCCCGCCCCGATATTTGTGTGCTCGACATCATGCTTCCGCAGAAAGACGGGTACTCCATTGCAAAGGAAATCCGGGAAGTGAACCACACCGTACCCATTATTTTCGTAACGGCCAAAACACAAACCGAAGACCTGCTGAAGGGATTTGAATCCGGTTGCAATGACTATCTTCGCAAGCCCTTCAGCATGGAGGAACTCATCGCTCGGGTGACCAATCTGATCGGCATTACCCGTCAGCGCGCGCACTCCGCCAACGCGTCAATCCCAATAGGAAAGTACGAATTCTCTGTTTCACGTTATGAGTTGAAAATCAATAACACGGTAAAGAAGCTTTCACATCGCGAAGCCAGCCTCCTGAAGATTCTGTGCGATCATCGCAACGCCACCGTGAACCGGAAAGAAATTCTTATGAATCTCTGGGGGGATGATTCGTTTTTTAATTCCCGGAACCTGGATGTGTACATCACCAAATTACGAGATTACCTCCGGGAAGATTCAACTGTACAAATCATGACGATCAAAGGGGTGGGCTATCATTTTGTAGTAACCTGAGGATTGTCAGCGGTCAGGCAATGCAGGGTAATGTGAACTGTACCCTTAGCCGGTAAGTGGCCGGCCGATTGGCTTTATTTCTGTATCAGTCGTTGAAAAGAACGATGCCAATCTGAAACGCCATTGCCGAAAAATTATCCAACTGGAAAGCTTTACTCTTATTGGTGGCGTACTCGAAACTAACTGCCGTCTTCAGGCCGAGACCACCATACTCTTTAAGCCGGAACAACAACCCGGCTTCCGGACGTACAATAAAACCCACGGCATCATCAGATTCACTGTACACGTTATAGTACAGCCTGTAATCTGTAAGCGCCACACCCGCACCCAATGACCCATAGGGCACCAGGCGTGATGTTGCCTTGTAGTAATACTGCCCGTTGATCAGAAAAGTCAGATGATACATGTAGTTGTACACATCGGTGGTAATGGCCCCGCCCGGATAGTCATAGGTTTGACGCGGAACATAATCATCAAGCACATTAAATGCAGCCTCAAACCCCCATCCAAACTTTTCGGTTTTAAAACGGGAATACGATAACCGGAAGCCCGTACTGGCATTGCTCACAAACTCGGTGTAGGTGGGAACCATCACATTCAGCCCTGCGGTAAGTGCACCGTCTGATATTTGCGCATTAAGACGCAACACCAGCAAAAGAAAAAAAATGAACAGCGCTGACCGCATTAGTCTTTTATGATATAGGGTGATTGAACAAAGGCCTGGCTTATTGCTTCCAGGGTTTTAACTTTTAAATCTACGGTAGCATATAAATCGCCCATGTAGGCTTTCCAGATCACTTTATACTGGTTGCCGTTTGCCGTATAGTTTTTTATGTCCACAATTTCGATTACCAACGTTCCGTAAGAAGCGTAATAGGTACTTACAAAAGGATAGTAATACCCATAGTACCCATAATACCCACCCGCGTAATACCCGGGATAGATAATGGTTTGAAAGAAACTGAAATTATCAAGCACCAGCACGTTCACGGCAAAATCCGGGTTTCCTGATGGACTTACTTTGGTGAATCCCGATGCAATGATGTTGTCGCGCACCAACCGGGATACCGGTTTAACGAAATCATCTGAAGGTCCGTCAATAATAAATGTATTGCTGTACCGGGTCGAAACAAATCCAAGGGTATCTTCACGCATGGTGAAGGTTGCATACGTAGTAAAGATGTTTTGTGATGCATTCACGGAAGTCTGATCATATTGGGTTTGTACCACCATATCCTTAACCAGTTCGCCCAGTTGAGGTTCCAGGTTGCATCCCCATAAACCGGCAAACGTCAACGTCACGATAAAAAATTTCCTCATGGTCATCTAACGAAAAAAACTCGAGTTCATTGTTTGTTTATAGACACTACATCGCACCAGGAAGTTTAAAAATGGGCATCGGTACCATCCTAATCCAACCAATTTTTTTCTTTCAGGTAATTAAGGACATAGCCGGCAAACGCCTCCCGATCAACGGGGCGGTTTGCCAAAACCAGGTATAGCACCTCTTTTTCTGGAACGTACAGGTAGTGGCAATAAAATCCGCCCTGTGTGCCGGTATGTCCAATGGTAACCAGGTTGTCGGGCGTTTGCTCAATAAACCAGCACAGCCCGATAAAAGGCGGGTCCGTTCCCTTCCAGTTTGACGGGTGCTGTATTGTTTGCGATTCACGGATTGTTTCAGGGCTTACAAACAGAGCCTTTTGGATGGCCTGGTGGTAGCGCACCAATTCATCGGCCGAACTCCACACACCGCCATTTCCGGCTGCGGCAAAGGTTGGTTCTTCGCCATAGTCATCTTCAATCCATTGGGTGCCGTTCTTATAATATCCATGCGCTACGCCTGCATCCGGATGCGGTCCATCAGTGATGGTGCTGCTTGTCATACCGGCCGGTTTGAAAATCCGTTCTGCAATAAACTGCTGCCACTTCATGCCGCTAACCTTCTCTATTATCAACGCCAGGGCGTTAAATGCAGGATTGGAATATTCATACTGTTCTCCGGGTTCGAAGTTCAGTGAGTCGGTTTGCTTTATCGGTGCCCAGTTGTCTTCATCCTTCGCAGTCAGGTAAAATACAGTATCCGCCTGAACGTTGCGAATGTCCGGTAAGCCCGAAGTATGGGTAAGCAGGTGCCGGATGGTTACCTTTTCAGCAATCGACTTGTTTTTAAAGTCGTTAAAATATTTTGAAAGCGGATCATCCAAGGCAAGCTTGCCTTCATCGCGCAGCATAAGGATAGCGTACGCAACAAAGGTCTTGGAAATTGAACCGAGGTTGAACAACGTACCCGATGTAATGGGATCTTTTGTTTGAAGATCGGCCAACCCATAAGACTTTGAAAAAACGACTTCCTCTCCTTTCATTATCAGCACAGAAGCCCCCGGCTGCCCAGACTCCAGGTGTGTGCTGAAATACGCATCCAATTCATCGGTAAGTTTTTGGTTTGCATCCTGGGTTTTGCATCCCCACAACAACACCAACAGGGTAATTACATGGCAGTATTTCATAACCCGAATATAAAATATCGTAAACAATTTAGCTCCGAATACTATTTGGTTACTTGCGGTAATTACCACACCCTAATGCACATTGGCCGCTCCTGCACCATCCGGAAGTTCTCTACTGGACACGAAGAGAAATTTACTTTCTCATCAATGTTTTTAATGTTTGTGTGGGATGTACCGGACTCGAACCAGCGACCCCTTGCCTGTCAAGCAAGTGCTCTGAACCAAACTGAGCTAACATCCCATTTATTGGAAGTCCGGGTAAATTCAACTGAACTTAGAAAACCCGGTCTTCTGAAACACCAAACTAACAATTGTTTACTTATCTTCCGTTGTAAAAAACATACCCATGCGATTAACCCTTACTTCTGCCCTGCTCCTTATTACATGTATAGCCCAATCACAGAACCTCATTTCCGGTGGCAAGCTGAAACCTGAGCAGGCCATCATGGACATCCGGCATTATACCATTGCATTGGATGTTGATCCGGTGGGCCAATCTATTCAGGGATATGCTGAAATCGCGCTGACATTTTCTGAACCTTCTGCTTCTGTAATGCTCGACCTTTGGCACGGACTCACGGTGAGTAAAGCATTCATCAACGGAAAGCCTGCAAGGTTTGAACATACACAGGATGATTTGCTGAAGATTACGGCACCGGCTTCCCTCAAACCCGGATTACGCACCGTTGTGCGGGTTGAGTACGGAGGCAAACCGGGCATTGCCGCACGCCCGCCCTGGAGCGGGGGCTTTCAGTGGGAAAAGGACAGTAAGGGAAATCCCTGGATTGCAATAACCTGCCAGATGGAGGGCGGCAAAATATTTTTCCCGTGTAAAGATCATCCCAGCGATGAGCCCAACGAAGGTGCAGATCTGATTTTAACCGTACCCAAAGGGCTGGTTGCCGCAGGCCCCGGACTGTTGGTTAAACAAACTTCATCCGGAAACAAAAGCACCTTCCATTGGAAAACCCGCTACACCATCAGCAACTATTGCCTGGTGTTTAACATCGGTAAGTATAAAAAGGTGAGTAAAACCTATACCACAGTTGCAGGCAACAGGGTGCCCATGGATTACTACGTACTGGAAGAAAACGAGAGCAAAGCCGGCTACTTGCTCGACCTGATGGCCGAATCGTGCCGCATCCTGGAAAAATACTTTGGCGAATATCCGTGGGCAAAAGAAAAAATCGGCTTGTGCGAAACACCCCATCTGGGCATGGAGCACCAAACCCTCATCGCCTATGGAAATAAATACCGCTTTGAAAAAGTAGGTGAAAAAGATTTTGACTGGCTGCTGGTGCACGAGTTCGGGCACGAATGGTGGGCAAACAAGGTTACCAACCGCGACTGGGCGCACATGTGGATCCAGGAGGGCATTTGCAGTTTTGCCGATGCCTTGCATATCCGCGAGTTGGGTGGTGAAGAAGCTTACCGTAAGCGCATGCAGCGAACAGCCTTGCAAACACAAAATCAATTGCCCATTGTTCAGGGTGAGGAAATTGATTCAGACAAAACCTACCATGGCGACATCTATGGAAAGGGTGCCTTCTTTATGCACTCCCTGCGTTACATCATGGGCGATGACCTGTTCTTCCCCACCTTAAAAAAACTGGCAACCGATCCGCAATACACCTACGACAATACCGTAACCACCGATGATGTGGAGCAGCTTTTCAGCACTGCTAATGGCAAGAGCCTGAAACCCGTTTTTGATTTGTTCCTGCGAACGACCGACAAGGTGGAAATTTCACTGAAGCAAACGGCCGAAAACGCTTACCTCATTAAACTCAATAACCTGGATGCTGACTTGCCACTTGAAATAAGAACGGATAGCGGAGTGCAGAAAATTACGGTGAGCAAAAAGCCTCAACCTGTAACCAGCAAAACCTTGCCCATTATTGACCCGGATGTTTACTACCTGAAGAAGGTTATTGTCGAGTAGAAGTCATCAAAAAAAAGAAAGATCGTCATTGCTTTCGTTTCAAAAAACGGGATTGCTTCACTGCTGCCTGCCGCAGGCAGGTTCACAATGACCGGTGGCATTTTTGAGATGACAACTGGTTATCCCTGGAAATTGATTTTGCGGTGCGAACCATCACAAAATGGTTTGTTGTTGGAGGCACCGCACCGGCAAAACGCTGTGGCGTTGCTCTTCCGGGTTAGTGTGCCCTTTGAATCCTTAATGATTACGTTTCCAAACACCATCAGCGGGCCGTTTGGCGTTGGCTCCACAATGGTTTCTGCTTCAACAACTATTTTTTCGTCACCGGCATCACGATTGAGATAATAACTCAATGCGCCCGAAGGGCACTTTTTAACCTGTTCAATAATCTTATCGGTGGTTGCTCCTTCCGGAGTTACCCACGGTCTTTGCTTCGGATCGAAAACAGAAGGCAATCCTTTGAAACACAGTGCAGAGTGAATGCATAAATCGGGTTTCCATACAATGGTTACTTCCCCGTTTGAATAGTTCTTGGTGATGTCTTTCATGCCAGAACCAGGTTTGTTTCGATGGTTATCGGATTAGTGAGGAGTTTATGCACCGGACATAATTTGGCAATCTGCAATAGTCGGTTTTTTTGCTCCTCATTAAGCGCTCCGGTTATTTCTATTTTCGTCTTGTAGGATGTTTTACCGTCAAAAGCGCCATTCGAAACGCTTACGCGGATTTGTTCAACCGGCCAGCTCTTTCGGTTTGCATACATGCGCAGGGTAATGGCCGTGCATGAGGCCAGGCCCATGCGGATAAAATCACCCGGGCGCGGTCCCACATCGTTGCCTCCAACATCCACGGGCTCATCGGCAATAACCCGATGCGAACGTGCCGATAACTCGGTTTTGTACCTATCGTTTCCGATTACAGCTACTGCGGTTTGAATCTCATTCGTTTCCATCCTTAAAGCTACGATTCATTGCGAAATCGGGAACCCTGTAGCGCGATCGTTTTGCAAGTTCGCGTTGTTTCAGGTTTTCCGGCAGGCTTTCGGGGTCACCCGGATAGCCTACAGCCATAATTACAATTGGTTCATACTCGTCAAGGTTGATGCCCAGGTTTTGAATAAGCTTTTCTCTGTTAAAACCCCCCATCTGATGAACGATGAGGCCAAGGGCAGTTGCCTGCAACGAAAGAAAAGCATTGGCTGCACCTACATCATACCGTGCTGCACCGTTCAAATGACCGTTGCGCACAAGTTTCTTCCTCGCCAGGCTTACAATCAGCAAAGGGGCTTTGTATGCCCACACTCGATTGCTGTCATTCAGGCTCTCAAGAATTAGTGTATGCAATCCGCGTTGTTCAGTAGTGGCATAAATGTATGTCCAGGGCTGTTCGTTCATGCTCGAAGGGGCCCACCGGGCAGCCTCAAAAAGGCTGCTTACTTTCTCAGCTTCTACCTGCTCAGCTGCAAACGCCCGCAAACTTCGCCTTCTCTCAATGAATTCCAGCACCGGGGCTTCAGCCCGGTTCGAAATTTTTCTTTCTATAATATCTTCCATTTGTAGACTTTATTCTTCAATCAGCACGCCCATTTTGCCCATCTGGTAATCACGCATGGCTTCCAGTATTTGTGTCTGGGTGTTCATCACAAACGGCCCGTACGAAACAACGCTTTCATTCAATGGTTCACCACTTAGCAACAATACGCGAGTATCTTCCAGCGCGTGAAGCTCAATGGCATCGCCATCGTTTTTAAAGTGTACCAGGTGCAAACCTTCTACCAGTCCGAATGACTCGACCGTAAGTTTGCCATCCAACAAATAAATAAACGCGTTATGTGATGGCGGCAAGGCAACTGTAATTTTACCCCCTGTCTTAAACTCCAGTGTCGCGGCATTAACCTCTGCCTGTGAAGGCACAGGTCCTTTTACTCCCGCCACGTCACCTGTAAATACTTTTCCGGAAACCAATCCATCTCCACTTTTGAAAACAGGAGCTTCTTCTGCGTTTACCGGAAAATACATGGGCTGATCCAGTTTATGTTTTGCAGGCGTGTTGATCCAGAGCTGAATCAATTCCTGGCGTCCTCCGATGTCATGGATGTCGTGCGGTGGTCGTTCGCTGTGAACGATGCCCATTCCGGCATTCATCCATTGAACACCTCCTGCATAGATGATGCTGTCATTTCCTCTACTGTCGCGATGGTGCACGCCACCCTTGAAAACAAATGTTACGGGCGAAAAGCCCCGGTGCGGATGCGGTCCGATACCGGCATCATCAGGTTCAATATGGGCAGGCGCTTTTACATCGGCATGATGCAGCAACAAAAAAGGATCAATCTGTTCAACCTGGTTAGTCGGCAGCGGTTGTCGCACCGGAAATCCTCCCATATCGACCATGTGGGCATAGAGCAAACGACTTACGGATCTGTTTTTCATAGTTGATTTTTATTGCCTTACTCAAAAAAAACGAAATGCAACTTTCAAACTTCCATTGGTATTTCCATCAGCAGCAATTCAACATCGCCAGTGGCTTCGATTGACAGGGATTCTGCATTCCAAACACCAAAACCATCCCGCTTGTTTAGGAGCTGGCCGTTTACAGTTACCTCTCCTTCAATTACGAAAGCATATGCGCCATTGCCACGCAGCCTGATAGCATGGTTAGTTTTGAATCCTTTCTTCAGGTTTCCGAGGTAAAACCAGGCATCCTGGTTGATCTGAACCCCATCATCCCCCTTGTGAGGGCTTACAACCTGCTGAAGTTTATTGATGCGACTTTCCTGACTAAAAGTCATCTGATCGTAGCGGGGTTCAATATTCCTGACTTTTGGAAGCACCCAGATCTGCAGGAAGTTTACCTGCTTGTCTTTATTCTTATTGTATTCACTGTGATAGACACCGGTACCTGCACTCATAATCTGCACATCATTTTGCCGGATAACGGCCAAGTTGCCCAAGCTGTCTTTATGCTCCAGATCGCCCGCTAAGGGAATGGAAATGATTTCCATGTTGTCATGCGGGTGGCGGCCGAAGCCCATGCCCCCCTCCACGATGTCGTCATTTAAAACGCGCAGCGCGCCAAAGTTCATCCGGTTTGGGTCATAATAGTGCGCGAAACTAAACGTGTGGTGGGTATCGAGCCAGCCATGGTTGGCGTGCCCGCGGGTATTGGCTTTGTGCAGTACGGTATTCATAATTCAATTCAAAGTTATTACAATTATTGTATATACAATAATCGATCGGATAAGGTTCCCCAAAAACCGGTTACCAGGGAATTCGCTTCCGATCGCGGTAGAAATTACCCGATCCTGCATTTTCAGTTGTGGCCAGCCAAACGGCTGTGTCGGCTCCCTGGGCCACATTCCGGGGAGCTGATCTTCCTCCCATATCAGTTTTCACCCAGCCCGGGCAATAGGCATTTACGGAAATGTTTTTATCGGCAAGCTCATAAGCCAGGTGACGGGTGAGGGCATTAAGTGAGGATTTTGAAACACAATAAACAGGCGACCACCCGCCCACCGGGTCGGTCATGCTGCCGCCCCCACTTGACGTCATAATGATTCTGCCACCGGCTGGCATCAACGTAAGAAAGTTCCGCACAACCAACACCGGGCCGAATACATTGGTGCGCATGGTTTTATGGAACACTTCAGCTGAACCTTCTGAAAGTGAGGTGTCATCGCGCAACAAAACAGCTGCATTGTTGATGATCACATCCACCTGAGGCGCCATGTTCCTGATCGTTCCGGCAGCAGCAGCAACACTTACCGGATCGGCCACATCCATCTGGAGAAATTCAGCCGCTAGATTTTCTGCGTTCAGCGTGGAGATTGCTTCATGACCACGGGTCACATCGCGGGCTGATAGAAAAGTCCGGTGCCCCAATTGGGCCAATTTACGCACCACTTCAAAGCCGATGCCCTTGTTCGCCCCTGTAACAATAATTACCTTTCCATTCACCCCCAAATTTAACTTTCCAATTTGATAGTAAAGGCCCCGTTCTGGGTTGGAAGCATTGGCCGACTGGGGAAAAAATAAAGCAGGGAAAGCAGGAAAATTAGTAAAAGTCAACACATAAGAACCTGCACAAAACCCCGATGGTTAGCCTCATCCTTGTTCTGTGAAGTGCGCCAGTTGTTCCCTGCAATTGGTTAAATTTCGCTTTCTTATATTTTCCAGATGAGTAAACTCCCCAGAAGTTTCCTGGCCTGCATGCTGCTTAGTCACGGCTTGTTTGCTCAGCAATACTTACTTAATCCTGAAAAGTCTCTCAGCGAACTCAGTATCGCACAATGGACTACCCAGCAGGGGCTGGCTTCAAATAACATTACATCCGTATCGCAGGCTTCGGATGGACTTTTGTGGATCACTTCCTTTAATGGATTAATGGTATACGATGGAGAACGGATTGAAATTTACGACCTCAACAATTTACCGATTCTGGACACCGATGGGTTCTACGTGGCTGAACAAGCCGATGATGGAACTATCTATTTTGGTTCGCAGGGCAGCGGACTTGTTCGTTACCACAAAGGAAGGTTCGAACGTTACCAGCCAAAATACGGCAGTGTTCCAAAATCCATTCGCAGCCTGTACTTCAGCAAAGTTGAAAACACCTTGTATATAGGAAGTCACAACAGTGGATTGTTCAGCCTGCA
The DNA here is from genome assembly GCA_037443645.1 of Cytophagales bacterium. GTDB lineage: Bacteria > Bacteroidota > Bacteroidia > Cytophagales > Cyclobacteriaceae > UBA2336. Next base: position 21,023 of record JBBINY010000038.1, read on the forward strand.
TAATGACACGATAACACAGGTACACCATCCTAACCTGAACCCCGCATCCGTAATTGCCTTGCTGAGAGACGGACATGATAACCTTTGGGCCGGGACCGATGGAGATGGCCTGTTCAGAGTTTATCCCAACGGAGTAGACCAGTTTACGCGGGCTGATGGGCTGGTTAGCAACAATATCCTGTGCCTGGCTATTCACCCGGATAACACATTGATTATTGGAACAAACAAGGGCCTTATGCGAAAGGAATCCGACCGGTTCAGTTCATTTGAGGCCTTGAAAGGAAGCGATGTCAACGCGCTCTATGTGGATAACTGGAATTCAATTTGGGTCGGGACACAGGATGGAATTGCACGGATTGACTCAAAGCAAAGAGTAGAATGGCTGCGTTCAAAAAGCAACATCGACTTTGTGCGGGTAACCTCCATCATTCAGGACAGTGAGCAGAATATCTGGCTCACCTCCAACCGCTCCGGACTGATCCGGCTTAAAGAAACCAACATTACCAATCTCACGCAGCCCGCGCTTCCAAGCAACAGGGTTTACAGTGTGCACCAGACACCAGACGGACGCCTGTGCATTGGTACGGATGCCAACGCACTAACCATTTGCAAAGAAACCCAATGCAAAACCATACCCCTCAAAACCCACCTTGGCGGGAACGGCATCAGAGACATTTACTTTGAAAATGACAATTCGATCTGGCTGGCCACCTATTCAGGAATAATTCACCTCAAAGACGGCCGGGAAATCATCTATTCATCCGCAACCGGAATGCCTGCCGATGACTTCAGGACCGTTATGAAAGACACACACGGAAACTTCTGGTTTGGCTCCCGCTCGGGCGGACTGATCAGGTTCAGAGACGGAAAGATTATGGATATCTACAATATTAAGACCGGTCTAAAATCGAATTATGTTCTTTCGGTCATTGAATCAGCCAATAATGTGTATGTGGGTACCCACAGCGGTGGAATGTCAGTGTTGAGTGCCGATGGCTCCATCCAAACCTATCACGCAAAAGCTG
>JBBINY010000038.1:22057-27255 GCA_037443645.1 Cytophagales bacterium
ACGATGCCGGTTTCCTGATCTTTAATATCCGGCCCGACACCAAAGGCCGGGTGTGGCTCATCACCAATCTAGGACCCCATTTTTTTGATGGTGATAGCATCAGGGCTGTTTCTCTTTCCCCAGACAGAAGAAGCAAAACCTATTTTGACTGGGTAGATGATGAAACTGGAAACATCTGGATGAGCACCAGCATTGGCGTAATGAAACTTAGCAGGGAGGAGCTGACACAATTTGCTGAACAGAAGCGCACGTATGTGAATTTTCAACTCTACGATGAAGAGGACGGAATGAGTAATAAGGAATGCACCGGTGCAACACGGTCAATTCTTGGCAGCGATAATAAAGTGTACCTGCCAACCCTGGGTGGTGTTTGCATAATCGATCCTTCTGATACCGGAGAAGGCAGTTCGCCTCCCGGGATGCTTGTGAGATCGTTTGTCACTGACTACATTGCCCACAATCCATATGACAATCAAATTAAAGTAAAGCCCGGCAGTCTTCGCTACTCATTCCGCTTCAGTGCGTTAAGCCTGAGAAGTCCGGAGCGCAATCAATACCGTTATATGCTGGTGGGGCTTGACAAAGATTGGAGCGAAGCGGTAAACGAGGGAGAAGTAGAGTACACCAACCTTTCGCCCGGCACCTACACGTTCCGGGTTATCGGGTGCAACGACAGGCAGCAATGGAACAACAAGGGGGCATCCGTTAAGTTCACGGTGCTGCCATACTTCTATCAAACCTTTTGGTTTTACCTGTTGCTGATATGTCTTCTGGCTATGCTTCTTTACGTAATCCATCGCTGGCGGCTTACCTTCATCGAACGACAGAATGAAGCGCTAAGGAAAGTAAATTCAGAACTGGACAGGTTTGTATACAGTGCATCCCACGATTTGCGTTCGCCCCTCTCCTCGGTTCTGGGTCTGATCAACATCGCCAAAAATGACCCTCATCCCGACAAATCGGAATACCTGAAAATGATTGAAAAGAGTGTGCTGAAGCTCGACTCTTTCATCCGCGACATCATTGACTTCTCAAGAAATGCCCGCCTTGAGTTGACAAATGAGCCTATTGTATTGAGCACAATGATTCATGATATCTTCGAGGATCTCCGGTTCCTCGAAAACTTTCCGTTGCTTGAAAAGGAGTTTATTGATCGTACCCAAGGTAAATTCTACTCCGATCCAAAACGTGTTCGCATCATTCTCAGCAATCTCATAGCGAATGCTATAAAACATCATCACCCCAGGCTTATTGAGCACGCTAAACTGACCATTGAAGCAGCCGATAAGGGGGGTGGCGTGCAGGTTGATGTTTCAGACAACGGCCCGGGCATTGAGCAGGCCTACCTGAAAGACATCTTCAAGATGTTCTTCAGAGCCACCAGCCGCACGCCCGGTTCAGGCCTGGGATTGTACATTGTGAAAGAAACAGTGGATAGATTGAATGGCAAGATTTCAGTAGAATCGACCCTCAATGAAGGCGCGAAGTTTACGGTGTGGTTACCCAACAAAAGCCCGCAGGGTGCTCATTCGCAGCCCCGAAACTCCTGATGGCTGATGTATCAAACTCTTTTTAGATGCAGGTCAATGGCGGCATGAATGCCCTCTAAAAACGGCAACGCCTTTGGTCCATCACCGTGTACACAAATGGTTTCGCAGGCCAGCGGAATCACCTCACCCGATAGCGTAGTAACCCGGCCTTGGGTCAGTATTTGCTTCACCTGTCTTACTACATCCTCTGTGTTTTCGATTAAGGCCTGATCATGTGTACGGGGAGTTAAAGTTCCATCGGGCTGATAGGTGCGGTCAGCAAATACTTCATTTACAGTTTTTAAGCCTACTGCATTTGCTTCACTGATCATCATGCTTCCGCTTAATCCATAATAGATCAGTTTCGGATTGAAATCATAAACCGCCTTCGCAAGTGCTCTGCTTATTGATTGATTGCTGGCGGCCATGTTGTACAGGGCACCATGCGGCTTAACATGATGAAGAACAGCCCGCTTTTCTGTACAGATGGACTGCATTATTTCCAATTGTTTCCACACTAACCGGTACAATTCATCTTCTGAAAGGTGAACGGGTATACGGCCAAAGTTCGGTTTGTCATCAAAGCCCGGATGCGCGCCAACCGCAACATTATGCTGCAGGCACAATTCGATGGTCTTTCGGATCGTGTTCTCATCACCGGCATGATAGCCGCAGGCAATATTGGCGCTGCTGATGTACGGCATAATAGCTGCATCATTGTCCATGCCCTCACCCAGATCGCAATTCAAATCTACCGTCATGGCAACTGGTTTAATTCCCTTAGTTTTAACCTGCAGGATACCTGAAGTTGCGCACGACTTTTGGATTGTGCAATGGCTAGTGCTTCCGCTTCTTCCAACGAAACAAACTGAAACGATAACTTTTCGTTTGGCCTGTACTGTACAAGCACGGAGCGATCGGCTGTGATCACATGGCCGATACGCGGGTAGCCACCGGTGGTCTGATGATCAGCCATTAAAATAATCAACTCCCCATTGGGTAGTAACTGAATGGTGCCAAAGGTGACGGCTGTTGAGAGCAACTCCCGCTTTTTGTTTTGTCCAAGCGCTATTCCTTTTAGCCGATAACCCATCCGATCGCTTTGTACATTGATTACAAACTCCTTTTTCTGAAAGTCAGACTGCGATTTTTTTGTTAACCAATCGAACTCATTCCCCTTTAAACATCGGATGGTGTTCGTAGATGAATAAAAATCAGAAACATCGGCCCGCCAGGGTAACACTTGAGGCTGTTCTATTTTTATTACTCCCTTATTTCTTAATTCAAGCTTATCTCCTTTTTTTAAATACCTTCCCTCAACCCCTCCCGTGGTTGCTTTCAGGTTGGTGCTGTAACTATTCAACCAGGGAATTAATTCAAAACCTCCCTGAACAGCCAGATAGCCAACCGAACCGTTTAAAATTCTTGAAAACTTCAGTTCACTTTTCGCTGGCGCAAGCACAGGTTGATTAATGGGAATGCTTTTCCTATTAAGTTTTGCTGAAAAATCTGCCCCACTTAATGCGATCAGCGCGGAACGATGAAAACAAAAAGAAGATGCAGGAAAAATTAATTCGACAACGGCCTGGTTCAGTTGATTTCCAACCAGTGCATTGGCAATCCGCATGGCATTCAGGTCCATGGCGCCAGTCGGGTTAATTCCAAGGTGCTGATAGCCAAACCGCCCGGCATCCTGAACGGAGTCTGCCATACCCGCCTTTACTACTTCAATCATGACGGACGATTTGAAATTTTTTCCGGATCAAATGAATCATATTCTTCTTTGCTTATCGGAAAGAAGGATACGTCATCGCCCGGCCGCAGCAAGGTGGGTGATTCGCATTCCGGATCAAATAGCTTCACGGGTGTTCGGCCGATGATGTTCCATCCACCGGGTGAGTTCAGGGGGTAGATGCCGGTTTGATTTCCTGCTATACCAACACTACCGGCAGGCACATGTCTTCGCGGTGTGGATAACCGAGGGGTTGCGATTTTGTGATTCACAATGCCCATGTAGGCAAAGCCCGGTAAAAATCCCAGCATATACACCCGATACGATTGTTGTGAATGAAGTTCAATCACCTGATCAACTGAGAGCTTATTGGTTTTGGCCAGCGGCTTCAAATCAAATCCAAACGCAGGATCATAACAAACCGGAATCCGAAGTTTTCGTACGGGCAGTGGTTCACTTCCCTCACATTCATGTAAAATATGTTCCAATTCATTGCTCACCCATTCAAAAGCTGAAGGATGATAGTTGCGAATGGAAACAACATCATACACTATAGTTAATGTACAGCAGGTAGGTATCAAATCTTTCCAAAACGGCTTGTGGTGTCTTTGTAAATACTGAAACAGCCTGAAAACCCGGTCGTTAATGGCAACGTCCATTCTATCACCCAGACAAACCGTTAGGGCACTTTCATTTATCGGGTATATCGGAATCTGCGTTGACAATTAAGCGCGAAGTTTATCCAACAAAAAATTCAATTGTTGTGCTTCAGCCTTTGTAAGGTTTTTCAAAGTCGACTGCCAGGTGTCGGAGGAACGATCAATTTTGGTCAACAGATTTAATCCTTTATTGGTAATGCTGATGTCCACCTGCCTGCGGTTGTTCTTGCAGATTTCACGCTTCACTAGTCCTTTAACACGCAATTTTTCTACCAGTCGCGTAGCGTTGCTGTTCTTATCAATCATGCGGCAGGTGATGTCGGCCAGCATCATGGGTTTGGGGTGGATGCCTCTTAAAATTCGCAATACGTTAAACTGTTCAGGTGTAATATCAAAAACTTTCAGAAAGGCTGCATTCAGGTTGTAGAGCCAACTGCCGGTAAACAAAATGTTTACAACTGCTTTCTGGTATTCGCTTTGAAATTTTTCCTGTTTAACTTCACGCTCAATGGAAGGCATGCCGTTCCGCTAGATTAATGATTCAAAATTAATACAATAGTTGTAGATACAGCTATATACCATGATCGCTTTTACCGCCACCATACAACGGTTCGATAAAAAAGGATAAAAAACCGGCTGGAGTTATATTGAAATAAGTGCCACCCAGGCCAAAAAAATCAAACCTGACACCAAAACATCCTTTCGGGTAAAAGGAAAACTGGATCAATTCGCCATTAAACAAATTGCGCTGATCCCCATGGGCGATGGCAAATTCATCATTCCCTTCAACGCCACCATGCGCAAAGGCACCGGAAAGAAGCACGGAGATAAAGTGAAGGTCTTTTTGGAATCAGATGAAAGCAAATTTGTAATGAATGCTGATTTTGTGGCCTGCCTGAACGATGATCCAATGGCCAATTCTTACTTTAAAACGTTGTCTGCCGGCCATCAGCGCTACTTCAGCAAATGGATTGACAGTGCCAAAACATCTTCTACAAAAACCAAACGCATAGTAATGGCGGTGAATGCCCTGGCCCGAAAAATGGGTTTTCCGGAGATGTTGCGGGAGGAGAAGCGGAGTAAATTCAATTAGTCAACTTAACCGTTGACCAATAGCCTGAATTATCTGGATAATTTGTAAAGAAACTCATCCACTGCCCACTTGCCATTCTTTTCGCGTTCAAGCACAGCGTTGAGCTGGTTTTCGTTAATGCGCTCGTAAATCAGCCGCGTCTTTTTATCAGGCGCCTCAAATACGGCTTTATTTATCTCCAACTT
>JBBINY010000039.1:0-26477 GCA_037443645.1 Cytophagales bacterium
ACCGGTTTTCTTTTTTCGCCAGATCCTTCATTTTTGCTTCAACCGCGGCAAGGTCATCTTCTCCAAACGGGCGATCGCCCAGGTCTATATCATAGTAAAAACCGTTGTCGATTGGCGGGCCGATGCCAAATTTCACACCCGGATATAGTGCCTCAAGGGCTTCGGCCATAAGATGGGCTGAAGAATGCCAGAACGCGTACTTTCCTCCCGTGTCATTCCAGGTAAGTATTTTAACGGACGCATTGTGTGGGATTGATCGCTCCAGATCCCAAATTTCTCCGTTCACTTCAATGGCGAGGGCATTTCGGGCAAGGCCTTCGCTGATGGATTTCGCTATTTCAATCCCCTTCACACCAGTGGAAAACTCACGAATGCTTCCATCCGGCAAACTGATTCTGATATTCATTCTGCTTACTTAAAAACTGGGCAAATATAGCGGAGATTATTCGATATCTGCGGTCGTCATAGTTTAAACTGCGCGGTAAACAACACGCCAAATTTGCGCGCTCGTTCATTCTCCAGGTAACTCAGGCGGTGAACAAAATCAACCCTGAAAAATCGAAAAATATTCTCCACACCATATCCGAGTTCAAGGTAAGGTCTTCTCCAACTAATGTTGCTATTCCCGGCAGGGAACGGCAACGGATCGCTGATAGCCAGATTCTCATCACTCAGGTTGCCATAAATAACATTGGCCAGCCCGGTTAATCGCCAATGCAACCTGCGCATAAGAGGAATGCTATTGAGGATAAATCCTTCGAAATGTTGCCGGTATTGCATCGAAACAAACTGATCGCTAAAGAATTCACCAAAGTTCATTAAGCTATAAATAATATCGGTGGAAAAGGGTGTTTCATTTCCAATATGCAAGGAGAGTAAAGGATATGGGAGCACGTCTTCGGTATATTCTCCGGTAAGGGTAAGTTTACCGATACCCAGGGGACCCATCGGCAGGCGTTTAACAAATGTTAACCTGAATTTATTGTACTCGAAATCGCTGCCACCAACACCCTTCAACCCACGGCTGTACCGAAAGGTAATAATGGGCCATTTTTGAGGTCCTAAGCTCACACGCTCATTATCGTACTGCAGGAACAGCTCATCGCGCGAAAGGCGCGATTCAAACACTACTTCAGCGTGCTGAAAGGTACTGGTGAGGGAGTTCACATCTCCGGGAGTAGCATAATAGCCAAAATCAAAAACCGGATTAAAGGTGTTGTACCGAAATGCGAGCCGCTGTGAGAAACCTTTAACTAACTCGCGCTGAAAATTAAAGCGGTACTCATCAAAGTAGAAGCCTCTGCGAAAAATACCGAAGCGGGAGGCTGCAAGAAAAAGGTAATCATCGGCCAGATTTTCATCATCTATTCCAACACGTCCCAAATCACTCCGTATTCTCAGGCTTATTGTTGTCCAACGTTTACGGTCGAGAATATTGCGGACAAAAGCCGAGTATTTAATCCGGTCATCACGGAAGCCATACCCAAGTTGTGCCCCAAACTCCCATTTCCGGCTGAATATATAATTGGTTTTAAATCCCGACTGAATACGCACGCCTTCAATGTTATTGAGTGCCATCAGGCTCAGGTATGGGCCGATATCAACCTTACCTGCTTTTTTGTATCCGTTAATGACCACTTTAACGATATCAACATATGTGCTTACCACGGGGATATTCGTGAGCGTGTCGATCATTTGGTATACATTTTTTTCTGTTTCCGTGAGTGGCTCATGCCTCAGCTTATTCCAGTGTTCATCGTTGTTTTGGTTCAGAATGTAGTCCTCTTCCAATACAATCTGCTTCTCATAGAATTTTGAAGGTTTTGGCTTATTGATTACAACATCGCGGTTTGACGTGTAGAATTTAGCCAGCATACCGGCCCAATCATCGCGTACCTGCCCCACATTAATCAAGACCCTGTTTTTGGATGGAAGCCAGGGACCTGCTTCAGTTGGCAACAACTCCTGCTGAATCTTAATCTTTTCAATAAAATTAAGGTTTGCCTGGCGGTCAATCGTGGCTTCGATCTGCCTGATCGCAAAATGCTCTTTGGTAATCCACATGGTTCCGGTAAACGCCAGGGCCTGTGCACTCTTTGGAAAGAAGTCAATCCGGTAGCAATAATGTTCACCCACGTACACGCTATCCACCAGGTCATACTCATAGTATAATTTCCATCCATCGGCAATTGGTGAAACAAAGTCTTTCTCCAAAATAGTGAGCCAGTTCCTGTAAAAATTGTATTCCTGAAAAGTTGGCCCGATCAACTGACTGGTAAGTGACCCGTCCTCAAATCCAAGGCCGCTTATTTTTGTTTCCTTAATATTCTCCAACTTCAGCTCCGGATTGTTCCGATAGTAATACCGCGATACACTTTCGGAGATGAACACTGGTAAAATGGGTTTTCCATCCTCACCGGCAATAATGGCTACGCTATCAAGCACCTGTGTGATTTTTGATATAACTTTTTTATTCCGGAATTTCTCCGTCATATTATCGATGTCGATTTCAATTTTGGAATACGTGTCGTACTCATAGGCAGAAAGGTTACGCTTGTCATTACGTTCTTTGTTTCTCATCACACTCCTGAGTATAGGGAATGCAGGATTCTCTCCCGCCAGCACAACCACTTCGCGCAGCCGTGTAACTTCTTCCTCAAGTTGAAAATTTACAGTTTGAGAGACACCTCGTTTAACCGGTTTACTCCGCGATTTATACCCGATATAGGATGCAATCAGCGAGTCGGTTGGTGAAGAGCTGGTAATGGTGTAATTACCATCAAAGTCGGTAGTGGCACCTGTACTCGTTCCCTTAAATACAACATTGACAAACGGAATTGGATCTCCCGAAATAACATCGGTAACCTTACCTTTTACCGTTGTAACCTGGGCCGGCAGAATGAGGGGGATAGTGAGGCAAATAAAGACCGAGACCTTCGCAACCATCATTCTGCAGACAAATTCCATTCAGATAAATGTAAAAATAATGATTAAACTGTGATGGTGACAGAAGGTTTCACCTCATCCCGCAGGATGTAACGACTCCTTGTCGCCCAAAAAGCGGGGTGCCGTTTTAAGCACGTATAAATCCAAAACAGCTTTGGCTCGCGCAAAGTACTCGCGGATACGCACTTTAAGTGAAGACTCGGGATCAGGCTCATCGGTAACCATGGCTACGGCATCGATCCCATAAAAGTTACTAATGAACAGGGCCCGGTAGCTATGAAACGGTTGGGTGATGATAGTAATCTGGTTTTGGCCGAATATTTCCTTGCTTCGAACAACCGAATCCAGTGTGCGAAGGCCCGCATAATCCAGGGTAATTGCCGCTGGAGGTACTCCCCTGGCGATGAGCGCCTTACGCATCTCGATAGGTTCATTGTAAAATTTGGTTCGGTTATCGCCACTGAGTAAGAATTGATTAATTTTTCCGGTTCTGAACAAATCGGCTGCGGTGTCCATGCGCTTTTCAAAAAATGGATTGGGCTTACCTCCAACCAATTTATGACTGGTACCTAGCACCAGCGCAACCCGGTGGCCTGGTAATTTCTCAACTTCAGTAAAAACGTTGTTCTTCGTGCTTGTAACAATCCAGATGTTGGAGGTAATTAAAAACAATGCTGCCGTTACCACTAAATAAAACAGGGTGCGCCTGGCCCACTTCATACATGCCCGATTAAATACCAACTGCTGTAAAGTTAGGCAATTGATTGCATAAATCGCTTCTCAATAAGATCTGAACGCCTGACAATTTTCCTGTACCACATCAGTTTCAGTTCATCTTGTTCCTCGGCCGATAATCCGTACTTCCATTGCCCCTGTCGGAGGCGCGCCAAAAGTACATTCAGACAAATAGCAACGCTCACCGAAATGTTCATGCTTTCCGTGAATCCGAACATGGGAATTTTTACAGAGTCATCGCAATGTTTCCTCGCGTACTCAGAAACACCGTTTTCTTCATTGCCAAATACCAACGCAACCTTCGAAACAGCAACATCAAGTTCATGCACCGGAACTCCGCCTGCCGGATCGGTAACTACAATAGAGTATCCATTCTTCCGCAACGCATCAAAGCAACTCTTCGTGGCCTCCATTGCCCGGCCTTTATACCGGTTTATGGTAACCCATTTATAAGATCCCTTCAGTACTTTTTTGTTCACCACATAAGGTGATACTCCCTCAATAACATGAATATCCTGCAAGCCCAAACATTCGCAGGAGCGAACTACTGCACTGGCATTATGCGACTGGTAAATGTTTTCCAATACAACCGCAATATGCCGGGTTCGCCAGCTTAGCACTTCGTTAATTATGCCCTTTCGGTGATCGGTAATGTACTGACCCAAATGCTCCATTAACCGGTATTCATTGGCCGATAATGGCATACCTTAACTGAATAATGCCCCGGCTATGGTGGCTGTCATCATGGTTGCCAACGAAGCTGCCAATAGCGCCCGGAATCCAAGCCGGGATAAGTCAGGCTGGCGGGCTGGGGCCATTCCTCCGATTCCTCCAATCTGAATGGCTATCGAACTGAAGTTTGCAAATCCGCAAAGAGCATAGGTCGAAATAAGTAACGACTTCTCACTGAGCACCCCAAGTGCTTTTGTTTCGGCAAGGCTCAGGTATGCAACAAACTCATTGATCACCAGTTTCTGCCCAAGGAAACTGCCAACGTAAAGTGTTTCCGACCAATCAACACCCATGGCAAAAGCAAATAAGCGAAAGACCTGCCCGAAGATATATTGCAGGGAAAAGCCGGTGAAGGCTCCGTTGGTTGAAGCGGAAACCCATTCATTAAGCCCCGTCCATGAGCCAATACCGTCAACCAGTATCCAGTTTAATGCATAAATAACGGCAATAAATGCAAGGAGCATGGCCCCTATATTCAGTGCCAGCTTAAGGCCATCGGCCGCTCCTGTAGCCAGGGCATCCACTACATTTACACCAATCGACTCCTGATTTACATGGAGCTTCCGGTCAATTTTTTCGGGCTCGATTTCCGGCAAAAAAATCTTTGACATGACAATGGCAGCCGGTGCATTCATAATGGATGCGCAAAGAAGATAGGTTGCAAATTTCACCAACTGCTGTGGATCGGTGCCGCCAAGAAAGGTAATGTACGCTCCCATTACACTTCCGGCAATGGTAGCCATACCGCCTGTCATCAGGCAATGCAACTCCGATTGTGTCATGCGGCCAATAAAAGGCCTGACGAGCAATGGCGCTTCTGTTTGACCAAGAAAAATATTACCTGCCGCTGAAAGACTCTCTGACCCAGATAGCCGCATTGTTTTGGTCATGACCCACGCAAATCCAAATACGATTCGTTGAAGGACACCTAAATAGTAAAGACCAGCGGTAACCGCAGAGAAGAAAATAACCGTTGGTAGTGCTTGAAAGGCAAACAAGAAACCCAGGCCATGCCGTGTGCCCTCTACCGCATCGCTGTTTTTTGCAAGGTCACCAAAAAGAAATTGTGCGCCATTTGAGGCGAAGCTAAGGAATTTTACGAATGCACTGCCCACTTTTTCAAAGGCCACCCGCACAACAGGCACCTTGAAAATAAGGACAGCCACAACAAGTTGCAGAATTAAACCGGTACCCACCAGTTTCCAGTCGATTCGTTTTCGGTGTGTTGAAAAGAGAAATGCCAGGCCAATGATTACACTTAAACCAATAGCACCCCGAATGTAATCCATTGCCGGATTGAGATTAAACGTTTACTTTGATGATACAGGACTTTTTCAAAACAACCGGGTTAATTGCGTTTGCTTAATTCATCCCTGATTTTGGCGGCTCGCTCATAGTCCTCCTTTTCGATAGCGTCTTTTAACAGATCATTTAACTTATCCACCGTAAGGTTTTTCATGTCCTCCCCTTTCCTGGGCACGTCTTTCTTAACCCGGGCCTTTGGCTTGGGTTCGGCAGCCTCCTCTTCGGCCTCATCCGTCAACACAATTCCGGCTTCCGCGAGGATATTCTCATATGTAAAAATGGGTGAATCAAACCGCAACCCGATGGCAATGGCATCGGAGGGCCGGGCATCAATTTCAGAGCGCTTCAAGCCATCCGAGCAAATGATCTTCGCGAAGAATACACCTTCTTTCAAATCCGAGATGACAATCTCCTCCACCGTAAAATGAAAATTATTGGAGAACGATTTAAACAGGTCGTGGGTCATGGGCCGGTTGGGAATAATTTTCTCAATCTCAATGGCGATAGCCTGAGCCTCGAACATTCCAATGATTATCGGCAGACGCCTGTTTCCATCCGTCTCACCCAATACCAGTGCAAAAGAACCCGTCTGCGACTGGCTGGAGGAAAGGCCTAGGATTTCTAATTTAATTTTCTTCACAACTACCTGGCTGCTTTAATTGCTTCATTCAATTTAGGTAAAATATCGAAAGCATCGCCAACGATTCCATAATCAGCCGCTTTAAAGAATGGAGCTTCAGGATCTTTATTGATTACAACAATGCATTTCGATGAATTCACTCCCGCCAGGTGCTGAATGGCCCCGGAAATGCCAACCGCAATATATAATTGCGGAGCAACCTTAACTCCGGTTTGGCCCACGTGTTCATGGTGGGGCCTCCAGCCCATATCAGAAACCGGCTTACTGCAACCTGTGGCTGCACCCAATGTTTTTGCCAGCGCCTCCAGGGCTCCCCAATGTTCAGGACCCTTCATTCCCCTGCCGCCTGAAACGACAATATTCGCTTCCGGGAGAAGCACCTCACCGGTTGCCTTTTCTGAAGAAACGATAGTTGTTGAAAAATCTGCATCAGAAAGAGAAGCCCGAAACGGAGTGACTGACACAGGAGTACCAACCTCTTTTACCTCTGCGGCATTTTTCCGGATGCCGATTACTTTTTTCGGCTTTGTTAACGATACGTTGGCAAACGCCTTACCTGTATAGATACTCCGTTTAACAATGAATCCGGATGACGTATCCGGCAACTGCACAACATTGGATGCCAGGCTTGCATCAAGTTTTGCGGCAACCCGTGCGCCAACCGGTGTACCCAGTGATGAATCGGCAAGTACGAGCACATCAGCTTGCACATCTTGAAACGCCTTTGCAAGAACACCGGCATATGCTTGTATCACTCCTTGATTCAGCTTTTCATCGGCAACATGAAGCACTTTTTTTGCACCATATTTTCCCATGCTCTCCAGTTCGGTCTGCTCAACCTGCCCGATGGCGATAGCAGAAACATTTCCGCCCATGGCGTTGGCAAAAGCAACTGCCTCAAGCGAGTTCTTCTTTACTTTTCCTTCAGCGCACTCAACAAATACCAGAATATTCATACGTAAGTAGTTCAGATTCTATAAAACCTTTGCCTCGTTCTTCAATAAGTTAACCAACTCCGCCACATTGTCTGCCGGAACCATTTTTACGGAGCCTTTCGGTGGTGGCAACTCAAATTTCTGGAGTTTTACGCCACTGTCAATCGCCACTGCTTCCACCACCTTTAATGGCTTTGTGCGGGCCGACATGATGCCGCGCATATTCGGAATTTTCCATTCAGCAATCGGCTCCTGGCAACCTGCCACAAACGGAAGATTAACCTCGATGTACTCCTTTCCACCTTCAATCTCCCGTGCAAGCTTAGCCTTACCGCCTTCAATATCGAGTTTCATAACCGGTGATACGGAAGGCATACCCAACATCTCTCCTACTATGCCATGAACCGCGCCACTATTATAGTCGATGGATTCTCTTCCCATCAGGATCAGATCATAACCTCCTTCTTTTGCCTGTGCCGCTATTTGTGAAGCCACAAAAAAAGAATCTGCAGGCTCGGCATTAATGCGAATGGCGTCATCGGCACCAATAGCTAATGCTTTACGAATAGTAGGCTCCGTGTCAGTCAGGCCCACGTTTAATACCGTAATGGTTGCTCCCAAACTCTCTTTCAGTTCAACAGCACGTGCCAACGCATAATCATCATACGGCCCAATGATAAACTGCACACCGCTCGTATCAAACTTTGTGTTGTTATCGGTAAAATTGATTTTTGATGTGGTGTCGGGAACGTGCGAAATACAAACCAGGATCTTCATCGTGCTGTCTAAAAATTTAACGGGACAAAAATTTCAAACGGGCCTCAAGATAAAGCATAAAATCCGAAATTTGGCATATCAAAAAACCAAAAAAACAAATGAATTCAGGCCGGCTGAAGCAGCTTTTACGGTTTCTGGAAGAGGATCCTAACGATGCTTTTACCCTGTACGCTGTGGCGTTGGAGTATCAACATAACGAGCCGAAAAAAGCGGAGGAATTATTTGCCCGGCTGATAAAAACCTGCCCGGATTACCTGCCCTCATACTATATGGCAGCTATGCTTAAAATTAAATTAGGTAAACTCAATGAGGCCATTGGTTTAATTGAAAAAGGGATGGATCTTGCGGTACACTGTAATGATCTTACAACCCTTCGCGAACTTAAAGAAGCTTATTTACAAATAAGAAGCGATTAGCATCAGAACGGCATATCCTCATCTCTACCCGGAGCAGGAGGTTCATCTTCCGGCCGGATCTGGTTTAGGCGGCTTTCGCGGGTAATCATGCCGAACGATCGGTCAGCCGGTGCCGTTTCGTAGTCTGCAAACTTGGTGAACTTGCCGATAAACTTGAGTTTAACAGAACCTGTTGAGCCGTTCCGGTGCTTGGCAATAATTAATTCACCCAGATTCTGTGTTGGATTACCCTCTTCATCCACCGTTATTTTATAGTATTCGGGGCGGTATAGGAAAATTACGAGGTCGGCATCTTGTTCAATAGAACCAGACTCACGCAGGTCAGAAAGTTGCGGGCGCTTATCGCCACCACGGGTTTCAACACCACGACTTAATTGCGACAGCGCGATTACCGGCACCGCCAGTTCTTTGGCAATACCCTTCAATGCCCTGGATATTGAAGCAATCTCCTGTTCCCGGTTCCCACCGGTGTCACCACGCATCAGTTGCAGGTAGTCGACAATTATTAACTGCACCCCGTGTTCTGCTTTTAATCGCCTGCACTTTGCGCGCAGTTCAAGGATGGTGAGCGCAGGTGTATCGTCTATAAAGATTGGTGCTGCTGAAAGCCGGTTCGTTTTGTGAACCAGTTGCTGCCATTCAAAATCGGCCAGCTGGCCTTTACGGATTTTTTCACCATCGAGTTCAGCCTCCGCAGAAATCATCCGGTTTACTAACTGCACCGATGCCATTTCCAACGAAAAAATGGCAACCGGCCGCTTAAAATCAACCGCTGCATTGCGCATGGCCGAAACAACAAACGCGGTTTTACCCATTCCCGGTCGGGCGGCTATAATGACCAGGTCAGAATTTTGCCACCCGGATGTCAGCCTGTCAAGGGCCGAAAACCCGGATGGTACTCCGGTAAGTCCATCCTTGTGTTCCTTAAGTTTTTGTAATTCTGTAATGGCCCGATACATAAGGTTGCGCATGTTGTCGTAGTTCTTGCGCAAATTCGAGTCTGAGATTTCAAAGATGGACTGCTCGGTTTTGTCCAATAACTCAAACACATCGGTAGTATCCTCGTAGGCATCGTGGTGAATCTGGGAGGCAATCTGAATAAGGTTTCGTTTGATGGCCATTTCAATCACCACCCGGGCATGATATTCAATGTTAGCCCCTGAACTTACTTTTGATGTAAGCTCGGCAATGTAGTAAGCACCACCCACCAACTCCAGCTTGGCCTCCTTGCGCAACTGGTTAACCACGGTGCGCATATCCACGGGCTCAGATCCCTTGAATAATTCAATAATTGCGCGATAGATCTCCTGGTGCTGTTCGGAGTAAAAGTGCTCGGGTTTCAGAAACTCAACAACTGCGTTAAGCGCGCCTTTCTCAAGCATCAGCGCGCCCAACACAGCTTCTTCCAGATCAAGGGCCTGGGGGGGCAACTTGCCCAGGCTTTCAGCGATGTCGCGCACCAGCAACTTACTCTTTCCTGAAGTCATCAGGGCCTTGCCCCCAGTCCGCAACGGTGTTGATCTGCTTTGCTCCATTACACGTGGTTGTTGTACATGTTGCTTATCAAGTGAGCAAACGTAAGCAAACACGTACTCCGGTTAACTACAATCGTTCCACACAGTGCCTGCAACCATCAACAAGGTCATTAACAAGTTGTACACACGGTGCTGTTGCCGGAAAGATGTAAAAAGCTGATGACAAGATGTGACAGTGGTGTATATTCCTATTGACTATTAAGTTTTTGTAGTATTTTGAATGCGAAAATCAGGCTCATGTCGGCATCTCAGGCGGTTCACTTTATTGGTATTGGCGGACCCATCATGTATAATTTGGCCATCGCCTTTCAAAAAAAGGGGTTTACCATTTCCGGTTCAGATATTACCCTTGAAGGTGACGTTCGCGAAGACCTGTTGAAAAACGGGCTGCTTCCGGCTGGCCAGGGGTGGTTTCCGGAAAAAATACACAAGGGACTGACTGCCGTGGTGGTTGGCCCTGAAACCGCCCGGGAAAACCCTGAACTTATTCAGGCACAAAAGTCAGGAGTTGCCGTTTACTCGTACCCGGAGTTTATATACCACCACGCCACCGATAAGCAACGGATTGTCGTTGCCGGAAGCCGCGGCAAAGCCGGCCTAACAGCCATGGTGCTGCACGCACTCCACTACTATAAGCGATCGTTTGACTATGTTATTAACAAATCCCTGAACTGGCTGCCCGGTACCATTCGCCTGACCGATGCACCTGTTATTATTATTGAAGGCGATGAATATCCCGGTCCGCTTGACCGGCAGGCAAGTTTTCTTCATTACAACCATCATATCGGGCTCATTTGCAGCATTACCTGGGACAGCACAAGTTCATTTACTACGGAGGAAGAGTACGTAAAACAGTTCGATGAATTTGGCGATAAAACGCCCAAAGGGGGACTACTTTTCTACTGCGAAAACAATACACTGGCAACTGTGGTTGGTGCAAAGCAACGACCCGATGTACAAAGCATTCCTTACAAAATTCATCCTCATACTTCCGAACAAGGCCGGCATTTTGTGATTTCGGGCAAAGAAAAAATCCCTGTTCAGGTATTTGGAACTCAGAATTTTGAAAGCATCAGCGGAGCCAAGGAACTTCTGAAACGGATTGGTATATCCAGCGAACAGTTTTACGAGGCCATACAACGCTTTACTTTCTGATGGAAGGATGAAACTAAATCTGCGAAACCCGATTTGTTTCTTCGACCTGGAAACAACCGGCACAAATATTATCCAGGATCGGATTATAGAAATTGCAGTTATAAAACTTGCCCCGGGCGGTGAGGCTATAAAAAAATCAAACATCCTCAATCCTACCATTCCAATCCCGGCAGAATCTTCCGCCATCCACGGACTTGCCGATGCCGATGTAAAGGATCATCCCACATTTAAGGATGTGGCAAAAGAATATGCGCGGTTCTTTGAAGGCGCTGACCTTGCCGGCTTTAATATTCTGAAATTTGATGTACCGATATTGGTGGAGGAATTTCTGCGTGCCGGGGTTGAGTTCGATTACAGCCGAAAGAAGATAATTGATTCGCAACGCATTTTCCACCTCATGGAGAAACGTACCCTTGCGGCAGCCTGCCAGTTCTACCTGAATAAAGAATTAACCGATTCACATACTGCTGAGGCGGATACACAGGCATCGATGGAAGTATTGCTGGCCCAGATTGAACGTTACCAAAACCAGCCTGTTAGCGACAGCATGGGTAAAAAGATCGGGGAAATCAAAAACGATATTGACGTGCTGGCCCAGCTTACCACATCAGATCTTGTTGATCTTGCCGGAAGAATGATTAAAGATAAGAAAGGTGAAGTGTTGTTTAATTTTGGAAAGCACAGAGGAAAGAAAGTACTCGAGATATTCAGGGACGAACCGTCCTACTATGACTGGATGATGAACGGTGACTTTCCTTTAGATACCAAAAGAAAACTAACAGAGATTAAATTGAGCGGATTTAAAAAATGACAGCTCAACGTGGCCCGTGGCCCGATCACTTCATTCGCTCCCATACTTCACTAACCGGATTACCCGTAGTTCCTTTTCCCTTGTGGTACCAATCGCTCCCCTCCAGCCTGTAATCAAATGTCAGCGCCATGCCGGCACGCGTATTATCCCTGGAGAAGAACCGGATGCGCTCAGTGTATTTATCATTTTTAAGAACATATTCACCACCACCGGTGCCCATAAACTGGCGGGTTTCATAATTGAAGGCCGCCCATTGAAAATATTTACCCGAAAGGATTTTTATGGTTTGACGTGGAGAGCCAGCGCCTCTCCGCTCGCCCACAACCCCATTATCATCAACGCGCGCACCAAACCGCCATGCACCCATTAACGGTGATGTGGATTTATCTACCTTTCTCCATACCTCAGTTAACGTTGTGCCGTGCATGGATGCTTTAATGGTAAGCTCGTCTTTTTTCATGCTTAATGAATAGGTTACTGGTGTCCGTACCCGGGTACTGTCTGTTGTATAGAAGTCCATTATTTCGCTATACTCATCCCCTTTTAACACGTAGTTTCCTCCCCCTGCTTTCAAAAACTTTCCGCTGGCTTCATTTACAGCAAACATAAAATGCCCCTCACTGTAAATTTTTATACACTCATGTTCAAAAGGTTTCCCATTCTGTAGTGTGAGTTTCCAGGCACCCCGAATATCCTGGGCTGCAGAATTGGCAACTGGCAGTAATGCTAACCCCAGCACAAGAAAAATTAGTTTTATCATGTGTTCTTAGCGACAAGCCATGGTGATATTTTCTCTGCTCATCATTTATTATAATACTTCAATGCCTCTGGCATCCAGGAGTTTAAATCACGCACACGGGTGTCATGCGAGGGATGCGTGGATAAAAATTCAGGCGGCTGCTGCCCTCCGCTCAATGTGCTCATGCGCTCCCAGAATTTGGGAGCTTCGTGCGGATCGTAACCTGCCATAGCCATAAAAATAAGCCCCATCCTATCCGCTTCCGACTCGTGCTGCCTGCTGAATTTGAGCATGCCGATACCAGCACCCGCTCCCACTGCCTGCATAAACAACTCATTGCCCAGTGAAGGGTTTTGCCCCATGAGTGCACCCAACGACTGCACCCCCACCTGTGCAACCATTTGCTGGCTCATCCGCTCACGCCCATGATTGGCGATGGCGTGCGCTACCTCATGCCCCATGACAACCGCCACCCCGAGTTCGTCCTTGCAGATGGGAAGTATGCCGGTATAAAAGGCCACCTTACCGCCCGGCATGCACCAGGCATTTACAGTGGGATCGTCAATCAGGTTAAACTCCCAGGCAAATCCATTGAGTTGTGATGACAGGTTTTTCTCCGCCATATAGGCCTCAACGGCCTTTTGAATGTTCACCCCGACACGCCTGATAAGGGCCGTTTGCTGAACGTTAGTAGATAGGGGCCCCTTGGCAATTACCTCGCGATACTGCTGGGCAGCCATAGGAATAATTTCTGCATTTGAAATCAAACTTAGCTGACTGCGGCCGGTAACAGCAACCGTAGTGCATGCATACAACAAATAACCACCGATCAAAAGAGAGATTGCTTTTCGTAGCATAACCCACAATTTTAAACCAAAAGTAATCAATCAGCCGGTTAATGTTAATACCTTTGCACATTAAGTATTGATGCGTTATGCGAATTTTTGCGATCGGCCGTAATTACGTAGAACATATCCAGGAGCTGAACAATGAGCGCCCGGAAGAACCGGTGATCTTTACCAAACCTGATACAGCCTTATTGAAAAATAACGATCCGTTTTACTATCCCGATTTCTCCACTGACGTCCACCACGAAGTGGAACTGGTGCTGCGCATTTGCAAAGAGGGTAAGAATATTCAGGAAAAATTTGCCGGAAAATATTTCGACAGCATCGGTATCGGGATTGACTTTACAGCAAGAGACCTGCAAACAAAAGCCAAGGAAAAAGGGTTGCCGTGGGACATCGCCAAAGGGTTTAACGGATCAGCCCCTGTTTCAGACACCTTCATCCCGGCTGGCAACTTCCCTGCCCTCACTGACATAAACTTTCGCCTGACGGTTGACGGCATCCTGAAACAGCAGGGAAATACCGGTCTCATGATTTTTAGCTTCAATTATATCATCGCTTACTTATCAAAATTTTTTACACTCCGCACCGGTGACCTGATTTTTACAGGAACTCCCAAAGGGGTAGGTCCGGTTAAACCGGGTAACGTGCTGGCAGCCTATATTGAAAATGAAAAACTGCTGGAATTTGAGGTTAAGTGAAGGGCTTTTAGCCGCTGTACTGACGATTGGCTGGCTAACAGGGTATTCGCAGTTCAGCGAATCGGATAATGCAAGCACTTCAACTCCCTATTTGTTTCCCATAAAGCCGGGGCAACCCGCAGCCTTGGCTGGAACAATGGGTGAATTGCGTAATACACATTTTCATTCAGGCATCGATATCCGTACACTGAATGAAATCGGATGGCCGGTGCGGGCTTCTACTCATGGTTACATTTCCCGGGCAACTATATCCCCATCCGGATTCGGACTTGCCCTTTATGTAAAACACCCTGATGGCAACACCACCGTCTACGGTCACCTCGACCGGTTCAGTAAAGAGGTTGACGAATATGTACGGAAAGAACGTTACCGCAGAAAATCATCATCTATTGACCTGTACTTTCGCAAAGATCAGTTCAGGGTAAACCGGGGCGATACGATAGCGTTTGCCGGAAACACCGGTTCTTCGGCCGGGCCCCACCTGCATTTCGATATTCGCGATGAAAACAACCGGGCGCTTGATCCCCTGCAGTTTAAGTTTGCCGAAGTGACTGACAACACGCCACCGGTAGTTCGAAAGGTTGCCCTGAAAACCCTTGATATCCATTCACGCATCAACGATCAATTCGGACGCTTCGAGTTTTATGTAATGAAAAATGGCAATGGGTATGTGCTCCCGCAACCCATCCTGGCTCACGGAACAATTGGCATTGAATTGCTTGCCTATGATGTGGTCGATAATCCGAATTACCGGTGTGGTGTAAATTATATAGAGATGAACGTAGACAGCCAGGGGGTATTCAGCCAGGTCATCGAACAACTTAACCTGAACGAGGGGCGGTCGGTGTTTACGGTAATGGATTACAAAGTGCTTCGTACTGATGGTTCACGTTTCTACAAACTTTATGTTGATGACGGGAATACCCTTGGGTTTTACTCCTCCGATAAAAAGGGAAAGATAAAAGTACCTCCCGATACGGAAACACCCGTGAAGATTGTTTTAGCGGATGCAAGCAGAAACCGGAGCACCCTGCAATTGAACCTTGTACACAGCAAGCCCGTAAATGTGGTGAAATGGCTCTCCCCCGTTGAATCCACTACGTGGACGATTCAGGAAAATACGTGGGTCATCAAAACAAAAACGTGCACGAAAAATACATTAGCATGGAAAAACGGAGAGCCTTCGGTTATCGATCCGGCCTACCTGAATTCAGCAACAACGGTTTATCTGATTGACTTACGCAAGCCGCTGCCCGATAGCATCGTGATTTGCGGTGAACCCATAATTCCTCCGGTTCAGGCACGCATTTTTCCTGGCAATGACTTTACATTTTATAATACCTATGCCGACATCCGCTTTCCGGCCCGGGCTGCGTATGATACGCTGTACTTTTCCACCTCCTATTCAGCAACACCCGATAGCCTGGAGTTATTTACCATTGGCGATTCTACCATCCCGCTACGGCAGGGAATTAGGGTAACCCTGAAGCCGCTGCGCAGCTATCCGCAAGCCGACAAAACAAGTGTTTACCGGAAGAACGGAAAAGGCTATGTTTATGAAGGCGGAACATGGTCCAACGGAAAAATACAATTCACCACCCGTGAGTTTGGCACGTTTAGTTTACTTGCCGATACCATTCCCCCGACCATCACATTGCTGCAGGCTAACCGGTATGGGACCCGCTTTAAAATCCGCGATAACCTATCGGGCATTGCTACCATTGAAGCAACCATTAACGGGCAATGGTTACTGATGAACTACGATGAGAAGACAACTACCATTGAATCAGAACCGCTGAAAAAAGGGTCGGCATTACAAGGCCAATTCGTTCTCGTGGTAACCGATAATGCCGGCAACCAACAGGTATTTAACCAAACCATAAACTGATATGCTGAAAACCGGAACAAAAGCTCCCGACTTTACAACCACCGATCAGGATGGAAAACCCGTAAAACTCTCTGACTATAAAGGAAAGAAGGTAGTGCTCTACTTCTATCCGAAAGACCAGACGCCCGGATGCACGGCCGAAGCCTGCAACCTGCGCGACAACTACAAGGTACTGCATAAGCAGGGCTACGAAATCCTCGGGGTTAGTACGGACAGCGAGAAGTCGCACAGGAACTTTATTGAAAAACAAAAATTACCATTTCGCCTGTTGGCCGATGTCGACAAATCTGTTCACGCCAAATACGGCACCTGGGTTGAAAAATCAATGTATGGCCGCAACTACATGGGCACCGCGCGGGTAACCTATATAATAAATGAACAAGGTATTATTGATGAAGTAATTGAAAAGGTTGACACAAAGAACCACGCCAGCCAGATTTTGAAAGAAATCAAACCAACTTTTAAAGCACCTGCAAAAAAAGTCGCTGGTAAACGGAAGGCGGCTACTGTAAAGAAGAAAGCCGCAAAGAAGGTCACCAAGAATAAGAATTAGATTGTAGAATACGATTTTAGATTGGCCTGGTTATCAATCTAAAATCAAAATGAAAAATCCCTAACTTTCAGCCACAACCACGCCCCTATGAACCAACCTAACCTCCCTCAACTAAACCAACTCTGTGCTCAGATCAGGCGCGATATCGTGCGCATGGTACACGCATGCCAGAGCGGCCACCCGGGCGGATCGCTGGGGTGTACTGAATTTTTTGTGGCCCTATACTTTCATGTCCTCAGGCGTAAACCGGGTTTTGAAATGAATGGCATTGGTGAAGATCTTTTCTTTCTTTCCAACGGGCACATCTCTCCCGTGTGGTACGCCACACTGGCACGGGCCGGATACTTTGATACGAAAGAGCTCGCCACCTTCCGGTTCATTAACACACGTTTGCAGGGACACCCGGCAACCCACGAAGGTTTGCCTGGAGTGCGGGTGGCTTCCGGCTCGTTAGGCCAGGGACTTTCGGTAGCCGTTGGAGCAGCTCAGGCTAAAAAACTCAATAAAGACGATCACTTTGTTTACGTGCTTATGGGCGATGGTGAGCAGCAGGAAGGGCAGGTATGGGAAGCGGCCATGTACGCGGCACATCACAAAGTGGATAACCTCATAGCCACCATTGACTACAATGGCCAGCAGATTGACGGTCCGGTAAAAGATATAATTGACCTGAAGAACCTCCGTGCCAAGTATGAAGCCTTCGGTTGGGAAGTTGCAGAGTTCAACGGCAACAACCTGGAAGAAGTAATTGCAGGAATGGAGAAAGCAAAAACGTTAACCGGTAAAGGCAAACCAGTACTTAACCTGATGCGCACCGAAATGGGCTATGGTGTTGACTTCATGATGGGCTCGCACAAATGGCATGGCGTGGCACCTAATGACGAAGAGTTTGCGAAAGCGATGGCGCAACTTGAGGTGACGGAGTTGAGAGACTACTGACAAGGAGTTCAGCCAGACGTCCTTTTGTTTTCTCAATGCCTCCTTATTAAACCAATTAAGCACTGCTGCAAAACGCCTGGCCTAAATTCACGCCCTGTCAAATCCTGAGCGTAAGGCGTGCAAAATAAATGATAAAACTTTTAGGACCGATGGTTTACCAAATCCGTTAACTTACACTAAGGTTAATCACGCCATGATCCCTAAAAAGACCCCTGCGGCTGACCTGAACCGTAAATGGCCCCTTTTCTTTCTTGCCGGGCTCACAACCAGTTTACTTCTGGCTGTGGTTGCGTTTGAATGGAGTTTCCAATCCACCGATACATCCAACGCAAAAAGATTGTCCGCAACCAACTCGGATGAACTTCTTGAGGTGCCGCCCACCGAACAGCCACCTCCTCCTCCTCCGCAAAAAGTACAACCTGCTCAACTCATTGAAGTGCCCGATGAGGAGAAGATAGCTGAGGAGGTGGTCATCACCTTCGACCAGGAAACCGCTGCCGAATTTATACCCGAAACAGCCCAGGTTGAAGTACACCAGGAGGAAGAAGAAACCGACCAGATTTTTCTGGTAGTGGAATCGGAAGCAGAATTCAAAGGCGGTCGCACCGCACTCGTAAAATTTGTCAGCGAGAATCTCAAATACCCCGCGAAAGCAAGGCGTATGGCTATAGAAGGAAAAGTCTTTCTTGCTGCTGTCATTGAAAAAGATGGCTCCATTTCCAATGTGCAGGTACTTAAGGGAATAGGTGCCGGCTGCGATGAAGAGGCCGTGCGGGTAGTGAGCATGCTTCCAAATTGGATTCCGGCCCGGCAGCGCGGCCGGCCTGTGCGTAGCCGCATAACAGTGCCGATTGTCTTTGCCCTGGAATAACCGCTTATTCTTTCAAACCTTTGATAACCACATTGCCAGTTCCATCTTTCCGGCAGGGATAGAGAAACGCCTCTTTCGCTCTTTTCGGATCGTTAATGATCTCATAGAAATCGTCCAGGAACCGGATTGTTCTTTTCCGATACCGCTCGTCAATCCAGGTGCTCTGCCGGTACACATCGTAAAGTTGCTCCTTCAATTCGTTAAATCGGCCAATCACTTCTGCAAATGGCTCCATCGATGGCATACAAAATCCTCTGTACCGCCTCTGCCGTGTGTTTGCTAGCTGGAGCTCCGGTGCAGGTTTTGCATAATATGCCTCTACAATACCGGCATGATCAAAATCATAGGGTACTGCCGTTGGAATTCCCAGCGAGTCGGAGGCGAAAAGTTTGATGTTCTGTAAGTACTGAACCGACCAATCCGTATTCCCGATCATGAACTGAAAAACTGCCATCATCAGAAACTCATCCCTGCGGGTCTGTTCAGGTTTCACCAACCTGCGTTCCACCAACGTTAACCCGTTGCGCTTAGCCATCTGATCATCCTCCTCCAGTAAAATTCCGTATAGTTCAGGCGACTTCTTTTGTTTTACCGTGTCAGCAAATGTTACTCTAACCAGCCGGGCCCTGAAACTTTTGGGAGTCAGTAAATTGTAAAGCCGGTAAACAAGATATTCATTAACAACATACTCCTGGGTCTGGCATGGAGTAACCAGCTTTAATTTATCCTGTGATTTGAAAAGTGTGCCTGAGCTTTCCTTCTTAGAAAAATTAAGCATCAGCGGAGGATACATACAGTTCTCTTTCATTTTTCTGAAATGCCCCCGTGTACGCACCTTTACCGGCACGACAAATTTTCTGGGAATCGAGCTGATAGGCTAGTGTAAACCGGTGGTATTGGGGGTTACTTCCCCGGTCCTTCATCAGGGCCCCCATGTTGCCGGAAAGGGTGATCTCCAGTTCCGAATCCGAAGCAAACAATGCCGTCTGCCCCCAGGCCCCCCGAAGAGGGAAGCACAGAACAGCACAGCTTATCAGCACAATTAACCGGTGCTTTACTCCGAGTACCATTGCCGTTTAAGGTAAGCATTTTTCCCTTGTTCTTACCGCACACAATTGAAACATATCCTTATCTTTATCTTTATCCTTATCTTTAGTTCATGGACAGTCTTCAACTTTTTTCTCCCTATTTTTTTGTCAGGCTTCTGATCAACAGTGTGGCGATGATCATCCTGATCCGGTTCATCTACTACCATACGTACAATAAGAGGAACCTTTTCTTCACCTATTTCCTGCTGAATTTTGTGGTCTTTCTGCTTGCATTTATGCTCGAGAAAGCCAAGGCATTCAGTTCGCTCAGCAGTGCATTCGGGCTGCTCGCAGCATTCTCGCTCCTGCGGTTCAGAACTGAGACCCTGTCGTCAAAGGATATGACTTACCTGTTCATCATCATGGCTCTCGGGCTCATCAACTCCGTGATGCTGGGCACCATCCTCGAAATCAGCATGGTAAATGCCTTGCTGCTGCTGGCTGTATATATTGTCGATGGCAACATCCTCATGCGCAACCAGAAAACCAAGATGGTAGAATACGAAGGCCTTGAAAACATTAAACCCGAAAAACACAACCTGCTGATCGATGACCTGAAACAGCGTACCGGGCTTAACATTCAGCGGATTTCGGTGGAGCGTATCGACTTCTCAAGAAACCGGGCCGAGATAAAAATTTATTACTACTCATAATGCATCGGGTAGCCGTCATCCTTCTTATCCTGACAAAGGTTGCATCTGCCCAGCCCGATACCACACCCCTGTTTGCATCCGAAGAGCCGCTTACCATCCGGTTGAATTTTTCAATCAAAGAACTGAAGAAGAATACCAACGATACAATCTATACATCATCTGTACTTGCCTACAAAACCGAAGCCGGAACGTGGGACTCGATGAAAATCGATCTGCGGGCCCGGGGTCATTTCAGAAGAGCCAACTGCTCCTTCCCTCCCCTTAAAGTGAAAATCAAAAAGGCACCGGGCGAGTCTCCGTTTGCCGGAAATAAAAACCTGAAACTGGTAGTGCCCTGCCAAAGCGGTAAAACCTACAATGACCTGGTCATTAAGGAATATCTCGCCTACCAATTGTTTGAAGAAATTACTCCATACTATTTCAACACCCGCCTGATAAATCTAACATTGATTGATGGCCGCGGCAAAAACTCCAAAACGCATAAATTCAATGCGTTTTTCATTGAAGATGATGGCCTTGTGGCAAAGCGGTTAAAAGCTAAAGTCTATGAAGCAGACAAAGTCCATCCGGTAAAGCTGGCCGACACGGTTACGGTAATGCTTGATTTTTTTGAGTACATGATTTCCAACACCGACTGGTCGGCTGTGCAGTTGCATAACATAAAAGTTTTTCAACTCCGATCGCAGCAACTTATACCCATCGCCTACGACTTTGATATGTCGGGACTTGTCAATGCTCCCTACAGCCAGGTAAGTGAACTGGTCGGAAGCACAAGCGTGCGCGATCGGGTTTACAGGGGCTTCTGCCGCAATCCGATATTGTTTGATTTTGCCCGGTCGCAATACCTTCAGAAGGAATCAGCCTTGATAAGCCGTGTTGCCCGGTTTGAGGGGTTGCTGCCGCCTGCCGAACTTGCTGATGTGCGCAGGTTCCTTGGAGAGTTTTTTGCTACATTAAAAAATGACAGGAGTTTCGCAGATAACATTGTCCAGAAATGCCGCAAATAATGAATCGTAGTCTCATCCCTCTAACCGTAATCGCACTTCTGATGTTATGCGGCCTGCGAGCCCTCGCGCAGACGATCCTGGTCGCTCCTTACCTGCAACCGGGCAATGCCTCCTCACTTGCCAGGGAACAAAAGGTTGTTGTCTGGCAAACGGACAGCATCCCGGGAAACTTTTCAGTCATCTATCAGGTAGCTGATCCATCCTCAAAACCGGTTAAAGCAAAGGCCACAGTAGTTAAATTAAGACTGCTGAACAAAACCACCTATCTGTACCGGGCAACGCTTACCGGCTTAAAAACAGATCAGACATACCGGTACAAGGTGCTGTTGAATGGTGCCCCTATCGCTGAACATTCATTTGCCACACGAACCAGAAAGCCGCAAACACGTTTTGTTATGTTTGCCGATTGTGGTGCAGGCACTCCGCAACAGGCAGAAATAGCATACCAGGTTTCGCTGCAGAAACCCCAGTTTGTGCTGCTGGCCGGAGACATGGTGTACAACTCAGGCCGCGAACTGGAGTACAGAAACCGGTTCTTCCCCTACTATCTTGCCCGTGAAGCCTCTCCTGAAAAAGGAGCTCCGCTCATGAATTCCATCCCCTTTTACATGCTACTCGGTAACCACGACATCTATGGCGACAATCTGGATAAACACCCCGATGGCCTCGCTTACTTCTACTACACCGACCTTCCCCGCAATGCACCCGTCACTTCACTAACGGTAAACCCAACCGGAGATGCGCAGCGTGTTGAGGCTTTTAAAAAAAATACAGCACCCCGGTTTCCGGTAACTGCAAACTATTCCTTTGATCACGGCAATGTTCATATTACATGCCTTGATGCTAATGATTATGTCAATCCGCTTGATCCTGTGCTGGTTGACTGGCTGCGGTCTGATATTGGTAACAGCAAAGCCGATTGGAAAATTGTGGCTTACCATCAACCAGGTTTTAATTCCAGCAAGGCACACTACAATCAGCAATGGATGCGACTGCTCTCACCGGTGTTGGAACAGTTGGGTGTTAACCTGGTGCTCACAGGCCATGTACACAACTATCAGCGCAGCGTTCCGCTGACGTTCCAACCAAAGAAAGATGAAACCGGAACACGTTATGTGCTATCGAATGAAGGTCGGGTGGATGGAATATTTACGCTTGATACCCTGTTTGACGGAAAAACCACTACCAGGCCGAAAGGCATCCTGTACATCGTATCGGGTGCAGGGGGTGCATCGTTGTATGATCAGAACCTTGGGGCTAACCCGGAACTCTGGAAACACGATCCGCCAGAGAACTGGGTTCCATTCACCGTTAAGATGATTACCGACATCCATTCCTTTACGCTCATTGAAACCAGTTCTGAAAAGCTCATCCTGCGACAACTGGATGCCCGCGGCAACGTACTGGATGAAATTACGATTGAAAAGTAAGTCCTATTTAAGCACAACTTTGTAAACAGAGAGATCTTGCTGCCTTGCCGATACGATGCCGGCATACTCAACCAAATAGCGCTTCGGATCAAGCGCAAGCAGCGCTGCAAACTGGCTGCTGGCACACAGGGCTCCGCGCGGTGAAATGGTGCTGAGATCAGATACTGTTTGCAACGCATCTCCAAACATATCCCCATCTTTCTTAAGCAGTGGCCCCGCATGCAACGTAATCTTCAACTCAGGCTCCTTCTGGTAGGTGGGCACGACATCAATCATGGCGCGCACCATTTCCATGGCGGCCGCTTCAAACTCAAAGGCCATCAATACCCGGTCATGGGCGGGGTCAGGATCGGCATAGGGTATCAACTCCTCATCAAGGCGTTGATTAATCAGCTTATACACCCGCTCCTTCTCCATCGATTTCATAGCCGACAAATCTGCAAGCACAATATACTGAACCGGCCTTTCGGTAGGCACCGTGCGCGTAGTTTGTGAAGGGCTGTCATAACCGGCAATACCTGGCGGCAGCATCGAATCCGGATTGATATTTATGTACTGATCGGAAAACGGCCAGAGTCGTAAGGTATCGCGCGTACCTCCGGTGCTTCGTTTCAGATCTATTTCTGAGAGTACGGTTACCAACGTTGGCCGGGTGTGGTAGAGGGCACTGCGCAGTACAGCCAATCCAAAAATAACTTTACTCTGAAGGGTGAAGAGATCATCGTAACCTTCATAGCGCTCCCGGGTAACCAGATTTACTGGAAACTTACTGATCAATGACTGAAATCTGTTTACCCATTGCTCCCCGGCAAAACGCACGCTCACATCAAGGAAATCATCCAATGCAAAAGGAAGATACAGGTTTACTTCGCCCTCCTCTTCGGCAATGCACTCAGCAAAAAGAATGTCGCCCCCGCAGGCCAGTGAGCAGTAACCTATTTTGGCATTGATGGTGCGGATGGTTGTGCGGATGGCTTCTTTAATCTGGGATTCCAATTGGGGAGGAAAGCGTGGTGATTTGCGCTCGGGGCGATCAACCATGTGTCCGGCAAACGCAACAACCCCCGGAGGATTAAATATTTTCATAACCTCCCCGGAAACCGGCATGTAGTGATTAAGCAGCCAAAGCTGATTGTACACGCTGGTTATTTTACCCCAATCAGTTCCGGCCGCTTTCCGTGCCCTTACATAAAACGTTACAGAATTGGCCCGGTCTTTAAGCAATATGTAAGCCTCGCCCAGTGTTGCCAGTTCCCAGAAGTCTTCCGTTGAAGAATTTATGCTTTGAATAATCTCCTTTGCAAGTTCCTTGCTTTTGCCCGATTGCATTACCATGGCCGACATGGATGCCGCATTGATACCGGTGTAGTAATTCTTCGTTACCGAAAAATTTTTCAGGTACGTATCGCGCGACTGAAGGGCATACGATGTTTGCCGGTTTTTTTTGAAGAGCTCCTTCAGAATACTTCCGAGTATTCCGGCTGTTTCGGGGTCATCGGGATTAGTTCGGTAAATGGGTTCCAGGTACTCCCTGGCTGCCTCAGGCGCACCCGACTTAGACATAGCCAGCGCATAAAGTTGTGATGCCCTTACATCTGGAGAATGCCTAAGCAGGTCTTCGGCTTTTGAGCGCGCCTCAAGAAACCGCCCGTGATTAATGAGGTTTTCAATGTGTTGAATAACTTCGGACAAGGCAGTCTACTTGTTTTCAGTTTCAAGATGCCGCTTCACGAAGAGGTCATATTTTTCTTTGAATTCTTCGTGCCTGAAATGGCCGTTTATCGGTTCCTCGTTACCGGCTTCCGCCTGGTTTACCAATTCGAAATAACGTTGCGGAAACTCATCGGAGTACATTTTAGGAATAGCTCCGATTTGCGTGAGGCCCATGTATGCAGTAAACAAAACGAATAGCGAAAGCAAGACAATGGATCGATCGCGCACACGGGCTACATACGTAAAAACCGTTAACTTCTCACCCTCCACCAACATTTCTTTCTTAAGCAATCCACCCGCTACAAACAACAAGCAACAGGCAAATGCTGCCGCACCTGCCGGCCGGGCAACTGCAGGAACAAAGGGTACAATGGTCATGGATACGGCATAAAGCGCAATGCTGCCGTGGAATAAAGCCACCAATATGGCCATGGCTTTGCTTTTGTGTTGCAGCATTTGCCAGCTCTGGAGCAGGCGCAAAAAATAAGCGGCAATAAAAACAAAACCGGCTGCTCCGAATACTATTTCCACGAACGGAAAGCGAATATAAAAAACCCGGAGACACAGAATTGCACAAATGATAACCAACGCCAGGAGTTCAGTTATGGCGATAACATCCTTTCTCCGCTTTGTTATCAACTCATACACCCATTGAATTAAAAACAACAGGCTGAACGTAAAGGCTACCAACCCGATTATTCTGATGCCGTAATCATTTTGTGCCATGGATGCAAAGGCTCCGAAAATCAGCAGTACAAACAGCAGGTAGTAATATGGGTTATAGCGACTCATTTAATTCGGTAAATAGTTTACATAATACCAGCCCCAGGCTTCAAAACGATCCCATGCCGCCCAATGGTTGTCGCCAGTCAACGCTTCATTCTTCTTACACGCCTCCAGCAAAATTTGTGTGCGGCAATCAAGATCCTGGCTCTCGGTAAGGGTGGTCGGTATGGACATTCTCGCCCTGTAAAAATTACCTTCATAGGACACCCCCACCACGCGGGCAAGAAGTGCATCAAATTTACTGCCCTCAGGAATTTCTCTCAGAATTTCAACTGCTTTTTCGTTGATCTGGTCGCCTCCAATTCTCGAAAGCAATAAGATGATATTGTACCGGCTGTCTAATGGCCCTTCCACATCGGTAAAGTTAACACGTCCGGCATATGAAAAAGCAGAATCCAGATATATGAATGCATGGGGTTCAGCATTTTGCTTATATACGCTCTCGGCCATGAATAAGTAGGCAAAAACCCGTTCTTCATTTTTTACAAACCGCTCAGTCAAATCAATTGCGTCACCCATAAATCCAATGGAGGCAAGGTTGATTGCCAGCTGCTTCATGCTGTTCAGGAAATAGGTCTTCTCTATATAATCATAGCGATTGGAAGACCCTTCAAGTGATTTCAAATCAATCTGCTTGTAATAGGAATAGCCCTCCTCCTTGTTCTTTCCATCAAATGCCGTATTGGCCAGTATAAGGAGCACCAGATTCCTGTCGAAAAGTTTGCCCTTGGGGTGCTGATCAACGAATGCCAGGACATCTTTCAGCACATTTGCCGACACCGGAAAGTTATTATCAATCACTCCGGGAGGTGGAAAAGGCCTGACAAAAAAAGCGTGCGCAATCCATGCATGGATCATCATCAGGTCCTCACCAGACTGATACAATCTTGAGGCATTGCCGGTTTTCCGAAGCCAGTTGTAGAAATAATCGGAGTGGTAAACAGAACTAAACCAACCATCGCGATAGTCTGGATACAGAAACAAACTCTTCCTGGAAACATCCGCTGTCCGGACGCCATCGCTGAAATAAGGTAAGGTTGATGATATGCTGCCTTCCAGATGCTGAGGGCTTACACCCTGATAATGATTCCATGCTTCCTGAAGCCATCCATCCAAAACCTCTTCATCTACAGGCAACTGCCTGTCATACCAATACTTGTGCCGGTACATGGCCTTGCGCTTTCCATTGAGGGCAAGTTGAAACCCCCGCTCGTTGGGATCTTTGATTTCACGAATTACCTTTTCGTAGTCTTCCATAATTTCATCGAACACCT
>JBBINY010000040.1:0-3203 GCA_037443645.1 Cytophagales bacterium
CCCGCCTGGTTCTCACACGCTGCGTTCAGCCCCGCAATCACCGGGGTCGGGTTGGGATTTACAGTAATTGTAGTATTATCTGATGCCGTACCACCATTTCCATCGGTTACGATTACCGTATAGACCGTAGTGACTACCGGTGAAGCGACCGGGTTTGCAATCGTTGTACCGCTTAGTCCGGTAGCAGGTGTCCATTCATACAAAAAAGGGCCATCTCCGGTTGGGGTTGCCAGAAGATTTGCACTTCCACCAGAACATATAGTCACTCCTCCTCCGGTGATGAGAACTGTTGGGTCAGCTCCGGTGATTCCGGTGAAGGAAGAAATCTGACCAGAAGCAATACCTCCGGAAGCAGTCAGCGTATTAGATCCAAGGTTTCCAAATTTCACCCACGGATTGGTTGTCGGATTGAAACTTCCGGTAAGGCGAGCAGCTTTGATGCTTGTTTCTATTCCGTTAATGTCAACTGGAGGATAGGTGGCCGTTACAGTCGCAACCGCTCCGGTAATTGTCGTAGTAATGTTCCAATACCGGGTAAGGAAATGGGTGGTGCTGGCGTTGCTGGGATGTTTAATGTCCTGAACTGAAACGGCAACCTCAGCCGGAAAACCGGAACCAGCCGTTACATTTATCGTAACCGGAGAATAATCCAGCGCTCCCGTGTTATCGCCTACAGGAAAGGTAAATGATCCGGTGGTGCTATAAATCTTTTTCACTTCACTTCCACCCGTAGCAATGATCATCTTCGATGATGAGGGACCCACCACGGTTACCGATGCAGAAGAGCCCAAGGTGAGGTTGAACCCGGCAAGATTAAGATTGCCTGAGTTCAGGGTAAGTACACCATTTACAGTAACATCGCCAGCCAGTTGTGCCTCTCCGGAAGACTGGTTGATGATAAGGTTATTATACGTACCCGCTGTTACCAATTGACCGAAACCATAATACTCAACCGTTCCGGTATTAACTGCAAGGCCGTTTGAAACTCCTGAAAACCGAAGCGTACCTCCCGTATTGTCAATGGTTCCTCCTACTGCAAGGGTGAAACCTCCCACATCAAAGACAGCACTATTAACAAGGTTAGATGTAACGTTAACATTACTGGAGGCATTCTTTTGCCCTGCACCCGAAAGCGACAAGTTAAAATAGGTTACACCTGCTACCGATTGAGGACTAGCACCATTATATAACACTGTTCCATTGTTGTTATTAAATGTGCCACTGTTGGTCAGGCTTCCACCAATTGTTAATGTTCCAGACGTTGACGTAAACGAACCAGCATTAATTGCAAGGCTGTTAAGGGTAACGG
Organism: Cytophagales bacterium; assembly: GCA_037443645.1. Classification (GTDB taxonomy): domain Bacteria; phylum Bacteroidota; class Bacteroidia; order Cytophagales; family Cyclobacteriaceae; genus UBA2336. The sequence continues at coordinate 1,310 of JBBINY010000040.1, forward strand.
AGTTGCTTCCCAGCACCAGTGATCCGGCACCAGCTTTTGTGAGATTTAAAGCCGGGGCATTCATTGTACCTCCAACCGTAAGTGTGTTGGCGCTTACCGTTACCTGGCGGTTGGCGCTAAGGGTAACTGTACCCGTGCCTAAGTTCAGATTCTGTGTGCCTGTAAACGTGAAATCGCCATTCCAGTTCTGATTGTAATTAATGGTGGTTATGGCCCCTCCTGTTGTATTGTTAATGACTCCCCCGTTAATGGTAAATACACCGTTAATGTTTCCGAGTGCAGTGGCATTATTAATGTTTAGAGTACCTGCGTTTAACGTTGTTCCGCCTGTGAATGAATTAGCACCAGTCAGCGTTAGTGCACCAGCACCTGATTTCGTTAAGCTGAAACCACCGGAGATAACTCCGCGAACGGTAAGGTTACCTGCATTTGTTGTTACCTGCCTGTTGGCTGTTAGCGATACCGCACCCGTGCCGAGGTTGAGATTCTGCGAACCTATAAAAGTGAAGTCGCCAGCCCAGCTTTGAGGGTAATTACCGGTTATCAGCGCACCGCTTGTAGTATTGTCAATCGTTCCGCCATTAATAATAAAAGTTGAAGCCGTTGAACCCAATGCAGTTGCATTGTTGATGTTCAGCGTTCCTGCGGTAAGGGTTGTACCTGAGTAGGTATTGGCACCCGACAACGTAAGCGCTCCTGCTCCCAGCTTGGTGAGCCGGAATCCGCCTCCGGAAATAATACCGCCAACCGTTAAAACTCCACCGTTGGTTGTAACCTGGCGGTTGGCACTTAGGGATACAGCACCCGTTCCAAGATTAAGGTTTTGAGTTCCACCAAAAGTAAAATCGCCATTCCAATTCTGGGCATTATTTGTGGAAAGTGTTATTGCGCCTACGGTGGTGTTATCAATGGTGCCACCGGATATAATTAATGTTCCTGTTCCGATCGCTGAAGGGCTATTGATATTGAGCGTGCCAGCGGACAATGTAGTATTGCCTGTGAAGGTGTTGGTTCCGCTAAGTGTTAACGAACCCGTGTTACTCTTCGTAAGCGATAATGAACCCGCTGTACCATCTTGAATGGTTCCTTCAAAAATGTTGGCTCCCGTGGAATTGACAGTGAACGTAGCCGCGCCCGCCAGACTCTTTTCAATTACCGGTGTGCCTATAAGTGCATTTGTATTTAACGAAGAAACGGTGACGTTTACACCATGCAACTGAAATCTTCCGGTACTATTCGCACCAAATGAGAGGGCACCTGTGTTAAGGGCGTTGGTATTACTAACCCGTAATATTCCACCGTCAACAACTGCTCCTCCGGTAAATGTATTGGCAGCAGAAAGCAATAAGGATCCACCGCTGGTTTTTAGTATTCCACCGGTACCACTAATAACCGATGTTACCGACAAATCCGGATCAGCCGCACCATCCTTTACAGCGAAGTCTCTAAGAAGTGTCCCCAGTGCTAAGGGTGCGCTGATGACAGCAGTAGTAGGATCACCGTTGGAATTAACGTCTCCGGCAAGTGTTAAAGTACCTGTGCCGGTTATGGTGGTGCCTGTAAGATTAAGTGTGCCTACACTGGTAACGTTGTTTACACCTAAGTTAAATACCCCGCTTTCAACATCCAGATTGCTGGTAACCGAAATGGCTGAAGCTAATGTAACGGTATTGTTGCCGCCACCGCCTGTATTAATAATGTACAGGTTGGCAACGGTTGAGGGGAGCCCATCACCAACAGCCTGGTTGGCATTACCGATATACCCATAACTGGCGGACGTGCTGTACACCCTATTCGGAACAGAGCCCGTCATTTGAACACTACCCGACATCGCGGTGAGTGTAATACCACTTGGGGATCCGATCCTCAGGGTTGAACCGGCATTATTAATAAA
>JBBINY010000040.1:3303-25455 GCA_037443645.1 Cytophagales bacterium
TCTCCCCCGCCTACCGGTTGCCAGGTTTGGGCATTAACCAACACTGTAGAACTGAAGAAAAGAAGCAGGAGGATAATTACGGGCAAAAGTCCGATTTTAAGGCACTTGCCGGAATTAACCGTTATATGCGTATTGAACGGTCGTAAAAATCGGAGCATAGAGGAAAGTTGGCCAACTATAGGTTTTGAATCGCATCTACAGCCTAAAAGTAACCTTTTCAGGCCGAAAAACTAAATTTTAAGGATTGAAAGGCATCTCCATCTACTTATTCGAAGTGCCCGTTCGGCTTGAGCTTTATTAGGGCCAGTTTATCCTGATTGGTGAGATACATGGTACCTAAAACAAGGATGTCTCCGTTGGGTAGTTCTGCAACCGCTGCAGCCCGATCATCATTGGAAGCGCCTCCGAAAACTTCTTCGAACTCAAGGTCAAGGGCAGGGTTAACTCTAGCCAACCAGATGTCCCTCAACCCGTTGGTTCTTACTCTATTCCCGACAATGAGAAACCGGTTAATGCCTGAAGCGCACGCAGAAACTCCCTCGAAGCCGGTGGAGTAGCTACGGGATGTTTCAACCAATGAAAAATCATTGATCAGTTTAGAGAGAAACACCGCTGGACTACCTGAAGAGTTCGTTGTGGTACCAATGGCCAGGTGAGTGCCTGAAGGAGAATTTGCGATCCATGTCATCCGCTCGCTGTTGGATCCCCCATCGAAAAACTGTGTCCGGTTGGTAACATTGGCGATCGTAACAACCTTATTAAACCAGTAGTTGTATTCGTAGGACGCAATGACATCCGGTTCACCCGGAAGAAGTTTATCCGTATAAGCAGCGAAATAATGTTCCGAGGGCGAAACTTCAAAATAGCGGATACCCATCACATCGCCTTCGCCACCAAAGTTAGTTGGCCATGTTGCTGATAATACCAGGTTGTCATCAAACCGGATGGAGAGCAGATCACTTAAGTCAGTAACAGCCATAACCCCATCATTAAACGCCTCTGGTGAGGTATTCCCGGTAACTATAAATCCGCCATCGAGGGTTGTAGTTACCGAATAGCCAAACTGACTCTGCCAAACATCGTATTCAACGCTGTCCTGGGCATTTCCATTCTGGTCAACGATAACCAGCTTTACCAAGGTACTGTCACCAACAGGCTTTTGGGTATTGGTAAGCACCACGTAGTTGCCGGCATACTGGCCGGCCGGAATAAATTCGATATCGCGTGGGTTTTCTGAGTTTGATCCGAACTTTCTTTGCCAAAGTACATTGCCATCGGGGTCAACTTTTGCAAGAAATATGCGCTTTACCTGCAATGCAGTTTGTGTGTACCCCAATAGCACCATGGTGCCATCGCTGTTCACCAGTATATCCCTGGCTTCCTGATTTCCGTCTTCACCGTAATACCGGATGAAATATTCTTTAAATAAAGGATCAACGCTTCCTCCCGTATCACAGGAAAAAAGCATAACCACAAGCGCCATTACCCCAATTCTACTCCTCTTTATTTTCATTCCCTGTTTTTTTAACCGACTTAAGTACAGATTTCGTTTTGGCCTTTTTGAGTTTCCGCGCTTTGTAAAAGGGATGGTAGTATCCAATTGAGACAGATAGGTTATCCAATCGGAAATAATCGTCAACATGACCAAATTCCTGCATCGAGATGCCGCTAAACGGTGCACGCACCAGGTTATTCAGGCCGAATCCATAGCGTACCTCGGCAAACAGATATTGTAGTTTCCATTTGTACTTTACTGCCCCACCCACCAAAAATGCAGTGTTGAGCCGGTTCCGCTGCGGAATAAAATCTACGGATGGATTTGATGCGGTAACGGTTGTGAGTGTACCATCAGTGAGATTATTATTAAAAATCTGAATGTCACCCTTGTCGCTCAACAGGTAACCAACCGAAATCCCTGCAAACACCTGAGGCCGGATATTCCTTACCTGTGATTTACGGAACCTGTCAAATGAATACTTTACCATAACCGGTACAGTAACCCAGGTCATTTTATCATAAAACTCCTGGCGGTCGCGCCCAAATACATTGAAGCGCTCACGTTTATATGGCGAAAAGGCATAACCCAATTCGGTAGAAAGGGCCAGGTGTTCATTGTAATTCCAGTCAACTCCAAATGCAAACTGAAAACCAGGCTTAAGCGTGTACCGTGTATCGATAGGCACTGGCCCTGATGAAGGCTCAATGGTATGAATAACCCGAACAGGTGAAACATTTGAGCCTATTCTTAAATACATCGAAAAAATTGGTGAGGCCGTGAATTTCTTACTCAGGTAAACCACATCAATCGGGTCTACGGCAGGGTCAGTGGCAAATTCGGGGTTTGCTTTCAGAACCTGAATGTAGCTGTTCTCAGCCGCGAGGGGGTCATCCATTAACAGGTAAGTCTGGGTAAGCAACAGGTAGGCGCGTTGCAGTTGCTCTCGGGTGAATCCATCCCGAATGCAATCCGCCAACATACCAGGCACTCCATAAAACCGGCCGGAATTAAACTCATCATTAGCCCCATTCAGGGTTTGCTCACAGGTTGTTTCCTGCGCCAGCAACTTTCCAACAGCAAGTATGATGATTACCGTTGCCCAAAATATAGAACGTAACCCGCCCATGTATACTATTGATAATCTTTTATAAGAAGGTTTACGCAGGTGTTTTCATAATCAATATCGCTCCCCACGTAGGTTTTCCATTCTTCTGCTGTCATGTTGCGCGACATTTTCGGACAAATCTGGCTGGCCAGGAACTTTGGATCGGTAGGCCAAATACGAACTTCAGATTCATGGCATGCGGCTATCAGGTAATCGCTGCCCCGTGCAAAGGCAATATCCCAAACGAAGCCATTGTTATTTTCCATCACAACCGGAAGGTCCTCCGGGTTATCGAGCACCCACATTTGTACCCGCTTGTCAGCTCCGGCACTGGCAAGCAATTTTCCGTCTGGTGAAAATTCAACATCATAAACACCAGCTTTATGCCCGCTAAACTGGCGTTCGTCTTTTCGCGATGCCAGGTCATAGAGTTTTACCAACCCGCGCTTATCGGTAATTTCAAATGTTCCATATGCCAATCTTTTTCCATCGGGACTAAACTGAACTGAAAGAATCTGAACGCCCGGTAACTCCAGCAGCTTTTCAACCCTACCGCTTTGGATATCAATGAGAACCAATTGGCCTGACCACGCTGCACCGGCCAGTGTAAGGCCATCCGGACTAACCGAAAGTGCTTTAACTTCAAACGGCAGTGAGGCAATGGTTCTGGTTTTGCCGGTCCGGTGGTCAACCCATGTGATCACACGGCTTGCCTTGGCGGCAACAAATCCTGAATTATCAGGAAGGAAAGCGAGGGCATTTGTTGACCCACCAAGTCCTTTAACAACAAGCGGTTTCTGGGATTTACTTTGAAGGTCATATACCTGAATTGCTGCGGAGTCGGTGCCATTTGCCAGGTAGCGCTCATCCTCACTTAATGCGATTACGCGGTTGGGAAATGCGTTTTCAAATCCTGTCGGCACGGTGGTTTGGTTCTCATAGTTGCCTGAAAAGATACGTCCATCGGCTGCGGCCGCGTAAAACGTGGCCGACCGTGAAGAAACAGCAATTGAATTGATGCGGTTGCGGGCTGGTCCCGGCACCCTAACAGCATTAAAGCTTGAGCCGCTGAACAACTTCATGGCATGGTACAACCCGTTATAGATGTATGGATCATATTTTTTTCCTCCAAATCGCGAATTAAAATGATACGCTTGCATGATCTGTGCCCCGGCCAGATCATGGTCGTCATCTTCCTGAAATGATGTGCCGGCAAGTTTTTGTGCCACAGCCAGCATGTACAGCCGGTTGGCACGATCGAAGTTTTGATTAGCCCGTTCGGTTTCGCTCTCTGCAATAATCCGTTGTATCCGCTCCTTCTCTCCTGCAGCAATGGCAAGTTCTTCCTGTTCTTCGGCTCTGCGCAACGCAGCGATTGCGATATTTCGCTGACGGGTAGCCTCCTGAAGGGCCTGTTTTAAATTTTCATTTGCCTGTATGGCTTCTTCCCTGGCTTTATAGGCCAGTTCAGTAGCAGCTTCAGCTTCCAGTTGCTTCTGTTCGGCAAGGGTTCGCTGCTGAGCTGCTTCCTTTTCGCGTGCTTCGGCCAATCGGGTTTGATTGTCGGCCTCCACTTTCTGGATATACGCAAACACCAGGAATAACAAAGCAATCACTGCGGCAACTCCAAGGATTACAGCCGTAGTTCTTGCCCTGCGCAACATCCGTTTTTGCTGCAACTCCTGGTTTTTGAGTTCAGCTTCGTATGTAATACGGCTGGTGTCCAGGAAAACAATGGCGCGTTCAAACGCCTCATCGTAGCGTTGCGCCCACTCGCGTGTCGGTCGCTGTTTCTTTTGCCAGTTAAGGGCCAACTGAAGATCAGGCGGTCGCCAAAGACCTGTGCGACCAATCTGGTACATGGCGGCTGCATCCGAAAGCCGCTTGTACATCTGTGCCGATTCGAATTCTTCGTCAACCCATGCGTTTAGCCGTGTCCAGATGCGCATTAAACTCTCGTGCGACAGTTCAATTATGGACTCGCTGTTTAGTGTTACGGTGTGTGGCGGCATGAGGAATGATCTGCCTGGTTTTCGAAAATGCTCCACCACAGCAATCATTTCTTCATCATCGGCATCTGCGAGGCGGGCGATCAAGCTAAGTTTGCCGGGCCTTCGCATGCCACGGCTTTCAGCGCTTTTTTCTGTTATGTTTTTGAAGAGTACTTCGGCAATCTCCTTTTCTCTGGGGGAAAGTTCTTCCAGCACTTCGTTAGCATGTTGTGAAAGTGCTTGCTCAATTCTTCCAATGGCATTATAGTGGCGCAGGTCCATCGGTTCGCCTGGCTCGCGGTTGTTGATCCAGTAGTCCCAAGTACGCATTAATGCATGCTGCAGAATTGGCAACTGATCCTGGTTTTTGCCCATATCATTGAGCAGCTTCTTCACCAGGCGCTGAGAAATTTTACCACCGGCAACAGCCACAGGTCCTTCAATGGCCAGTTTTTTCTGCTCGCGGGTCATTTGAGGAACCAGGTAATTGCTGGTGTTGACCACCTGGGTAAGGCCCGGATACGCTGCACATTTTGCAATGAAGTCCGAACGCATTGTTACCGCAACGTAGATGGGTGTTTCCGGTTGATGGATAGCGTGGAGAATCAGGTTTATATAGGCCTGAGTCTCGTTTTCGGTTTCATTGGCGGGTAACGAATCGTGGTAACGAAACAGTTCTTCAAACTGATCGAGCATGAAGAAGACATTGTCTTGCCGGAAGGTTTGAAGAAAGCGTGAAATTTCGGCAAGGCCGTGTGGCCCGCTTCGTAAAACCGAGAGAATAATCGATCGGTAAATGGGCACATCTTCTTGCCGGATGCGCTTGTGTTGAACCATGTATTGAACAACCGATTCAGCCAGGTTTTCAATAGGCGATGCGCCCGGTCGGGTGATGATAACATGCCAGTGAGGGCTTGAATGGGAAACAAAGCCCCCGTAAAGAACCGGAACTAGTCCGCACGACATTAACGAGGATTTTCCACTTCCGGAATAACCCATTACACACACAAAGCGGTTTGTAGCGAGCTTCAGCAGTATTTCATCCACCTGGCCTTCTCTGCCAAAATAGAGATGGCATTCATCTACCGTGAAAGGCCGTAAACCCGGAAATGGATTAGTCGTATCAGGCTGAATTTCAGTCAGAATATCAGGTAATTCCTGCTGCGGTTCGGTGTGTAGCGGCTGACTCAGCATAACGTGCCACGAAGAACCTGAAATTTAACGATTTGAAGCTGAAAAGTTAAGCCCACACTTCAATTATTAGGTTAAAAAGTAAAAATCAAACGACTCAGTTTAAAAAATAGACCCTAAATAAGTAAAAATGCGCTTGATTCGCAAATTTTAGAAGAATTCAATCACCCGATCGGCAAGTTTCACATTGTCGGAGAGCAGCTCATAAAATTGGTCCTTATTGATCTTCAACAGGCTGACATCGGTTTTGGCTATAATCAGGTTCGTGCTTACAAAATTGGGCATGGCAAGCATCTCTCCGATAAACTCGCCATCCTTAAATGTTCCGGCCAGGGTTCCTTTTTGATAAAATTCAACTTCGCCTTTAACAATAACCAGAAAGTCGTTATTCACCGTTTCATCAAGTGTCAGGGATTCTTCGTTCCGCAGAGTCAATTCAGTACTGATGTCTGCAAGATAAGTAAGTGTGATCCCCGGTATATCTTCAAATACGTTCACCCGGGTGAAGAACAGGATTTTGCTGAAGCGGCTTAGCCGTTCGGTAAGAACAATTTCGTCCAGTTCCTTTTTAAGGGCAGCGCCCAGCCTCCTGGAGTTCTCCTCGTATTCAATTTCATCAATCCTCCACAAAGCAAACGCAGCTACTTCACGAATCAACGTATCGGGGTTAAACAATTGGGCGATCAAATCCAATTTGAAATCCTCAATGCGTTGGTTGCCTATCTGATACAACACACATGCTTTCGTCCACCGGTTTGATTGGGTGAAGTCGCGGTTAATAATAAACTTCAATACCAAGCGGGAGTCAAGCTTTACGCGCGGGTAAAATATATCCAATCGTTTAATGCGCTCGTCAACAGAAATTTCGTCTACTACCGGGATGATGCGCTGCTTCAATTGTTCCGACAAAAAAACATCCAGCAGTTCAACCGCATACGTTATTCCTTCGGTGGTTCCGCTTTCAATATTCTCCTTTACAAGCTGTATAGACCGGGTGTCGTAAAGCATCGCAAGCAGCATATAAATATGCTCAATATCATTTTGGATCTCCCACTGTAACGACTTGATAATATGCTCATTATCATTCTCTGACCCAAGTTCCTGTATAGCACTCAGATTCCAGCGCAAATCGGCTATATCGTTTTCGATGGCATATTTGATGCGGGTTATTTGTGATACCCCCGCTTTAAAACCACATTCACCGAGAGAAAGCAGAACCTGAGATACAATAACTTTATTGGGGTAATCAATTTTATTCCAGAGCAAGTCTTTTGCACGCTGCCCTCCTATCCTGCCCATAGCCTGAATAATCCGCGTCATCAAATGCGTACTTTGCCCGCTTTTATAGAATGCCGACTCCAACGCGGGCAGTGTTTTGGGGCCGATCAGCACCAATGCATTCATTGCCTGATTACTAAACACCGGGTTCGCCATATTAGCAATGATGGCATTGATGACTTCGAGATTGTGCTTTTTGATCGCTGATTTAATTGCTGTGTTTCTAACCTTCGCTTCGGGATCATTGAGTAATTCAATCAGAAAGGAAATTGAATCATCTGCAGATGTGTGTAACAGCAACTCAGCGGCATATTGACGGTCATTTGAATTGCCCGACCGGGCCAATCGCTGAATACGGGCCTTAGTAATGTCTCCATCGTTATCCAGAATCATTTGCAGGTCGGCAACGCTAAGCACATTCTTTTCCGAAGGCTTGGTTTTATCCGGGTCAATCCGGATAACATATTGGTCAGACACGGAAAGACCCTTCATTTCATTCATTCGTTCCTGAGCATAGTGCCTTACCGCCTCATCTTCATTGCGAATGAGGCTGTTAACCCAAACCGGGGTTTGACTTGCGTTGATTTTCTCCAACAGCTTATAGGAAAATACTGCGCGGTTATTATCTGAAACAGTTAACAAATCTTCTAACCTGCGGGTAATCCGGGTAAATCCGACTTCGAGTTTATCCTGCTTCAGATCCGGGCTCTCAAGCTTCATCCGAATTTTATTCTTGTAGCCTGAATAAAGCCTGTTAACCACAACAAAGTATAGAGCAGCCAGAAAGGCAAGCAGCACCGAAACGTGGATGACATCAAACCAGGCTATCATGCTCAATCCGAAAATAGCAAGGCCGACTACAAACCGGGCGCTTTCATTAACCAGCCCTTCAACTTTGGATTGCAGGTTAAAACGTACCCGGCTGTCCAGCGGAATAAAAAACAATTTCAGAACGGGCACCTCCAACGATTCCCGGAGCGTCCAGTTGAACAACCGGCTCATGGCCATAAACAGAAAGAAGTAAATAAAACCTGCCGGAGAACCCTCTTTATGGAAACCAAAAATACTGCCAGTGATGATTGAGCCAACAGAAAAAACTGCGAGTACAATAGGTAAAATAAACAAAGAAGTGCGCAACCCGTAATTGCCTATAATTCGTTGATTAACAAATGTTTGCATAATCAAGCTTAATCCATATACCGCAGCCGTAAAAAAAGCCATGAAGTCAGTAAGGGCGCGTTGATCAGCATACTGCTCTTTGACCATTTGCTGGAATGAGAACTGATTGAGAATGAAGGCGGACATGGACACCATAAGCACCACCGACATAACCATAATGTACTTGTCGGAAAACATTCTGCGAACATTGGTTTCTCGTTTCAATTCAGCGTCTAATTCACCCGGGTCGTTCTTTGATAGCTTAAATTTACCGGCAATGATTGCCAGCAGTACACCCATCAACAGGATGCTCACACAACAAGCCATCAGATAATCACTGGTTTCAGGAACAAGAAATGCGGTAAACGGGATAAGAAATGAAGCAACGATGGCAGCAATTAGCTGCCCGGTGTCTATCCAGCCAATAATATTTTTTGACTGCCTGAAATTGAACAAGCGGCCAAAGGTTCCCCAATAACTCAACATCAGCAAAGCCACCATCGGGCCGGATGAGCAGTACATGGCAAAGATTACATATCCTTGCCAGTCAGGGTCTCCGAAATGAAGCAACCAGTAAACAGTAATGGTAAAACTGAAGATTATGCCTATTACCACAAGGGTAAGAATGGAAAAGCGGATGCGGTTTTGCAAGAATGAAAAAATGGCCGTTGAAAGAATCCCCAGCATACCGGCCGCAAGAAATGCCTTATCCAGGTATTCACCCATCCGGTTGAGAAACAGGGAGTCGGCAGTAACCTGGTAGGTGGCGATAAACACCCCCATGAAAAATCCGGTTGCCAGCATATACGCCACCTGCTGCTGCTCCATGCTGGTAATGCGAAAGGATCTTGTGAGGTTTGGTATCATGGTATACCGGCAAATATAAAAAAATAGAGCCTGACGTTTTCCATCAGGCTCTGTTGTTATGAGTAGCAGGTTGGCTATTTCTTATTAGCCCCTTCTTTTTCAATCCGATATTCCTCATTTAACCGGCCGATTACCTCATCCGTAATATCTAATGCGCCCTGCCCATAAAGGATGTCGCTGCCTGGGTCCAATTTAAAGACCATCTTCAGGCCTTTTTCTTCGCCATACTTTTTTAAGAAGGCAGTAACCCGCTTGTACAACTCTTCATTGAGCTTGGACTGATCGTTCATCAACTCCTGGGTTATGCGTTGCTCGAACAATTGCAGGTTCTGCTGCTTTTTGGCAAGGTCTTCCTCCAGAGTTTTAACCTGTCCGATGGTCATGTTATTTACATTGCGTTGGTAGGCAGTGATTTCGCCCTGCAGGCTTTGCGCGCGGTTCACATAATCCTGCTCAATTTTTTTCTTTTTTGCTTCAAGAATTTCAGCCGAAGCCTTTATGTATTCGTAATGCTTCAATACCGAATCAGAATTGATATAGGCCACAGAAAGGCTACCCGGGTCAGCTGCGGAAGTCGATCCTGAATTACCTGATGAGCGCCCTGAGAAGTAAAGATAATAGAGCCCTGTAACGGCAATCAGCAATACCACGTTAAGAATTAGCAATCCATTTTTCATTGAGAATCTGAATTTAGGCGACAAATATAGTCAGAAGCAATTCCATGACAAACCCTATACCTATTTGAACCAACCGGCATACATGGGGTAGTTTCTGGCCGTTCGCCTGATCGCTTCCACCATATCTTCTGAAATATCTTTAACCCGTTTGGCCGGAACTCCCGCATAAACACTCCCTGGCTCCACGCGGGTGCCAGGTAATACCACTGCACCGGCAGCGATAACGGAATTAGATCCGATAAAAGCATCGTCCATAATAATGGCCCCCATGCCAATCAACACGTTATCTTCCACCGTGCACCCATGCACCACGGCATTATGTGCAATGGAAACATTACTGCCGATAACCAATTTAGCCCGCTGATAGGTACAGTGAAGAACGGCTCCATCTTGAACATTGGTATTATTACCGATTGTGATCGAATGAACATCGCCCCGCACCACGGCATTAAACCACACGGTGCAATTATCGCCCATGCTTACCTCACCAACGACTACTGCCCCGTCAGCCAAAAAACAATTCTGACCGAACGTGGGTGTGTACCCCCGGACTGATTTAATAATCGCCATTATGCTTCACTGACAACTTGTCATATTTCATGCTAAATTATTATTTTTGCAGCCTGATTACCAGAAATGAACCGATTAATTGACGATTTAAACATCATTGAGGAAGGTCAGGAGCACAATGCGCAGGTGCTGCCTGCGGGGGGTACGGGTAACGGCAGGAAACTTTACATTGAAAGCTATGGCTGCCAGATGAACTTCTCCGATAGCGAAATTGTCGCTTCGATCTTACACCAGGAAGGCTATGCCACCACGGCTGACGTCCATGAAGCGGATGTTGTATTGCTGAATACGTGTTCCATTCGGGAAAAGGCCGAGCAAACTGTTCGCAACCGGCTAACGCAAATCAATGCCCTTAAAACAAAGAAGCCTGACCTGCTGGTAGGTGTGTTGGGGTGTATGGCCGAGCGATTAAAAACCAATTTACTGGAAGAAGAAAAAATTGTTGACCTGGTTGCCGGACCTGATGCCTACCGCGATCTTCCAAAACTGATCAGCGAAGTGGACGATGGCGGGCGAGCCGTTAACACATTTCTTTCAAAAGAAGAAACGTATGCCGATATCTCACCCGTACGACTCAACTCAAATGGTGTTACGGCATTTATTTCAATTATGCGGGGTTGCGACAATATGTGCTCATTCTGCGTAGTGCCCTTTACGCGCGGCCGTGAGCGCAGCCGCGATCCGCAATCTATTGTTGACGAAGCCCGCCAATTATTCGAGAACGGATATCGTGAAGTAACCCTTCTCGGGCAAAATGTTGACTCTTATAAATGGAGTGCCCAGGAAAACAATAAGGGATTAATAGAACGAAAAGGAATTAAGGATGTGATAAACTTCGCCAACCTCCTTGAACGGGTGGCTCAGGTTCATCCCGAATTGCGTGTCCGGTTCTCCACTTCCCACCCCAAAGACATCACCGATGAGGTGTTGTATACCATGGCCCTGTATGAAAACATCTGCAACTCCATTCACTTACCTGTTCAGAGCGGCAATTCACGAATTCTGGAATTGATGAACCGGGGCTATACACGCGAGTGGTACCTGGAAAAAGTAAGCCGGATTCGTGAAATTCTTGGAGAAGATTGCGGCATTTCATCGGATATGATTACCGGCTTCTGCAGCGAAACGGAAACCGAACACTCTGAGACACTAAGCCTGATGGATGCCGTAGTGTTTGATTTCTCTTATATGTTCTATTACTCGGAACGACCCGGAACCCTGGCAGCCCGAAAGCTGCCTGACGATGTACCGCTGGCCGTTAAGAAACGCAGGTTGAATGAAATTATTGATAAGCAAAATGCCCATTCATTATTGCGCAATCAACGCGATGTAGGCAAACTGCATAAGGTACTGATTGAAGGTCCCTCGAAGCGCTCAGCCGACTACCTGCAGGGACGAAACCCTGCCAACAAAGTGGTTGTGTTCCCGAAAGAAAACTATAAAAAAGGCCAGTATGTTACTGTTAAAGTAAATGATTGCACCGGGGCCACATTGATGGGTAACGTTGTAACGAATTGAACGAATGGCAACTTTGGAAGCTGAAATTCAAGGCATTAAGCAACGGTTTGGCATTATCGGCACCTCCCCCATGCTGAACCATGCGGTACGTGTTGCCATGCAGGTTGCCCCAACCGATATGTCGGTGCTCATCACCGGTGAGAGTGGTGTAGGAAAAGAAATCTTTTCAAAAATTATCCACCACCTTAGTCCGCGCAAGCACGGCCAGTTCATTGCCATTAACTGCGGCTCAATACCGGAGGGCACCATCGACTCCGAATTGTTCGGGCATGAGAAAGGCTCATTTACCGGAGCGCACGAAGCCCGCAAGGGATACTTCGAGGTAACAAATGGCGGTACAATTTTTCTTGATGAGATCGGTGAAATGCCGCTGGGCACGCAGGCCAGGTTGCTCCGGGTTTTAGAGAATGGAGAGTTTATCAAAGTAGGGTCATCCAAAGTTCAAAAAACCGATGTGCGTGTGGTTGCAGCCACCAACATCAACTTGATGCGCAATGTTGAGGAAGGAAAATTCAGGGAAGACTTATACTACCGGTTAAGCAGCGTACCCATTTTTGTTCCGCCTTTGCGCGAACGCGGCAAGGATGTTGAACTGCTTTTCAGAAAATTCGCTACCGATTTCGCAGAAAAATACAAAGTTAAGCCAATCGCACTTACCGAAGATGCCAGGGATGCCTTATTAAAATACCGCTTTCCGGGAAACATCCGACAATTAAAAAACCTGGTCGAGCAGATTTCAGTTTTATCATCCGATGACAAAGAAGTAACTGCCGAAAAATTGTCGCATTACCTGCCCCAGGAAAATAGCCTGCCGGCACTTTACCGGAATGGAGCCACTACCTCAGATACCTTGTCTGAGCGTGACATCCTTTATAAAGTATTGTTCGACATGAAAAAGGATGTAGTTGACCTGAAGAAAATTGTACTTGATTTGCTCAGCCGGGAAGGGAATACTTCTCAGCTGGTAAAAGAGAATCCGGGATTGTTTGAAGGAATGCACGTTCCGGAAAGCAAACCACATGACGACCGTGTAATCCTGAATCTGCAGCCTGCCGTGGAACCCATTACGCCAGAGTCCGATCTTGAGGTACAAGACATCAGCCATGAAACCGAGGAGGACTCACTTTCCATCGAACAAAAGGAGAAGGAACTGATTATCCGGGCTCTGCGGAAAAACAACAACAAACGCAAATACGCGGCACGCGATTTGGGTATATCCGAACGTACGCTTTACCGAAAGATCAAACAGTATGAGTTGGAAGAATAGGGCAACACACTTGTCGGGGCTCGTTCTGGTGAGCCTGTCTATGGCGGTGTTGTCTCAACTTTCGTCTTGCGGGGTATACTCATTCCAGGGTGCATCAACCAATGCGAAGAATATCTCCATCCAGGAGTTCTACAACAACACAGAACTGGCACCCGCCAATATCGGGCAAACGTTTACCAACCGGTTAAAAGACTACATGATTCAGAATACCAACCTGAGTGTAGTGGCCGATAACGGCCAACTTCAAATGGAAGGGATCATTACAGGCTACTCCCTCGGCCAGATAGCACCGGTTTCCGGAAACGACCCATCTCGCGGAGACCTGGCCTCCTCTACCCGGTTTACCATTACTGTTAAAGTATCTTATATCAATACCCTTGATGAATCGATGAGTTTCAAGGAAAGGTCATTCTCGTTTTACCGGGATTTCAGCAACGAATTGAATTTTAGCGACATCGAAGAAAATCTCACGCGACAGATTTTTGATCAGCTTGTACTCGACATCTTCAACGCTTCGGTTGCCAATTGGTAAAAAACTTCTATTTTTACCTACCTCATCTTGGCTCGTGGAAAAGACCCAATTGCTAGAAGTTATTCAACGCTTTACCGCATCAACCCGCGATGAAGCAGAAGCGTTAATTGCACTGCGAAGTCAATTTACCTACTGCCAGGTGCTTCAGGCTTTAGCTGCAAGAACCAGCCGCGACCATAATTTTTCCAACCATCCGTCTCTTTTGCAGGAAGCGGCCATCCACAGCACCGATCGATCCGTATTGAAAGACTTGATAACCTTCACGGGCATTTCAGACCAAGCGAAGGTCAAAAAGAGCAAGTCTGCAAAGGAAAAACCACAGGCACACGATTTTGCCGATGAAGTGTTCGATGACCTTGAAAAACTAAAGCATTCAAAGGAGGCGTTCGAATCGATGTTTGGCTCTTCTGCCCTGGTTAACCCATCCGTCAAGGAGCAAAAGCCGGAGAAGCCAAAGCGTGAGATCCTGAAGTCGAAGAAACAACGCATCATTGAAATGGCCCGGGAGTTTGACTCACCCGCCAGTACACAGCCGATGCAACCGGCATCGAAAAAAGAAAAAAGGACGGGTAAGAAATCATCGCAAAATGATCCGCTAATCGAGTCTATTAAAACCTCACATAAAAAAATTAAGCCTGATACGGAAAAGGCGCGCGAACAGATTGAGGTGATCAATCAGTTTATTAAAGCAAAACCGGTGATCACACCGGTACCGGCAACTGGCGAAGGCACCCGGCAGGATATGTCTGAAGCAATTCAGGGTGGGGAATTCAGTGACCATATTGTTTCTGAAACGTTGGTCGAGATCCTTATCAAGCAAGGCAAAAAGGATAAAGCGATTGAGGTACTGAAAAAGTTAATTTGGAAGTTTCCGCAAAAAAAGACTTACTTTGCGGCCCGAATTGACGATTTAAAGAAATAACATGATTACGTTCATCATCGGCCTGATCATCTTTTGTTGTGTACTGTTGGTCCTTGTAATCCTTGCGCAAAATGCCAAGGGCGGTGGGTTAACCAGCCAGTTTGGCGGCTCAGGTGCAACAAACATCATAGGCGTAAAAAAGACAGGTGATTTGCTGGAAAAACTAACGTGGGGATTTTCTGTCGCCATTATGGTGTTGTCACTCTCAACCAATTTTATTACTCCTACATCAGGTGGAAAGACCAACGACATATTGGATAAAGCGGGCGAACAGGCTGCCCCGGTTTCCACTGAAATGCCTGCCTCACAACCGGCAGACGATGACCAGGAATAAGGCTTGATTTATCAACACTAAAAACCCGCTCCAATGCGGGTTTTTTTGTTACCCGGGGTTACGGTGTTACGCCATTTTTGAAATATGTTTTACAAACAGCCGCTTCGCCACAGGCATTAACGTTTCGGTAAATGGAAATTTTAAGCGCGAAAGGATAAGGTAGGTTGCAGGGTTTGGCATTTGCCGGAAGCGCTTCACCAATTCAATTTTTATATGCTCATAGGGCGTTACCGAACTTTTCGGTATTGTTTCAATAAATTCCGTATTCAGGCTTCGAAGCTGCTCATACTGCTCTTCGTAAATACTTAGCTGATACCGGTAAACATTAGTTTCTTTTTCCGGTGGTACAGTAACAAACAGGTACCCTTCGCGGGCATACAGAGGTGTAACGCCAATCGGTGAGATCTCGCATTGCGACTCCACGTATTCATAAATAACCGATCCCTCCTCCAGGGAATCCTTAATGCGGGGAATAGCCCATTCGATGATGGATGTCAGTTCATTCATGATGGAATCATCCTCAATCATTTCGCGATAACTTAACTCCAGCATCCTGAACTCTTCGAGCGAAAGTTCCTTAGGAAATGAATCCCTGATGAGCGTCTTATTCTCCTTTACAGCAAGAAGATTCTGATAGTGAAAAACCAGGTCGCTTAAAAAAGGGTAGAGGGTTACCCGGCCGAACGATTCCTTTACGGTTTTCAGGTATGCCAGCAAAATGTATTTTTTGTACTCAAAGTCAATCAGTCCCTGGGTAAGCCAATCTTTTGATAACCGCTCCATAATGCAACATTTTCGGTAAAAATTAACACTTCAAACCATGTTGTTCAAGTACCCGGATTAATCCAGGCATACGGTTGCAGATAACCGTTAAAAGTCTGCCATACTGCCAGTCTATGGCTTACCGGATAAGCCGGAACTGCACCCTGTCACCAAAAAAACTGTCATTTTGAATGTGATTTTAACCTTTTCACTGTCGAAAACCGGGCTGGCACAATTGGTGTAAAGAAGGCTGTGTCAAACTTGTTAAACCAAAAAAACAATTACTTGTATATGGCAAAAATCAACTTTAAACCAAACGAGGACAGGGTTCTGGTAGAACCAGCTGCCGCAGAGGAAAAAACAGCCTCTGGAATCATCATCCCTGACACGGCAAAAGAAAAGCCTCAAAAGGGTAAAATCATAGCCGTTGGCGAAGGCCTTAAAGACAAGCCTGTAACCGTTAAGGTAGGCGACCATGTGCTCTATGGTAAATATGCCGGCACCGAAATCACCATTGATGGCAAAGAGTACCTGATCATGAGGAACTCAGACATTTTTGGAATTATTTAATCTCAAACCAAAAAATCAACAAGAATTATGGCTAAAGAAATAACATTTGATACCTCCGCCCGCGACAGACTAAAGAAGGGCGTGGATAAGTTGGCCGATGCCGTTAAGGTTACGCTTGGCCCGAAAGGACGCAACGTTATCCTTGACAAGAAATTCGGAGCTCCTACCGTTACCAAAGACGGTGTATCCGTTGCCAAGGAAATTGAATTGAAAGACCCCATTGAAAACATGGGTGCTCAATTAGTAAAAGAAGTTGCCTCAAAAACTGCCGATGCAGCCGGTGATGGTACCACAACGGCCACCGTACTTGCCCAGGCAATCTTCAACCATGGTATTAAAAATGTAGCTGCTGGTGCCAACCCCATGGACCTGAAGCGCGGAATTGACAAGGCTGTGGCGGTAGTGGTTGAACACCTTAAGAAGCAATCCAAGAAAATAAAAGACTCCAGCGAAATTCAACAGGTAGCATCCATCTCCTCGAACAATGACGAAACCATTGGAAAGATGATTGCCGATGCCATGGATAAAGTTGGTAAAGACGGTGTGATCACGGTAGAAGAAGCCAAAGGCACTGAAACTGAAGTGAAGACTGTTGAAGGGATGCAGTTTGATCGCGGCTACCTCTCCCCGTACTTCGTTACGAACACCGAGAAAATGGAAGCCGAACTGGATCACCCCTACATCCTGATTTACGACAAGAAGATCAGCAGCATGAAAGAGCTGCTTCCTATCCTGGAGGCTACAGCTCAGACCGGCAAACCGCTGGTAATCATTGCTGAGGAAGTAGAAGGCGAAGCATTGGCCACCCTGGTGGTGAACAAGATTCGCGGGGCGCTGCGTGTGGCTGCCGTAAAAGCCCCCGGCTTTGGCGACCGCAGAAAGGCCATGCTTGAGGACATTGCCATCCTTACCGGTGGACAGGTTATCAGCGAAGAGCGCGGCTTCAAACTTGAAAACGCCACGCTCGATTACCTCGGTCGTGCCGAAAAGGTTAACATTGATAAGGACAACACAACCATTGTTAACGGTGCCGGCAAGAAATCTGAAATTCAGGGCCGTATTGCACAAATCAAAGCACAGATCGAAACCACTACGTCAGACTACGATAAAGAGAAACTGCAGGAGCGTCTCGCCAAGTTGAGTGGCGGAGTTGCCATCCTCTATGTGGGTGCTGCAACCGAAGTGGAAATGAAAGAGAAGAAAGATCGTGTTGATGATGCCCTGCACGCAACCCGTGCCGCTGTTCAGGAAGGGATCATCCCCGGTGGTGGGGTTGCCTACCTCCGTGCTGTTGATGGCCTTAAGGAAGTAGATACCGACAACGAAGACCAGGAGACAGGGGTGAATATCGTTCGCCTGGCACTGGAAGCTCCGTTGCGCATCATTGCCGAAAATGCCGGTCAGGAAGGTTCGGTGATCGTGAATAAAGTTCGCGATGGCAAGAAAGATTTCGGATTCAATGCCCGTGAGAACAAGTTTGAGGATTTCTTTAATGCGGGGATCATTGATCCGACAAAAGTGGCCCGCCTGGCACTGGAAAACGCAGCTTCTATTGCCGGCTTGTTGCTGACAACCGAAGCCGTTGTTTCAGAAATTCCGGAAGAAAAAGAAGCACCGGCCATGCCCGGTGGCGGAGGAATGGGCGGAATGATGTAATGCCTGATCAGCTAATTTACCAGAAAGCCTCACCTAAGGGTGGGGCTTTTCTATTTTGACAGATTTAATTTGGTGTGTAACTTGGTACCACCAAACACAACAACCCATGGTAATCCATAAATCTTTTGCCGATTTTGTATTGTTCCTGTATGTCCACATGGCCCATGCCGATGGTGAATTCCATCCCACGGAAGTGCACGTGGTAAAAGAAAAGATGAAGAAACTCTTCCCGAACGAAACAGACTACGATAAAATGCTAAAGGAAACCATGGAGTTGTATCTGGATTTTGATAAGAAGCAACTGCGTACACTTTTTCGCGATACCTTCAAACACTTTTCAGAAATCAAATTCCCCGTTAAATACCACATTTATACTGATTTGTATGAGATCATAAATGCTGACGGCAAGGTTGATGAATCGGAGACGGAAGCGCTGGATACACTCAAGGAGATTATCAACATATCCCATTAATACTTACTAAGAATCAATTAAAAAAGCCCCGCGTTACCACAGGGCTTTTTTTATATCACTTATAAAAGGGCTATTCCTTTTTCATGCTTATCCGGTACAGCATAAACGCCATTGCAGCAAAGAATGCAACGCCCAGCAGGTTGTAGCCGCCATGCCCCAATACCTGGCTAATGCCATGCTCGGCACTAACCGATTGAAGCGCATTGAATACGTTCTCGTTTACCGAAAGCAATGCCACGATAACCCCGGCAAGCGCACCCCCCGCTATCAGTCCGGTTGCAAACAGGCTGCCCTTGCCTAATTCGTCATCTGCCCTGGTACCGTATTTCCTTTCCATTCGCCAATCGGTGACTCCTTTTAATGCACCACCGATAAAAATGGGTAAGGTGGTAGCGAGGGGCAGATATAAACCGATGGCAAAGGCTAATGCTTTTATGCCGCACAGCTCAATCATTACGGCTATAAATACACCTACCATCACAAACTGCCAATCCAGATTGAACGAAAGAATTCCGCGTGTAAGGGTGGCCATCAATGTGGCTTGCGGAGCAGAGAACTTGTCCGTTCCGATTGCATGCGTAAACCCCTGGGCGGCCATGTCAGCAGTGGGTGTGTCCAACACTTTTACCACAATGCCAATGGCAATGGAAGAAACAATGGCGCCTATGAATAAGGCCAACTGCTGGTAACGAGGCGTGGCACCGACTATAAATCCTGTTTTAAGGTCCTGCGAAGTAGCCCCGGCATTGGCGGCAGCAATGCAGATCATGCCTCCTACCACAAGAGCCAGCGGCTCATACAATTTACCACTCCACCCCACTGCCGTAAAAATCAGGCAGGTGCCCATAAGCGTAGCGATGGTCATTCCTGAAATCGGGCTATTGCTGGATCCAACCAGCCCCACAATGCGGCTGGCCACAGTAACGAAAAAGAAACCAAAGAGGATAATCAGCACGCCAATCAAAAGTTTTTGGATCAGGTTGTCTCCGGGGATGTTTGGCATAATCGTCAATACAGCGATCAGCACAAGGCTTCCGATAATCACCACTTTAAAGGAAAGGTCGCGCTCGGTACGAAGCACACCGCTCGTGCCCTTTTCTTTAAGTGAAGAAATGCTCTCACGAAATGAACTTACAATGGTGGGCATGGTCTTCATCAGGGTAATAAACCCACCGGCAGCAACGGCACCGGCACCAATCTGGCGGATATAGGCGCGATAAATTGCATCGGCATAGCTGGCGAAGGTTTGTGTTGCCGGGTCCCACCCGCCCGGGCCGCCCGGTTTTGTAACATCAGCCAGGTAGCCGAGTTTTACCAGTTGCAAGGCGATCGTTTCAGCGGGTACCAGTGTAGCCAGCAACGGGTTAAGCCCCCACCACGCCAGCACGGAGCCTGCCACCAATACACCGGAAATCTTGGGGCCAATAATATATCCAACACCGAGGTACTCCGGGGTAATTTCCCCACGGGTAGCTGCTGACGGCCAAAACTTATTCACCTGGCTGGTAATAAATGCCGGGGTTTCGGCAATGACATGAAACACCTTTTGCAGCATGGCATACACAAGTGCAACCCCCATTCCAAGGAATGCAGTTTGTGCAAACACCCCACCCTTTTCACCGGCTTGAAGTACAGAACCGCATGCCGTTCCTTCGGGGTATGGTAGCGTGCCGTGCTCTTTTACAATCAATGATCGCCTCAAAGGGATCATCATCAATGTACCCAGCATGCCGCCAAAAGCAGCCAGGATTAAGATGGTCAGGTAATTGAAATACGATTCACCTACACTCACACCGTCTTCACCGGGAGACAAAAACAAAAATCCCGGAAGGGTAAACACCACACCAGCCGCAATGGACTCGCCCGCTGACCCGGTGGTTTGAATAATGTTGTTTTCAAGAATGGTTGTCTTAAGAAACTTCCGGCCTAACGTAATGGCAATAACGGCAATGGGTATGGAGGCCGAGACTGTTAAACCCGCCTTTAGGGCGAGGTAAACGGTTGACGAGCCGAAAATAATTCCGAACAGTGCACCGAATACAACTGATTTAATGGTGAATTCCGGAATGTTTTGCTCGGGAGAGATGTATGGTTTAAAAGATTTTCCAACGTCCATAAGGTTTAGGTTTGGTTAATGCGGTAGTAACTTATTAAATTTTCTTTACTTTTAGCATTAACCCAAACTTTAATCGCATCATGCTTTATTCCCTGGTCAGCATAATTTACATCGTTATCTTAATTGGAATAATTATTTACAAAAGCCGGAATGTAAAAAGTGAGGAAGACTTTATGGTTGCCGGGCGTGGTGTGCCGGTATATCTTCTGGTGGGCACCCTGGTATGCACATGGATAGGATCGGGAAGTTTGTTCGGAACTGCCGGCCTTAGTTTTCGGTCAGGTTTTGGTGAACTGTGGTTTTCGGCCGGAGCATGGATCGGCATCATTGCCATTTACTTCATAGCCGAAAGGGTAAGAAAAATTTCAAAAATTACACTCACCGATCTGCTGGAGCAACGATACAACCGGGCGGCCCGCATTTTGGGTACGGTAACTATCATTGTGGCCTATCTGGTTATTGCAGGGTACCAATTCAAGGGTGGCGGAAGGTTTATCTCGATTCTTTCGGAAGGCAGCATCGATTTGCTAACGGGCACTTTCATTACATGCATTATCATCATACTTTTTACCGCACTTGCCGGCATGGTGTCTATCGTCTCGATTGATATTTCAAACGGCATCATCATGATTGTGGCCATGGCGCTTACGTTACCCTTCGCCATTTCGGCACATGGCGGAATGAATGCGGTAATCCAAACCATTGAAGCAAAGAGCCCGGAATACCTCTCGCTGTTTGAAGGACACGATGCCTGGTGGATATTGGGCGTGATCCTTCCCACCTTCTTATTGCTGATGAGCGAAAGCAGCATATACCAGAAATTTGCTTCAGCCAAAGATTCGGCAGCAGCCCGGAGAGCGGTTATCGGCATGCTGATCGGTGTGGTAACCATTGAATTTCTGATGTGCGCTATTGCCGTGGTGGGCTATGCCATCTACTCAAGTGATCCCCGTTTTTTTCTAACGGATGGATCCATTAACCGTGCCATGTCGGAAGAAGTTATACTGCGTATTGGGTTTGAACAAATACCTGCTGCAGTGGGGACGCTGCTGTTTGCTGCAGGCACAGCCATTATACTTTCCACAGGCAATACATTTCTTATGGTAACATCCACCAACCTGAACAACGATATCCTTAAGCCATTCTTCTTCAAATCAATCACCGATTCAAAAAAACTGATTCGTATCCAGCAAATCAGTATTGTTATGCTGGGATTGGTTGCCTTTGCCATGGTTACCCAGTTTCAAACGGTTTTAGAAATGGCCTTTATTTCCTACACGATGATCGGGGCATCGCTGGCACCCGTGCTCATTGCCAGTTTCTTCTGGAAGCGGGTGACTGCCACGGGTGGGGTAATCTCCATTGCCGCAGGCATGACCGTTCCGGTACTCAACAAAGCAATGGAAGTAAGCGGCCTGTCATTCTGGATATTTCCGCTGGATACCGATTACATTGCTATCCCGTCACTGGCAGCCTCTCTCACTTTGCTGATTGTAATAAGTTTGCTTACCAAACCATCACGCGAAGAAAAATGGAAACCCTTTTTTGATTAGCGATAAAAAAAACTGTTCAGCACTTAAAATCGTTCCGGCTCCAGCTTCCATTTTTTTGGCGAGCGCCACAGATTGGAGAGCAGCAGTTCGCGCATAAAGATAAATTCCTTGGGAA
>JBBINY010000041.1:0-24806 GCA_037443645.1 Cytophagales bacterium
GTGCCTCACCGGTTCGTAACCGATCAGCCGGTATTTCCGATGGCAGGCTTTTGGGAAGAGTTTGAAGACGAAGAAGGCAACATGCAGCACACGTTCACCCTCATTACTACAACTGCCAATGAGCTGGTTGATGCAGTAACTGACCGGATGCCGGTAATTCTTACGGCCGAAAGCGAAAAGGTTTGGCTTAGCCCGGAAACAGACGACATTATTTTGCTGAGTCAGTTGCAGGTTTACCCGGCTTCGAAAATGAATACCTACACGATTTCGCCCCGGATTCTCGATGTTCGCGTTGATGTACCTTCGCTGATTGTTCCTGCGCCACCGGCCGATCAGCACGGCAACCTTACCTTGTTTGATTAGCAAAAACTAAAAGCCATCGCCTTCATCCTCTTTCTTTGCAGGAGGCACGGGTTCGCTTTTAGGTTTTCCCGGTTTTTTCTTTGCGGATTTGGAGAACAACCCTTTCTTCTTTTTTGGCGTTTGAGTGGTTTGTGCATTTGCCTGTCGGGCACTGTCGGGACGCGGATTATCAAGATCAGCAAAATCAAGGTTATACTCGTCTTCCTCAGAAATCACTTTTTGAGGCTGAGGTTCTTCAACGGTTTTTTTCTTTTTCTTTCCAAACAGGCTACCGAAAAATCCGGCAATTCCTTTTTTCTCCTTCTTGCCTTTGGCCTCGGCCATTCCGGCTGCCTCAGCTTGCTCCTTAGACAGGCGAACATCGGGCAATACCAGCACTTCGCGCAGGTACCACATGTAATTATCCTGCTCGGTATTAAACCCAACATTTTTAATGTAGTAACGGGGTTTTTCAGGCGTATACCTTCCGGTTGCCGGATCGTATTTCAGACTGTCATGAAAATTGTATTTCAGCACCCGCACTTCGCGGTCTTTGCTGATGACATAGACTTCCGGTGGGCCCGCCACACTGTCGGCCGGCCGGGTATCCACAATATAGGTGCTGTCAATCACGGAGCGGGCGGCCTTTTCCAGGTCTTCTTTGGAAATCTCTGCATCCATCAGCAGGGAATCCGGCACAACCGGATTAACCGGATGGGCCTGAACCGTCTTCATCTGCGTTACCTTCCGTTTATACGATATGGGCTCTGCGACCAGGTACTTGTTTTTACTTGCTGTTAAGATTTTCGGGGTAGAGTCCTCATTAAAATAGCTGAACTTTTTGCGTAACTCATTCTTGTCGTAAATGTATGCGCTCTGGTAGGCAGGGCAAACCATCTTCTGAGTACATGACCCCAAAAGGAAGGAATATGCAACTACGACAACGAAAAGCCTGGCCATGATAGCGCTAAACAGACAAAAATAAGGATTTTAACCACAAGTAATCCTGCAGAAGTTTCAAATGTAACCAGTTGATAATCAAAATTATCAGTAGGCTATCCTAATTTAAAACTTTTATTTAATTTCCTAATACCCGAAGAAATAACGCTTCAGAATGACCAGCAGGCATATCAGGAACATGATAATGGCAATTTTATTGATGGTGTGCATGGCCCTGATATTGAACCCTCCGGGCCTGGAGGGATCTTTCTTTCTGAAGAAGTAACCGAATGCTTCACTCACTTCAAAGAACTCACGCAGGCGGCTTCGCCTGGATTGCTCGTCCTCCTTTTGATGGGTTTTCTGTTGCTGCTCAGTCATTGGCTTAAAATTTTTCGATGGCATCCGGGTCAATCCAGTTGCCATCTTCTTTGATCAGATTGATCAATTCATCAACAGCCTGAATGGACGGCACACTCCGTTTAACTACTTCCTTACCGCGATACAACGTGATGCGTGCCGGACCTGAACCCACGTAGCCATAATCCGCATCGGCCATTTCGCCCGGCCCGTTAACGATGCAGCCCATGATGCCGATTTTCACGCCCTTAAGATGATCGGTACGCTTGCGAATCATGGCTGTTGTACTTTGCAAATCGAAGAGGGTGCGACCACAGGAAGGGCACGAGATGTATTCTGTCTTCGACATCCTGTTGCGGGTAGCCTGCAGGATTCCGAAGGCCGTTTTGTTGCACAACTCACTTCGCTTCAGAAAGCTGTCTTTGTTTAACTCACCGCCAACGGAGAGCATGATCCCATCGCCAAAGCCGTCAATAAACAAACCGCCAGCATCGGTAGCGCTGTAAATGCGTAACTGATCTTCATCCAATGCCGCATACGTTCGCTGAATGATAACGGGGAAGTTATACCCGTTACTGGTCAGCTCATAAAAGACCCTGCGCAACTCGGCCATTCCATGGAGGTTTTCGGTATGAACAATTCCAACAATGGTTTTGTCGTTTTGAAGATTCTCCAAAAAATTACTGGTCATATCCCCGATACCAAAACTCACAAAGTTTACTCGCAGGTGCTTGTTTACAGTTCCCGCATATTCTTCTGATGAGAAAAGTGGAAGTTTATTTTCCTGATCACCAAGGGTAAGCCATACGGGGTAATCTACTATTTCCTTTAGTCCGTTAGGAAGCATAAACGGTACCGGGTTTTTACCGGTGTACAGGTAATCGGCCCCCTGGTCATTCATCTTCCATTTGTCAGGTTCGGGTAAATAAAAATGACCAATGCAGCGCAGGTCTTTGTACTCCGTAACCGGCAGCTCACTCAGATCGGCAATAACCCGGGGTACGTGGTGCGGCCCGCCCATGTTTTCAACCTCCCGTGTACTTCTTCGTGAATAGGTAAACGGGTCGATCGGAATTTCATCAATTGCTTTGATTGGCTTGTGGTTTTGGCGGCCATCATACCGGTCCACCATCATTTTTGCAACGGGTGCTTCAAACTCAGGTTCTTCAGTTAACGAAACCCGTACGGTATCGCCCAGCCCATCTTCCAGCAGGGTACCGATGCCCACCGCGGATTTGATGCGGCCATCTTCGCCTTCACCCGCTTCGGTTACTCCCAGGTGAAGCGGATAAGGTTTAAGCCCTTCTTCATCCAGCTTATTCACCAGCAACCGATAGGCCTGCACCATCACCTGCGGATTGCTCGCCTTCATGGATAAAACAATGTTGTAGTATTGCAGATCTTCACATATCCGCAAGAACTCAAGGGCAGATTCAACCATGCCCAGCGGGGTGTCGCCATACCGGCTCATAATGCGGTCGCTCAGTGAGCCATGGTTTGTGCCGATGCGTAAGGCAGTTCCATACTCTTTACAGATTTTTACCAGGGGGGTAAACTTCTCGCGTATCCGTTCCAGTTCTGCCCGGTACGCAGCATCGGTGTACTCAATAGTTTCAAAACGCTTTTTATCGGCATAGTTCCCCGGATTAATCCTCACCTTTTCCACGATTCGTGCCGCCAGCTCAGCAGCATTGGGTGTAAAATGGATATCCGCAATCAGCGGAACTTGATAGCCACGCTTTCGTAATTCCTTCCTTATCTCCTCCAGGTTCTGTGCTTCCTTCAGGCTTGGGGCTGTTATCCGCACATATTCACAGCCTGCTTCAACCATGCGGATTACCTGCTCAACTGAACCTTTCGTATCCATCGTGTCAACCGTAGTCATGGATTGAATGCGAATCGGGTGGTTGGCACCAAGCGGTACATCCCCGATGTTCACCTCAACGGATTTTCTGCGACTGTAGCGGACCAGGCTGTTGCAATATTGGCGGGTAGCTGCAATTACAGGATTCACGGAAACTGGTTTACTGCAAAATTAACCGTTCTGACGGGGTTTTGTTTTACGGCATCACAACAAAATCAAATATCGCCCAATTGAGGCCGGATAAGGATTTCTTCAACAACACTGCGGCTGGAAAGTGACCATGCGGCAAAGATCATGTCAGCTACATCCTCCACCTTCATAAACCGGTCTTCTGGCAGGTTAACCCCATCCCAGCTGGCTGTTTTTGTCGCGCCTGGCAATACGGCTGTTACGCGGATGTTGCTTTCTTTTAGTTCTTCCCGCAGGCATTTTGAAAACCCCAGCATGGCAAACTTGGTAATGGCGTATGAGCCTCCGTTTGCATATGCTTTAATACTGGCAATGGAACAAATATTAAAAATATGACCCGACTGATTTCTTTTCATCGCGGGAACAATTCCACGGGTAATGTGATAGGCACTGTACAGGTTGGCCTTCATCATGTTTTCCAATGTTTCGTCAGGCTCCGTGGTGATGGCTCCGGGAACAAAATACCCGGCATTGTTCACCAGCACATCAACTGGCCGCTTAAGGCCTGCTACGTAGTCACTAAGCGACTTGGACTGGGCTTTATCCGACACATCGGCAACACATGTGTATACTGCACTGCCTGCATAAACTTGCTGCAGTTGCTTTTGTAGCGCACTTAAATCGTCCAGCTTACGGGCACAGGTAACCACATCGAACCCGTTGGCAATAAATTTTTCGATCACGGCCCGCCCGATGCCCTTTGTTCCCCCGGTGACTACCAACAGTTTATTCATTTCATAATGGATTAGTATTTTTGGCTATCTTTAGCAAGATAGAGAATTCAATGAAAGAAGTCGGGCGGTACTTTATTTTTTTGGGCAACCTGCTGGTAAACCGCGAGTCATTCAAAACCCACTACAAATTAGTTGTTGACGAGTGTGTGCTGATCGGGCTTGATTCCATTTTTCTTTTCGTGCTTGTATCATCCTTCATGGGGGCTGTGTCAACTGTGCAAACTGCGTTTAACCTTGTAGCTCCATACATTCCGCGCTACGTTATCTCGCAGGTTGTTCGCGAAATGACTGTATTAGAACTGGCCCCAACCGTAATGGCCATCATCTATGCCGGTAAAGTTGGTTCGAGTATGGCAGGCAATCTCGGCACCATGCGGATCACCGAACAAATTGATGCCCTTGAAGTGATGGGGATCAACTCTGTGAATTACCTGGTGCTCCCGAAAATAACCGCCTCACTGCTGATGTTCCCGATGCTGGTGATTGTTTCGGGTGTGTGTGCCTTAATGGGCGGCTACCTGGTGGGCCTTGCAACAGGTATTCTCTCGCCCACAGAATACATTTACGGCATTCGTTATGCATTTAATCCGTTTACCATAACATTCGCTCTGATTAAATCCATCGCCTTTGGCTTCCTCGTGTCCAGTATATCTTCGTTTAAAGGATATTATACCACCGGGGGCGCCCTCGAAGTTGGTATATCAAGCACCAAGGCGGTTACTACCAGTGTCATTGCCATTTTACTTGCCGATTACCTCCTGGCTCAACTCCTTTTATCTCCGGCATGATCGAAATTAAAAACATCAGCAAATCATTTGGCGGCCGCAAGGTGCTTCACAGCATTAGCGGAGTATTTGAAAAAGGAAAACCAAATCTTATCATCGGAGCATCCGGTACCGGTAAAAGTGTGTTGTTAAAATGCATTGTTGAACTCGTGGTGCCGGATGAAGGTCATGTTTTTTTTGATAACCGGGATTTTACGGCCAGCGACCGGTCACGAAAAATAGAAATCAGGAGAGAAATCGGCATGCTGTTTCAGGGCGGGGCGTTGTTCGATTCGAAGAATGTGGAAGAAAACGTTCGCTTTCCGTTGGACATGCTCGCCAATATGCCACGCGATGAAAAACAAGATCGGGTAAACCTGGTGCTTAACCGCGTTGGGCTGAAAGGGGCCAACAAAAAGATGCCCTCCGAACTGAGTGGTGGCATGCGAAAACGGGTTGGCATTGCCCGCGCAATTGTAAATAACCCACGCTATCTTTTTTGCGATGAGCCAAACTCCGGACTTGATCCGCAAACTTCCATCGTGATTGACGAACTGATCCGCGACCTCACCGAAGACTACGACACCACCACCATTGTGGTTACTCACGACATGAACTCCGTGCTGGGTATCGGAGAAAATATCATGTTTATGTTCCAGGGACACAAGCTCTGGGAGGGCAGCAAAACAGACATTACCCACAGTGGCGTGAAAGAACTGGATGACTTTGTGTTTGCTAACAAAGTGATGATCGCACTGAAAGAATCGGGCAAAGATTAACGGGCCTAGGCAACCGGAAGTAAAATGAAGAAACGCGTTCCGTTGCCTTCCAGCGATTCAAATCCGATTTTCCCTCCCATCTGCTCAATGCCCTGCCGGGCAATGGCAAGCCCCAACCCCGACCCGGCCTGCTTGGTACTGAAATGAGGAAGAAAAATCTTATCCCGGATAGTGTCTGCAATGCCTGTTCCGTTATCTGCAACGGTTATTCGATACATGCTGTTTTCCCTCTCCAGTTTAACGGTAACCGCAACGCCCCGGCCGGGTTGCTCGGCCTGAAGGCCGTTTAAAATTAGGTTGATTACTGCCCGGCTCAATACCTGCTTATCGGCCAGCGTGAACGCTCCAGTAAGATTTGATTCGAAGTGCACCTTACCGGTTTGCTGATACAACGCACAGGCTTCCTTTAACAGGCCCACCAACTCAACGCGTACCAATACCGGCTCAGGCATTTTGGCAAACGTGCTGAATGATCCGGCAATGCCGTCAAGTGCATCAATCTGGGCAAGCAATGAAGCAATGGAGTTTTTCAACTTTTCAGAGTGGTCGCCTTCATTGATTCGTTGCAATTGCTGCAGGGTCAGTTTCATTGGGGTAAGCGGATTCTTGATTTCATGTGCTACTTGCTGGGCAATTTCACGCCATGTCCGCTCACGCTGAGTGCGTTCTAACTCCGACTTGCTCTCGCTTAGTTTTACAAGCATCTGATTATACTCACGAACCAGCCTTCCAATTTCATCATCGGCCGGCCATTCAATAGGCTGGTTTGATTCGGTTAATGAAACACGACCGATTTTCTGTGTAATGATTGCCAGGGGTTGCGTGAGCCAGGAGGACGCCACAAACGAAATAATGAGCAGCAAAAGAAAGAGAAGTGTAAAGATGATGAGTATATTCGACAGAATAGTGATCTGCATCGCCTCCAGCGAACGCTGCGATTGAAAGTAGGGAATTGCCAAAATGCCAAGCAACTTGCCCGAAGTGCCGCCCAGAACGGCAGAATATGCCACATAATAGCGTAATGCTCCTGCCTGCTCCTGCAAAATAAATGAACGCTCCCCATTGATAACCCGGCCTAATGCCTCCGGTGAAACAACTGGTGCCAGCAAATGATATTCAAATACCAGCGGTTGCGTAGTTACCAGTAAATGGCCGGCCGGAGAAAACATATTTGCGTCCAGGTTGGCCAGCGCCACCTGCTGAATAAACTGGTTTTCGAAACCATCCGGAATGGCATCGGTTTCAGGCACCCCGGCCGACAATGCTGAGGCGATATTACGCGACCTCGAAAGGTAATCGGTATTGAGTTGCTCCTGTGCCGACCGGCTGGTTAATCCAAGGGTAATGGAACTTACGGCTATGAGCGGAACGAAAAACGACAGGTTTAAAATCAACTGGATGCGTTCGGTGAAGGAAAACTGTCGTTTTTGAACCACATTATATATGCCGATTCCCAGGAGAAACAACATCAGCAAGGCAAGTCCGCAAATCAACAAAAAGGAGAAGTCGGCAAGGCGGCAGGTCACCGAAGGAATTTTTGCTGAAACCACGGCAAGTCTTCCATCGGTATCTTCGCTGGCAAGATGATAATAGCCGTTAGCGGGTATGCCCTTTGTAAGGGCCGGATTTCCAAAACCATCAAACCGGTCGTAATTGTAATCACCCGAACTGAACAGCAACTGCTGATTGCGGAAAACGGCATAGCTGTAGTTATCGGAACGGAACGAACGCTGAAAACGGTTATCCACTAGCAGTTCGGGATACACATTCTCAGGAATAATTTTTCGCAACACCATACTGATAACGACAAAACCCATGGTCAGGTCGTTTCGTGTAATGCGAATCAAAGAAACATACCGCATACCGATCTCCTCTCTGTTCGAGTTGATAAAATAAATTGTAGGGTATTCGGTTTTTACAGCATCCCTGTCAAGCCGGCCAAGCCAGGTTGAAAAGTCATCGGATGGCGAGTCATCCAGCGACTGTCCGTTGCTTCCAAACAACAGCAAGTCAACATTGTATTTATTAAAGTATCCTGAAAGAAATATATGCCTGATCTTCTGCCGCACTGCCTCCTTGCTGATAAACAGGCCACTCATCCGGTTTTGAATAAAGGCATCGGCTTCAATTTTACGAGAAGCCTCATCCAACAGGTATTCGCCAAAGTTATCCCGCTCCAGCAAAAAATCGGATGCAAATTGAACCTGTTGCCGTGTCCGTTCTTTTGCTCCGAACCAACTTACCGCGCCATACCCAATCAACGAAAATGCAAGTATCGCGCAAAGAAAATACCCGAAGGAGGTATACTGCAGGTGCATCAGCGAGTGATCGAGACGAAACACCGCAACCACCGTAAGGTATGCAACACCCACAACCAGGGCAGGCAGATAATACTGACCTGTCAGTTCGTTTATTCCTGCAAATACAACAACACCAGCCAGCAGATAGCCAACGATATGGAGACGCTGTTTGCTGCCCGTAAGCAGGCGAACAAAAACATGCACAAACATAAAGGCACTAAGCCAGGAAAAGAACACACACACAAAGGCAACCACACGCAGCAAGTCGAACGTTATGGACTCGGAAACAGCCAGCGTGATGGCGGAGTTATTATAAATGGTTTGAACAACAACAAACGGATAAAGAAATCCAAACAACAAAGCCGTTGCACTAAAACTCTTTATAACCAACCGCCATGCCTTTCTGCTCAATGCACCATGCAATCCTTCAAAGGTTGAGTAATTCAAAAATAAATACAGGCAGAGGATAAGCACGCACAATGAATTAAACAGCAAGTCGCCCATGCTTGGGTTAAACCCTGAGGAAGCAAAGTATTTTGCATCAAATACCGGCAATCGGATAAACCGGGCCGGGAAATGCGCACTAAGCATAATCACTCTCATGCCTGCGAGGCTCAAGGCAAGGATGAGAAAGCACAGGGCAGGCCTGTGGTTGTAGTGCATTACCAGTCGGAATAATAAAATGCAAACAGACAGCACCGCCACCAGCATAATGACAACACCCAGCGGACGGCTAGAGTGAAGACCTTCGCTACCGGCTTGAATGCTGAATAAAGGCACTTTTCCTGCAAAAACCGTTGCCCCGTTTGTCAAAGCAGGCTCCAGCAGGTTGACAACATAGTCAGTTAAGACGGCCGCATTCTGCCACGGTTGCAGGTACTCATTCTGTATCCGGTAGTGCCTGCGCAATACTATGGCTGCAACAAGCTGCACGTCATCGCCCACGGTATAGCGCTTACATATAAATTCAGTGGATCCCGATTTCACATAGCGGAGTGGCGGCCCTTCCGTAAGGGTTCTGACGGAAGGCCACAAATCATAGCCTGTCCAGCGTATGATCTCAGCCTGCCGTACTAAAAAAAAGGTGTGATGGTCAAGGCTGGTCGAAATATTGCTCTCCGGGTCTTTGTTTAAGCGTGCGGCAATGGAGTTTGCTTCCTGATCGGTTGCCCGGAGTATCTTTACAATATTATGTTGAATCCGGGCTGCCACCTGGACTTCGTTTAATTCAGGTTGGTTCAGCAGGAATAATCCAACGCCAAGGCTGCTTGCCAGCAGCGCGAACAGCATCCGGTTGAGCTTACTCTTCAGAAATTCGCGCATTCCTAAAGGTAGTAAATACTACGTAGAAGCCATTGCCCCAAGGTTCTGTCTAAAATTAATTCACAATTTCAGGGATCAAAATCGGTGCGACTTTGGATCACCTCGTTTACTGAAACAAGATCATGAGCTGGCGAAAGCAGGATCATAGCGTATGCCGCCAAACGCATATACGTAAACAATGCGCGAGTACCGGTAATTAAGGGGAACCAGACAAAGCATTACCGCTACGGTTGTTGCCACATAACCCAGGGTGAGGGATCCCCACACACG
Source organism: Cytophagales bacterium (assembly GCA_037443645.1). Taxonomy (GTDB): domain Bacteria; phylum Bacteroidota; class Bacteroidia; order Cytophagales; family Cyclobacteriaceae; genus UBA2336. The sequence goes on from JBBINY010000041.1 coordinate 9,865, forward strand.
TACAGCACCAAGCCTACTACCACCAGGATTGCCACCGTAAACGCGTTACCTACAGACATGGCACCCTGGTAAAAACCCGGTTCCGGTTCAAGCATCACCCACAGTGTGTGCAACTACCATGCATTTTTCTGAAATTTTGTAAGCCGGTAAAACGGGTAAATGAACAGATTACCCCTTCGGCAACGGGGGCATTTACCGTGGAGCAGTGCTGTCATTAAATTCATGTGCCGTATTTAGTCTGCTGTTCCTGTACCACAAATACCCCAGCACAATCACCGCCAGGTACGGCATGCTGAGAAGGTACAGAATGCCCGTGTTGATACCGGCCGCGATACCGGCATTGCCATTGCTTACGTTGTTCTCCAACGTACTGCGGCACATGGCGCACTGAGCCGTAGCCACTACAATCGAGCTCAACGTAAGGAAAACAATAGCGATAACCCTTTTCATGGGTAATACGGACTGATCATCAAATATACAATAACCCCTGTAACGGCTACATACAGCCAAACCGGAAAGGTGTAGCGGGCAAGCCTGCGATGGTCGGAAAACCTGCCGGTAAGCGCCCGCAAAAATGTAAACAGCACCATTGGTATTACCCCGACCGACAGTACGATGTGGGTAATCAGTACAAAGAAATAAACGTACCGGATTATGCCCTCGCCCCCATAGGGTGTTGATTCGCTGGTAATGTGGTAGAGTATATACAGCACCAGGAACAATGCCGACAGCAGCATGCAGGTTTTCATCAGGCGTTCATGCCACGCCCGGTTCCCTCTTTTTATCAACACCACGGCCACCACGAGAAGCACCGCTGTGATGCCGTTAAGGGTGGCATAAACAGGCGGCAGAAATGAAAAATCGTAGCCCGGTATTTTTACGCGAAACAGCATGGCCACTACCAGGGGCACCAAAACGGATAGCGCAATAATTGTTTTGCGGTAGGGTTCGTTACGCATAGGCATTCGTTTAGTAGTTTTTTAAAATAATGGTTGCTTCCGTAAGCAGCCGGTCAACATCTTCGCGGGTATTAACGTAGTGTCCGCGTACTCTCCTATCCCGGTCAACAAGCAGCAAGGATTTTTGTTCATCAACAAACAGGAAACATTTTTTCCAATGGATAAGAGTGTCAGGAGAAACCTGACCGATTACAGCCAATTGTCGAACAGCGTGCTGCGGAAAAACATCCGCAACCCGTTTGACGGGCGCTTCTGAAAACAGGAGCAGGCAAAGGGAAACCGAATCAGACCAGCCTAACGACTTTAAAACCGATTCCGGAATGCGATACGGAAGTTCTTTAACAGGCGGACAGCCCGGTAGGGCGGCCGGGAGCGTGTCGGTATAGAGCGGAGTCACCTCAAATTCGTTCTTCCCGAATTTCTTGAGGAAGACAAAAACAAGGCCCGGAATAACGAATGCCAGCACCAGCACAATTGACTTTCCTACTTTATTGTGTTGCATTATTCTTTAAATAAAAGAGGCTTAAGATCCCTTAAGCCTCTTGCTTTAAAAATACTTTTAAGACTAATGCCTCACATCCGAGATGGACATCCCTTCGTAAACAAAAGCCACCAGCATCCAAACCACAAATACCATCGGGATAAGGATGGACCAGAGCAGCACCTTTACCTCGTAACGCAGGTGCATAAACTCTCCCACAATATAGGCTGCCTTTACAATGGTCATCAGCACGAACGTCCACACCCGCAGGTCTTTCATTTCGTGGGGAACACCAAAGGCAATCGCAAATTCAAGGGCAGTTACCGCTCCGAGAATACCGGCCACCGTCCAGAGTTTTTTAATCTTGGCCGTATCGGGAGGAAGAACAGTAACCTGAGGTGCATCTTCAACATGTGCCATAATCGTGATTAAATTTTATACGAGATAGAAAAATGTAAATACAAAAACCCAAACCAGGTCAACAAAGTGCCAATACAATCCCACCTTCTCCACCATTTCATAATGGCCGCGTCTGTCGTACACACCGGTAACGGTATTATAAAACACAAGGAAATTCAGCAGCACTCCGCTGAACACGTGGAAACCGTGAAAGCCTGTGATGAAAAAGAAAAAGGCAGCAAAATCGGGCGGGCCATATTGATTCATCCTCAGATTAGCTCCGAAAAATGTAGTTCCCTCGGCCACCGCGCTTCCCTCATGCGTACCATGAATGAAGTGAGTCCACTCCCATGCCTGGCAACTTAAGAAGGTGAGCCCGCCAACAATGGTCCAGAGCATCCACTTTTCTACCGCCCGTCTGTCCATACGGTGGCCGGCTTCAACGGCCAACACCATGGTAACTGAACTCATAATGAGGATGAATGTCATGAGCCCAACAAAAACCAGCGGGGCGTTAACACTGTGGAAGAAGGGAATGGAGGCAAATACTTTTTCGGGAATCGGCCAATATGCCTGCGAGAACTTAAACGCCTCAACGGAACCTTCATATGCATGATGCGAAGAGCGAACCAGGCCGTAGGTAATCAATAAGGCCGAGAATGTGAAGGCATCCGAAAGCAGAAAGAACCACATCATCAGCTTGCCGTAGCTGGCGTTCATGGGTGAAACTCCGCCATCCCAAATGCTTTTTCCAGGGGCCGGCACGGTTACAGTTGAGGTATTTGCCATGGGGTAAAAATAATGGTTTTCGGTTAAGGATTCAGGTTAAGAAATATGAACAAATATAGCCAAAGAATGCCCAAAAAGTGCCAATACGTGCTGCACATTTCTAGTCGGAAAAGGTTTTTTGAATGCACTTTAACGGCATAGGTATCAGCAAGTACGATCGCCAGAAAAACCAGCCCGCTAACCAGGTGCAGGCCATGTACGGCAGTTAGCACATACATAAACGAGTGCGATACGTTGCTGCCTGAAAAATACTGGTTCAGTTTAATCATCTCACCATAGGCCACAAGCTGTCCGGCCAGAAAACCTACACCCAGCAACATGGTCAGGCTGATCCCTATCTTGGCCAGGGCCAGGTTATCCCTGCGTGCAGCCCGCCAGGCGACAATCAGTGTAATGCTGCTGGCCAGAATAAGTACTGTATTAATGGCCATTTGCGGAGGCATGATGATTTCGGCCCAACCGCTGTCGGCCCGCTTTACCAGGTACGCGCTTGTCCATGCCCCAAACAGCATCAACACGCTCACCATAAAAAGCCAGAGGGCAAACTTCTTTGGGTTCATCGAAAGCGGCTTCCTCGCTTCTTCAACAATCTTCAACTCTTTAACTGGAGTATTCATATTTCCGGTCACACTTTATCCAACAAGTAAGCTACCTGAACAATGGGTAAGTACAAAAATGATCCGAACATAATGCGTCTGGCGCTCTGCCGGCTGCCGTCTTTCATCAGCGAAAAGGTTTGAGCCAGAAACAAAACCCCGCACACGGTTGCTACAACTGCGGAGTCTATTCCGGTGATCCCGAATTTAGCGGGAAGTAATCCCAGCGGTAACAGAAAGAGTGTATAAATCATTATTTGGATGGCCGTGTTAAGATCCTTCTTACCTCCAAACGGAAGCAATTTGAATCCGGCTTTTTTGTAATCATCATCGGCAAGCCACGCGATGGCCCAGAAATGCGGGAACTGCCAGATGAACTGAATGCCAAAAATAATTAAGGCTTCATGCGAAATAGTTCCCGTAGCGGCCACCCACCCGAGCAGCGGAGGCAATGCCCCGGGAATTGCCCCAACAAAAACTGCGATGGATCCAACACGTTTCAACGGGGTGTACACAAAGCTGTAGAGGATCATAGAAATCACCGACAACACCGTGGTGAGGGTGTTGGCAAATGCGTACAGTATTAAAACACTTATCGTAAAGCAACCACCTGCAAACACCAACGCCTCAACTACCCGTAATCTGTTGGTTGGCAGGGGCCGGTACATTGTGCGGGTCATCAGTTTGTCATAATCGCGTTCCAGTACCTGATTGATGGCGATGGAAGAACCTGAGAGCAGGAATCCTCCGATAAACACCATAATCAGTTTAGCCCAATCGACAACCGGTGAGGCGAGCATAAAACCAAATGCACAAGAAAAAGCCACCAGCAGGGAGAGTCTGAATTTCAGCAACTCCCAGTAGGCACTCGCTTTCGCTGCAAGCCAGCTTAGTCCGGCCAGGTGGTCGAGTGATTGCGCTATCATGTTGAATAATCTAACACCAGTTTTTCACGATTGTTCAGCCCCAACAGCAGGTGGAATTGTGCCCCGAAACTTAACGTAGCCAACACCAAATGCAGGGGTTGCAGTACTGCCGGAACATTAAACCAGGCCATTCCGGCACCGCTCAAAATCGTGCCTAAAATTAACAGGAATACCAACAGGGTAAAACCTTTTAATGCTCCTGATTTCTGCACTTTCAGTGCCAGTAAAACCGATATAATCAATACCACCCACGAGAACGCCCGGTGAATAAAGAAATCAAAACCCAGTTGCGAAATCCACAGGCTCCGATCAGTTACAACATTGGCAACACGGTCGAGCTCCTCGCGCACCTGCGTACCGAGCACAATCTGCACAAGCAGCACCGTCATTGAAGCAAGAAGCCACCCTATGAGACGCGGATCAGTATACCCGGTTGTTGTACTCCTTGCAGTGAACGCGATGTAAATAAGAAGGCACACAATTACCAGGGCCAGGATCATATGCACGGTTATGGTCCATGGAGTAAGGTTGGTGGAAACCACAATTGATCCAAGCCATCCCTGAAACACCACCAACGCAAATGTGAGGAGTGCCAGCATTGTCGTAATCTTGTTTGTTTTCCAGAATCGCAGAGAGGCCATTGCAACAGCAAAAATAAGTAACCCGATCACTACACCCACCAGCCGGTTTACGTATTCAATCCATGTTTTTACGGGGTTAAAATCAGCCTCCTGTTTAATGGACTCATCGGCCAGTATGGCCTTTGCCGTTTCGCCAAATCCTAATGCAGCAAGGTACCTGGCAAAGCGCTTATTCTTTTGATCACGATGGTCGGAATAGATTTGTTTGTACTCTGGCGGTAACTCATCTACAGAAGTGGGCGGAACCCATCGTCCAAAACATCGGGGCCAATCGGGACATCCCATACCCGAACCCGTGCTTCGCACAATACCGCCCACCAGAATCAGAACGTAAACGGCAATTAGTGTACTGCGAACCAACTTGTGAAAAGAGGACATTGACATTCAATAAAAAAAACAGCCAATGCCTGAACGCAATCCGGTTCAGTACACTGACTGTGACCTATTGTTCTTAATGCTTTCCTTCAACTACAATGGCCCCGTGACCATTACCCTCCAATTTGATCAGTTCATTTTCATTCGGAAAGTTTGATTCGGGTGTTTCTGAGAACGGTATTGTCTGCGGAATAAAGTCCTCCTTCGCTCCCGGCTTGCTGTAATCATACGGCCAGCGGTAGACTGCCGGAATTTCTCCCGGCCAGTTACCATGCTGCGGGAAACGAGGGGTAGTCCACTCTAAGGTGGTGGAGTTCCACGGATTAGCCGGTGCCAGTCGGCCCCGGAACATGCTATAGAAGAAATTGAACAGGAATATAAACTGAGCAGCAAGAGTAAGAATTGCCGCCACGCTAACCAATGCATTCAGATCGGTGAAGCCATTTGCAAATTCAAAATTGGTAAACGAATAATACCTGCGTGGGAAGCCGGCTATGCCGATATAGTGCATTGGGAAGAAAACCAGGTAAACACCAACAAAGGTCACCCAAAAGTGGATGTAGCCCAGCCTGTCGTCCATCATGCGGCCGAACATTTTCGGGAACCAGTGGTAAATTCCGGCAAGCATGCCAAAGAAGGAAGCACTACCCATTACAAGGTGGAAGTGTGCTACCACAAAATAGGTATCGTGCAACTGGATGTCCACGGCCGAGTTGCCGAGGAAAATACCGGTAATGCCTCCTGTAAGGAAGAAGGAAACCAATCCGATGGAGAAGAGCATGGCCGGAGTAAACCGCAAATTTCCTTTCCAAAGCGTAGTGACGTAATTGAATATTTTAACCGCTGATGGAACTGCGATGATGAGTGTCAGCAGCATGAAAATTGAACCCAGAAAAGGATTCATACCGGTAACAAACATGTGGTGCGCCCACACAATAAATGAGAGAATGGCGATAAACAGCATGGAGCCTATCATGGCCTTGTACCCGAAGATCGGCTTGCGCGAATTGGTGGCAATGATTTCCGAAGTAATACCAAGGGCCGGGAGCAGCACAATGTAAACCTCAGGATGCCCCAGGAACCAGAACAAATGCTGGAATAAAATCGGGCTTCCGCCTACGTTGGGCAGTGCTTCACCACCAATGTAGATGTCCGACAGGAAGAAGCTGGTGCCTAAACTGCGATCGAAAATGAGCAGCAACGCTGCGGCAAACAACACCGGAAACGAAAGCAACCCGATGATGGCCGTGAAGAAGAACGCCCAGATGGTTAACGGCAGCCGGGTAAACGACATGCCCCGTGTGCGCATATTAATAATAGTAGTAATGTAATTGATACCTCCAAGCAGTGTGCTGACAATGAACAAGGCCATAGCCACAAGCCACAGCGTCATACCAAGACCTGAACCCTGAATTGCCTGGGGCAATGCACTTAACGGAGGATAGATGGTCCAACCGCCACCAGCCGGGCCGGTGCTGAGAAACAGGGATATAAACATGATGACACTGGAAAGGAAAAAGAACCAGTACGACAACATGTTCATGAAACCGGATGCCATATCGCGGGCACCGCACTGAAGCGGGATCAGGAAGTTGGAGAACGTACCGCTTAGCCCGGCTGTAAGCACGAAGAATACCATGATGGTACCGTGCATGGTTACCAGCGCGAGGTAAAATTCGGGGTCGAGTTTCCCTTCCGGAGTTATCCAACCGCCAAGCACTGGTTTCAGCCAGTCAAGGTTCATGTCGGGAAATCCCAGTTGAAGCCTGAATATGACAGACAGGATACCTCCCAGCAATGCCCAGAATATACCGGTAATCAGGAATTGCTTGGCTATAACCTTGTGATCCTGACTGAAGATATAGTTCGTCCAGAAATTGCCTTCATGGTGTTCATGCTCATCGCCATGTGCATCGTGATGGACATCCTGAGTGTGTATGTGTGTTGTTGCCATGTGTTAATCAATCAAATTAGTTAGAACCTCCTCCTGCTGAAAACACTGCTTTACTCTCAACCGAAACGGTATTTACCTGGATACCGGACTTAATCAGGGCTGACTCCCTGAGGTTTGCAGGTACCTTTTCCAGGTAGCCCGGATTTTGCTTCAACCAGGTTTCCTGCTCACGTTTCCAGGTTTCAAAATCCTCCTGGGTATCTACCACAACGGCCATTCTCATCGAAAAGTGACCTTTGCCGCAAATCTCCGTACAAGCCAATTCATAATTGAACTCCGGGTTACCGGTTTCCTCGCGCATCTCTTTTGTGGTTTTGGTGGCCACAAACTTAAAGTGAGTTGGCATTCCGGGCACCGCATCCATCTTAACACGGAAATGGGGCAGGAACACGCTGTGAAGCACATCCTTGGCCCGGATCTTCAAAAGAATTTCCTTGCCTTTGGGCAAGTGTAGTTCAAGCGATTTGAAATCATCAAAGCTCTTGTTATCCGACAGGTCGAGACCAAATTCATTTCCGAAGTTATCAATCAATTGATAATGGACTTTACCCAGCGTATTGTCATTGCCCGGATAGCGAACCGTCCAGGCAAATTGCTGGGCCACCAGTTCAATCACTTCGGCCTCGGCTGAGGCAGGACTGGTAATATCATTCCAAGCCCTTAACCCGGTAAAGATCAGCACGGCCAGAACGATGGCCGGAATAATCGTCCAAGCAAGCTCAAGGTAATGGTTGTCAGGATAAAAGGTTGCTTTCCGGCCTTCTTTATATTGATAGGCATAAACAAACACAATCATGATAATGGATATAACTACGAAAGCCACCACGGTGATGCCCATTGTAACCCAAAACAACATATCGGTTACCACACCATGCTCTGAAGCGACCGGTAAATTGTATGAATCGAAGTGTGTGAACGAATACCAGAAGAAAGCGCCCAGACCTAACAGCATGAAGATCGCGAAAAGCGTGGCATGAATTCCATTGTTTTCGCTTACTTCATCCTCCTTTTTTTCTTTGGCTATTCCCACCAGGCTGCTGATCCGGAAGATCAGGTACAGGATGGCCAGCGCCAGAACAACACCAACAACGATTATCAAACTCATCATACTACATTCAGTTTAAATATGGTGATGAAGACTTTCTTCAAGCATCGGGTGATTTTTACCAAACAAGGGCATTTTAGATAAGCTGCTCAGGGTTATCCATAAAAATGCCACAAGGAAAATCAAGGCAAGCCCAATTTCGAGCAATCCCAATCCGCCCTGTTCTTTCATAACACCGGGCGTAACCATGTTATAGAAGTCAAACCAGTGACCAACGATAACAATCGGGCAAACCACTTTCAACATCGACATGTGCCGCTTCGCATCCCTCGTCATGAGTAACAAGAACGGCAGAACAAAGTTTAGGATAAGGTTGGTAAAAAATATCCAGCTGTATGGACTGGTCGTCATCCGTTCAATGAAATAAACCGTTTCTTCGGGAATGTGGGCATAGTAAATAAGCAGGAACTGGCCAAACCAGATGTACGTCCAGAAAACCGAAAATGCAAAGATAAATTTACCGAGATCGTGGAGGTGATTTGCGTTAACGATCTTCAGGTATCCTGCATCTTTCAGGTAAACCACAATCAGTGTAATTAATGCCAGGCCGGTTACCCACCAACTGGCAAATACATACCAGCCGAACATGGTGCTGAACCAGTGTGTGTCAATACTCATCACCCAGTCCCAGGAAGCAACCGAAGAACTAACAGCAAAGAATATTAGGAACCAGGCGGATATGCTCCTGTTTTTAGTCCAATATGTTGTTCCTCCATGAATATCTTCGGCCATCATGTTTTTCTTGATCATGCTGAAGAACCAATACCACATGGCAAAGAAGATGACCATCCGGGCAAGGAAGAAAATGGGCATGCCACCGGCTTCTCCCGGCCAGAAGAAATAAGGAGCTTTTCCCGCAATAATTTCATCAAAGGTAGCCGGGTTGGCTTCGTCATACAAGTAACCGTGTGTCCAGTGGAAAATGTCGTGATGAGTTACAAACCAGAGTGCCATGGTTATTATGCCCGCAATGGGCAGCCAGTGGCCCATGGCCAGCGGTATTCGTTTTACTCCTGCCGACCAACCGGCCTGAGCGGCATACTGAATACACACAAAAAACAATCCGATGATACCAAGTCCAACAAAATATACATTGTTCATCCACAGGGATGTATACAGGCGTTTAAGCCAGGTTGCCGTTTCATGATGCTCGCCATGCCCTTCACTTGCTGCTTCGTTAGCCAGGCTGGCCACCATGTGTTCGGTTTGCAACGAGGCATGTCCTCCTCCGTTGTGCTCGTCATGACCGCCCGACATGGCTGCCCATAGTCCTATGATAAGCAGCAATACGCCAATGGCTAGCACGATGAGCAACTGCTTTTTCGTGCCGGGTTGAAAGGTGTACTGCTCTTCAGTTACTGTTGTATGACCCATTTTTTCCTGTTTCAAAAAGTTACTTCTGCAATGATTTTACATAGCGGGCAATCTTCCAGCGATCGTCCGGGCTGATCTGCGAGCCGTGCGGCATCATTAACCCTTTGCCCATGGTGATGACATGGAAGATGTGACCCTCAGTTATATCTTTATAGGCATCGCCTTTAAGATTGGCTATACCGGCATAAATGCCGCGCTCAACGCCATCAACAACCACACCGGTTGCTACTTTTCCATCCGCCTCGCCTTTGGCGCCATGGCAGTGGTCGCAATAAATTTCGTACAACACTTTGCCCTCGGCCAGAATAACTTTCTCATCAGCGGTGAGCGGGCTGCCCATTTTCGCAGCCGTTTCCAGGCTGTCTTTGGGAATGTGGTACGGTTTGTAATTACGGCTTACGGTGTTGGGAGCCGGCAGGCGCATGTTCATCCGGTGCGGATTGAGTTTGTTGGAATTAAAAAACTCCGCATGCCCATCTTCGTATTCAATTGAAGTCACCCAGCGTCCGGCATCTTCATCCGTAATCTGGGTGTAGGGCTCATACGCTACGGAGTGATACATGTTGGGTGAGTACTCCAATCCGGGATTATCACCTCCTGCCTTGCAGCCTAACAAAAATACAGCCGCTGCCGAGGCAAGCATGATACTGAGGGATGTTTTACGGTTCATCATATTACTCAAAGCTCTTTTCATTTACTTCGGATGCTCCACTCTCTTTTAACAGGCGTTTCAAATCGTCTTTGCTTTTTGATGCGTTGACGGCCAAATCAATCGCCATCACGTGTTTGTCATCGGTGCTGCGGATATCAAACTGGCGCGGCCATTTATATGGCTTCATGTCGCTCACAATCATAAAGGTTCCTACCATGCCCAGGGCCGATAGCAGAACGGTCAACTCAAACGTAACGGGTATAAAGGGCGGAATGGATGCGAAATTCTTACCCCCGATGATCATCGGCCAATCGTAGCCCAGCATCCAGATTTGCATGACCAGCGCAAGGATTGTTCCAGTCATTCCGAACATGAAGGCGGCAATAGGCAGCCTTGTGCGTTTGTACCCAAGGGCTTCATCGATGCCGTGCACCGGGAAAGGCGAGTATACTTCCTGAATTTTTACGCCACCCGACCGGATTTTTCTGATTGCATCCAGCAGGACGTCCTCGTCATCAAAAATTCCTACTACAAAATGTTTATCCGCATCCATGGTTATGACTTTTCAGAAGTTGATTTAAGAATACTCTTCACTTCAGCCATGTTAATTACCGGGAAGAACTTGGCAAAAAGGAAGAATGCCGTAAAGAAGATACCAAAGGTAAATATATACTGTCCCACGTCATACATGGTGGGATAAAACATCGTCCAGCTTGACGGGATGTAATCGCGGTGGATGGACGTTACAATAATCACGAACCGCTCGAACCACATCCCGATGTTCACAACAATCGATAACACAAAGGTGGCCACAATGCTGGTACGGATCTTTTTGATCCAGAACAACTGGGGCGAGATAACATTGCACGTCATCATCGACCAATACGCCCAGGCATACGGCCCCTGAACCCGGTTGTAAAACGCATACCCTTCGTAAGGAACGCGGGAGTACCAGGAAATAAACAATTCAGTGATGTAGGCAATTCCCACAATGGAGCCGGTGATAATAATAACAATGTTCATCAACTCGATGTGGTAAACAGTAATGTATTCCTCAAGCTTGAACACTTTGCGCGTAACTAACAGCAGGGTTAACACCATGGCAAACCCCGAGAAGATTGCCCCTGCCACGAAATAAGGCGGGAAGATGGTGGTGTGCCAACCCGGGATAACCGAAGTAGCGAAGTCAAAGGATACGATGGTGTGAACAGAAAGAACCAGCGGTGTTGAAAGGCCCGCCAGAATAAGCGCTACCGACTCATAGCGCATCCATGTTTTTGCTCCGCCCTGCCAGCCAAAGCTCAGGGCATTGTAGGCCATGGCCCTGATTTTATTTCCCTGAACAACCGCACGATCCCGGATTACGGCAAAATCAGGAATAAGACCCATGTACCAGAATACCAGGGATACCGTGAAGTAGGTAGAGATGGCGAATACGTCCCACAGCAGGGGTGAATTGAAGTTAACCCACAATGAGCCAAATGTATTTGGTAATGGAAGCGCCCAGTAAAATCCTAACCACAAACGACCCATGTGGAAACCCGGGAAACTGGCTGCACAAATCACGGCAAAGATGGTCATCGCTTCCGCAGCGCGGTTAATGGACATTCTCCATCGCTGGCGGAACAATAATAGAATGGCAGAGATCAATGTGCCCGCGTGACCGATACCGACCCACCATACGAAGTTGGTGATATCCCAGGCCCAACCAACGGTTTTGTTAAGTCCCCACATGCCGATGCCATGCCATAAAAGCATCCAGCAACAATACGCTCCCCATGCCAGCAAGGCCAGCGAAATACCAAAGGCTGCCCACCATAACCTGGACGGCTTGCCTTCAACCTGCCTGCTGATGTCATGCGAAACATCCTTGAGCGTTTTCTTTCCTGTAATTAAGGGTTCGCGTAATACGGATACTGCTTGCATGTGTTCTTTATCGGTTACTCGTTAAGCGTTCAATTCTTCTTTGTTCCTGACTTTGGTGAGATACCAGATGTTAGGCTTTACACCTACCTCTTCCAAAACCTGGTATGCCCGCGGATTACCTGTTTTCTTATCAATGCCGTAGGGCCGCTTCTCATCGGCAGGACTTATTTGCAATACCTTACTGATGCGGCTTTCCGGATCATTCACATCGCCAAATACGATTGCTCCGGTTGAGCATGCTGCCTGGCATGCCGTAATTACTTCGCCATCCTTGAGCGGCCGTTTTTCTTTTTTGGCCTGAAGCTTTCCTTGCTGGATGCGTTGTACACAGAAGGAGCACTTCTCCATAACACCTCGTGAACGAACGGTAACATCAGGATTCAACACCATCTTCCCAAGGTCAGTATTCATGGCAGGATTTACATTTTCAAACTGCCGGTTATCGTGGTACTTAAACCAGTTAAAGCGTCTTACCTTATACGGACAGTTATTGGCGCAATAGCGCGTACCAATACACCGGTTGTAGGTCATTTGATTTAATCCCTCGGTACTGTGTGTCGTGGCGGCTACCGGGCATACAGTTTCGCACGGGGCATTATTGCAATGCTGGCACAGCATGGGCTGGAATACAACTTCAGGATTTTCTGCCGCCTTTTCAAGGCCTTTCAGATCCTGCGGATCAGCATTGGTACTGTAATAGCGGTCAATGCGCAACCAATGCATTTCCCTCCTGTTAATCACTTCCTCGCGACCGACCAGGTGAACGTTATTCTCAACATTGCAGGCCACCACACAGGCACCACAGCCTATACAGGTATTCAGGTCTATGGCCATTCCCCAGTGGTGGTTCTTATAATCGTGTCCTTTCCACATGGAAAGTGTACCCGGTTCAACCTTGTGTTTCGGATCTTTCCATGTTGCAACTTTAGGCCTGTATCTGCCAGCACCCGGATCGGACTTGAACTCGGAGAGCAGCGTCTCCTGTATCACGGTTGCCCGCTTCATGTAGGTTTGGTTGGTTTGTGTTGTTGCCAACCAATAGCGTTCATCGAGCATTTCCATCTTCACACCGGTTGCTCCATAGGAGAACGAGCCATTCACCATGGTCACAAACGGATAGGCATTGATGCCAATGCCATCAGCAACTTTCCCGGCACGCGTACGGCCGTAGCCAAGGGGTATCCCAATGGTGCCCGGAGTTTGACCGGGTTGTACCAACACCGGAAGTTTTACAGTTTTTCCATTCACCGTAATGCTGGCGTATTTTGTTTTTGCTTCAGTAAAATTAATTTCTTTAGCATCGGCAGGAGAAACGGTTACGTAGTGCTCCCACACGGCCTTTGTTATCGGATCGGGAAGTTCCTGAAGTAACGGGTTATTGGCTTGCGAGCCATTGCCTACGGTTCCGTTTTCATAAACGAACAACTCCATGCCGTCAGCTTTGCTTGCTGCTATAGTACTGGCAGCAGCCTCCACATTTCCGCTAAATGAGACAGAAACCGGATCTACCGGGAGCTCGAGTACACCATCATATAAACACTTATCCCACCACGCACGCAGGTTGCCGCCTTTGAAGAACCAGGTTTTCCAATTGTCTTTAACGATTTCGTAATAATCAACGCCTGTCTCTCCGGCCCATATCAACAAGCTTTCCTGTGCCGCGCGGGTCTTGAAAATTGGTGTAATGGCCGGTTGAGCAATGCTGTACTGATTTTTCTTGGGCTCTGCATCATTCCATGCTTCAAGGTAGTGATGGTCGGGGGCGAGGAACTCACACTCAACACCGGTCTCATCTTCTTTATAGGATGTGGAGATTTTCAATCCAACTTTTTTCATCGCCCCGCCAAGCTTTTCAGCCATCGGGTGGTCGTACATCGGGTTACAGTTGTAGAAGATCACCCCGGCAACATTGCCAGCATCGGCTTCAGCAATGAAATTCATCATCGCTTCATCGTTGCCCTGCTTATAGTTAACCGGCATAGCCGGTAAGAGGGTCGACCCGTAATTGCCAAGGATATTGTTTATGGCATTCACCACAACCTGCACGGCTTTATCGTTCGATCCGGCCACCACCAGCGATTTACCCCTGTTCTGCCATAACTCCTCAGCAGCCTTTGCCAGGTAAGGCTTATCAATGCCGCCTGTAATGGTGTTGAGGCCTGCCTTTGCGGCAAGCAGGTTATAAAGCTGAACTACCACCGCTCCTTCTTCCGAAGGTTTGATTTGTATGCGATGGTCGGCATTCGCACCGGTAAGTGTCATGCCGGCTTCGAAGTGGTAATGCCGCGACATGTCGCGCTTTTCCTCGCTTACCTCACGGGTGCTGGCATACTGCTTTGTAAACTCAATCGGTGACAGCCATGTATTCAGAAAATCGGCTGCAACACTTACGATCACATTAGCTTTACTGAAATCGTACGATGGAATCATTGCTTTGCCAAAGGATTCTTCATTGGCTTTAAGCATGCCATACATCGAAACCTGATCGTATTGGATATGCTGGGCAGTTGGATACTTGCTCTTGAATTTTTCAATAACCGATTTGGAGCTCGGACTTAACACCGTATTGCTGACAATAACGATCTTTCCTCCACTTACTCGGATGGCGCCCAATTTGTCGGCAACCATTTGGTCAAGTACGTCCCACGATGCGTTTTTCGATTCGCCAACACGTGGGCCGCGTAGTCGTGCGTTATCGTAAAGTGAAAGAACAGACGCTTCAACCTGCGCACTTGTTCCTCCTTTTGTAACGCCCGACAACGAAT
>JBBINY010000042.1:0-24589 GCA_037443645.1 Cytophagales bacterium
CTTACGTCCAACTGGTCGGCAATGGTTTTAAACTGGTTAATCTGCGTGATAATTTCGCTCTCCAGGTTACGCTCTTCCTGCTCCACCAGAAATTCGGTCAACTTCTGGTTGGCCTGCGCCATGCGCATGCTGGCCTGGTTACGGCCCCAGTCAACCACCGGCACGGTAAAGCCCACATTAAAGCGTTGCTGCGACAAAGGGTCCTGGTACACCTGATTAAATTCGGCAGCGCTGTTGTTAAGACCATAGGAGGCTACCAGGTTTATGCGGTATCGTTCGCCCCGTGCACGCGCTACTTCGCGGGCTGCTTCTATTTTTCTGCGCTGAAAAGAAAGCGATGCCGCCCGGTTTTGCCGGGCATAGTGCAGTGCGGTTTCTTCATCGATGATTATTTTTTTTACATTGGCCGGAGGCACTACGCGGAAGTCATCCTGATCAAGCAAACCCGCCATGGTACGAAGGGCCAGTCGCGCATTTTGCAGGTTCATCCGTGCCTGGGTCACTTCTTGCCGGGCCCGTAACCATTGTACTTCGGCCTGCAGCAACTTTTCGCGGGTTGTAGTTCCCAAGTTGTAGCGTTGTTGCTCAATTTGGTGTATGGTGTCGTTGGCGGCCTTGTTCGATTCTGCTACCTGAAGCGCTACCTGTGCCTGAACAACATTAAAAAAAGCCTCCACTGCTTTTACCGACAGGTTCTCAAGTTCTTCAGCAAATTCGCGTTTCGACTCTTCGTAAAGCAGGGGCTCGGTTTGGCGGTCCCAGCGCAGCCGGTTAAAGGAGAAGAGGGGCTGATCAAGCCGCACGTTCATCAGGGTGCCATTCCATTGCCCAATGATAAACTGATAGTCGTTATACCGGCTCAGGTTGCTGTTCACCCACAGCGATCCTCCGGTTAAGGCCAGGGGCTGCTGAAGGCCAAGGTTCAGCGTGCCTGTGGTTTGTTCCCGCTCCTGAAAACGAATGGTGCCGTCATCCAGCCGGTTCAGAAAAAAATCGCGGTTGTAATCGGGTAAATCGCCACTCAGCAGTAACTGCGGGCGGTAGTTAGATTGGTAAAGCCGGAATTGCCAATAGCGGTTTTCTTTGCGTGTTTCTGCCTGTCGCGCCAGGGGCGACTGTCCCCGCAACAGGCTGATTACTTCATCCAACGTATAGTGTTGCTGCGCTATGGCTGCATAACTAGTTAACAGCACGATTGTGCAAAGTGCGCCAAATGCTTTCATGGCTAGGTGATTTGATTAACATTACTATTAACTGCCCGGCTACTGGTTTACCACGCGCACCGGGGCATCATGCGCAAGTTGGAGGTTATTGGTAATTATGGCCTTGTCTTGTTCGTTGAGTCCCCCGGTTATAATAATTTCTTTGTCGTTTTCAAGGCCCACTTCAACATAATTCCATTTGGCCAAGCCATTTTTTTCGGTGAATACTACGTGCCTGCCTGAACGGATTACCACGGCTTCCTTTGGCACCTGCAACACCTGTTCGTAGGGCACTGCAAGCGTAGCCTGAACGTGCATACCCGGGAGCCACGTGCGGGCTGACGGCAGTGCTACGGTAACGCTAACCAGTTTTGTCTTTTCATCCACTCTTGGATTAATCTCCGTTATTAGCGCTTTTAGTGTGCGTTGTTCTTCATTGCGGGCAGTTACTTCGGCCTGCATGCCCTTTCGTAATTTCAGGGCATCTTCTTCCAGCACTTCGCATACGGCCGTCAACGAGGCGGGGTCATGGATGCGGCACAGTTCGTCCTGTTCGCGCACCAACGTGCCGGCTTTTACGTTCAGGTTGGAGACAATACCGCTTACCGTTGCGCGGATGAAGAGATTTTCATAATCCTGGCGGGCCTGCCGCCAGGCTACTTCAGCAACGGCATGGCCGCTGCTGATGCGCAGGTTTTTTACGGCTTCCGTATAACGGGCCGTATCGGTACCGGCATAACTTAGCATCTGGTCGCGAAAGGTTAATTCGCGTTCGCGCAGGCGAACTTCGGCCTCTTCGAGTACCAGTTTTTGACGTGTGCTGTTTAATTTAATCAGCAAGTCCCCTTGCTTTACATTACTGCCGTTGCGGATAAGCACCTCATCGGCCAGGCCGGTGGTGCGGCTCATCACAACCACATCGGTTGATGCCTGAATTCGCCCGGTAGTATGAATAAGGTAGTGAAAAGGCTTGCGCAGCACCGGTGTGGTTTGCACCTCAGTAGGCGGAATTTCTTTCCGCACCACAGCCGGGTCCTGCTCTTTAATCTCTTCTTTGGGCTGGCAGCCTAGTAAGACAAGCGCTGCAACAGTAAGGTAATGTGATCGGACCATGAATTTATTTATCCTTTTCAAAAATAAGAATTATATCAGTGCCCTGATTAGCTGGCATCATTCGCTCATCACGCACACATGAAAAAATTGTTAAACATATGCAAACCTTACATGACAGCGCTATAACAATACAGCAAGGGGAAACGCGGAACCCTACCCCGGTTATCGACTGAAGAAAAATCTAACCAGCTAAGCGGAGTGCCCGCCTCAATAAACTTTTGTATTTTTCAACCATGCTCAGGTTTTTGCTGCACCGCCCTATTGCCGTATTCATGTCGCTGTTTGCCCTGCTGGCACTAAGCGTACTGGCATTTTTGCGGCTGCCGGTATCGCTGCTGCCCGATACGGATGTGCCCTACATCACCCTTTCGGTTAAACTGCCTAACAGTCCGCCAGAACTGCTTGAGCAAAATGTTTTGCGGCCTATGCGCGAGCGCATGTTGGCACTTAACGGCCTGAAGTCGGTGGAAAGCATGACACAAAGTGAAACCGGCAGCCTCAGGCTTCGCTTTGAATACGGTACGGACATGCAGCTTGCCTACATTGACGTGAACGAACAGGTTGACCGGCTCATCCCCCTGCTCCCTGCGGGCATGGAACGCCCCCTGGTCATTAAATCTTCGGCTTCGGATATTCCCGTTATGCGCATTCAGGTTGTTCCCCGGGACGAAGGCGAAATGGTCAGCACCTCGGATGTAACCTTGTTTACTCTGAAACGCAGACTGGAACAATCAGAGGGCGTAGGGTTGGTTGACTTGAACGGCCTGCAAAAGCAAATTATTCGGGTTGAGCCCGATCAGGCCCTGCTGGCCAGCCTTGATCTTTCTGAAGGCGACATTGAACGAGCTATCCAACAAGCCAACCTTTCCATCGGTACGCTAACGGTAAGAGAAGGCAATTACCGATACTACTTAAAACTCGCCACACACACCGGCAACCCCGAAGTACTGGGAAACCTGCCCGTGATCCGGCCCGATAAAAGTGTGGTGCCCCTGAAAAAAATTGCGTGGTTAGAATACGCCACCGAAACTCCTTCAGGATACCACCTTTTCAACCAACATACCGGGATCGTTATTAATGTTCACAAGCAAGCCGAAGCCAAAATGCCTGAGGTAATGCCCCGTTTGTATGAGGCTGTTGAACAGTTTAAAAAAGATTTTCCGCAACTTCAGTTTTCGGTAACGCAGGATCAATCCGCTTTTCTTGACGTAAGCATTCAAAACCTCAGTCAGGCTTTATTGTGGGGAGGCGTTTTTGCCTTTGCCGTGTTGTTTATGTTCATGAGTTCATGGCGCGAGCCTCTGATGATGGGCATTGTTCTTCCTTTTTCACTAATTCTTTCATTTTCGGTTCTATACCTGCTAAACATCCCGTTAACTATTATCTCGTTAAGTGGACTGGCCCTTGGCCTGGGCATGCTGGTGGATAATTCTATTGTTGTCGTTGACAGCATTTCACTGAAACGCAGCGAAGGCCTTTCGCTCTCAGATGCGTGCGTGTACGGTACTACCGAGGTGATGGTTCCGTTAATCAGTTCGGCATTAACCAACCTGGCCGTATTTCTGCCACTGATTTTCATGAGCGGTATAACAGGAGCCCTGTTTTACGATCAGGCGCTTTCTGTTGCCGCTATTCTTTTTGTGTCGCTGGCATGTACCTTCATTCTTATTCCGCTTCTGTTCAGGCTGTTTTACCGGTCTTCAGCAACAGTTGAGCAGCAAGGCAGCCGTTTTTTTCTTTTTCTAAAAACCTGTTATCACCAATCCTTTCAGCGGGTTTGGCTCCATCGCAAAGGCGCACTCATCGGAATGTCCCTCCTCATCCCACTAAGTTTCTTTCTGTTTTTTTATTTGCCTAAAACCGGTTTTCCTGAAATAGAACGTTACGAAACAGTAATTCAACTGGATTGGAACGAGCCTATTGATGTGCAGGATAACCGGGCGCGCATTGTACAACTTGTTCGGCAACTTCAGCCTCAATTGGTGCATGCTGAAGCCGATGTGGGGTACAGGCAATTTATTCTTAACCCGGAAGTTTACAGTGCCCGCCAAGCCGTTATCTATCTCAGATACCCCTCGGCAGAAAGGCGACAGGATACCGATGAATGGATAACTAAATTTTTCCGCACACAGTATCCATCATGCCGTTTTGTGTTGTCAGGCGCCCCCAACGCGTTTGAGCAAATTTTTATTTCCAATCAGCCTGCTTTTGAAGCACGTTTCCGGCAAGTGCAATCAAACGCCCCTTTGCCCGATTCACTGGCTACCCGCATAGTAGAAAATCTGGAGAATTTTCAGGCAGCTAAGCCGGGCCAGGGTTTTGACTTTGAAACTGCTGCACTGCTACAGATTGACTTTAATCGCCTTGGTCAACTTTCTGTACCGTATTCAAACCTGCTTAGGGCATTGGAGATCGCTTTCGGAAATTACCGGATAACCGATATAAAAGAACTTGGTCGGGTTTTACCGGTTATTATGATGAGCCATTCAAGTCATCCGGGGCAAGTACTCCAAAAAATCTTCGTGCATTCGACTGATGGAATCCGTTATCCGGTGAAAGAGTTTGTTACTATCAGGTATAGCCGGCAGTATCAAAGCATTACGGCTGATGCCTCAGGAATTTATCAGTCGGTTACCGTATCAGAATTTGAGAACCTGAGCACAGTACAAAATTATTTCAGCACATTGGCAGCCCAATTCGGACTGGTCGTGGATTTTACCGGTCAGTGGTTTGAGAATCGCGATAACCTGAACCAGTTATCCTTGATTTTAATGGTATCGCTCGCCCTTATGTACTTTATACTGACGGCTGAATTTGAATCGTTCCGTCAGCCGTTATTGGTACTGGCAAGCCTGCCAATAGGTTTTGCGGGCAGTCTGCTATTGTTATGGGCATCGGGCGGCACACTCAATATTATGTCGGGAATTGGCCTGGTGGTGGTGCTGGGAATTTTGGATAACGATGCCATTTTAAAAATTGACCGCATTAACCGCTTGCGCCAGCACCTGCCCTTGCCTCAAGCCATTGAACAGGCTGGTCTTGACCGGCTCAAGCCGATTGTTATGAACACCTGCACCAACGTGCTGGCCATTACGCCCATTGTGTTCTCCTCCGGACTTGGTGCTGATCTACAACGACCGGTAGCCATCACCACCATAGGCGGACTGATTGTAGCAACATTTACGGCTTTGTATTTTGTGCCGTTGCTGTATGCGAGTTTAATGCCGCAGAAAGACTAATACGTGCATCACAAAAACTCCCCTCCCCCCTTCAACGCCTTCACATCGTTCACAAACTGCCTGAATAAATCTTCCCGGTCTTTCTCGCACACAATGATTACGTTACCAAACTCGCCTACCAGGTAGCCGTTAAGCCCCTGCACCACAAACAATTTGTCAGGGGAGGAAGCGCGGATAATGGAGTTACGGGAGTCGTACGCCAATACCCGCCCGCTGATCATGTTGTTCTCTTTGTCTTTTGCCGAGATGTCGTGGATGGACGCCCACGAGCCCAGGTCAGACCACGTAAACGATGCCTGGCATACATAAACGTTGGTGGCCTTTTCCATCACGGCATAGTCAATGGATATGCTTTTGCATTGCGCGTAGGCCTCGGCTAATACAGCGGGTTCCTCCCTGGAACCAAACGCTTTGCTGCTTTCTTCAAAAGCCTCCGCCATTTCGGGCATATGTTCTTCCAATGCCCGGATGATGGCCTTAACCCCCCAAACAAAAATGCCGGAGTTCCACACAAAGTCCCCGCTTTCCAAAAATTTCTTCGCCAACGCCAGTTGAGGTTTCTCGGTAAAGGTTTTTACCTTTTTAATGAATTTCTTATCGGGTAAAAACTGGATATAACCATAGCCGGTTTCGGGCCGGGTTGGGGTAATGCCCAGTGTAATCAGCTTATCCTGATCACTCGCCTGATCAATGGCCTTACTCAGCACATGTTGAAATTCAGTCTCCTTCATAATCAGGTGATCGGCCGGACTGGCAACAATCACCGCATCGCTTTGGCGTTGCCGTATCGAATAACTTGCATAAGCGATACACGCTGCCGTGTTCTTTCGCATTGGCTCAGCAAGTATTTGTTCATTTTTAAGCTGGGGAAGCTGCTCCCGAACCAAATGAGCATGCTCTTCGTGGGTTACCACATAAATGTGCTCCGGTGAACAAATCGGCAGAAAGCGCTCATAGGTAATCTGCAGGAGTGTTTTTCCAACTCCAAGCACATCCAGGAACTGCTTGGGTTTTTCGTTCCGGCTATAGGGCCAGAAGCGCACACCTACACCACCGGCCATCAATACAACAAACAGGTTTTTTTTCATGTATGCTTCTTCGCGTCAGGAAGCTTTAGGTTTTAAATCTGAGTGTTATCAGGCAATGCCTTCTTTCAATAAATCGTGCAAGTGTATAAAACCGTTAACCTGGGCGCCATCCATAACCACAAGCTGGGTTATGTTATTTTCCTGCATCTGGTGCAGCGCCTTCACGGCAAATTCATCTTTTTGAATATGCCTGGGGTTTCGGGTCATGATATCGGAAGCCCGGATCGTGGTCAGGTCAGGATTTTTTTGGAGCATCCTTCGCAAATCGCCATCGGTAATAATCCCTAAAAGCTTTTTGTTTTCTTCAACCACGGCCGTACAACCAAGGCGTTTTGAAGTAATTTCCACAATGACCTCCCTCAACGTAGCATCGTGGTTCACCATGGGAAGTTCATTGGTTGCCGAAATGTCAGAAACCTTCAGGTAAAGTTGCTTACCCAGTGAACCACCCGGGTGAAACATTGCGAAATCGGCATCGGTAAAGTTGCGCAGGTTAACCAGGCACACGGCCAGGGCATCGCCCAGGGCCATGTGTGCAGTGGTGCTGGTGGTGGGGGCCAGGTTGTTGGGGCATGCTTCCTGGTCAATGGTGGCATTCAGCACGTAATCGGCATGCTGCGCCAGATACGAAGTTACGTTGCTGACAAGGGCAACAAGTTTTGCGCCCCTGCGTTTTAGCAAGGGCACAAGTACCTTTATTTCCGGTGTATTGCCGCTTTTTGAAATGCAGATCACGATATCGTCCTGCTGAACCATGCCCAAATCGCCATGAATGGCATCTGCAGCATGCATAAACAGGGCGGGCGTACCGGTTGAATTTAGCGTAGCCACAATTTTATTGGCAATTATGGCACTTTTGCCAATGCCTGTTATGACAACCCGGCCTTTAGAAGAATAAATTTCTTTAACACAGGCCTCAAAGTCATCATCAATAAAATTGGTAAGATTTTTTATAGCCCGGGATTCATTTATTAATACCTCCTGTGCAATGTTTTTAATATTTTTTACTAAATTCAATTTCCTTTCCAAATTAGCTTTGTCAGCAGGCAAAGATAGAAAGATTTGACACTAACTATTGTTAGGCATGATGGTGGTTGAAGAGAAAGACGCATTAAAAGTAAAGCTTAAAGAAGTTTTCGGATACGGGCACTTCAGGGGCAATCAGGAAACAATTATCCGGAATTTGCTGGATGGCCAGAATACGTTTGTCATTATGCCTACGGGTGCCGGCAAATCGCTGTGCTACCAGTTGCCTGCATTAATACTCGATGGCCTGGCTGTGGTCATATCTCCGCTTATCGCGTTAATGAAAAACCAGGTTGACCAACTTAATGCGTACGGTGTAAACGCGCGCTTTCTCAATTCCACCTTATCGAAAGGAGAGATTACCCGGCTCAAAAAAGATGCGTTGGCCGGAGCCATTAAGTTGCTTTACGTAGCCCCTGAATCACTGACCAAAGAGGAGAACATCGAGTTTCTGAAGAAGGTAAGGGTTTCCTTTGTTGCCATTGATGAAGCGCATTGTATTTCGGAATGGGGCCATGACTTTCGGCCGGAATACCGAAGGATCAAGACGATGATCCAGCAACTGGGCGACTTGCCCGTAATGGCGCTCACCGCTACCGCAACCCCCAAGGTGCAGATTGATATTCAGAAAAATCTGCAGATGGAAGATGCAGATGTATTCATGTCTTCCTTTAACCGCAAAAACCTCTACTATGAGGTTCGTCCAAAAAAAGAGACGAAAAAACAACTCATCAAATTCCTTCGCGATAACCGGGGCAAATCCGGAATCGTGTACTGCCTGAGCCGGAAAAAGGTTGAGGAGATTGCCAGGCTGATTTCTGTGAATGGATTTAAGGCGGCACCTTATCATGCCGGTCTGGATCCCGATGTGCGGGAGAAAAATCAAGACGCCTTTCTGAGCGAGGAAATTGACATCATCGTAGCTACCATTGCTTTCGGCATGGGCATCGACAAACCCGATGTGCGGTTTGTAGTTCATTATGATGTACCGAAATCGCTCGAAGGATACTACCAGGAAACCGGCCGCTCAGGACGTGACGGGCTTGAAGGCCACTGCCTGATGTTCTACAGCCACAACGACCTGAACAAACTGGAGAAATTCAATAAAGATAAATCCGTGCAGGAGCGCGAAAATGCCCGCATCCTGTTGCAGGAGATGGAGTTCTATGCCGAATCGCCCGTGTGCCGCAGGCGGCAACTGCTGCACTATTTCGGGGAGGAGTTTACCGAAGACAACTGCGGCATGTGCGATAACTGCGTTCATCCACGCGAGCGGTTTGACGGTGCCGAGTACGTAAAAATGGTACTGCAAGCAGTGAAGCAAACCAATGAGCGCTTCGGGCTCAACCACCTGGTGCACGTGCTCAGGGGCATTGAAGACGAATATGTAAAGAGTTATGCCCATTTCGACCTGACTATTTTCGGCAAGGGTGCAGATGAAGATGCCGACTTCTGGAAATCTGTGATCCGTCAGACACTGATTTATCAATACCTTGAAAAGGACATTGACAACATAGGCGCACTAAAAATTTCAAAGAAAGGCGAAGCCTTTTTAAAGAAGCCGCATTCCATCGAACTGGCCCGTGACCACGATTTCACTACTGATCTTGAGGATGAGGAGGTTTCAAGTGAACGTGCCCCGGTAAATGCCAAGGCGTATGACGACAAGCTGTTTGAAATGCTTAAAACGCTTCGGAAAAAAATTGCCAAGGAACGCGATCTGCCTCCTTACGTAATTTTCCAGGATCCATCACTTGAAGAAATGGCCACCACCTACCCCACCACCAGGGAAGACCTGGCCCAGGTAAATGGCGTTGGCATGGGCAAAGTCAACAAGTTTGGAAAAGAATTTCTGGAGATGATTCAGAAATACGTGGAGGACAATGACATTGAAACAGCAACCGAGGTGGTGGTCAAATCATCTGTCAACAAATCCAAAACAAAAATTTTCATTATCCAGCAAATCGATAAAAAAGTTGACCTGGAAGAAATTGCTGAAATGGCGAACCTGAGTTTCGAGGAATTGCTCACGGAAATTGAAAACATCAGTTACTCGGGCACGAAGCTTAACCTGAGCTATTATATCGACCAGGTAATGGACCCGCAAAAACTGGATGACATTCAGGATTATTTTATGAATGCCGATACCGATAGCCTCGAGGCGGCACTTAATGACGATACGCTGGCCAATTACACCGAAGAAGAAATTCGCCTTGCCCGACTTGCCTTTATGAGCGAGTACGCACACTAAGGGCTATTCATGAAGCTGAACTCTTGAATTTTGAAAGGGTTTACCCATCTTTGGGGCTTTTATGAACTCCGTAAACATTCTTGTTATTGGTAATGGTGGCCGTGAACATGCGCTGGCATGGAAGCTACATCAAAGCCCGCGGTGTAAAAAGCTTTTTGTAGCCCCTGGCAATGCCGGCACATCGGCCGTTGCGCAAAATGTTCCGATCGCTACCGATGATTTTGAAGGCATCGGGAAATTCTGCTCACAAAATGCCATCGGCCTGGTAGTTGTTGGGCCTGAATTGCCCCTTGTGAAGGGTATTCGTGACTTTTTTGAAAGCGACTCCGCCCTGCGTTCCATCCCCCTGGTTGGCCCCGGAAAATCAGGTGCACGACTGGAAGGCAGCAAGGATTTTTCAAAACACTTTATGCTCAGGCACAACATCCCCACGGCCAAAGCAACAACCTTTCATTCGGGCGATACCGATAAAGCCCTGGCCTACATCAGGCAGTGCAAGCCGCCAATCGTACTTAAGGCTGATGGCCTTGCAGCCGGCAAGGGTGTGATCATTACAGACGATCCCAACGAAGCAAGTCGCGAAGTGACTGCCATGCTTAGTGGTGGAAAGTTCGGTGAGGCGGGAAAGAAAGTACTTATTGAAGAATTTTTGCACGGAATTGAACTTTCTGTTTTTGTGTTGACAGATGGTAAAGGCTATGTCATCTTACCGGAAGCCAAAGATTACAAACGCATTGGCGATGGCGACATTGGTCCCAATACGGGTGGCATGGGCGCTGTATCGCCCGTAGTCTTTGCCGATGCCTCCTTTATGAGTAAGGTAGAGGAACGCATTGTTAAACCGACAATCCGCGGACTTCGCCAGGAAAAGATTGATTACCGGGGATTTATTTTTATTGGCCTGATGAACGTTAACGGTGATCCGTATGCAATTGAATACAACGCCCGGATGGGCGACCCCGAAACACAGGCGGTGATGCCACGCATCAAGACCGACCTGGTTGAGCTGTTGATGGCAGCGGCAACCGGCACCCTGGAAAACAAAAGCATTGAAAAAGACAACCAATGCGCAGTTACCGTTGTGATGGCGTCAGGTGGCTACCCCGAAGCATTTGAAAAAGGAAAACCTGTTAACGGGCTTCAAACCCCCGGAGATGCCCTGGTATTCCATGCGGGAACAAGCACCACTAACAATACGGTGATTACTTCCGGAGGGCGTGTGCTGGCAGTTACCGGAATGGGGGCTGACGTCTCAGCAGCCCGGCAAAAAGCGTATGCCGGTGTTGCCAAACTAAGTTGGGATGGGGTATATTTCAGAAAAGATATCGGTTTGGATTTGTTGTCCATAAAAAAATAGATCAGACAAACGTGAGTTGTGCGTGTACATCGGGAAAGGGAGCAAAAGTTGCCGGCTGCAACAACAACGGCATGTGCCTTACCGGTGGGTGCAACAAAATGAACGTGTTCGACTGGCTTTCGAACATGGAGATGCCCCGGGAGGAACGCTTTCCAGTTGTTGAAGTTCGTTTCAAAAACGGCCGGAAAGATTACTACCGCAATCCCGAAAAACTCACCCTGGTTACTGGCGATGCGGTAGTTGTTGAGATGCAAAATGGCCACCACATCGGCCATGTTTCACTTCAGGGCGAACTGGTAAGACTGCAAATGCAGAAAAAGAAAATAGCCAACGATGGAGACATCAAAAAAATTTACAGAATAGCCCACACGAAGGACCTTGAAAAGTTTGAGGAAGTAAAAAAGAGAGAACTACCCACCCTCTACCGCACACGAGAAATCATCCGCGATTTAAACCTGCAGATGAAACTGTCGGACATTGAGTACCAGGCCGATAACACGAAGGCTACCTTTTACTATTCGGCTGAAGAGCGGGTAGATTTCCGCGAACTTATCCGCATACTGGCCGGGGAATTTAAAATCAGGATAGAAATGCGGCAGATCAGTTTGCGCCAGGAGGCCGGGCGATTGGGCGGTGTGGGTGTTTGTGGAAGGGAACTGTGCTGCTCCACATGGCTCAGCGATTTCAAAAACGTTGCCACCAGTGCAGCACGTTATCAGAACTTGTCACTAAACCCCAGCAAACTTTCAGGACAATGCGGCCGGCTAAAGTGCTGTCTGAACTATGAGTTGGAAACGTACATGGATGCATTGCGGGACATTCCTAAACTGGAAGCTCCACTACTGACGGAGCAAGGCGAAGCGCGACTGCAAAAGACAGACATCTTCAGGAAAATCATGTGGTTCGGTTATCGCGAAGATAATACCTGGTACCCCCTTAATGTAGATCGGGTTAACCAAATCCTGGAGATGAACAAAGCCGGTAAGAAACCAGCAACCCTTCAAGCCGATGAACTGGAAGTGAAGGCACCTGTGGCCTCCCTTAACAGCGATCTGGCTCAACTCGATAAGAAGTTCAGCAGCAAGAATAAAAAGAAAAAGAAGAAGAAGAGGAATCGCGGCAACCGCAATAACCGGAACAATAACCAACCGAAAAGACAAGGATGAGATACCTGTTACCCGTGGCCGTTACACTGATGCTGGCAGCCTGCGATTCATCGCGCCTCTATGAACAGAACCACACGTTTACCCAACGTTTGTGGACCGTGAATGATCAACCCGTTTTTGAATTCACCATCACGGATAATTCCATTCCCTATAACCTGTACATCACGGTTCGAAACGAATCGGTCTACCCATACGCCAACCTCTACCTGACCTACCATTTGCTTGACTCGGCCGACACGGAGATGCAGCAGAAGCTTATTACGGAATTTCTTTTTGATAAAAAATCAGGCAGGCCGCTGGGTCAAAGTGGCATTGGTGACATCTATGATCACCGGTTCTTACTGCTCGGCAACCATGTATTTCCGTACTCAGGACGGTACACCATGAGGTTTGAACAGTTTATGCGCACCGATACCCTGAAAGGGGTACTCGCAGTAGGATTACGGGTAGAGAAAGATATTGCTGAATAAAAGAATCAGGCATCGGCAAACCTAAACAATAGGCCTCCCAATGCCTGAATCAACAACTCCTTAAGCCGACACCGGCACCTTCTTTACTTCCGGTGTTTTCTCCTCCTCTTTTTTATCAAGGTCAATAATAATTGGCGCGGCAATAAATACAGAAGAATATGTTCCTACCACAATGCCCACCAACAAGGCAAATGAGAAGCCGCGTAACACTTCACCCCCAAAAATCAACAGGGTAATAACCACAAGCAAGGTGGTACCGGCCGTGATAATGGTTCGGGACAGCGTATCGTTAATGGCATCGTTTACAATTTTCTTCTTGTCGTGCGAGGTGCCCAACCCAATGTATTCGCGAATCCGGTCGAAAATAATTACCGTATCGTTTATGGAATACCCGATGATCGTCAGCACGGCAGCCACAAAAACCTGATCGATTTCGAAACTAATGCCAAAGAAATTGGCAATTGAAAATGCAGCAAATACGAACAACGTATCGTGTAAGGTGGCCACAATGGCGCCCGCACTGAACTGCCATTTTCTAAACCGGATAAGGATGTACAAAAAGATGGCAACAATGGAAAACAAGCTTGCTCGCCATGCCGAATTTTTAATATCATCGGCCACCGTTGCTCCCACCTTTGAAGAACTGGAGATGGTGAACTGGTTATCTGCCAATTGTGTATCCTGCTCAGTAAATTGTTTGCCGGTTATATTCTCCAAACCGGTAATCAAGGCTTGTCGCACCTTACCATCCGCTTCATCCGAATCGTCATCAATCAGGTACGAAGTGGTTACCTTAACCTTGCTGTTGCTTCCGTAATTTTTCACTTCGGTACCCGAATTCGCAAATGCCTGACTTAATCCAACTTTCAGATTGGTAGCCTCCATGGGTTGGTTAAACGATACAATGAACGAGCGGCCTCCTTTAAAGTCGACACCCATGTTTAATCCCTTTACCAACATTAGCGAAAGGCCCACGACAACAATGGCTGACGAAATCAAATAGGCCAGTTTGCTGTTGCGCACAAAAGCAAATTGCCTTCTCTTCTTAACAGCCCGTGCAATAACCGTATCAAACGAGATGTTGCTTTCATCGCCTTTGCGGGTCATCCACTCCACAATAACCCGCGAAACATAAACGGCTGTGAAGAACGAGGTAAGGATACCGATGATGAGGGTTACGGCAAATCCGCGGATAGGTCCCTGGCCCAGCCAGGCCAGGAATACTGCGGTGATCAACGTGGTTAGGTTTGAATCGAAAATCGTCCAGAACGCGCGTTGGTATCCCGTTTTAACGGCATCTTTCAATTTTCGACCGTGCAGCAATTCTTCTTTGATGCGCTCAAAGATCAATACGTTGGCATCAACAGCCATACCCATGGTAAGCACAATGCCAGCCACACCGGGTAAGGTAAGGGAGGCATCAAACTGGGCAAGTATGCCCAGGATAAAGAAGATGTTAAACAGCAGTGCAATGTTGGCAACCCATCCGCTCCGGGCGTAGTACATCACCATGAAAATCACAACCAGGGCAAGGCCACAGACCGTTGAAATAAGTCCCTGGGCACGGGCCATCTCTCCGAGGGTGGGGCCCACAATTGCTTCTTCCACAATTTTTGTGGGTGCAGGCAACGATCCCGCTTTCAAAATATTGGCCAGGTCCTTTGCTTCCTCAACGGTAAAGTTTCCGGAAATCTGTGAGTTGCCGTTCGGTATCTCGCCATTTACATAGGGTGCACTGTATACCGTGTTGTCCAATACAATAGCGATACGGCCACGTGGCGATTTGCTGGCCGCCTCGGCTGTCATCTTCGCCCAGATGCGCGTACCGGTAGCATTCATCGTCATGCTTACGGCCGGACGGGCATATTCATCCAGATCCTGCCGCGCATCATTAATTACTTCTCCGGTGAGTTTGGGTTTTCCTCCTCTTCCCTGATCAAGGAAATACAGCGAAAGGGCTTCCGTGTTAGCCATGTCCTTATCGGGTTTATTGCCCCAGTAAACGCCTACGTTTCGGGGCAGCAGGCTGCGCACATCGGCACGTTTAAAAATGCGGTTAATCTCTGCGGTATCCTTGAGGCTATACCGGAAGGTACCGGCCGGTGTGCTCCGGGCAAACAAGGGTGAAACGCCCAGGTTGTTCAACGAATCCAATCCGGATTGAGTGGTGTCAGAAACGGATGCCGTTTGGAGTTGTTTCTCCAGGTCGGTGAGTGTGGTGTCCGAAGCAGGTGTTTCTGCCTGGCCTTCGGGTGAGGGGGTTGTTTTTGTCAATGCAAGGCTTTGCTGCTCTTTGGTGAGCATTTCGTTGATGCTCATCAATGAGGTTGAAATGTCATTGGGCTCCACAACATCCCAGAACTCAAGCCGGGCTACCCCTTGCAATAATTTGCGGACGCGCGCGGGGTTATCAGCGCCCGGTATCTCTATCTGGATGCGCCCGGTACCCGGAAGGCGCTGAATGTTGGGCTGCGATGTGCCGAACTGATCCAACCGGTTTTTTAAAATGGTGTAGGAGCGGTCGATTGCGCTTTCAATTTCCTGCTCAACCACCTCAATCACTTTTTCATCAGCATCATTCAGGCTTATTCTTCCACGTGTAGTAGTTGAGGCAAACACATGCGCCAGTTTTGCTCCCGGGTTATCTTCCTTGTATGATTCGAAAAAGAGGGCGCTGAAATTCTTTTCGCTGCTCTTTTGCTTTTGCTGCGCTTTGATAAGGGCTTTTATAAAAGCCGAGTCCCGGTTATTTCCACTAAGACCTTTTACGATATCAACTGGTGAAACTTCAAGGGTTACATGCATGCCTCCCTGTAAATCAAGGCCCAGGCTCAGCTCATTATCCTTTACTTCCTTGTAGGTAAATTCAACACCAAAAAGGTTATACACCGGTTTATTCCAAACCGAATCCATGTAGGCTACCTTTTTATTCAGATCAACAATGCCGTTCGCATCGGTGGCGTATGCGATGGCGTTGCGTTGCACACGTGTACTCACCACCGTAAATGATAAATAGTAAAGACATAGTGCAGCGATTACTGCCGTCAATACAATGACAAATCCTTTGTTTTGCATAATTCCTTGTTCAAAAAGTTAAAATGTGTTGAAAGTGATACATGGTTCCTGCCTGAAACGCATTCGGGGCAGGTTTAAAAGAAAGCAATTAATCAGGGAGCGTTCGGGGAAATGACTACCCGGAAGAGTGTTTGCAGCAGGGTATTGAATACGGTGCTTACCGGAACAACTTCGGCCTGCTGATCTGTGCCTTCAAAGAGAATTTCCTGAATAAAGGTAAACCCACTGGTTGTCTCGACAACAGAAGGGGATGACGGCATGGTTACCGAAGGCATGGAAATAAATGTCGCTTCTTCCGTTTGCCCGGCATCTACCGACCTGGCTTCCTTGCTGTTTACCTCAAAAAAGAAAAGTTGGCTTACGCCTAGGGCCAGAGCAATGCCCACTCCAATAACGAGGGAAATGGTACGATGAAATGCCTGTCCTTTTTTCATGGGCTACAAAAGTAGAAAAATGGTTTGAATTTGAAAGTAGCGATAAAAATTCTGTCAATTCGGACTGATTCCGGCTAAGTGGGCCTTTAATGCCAGGGTTAGGATGGTCAATGCCTGTTTAAAATGGCTGTTGTTGGGGATTATCAGATCAGCCTGATGCTTTAGTGGCTCGATGAGCCTTTCGTACACCGGCATAACATGGTGCTGGTAGCGGTACAATACATCGTCAAGGCCGTACCCGCGCTCTTCATTATCGCGATGAATCCTTCGGGTTAGCTTCACGTAATCTTTAGCTTCAATAAAAACTTTCAAATCCAATTCTTTAGCAATGTCATCAAAGTACTGAACAAACAACCCTTCGACAACCAGAATGGGTGCGGGTTTAAACACCAATGTTTTAGGCTCAACACCCGGGTTGTTGAAGGTGTACTCTTTTTTGGTGAGCACTTCCCCGCGTTTCAATTTGATGATGTCGGTAACAAACTGCCGGTAGTCGATGGCTTCCGGAAGGTCGAAGTTCTTTACACCCCGTTCGTCTGTCTGTTGCTGATCACGGGGGTGGTAGTAGTTGTCTTGCGATATGAGGCACAATTCTGCATCGCTGAACTGTTTGGAGAGGTTGTTCAGGAAATACGTTTTTCCGGAGCCACTTCCCCCGGTTATGCCAATGGTAAATGGTTTGTTCATGCCTGATAGCCGGGTATCAAATTACCAAACCCGATGTTATTGACCATACGTTTCCTGAAGATATGTTACCAGCTTTCGTACCGCCTCGCCCCTGTGGCTGATTCGGTTTTTCTCCTCACGGGTAAGTTCTGCCAATGTCTTTTCAGAATGATCGGGCAGAAAAACCGGATCATACCCAAATCCTCCGTTCCCTCGTCTCAACTCCAGGATCCGGCCATAAACAGTGCCCTCAAAAAGCTTTGAACCTCCCTGTCCGACCAGTGCAATCACACACCTGAACCGGGCTCTCCGGTCGGCTTTATTGCGAAGCCGGTTTAGCAGCAGGTCAATGTTGTCTTCGCTGTTCCTTTGAGGTCCTGCATACCGTGCTGAGAAAACACCCGGCTCCCCATTCAGGGCATCAACCTCCAGGCCGGTATCGTCAGCAAAGCAAACTACTCCGTAGGTATCGTAAACGTAGCGTGCCTTTTGCAGCGCGTTTCCTTCCAGTGTGGCTTGTGTTTCAGCTAACTCTTCCCGGCACCCGATTTCCTCCAGTGTGCGAAGAGTCACAGAATTTTTCAGGAGGCCCTGCACCTCATCGAGTTTGTGCCGGTTGTTGGTGGCAAAAACAATCTCCTTCACAGGCTACACTGAAACAAGTTCAACTTCGAACACAAGGTTTGAATTGGCCGGAATGCCAGACAGGGCGTTTGGTCCATACCCATATCCGGAAGGGATATACAATGTAACTTTTGTGCCCGCGTTGAGTTGCGGCAATACAATCTGCCACCCGAGAATGAGCCGGTTCAATGGATAAGTCAGTCCGGAGGTGCTTTCATCGAATACTGAACCATCGGCAAGCAGCATGCCCTTATACGTGAATGTAATGGATGACTCCAGGCAGGGTTTAGCGCCTGTTCCCTGCAGTGTTACAACATAGCGCATACCGGTTGGGTCCTCAACGGCCGTAATGCCTGCGGCATCCAGGTACGCATCGATTGCCGCGATGTCCTCCGCAAGTTTTGTTTGATTGACCGCGTCCAGGCGCGATTGCGCCACACGGGCCGTGCATTCGTCTTCGCTGCATCCGGCAAGTGCTGCCAGAAGAGCGGCAAGAAACCATAGCCAACGCATGAACTAGTCCTTTATATCAACTGCTTCGAGTTCAAAAACCAATATGGAATTGGGTTTGATTACCGCACTGCGCTGTTGCGGACCGTACGCCAATGTTGACGGAATGTAGTATGTGCCCTTTGCACCTTTGTTCATGGTTTTCAATGCATCGTGCCAGCCTTGAATTACACTCGACTGGTCAATGGTTACCGGGTAAGGTGTGTATTCCCGGTTGGGATCAAAAAGATTGTTTTCCTGTGCCACCGATTGGATGCTTGTATCAAAATATTTACCGTTCAATACATACCCGACATAATTAACCGATACGGTTTGGCCTGATTTGGCTGTTTCACCGGTGCCGGGCGTGGTGATCACATACCGGACACCCGAAGGCAGCGTATCCGCTTTGATCTTCTTCTCGGCCAGGTAGGCGTCAATTTTCCGGGCATCTTTTTTTAGCTGGTTAATCAGAAAATTGTTCATTAATTCCTGCTCGTAGGTCATGAATTGCTCGTTGGTCATGATCTGGTTAATCCGGAACTGGTAGCGCATCATCAAGGTGCTGTCGAGGTTTTCAGGAACCGGCCTGCGGCTGAGCTTGCTGAAAAATTCTTTGATTGAAATGTCTACGGTAACACTATCACCTTTCGAAAGCATGCGGAGCATCTGGATGATCCCGTTCTCTTCCGGGATGGCACTGCTGTCGTTTACCATGTATGCTGAAGGAAAACCGTTTTCGATGGTGCTGGTCCATAACGAATCCTTTGAATCGCTAAGGGCGTAGTCAAATACGAGGATTTCGCCTACGCGGGCCAAAACGCCATCTCCCTTCTTTATTACTTTATATTTCAGTCCGTTGGGTGTTTCTTTAACCGTGTCAACGCAGGCCGTTAAGGCTGCCAGGCAACCAAGAATAATCGCTTTTCTCATGTTATGGGATTTGTTTAAATATAGTTATCCGTTATTCCGAATCGTCAGCACCCGTTAGTAGTTGCCGGTATTCGGGCAGCAAATCTAAGAATTTTTGCGTGGTGGCTTCCAGGCTTAGTTTGCTTGAGCCTCCGGCCGCATTTCTATGTCCGCCTCCTTCAAAGTGCTTTCGGGCAAATTCATTGACTGATAAATTTCCAAGCGAACGGAATGAGAGTTTGATTTCATCCTTTCGTTCATAAATCATTACCGACAGCCTGATTCCCTTGATGGACAATCCATAGTTAACAAACCCTTCGGTATCACCGGTTTGCGAGCCGAAGCGCTTAAGTTCCTGCTGGCAAAGGGTTATGTAGGCGGTGTTGAATTCGGGCAAAACAATAAGTTTTTCACTGAGCACAAAGCCCATCAGGCGCAGGCGCTCAAGGGTGTTGGTGTCGTAAATCAATTTTGATACCCGGGTAGGATTGGCCCCCAGCGAAACCAGGTCAGAGGCAATCATAAACTCTTCGCGCCTGGTGTTGTTGTGCCTGAATCCGCCCGTGTCGGTCATTAACCCGGCATAGAGGCAATTGGCAACGGGGGCGTTAATTTTGTTCCGGTCGCCTAGCTGAATAATCAGCTCATAGATCAGCCCTGCGGTTGACGCTGCGTGCGAATCCCATTGCTCAAAATCGGCAAAGTGCTCCGGTTCAAGGTGATGGTCGATCAGTACTTTTTTGGCGGATGAATTTTTCACGGCCTCGCCCAGGTTGTTAATCCGGCTCAGCGATGAGAAGTCAAGGCAAAAAATAATCTCGGCTTGCTCAATGTAGAGTTTGATGGCGTGTTTATTCGGCTCCTCGTCAATTAACACATGGTCATTGCCGGGCATCCAGTGTAAAAAAGCCGGGTAATCGCTTGGCGAGATTACCTGAACGGTGTGTCCGCAGTTCATCAGGTATCCAAACAACCCCAGCGATGAGCCCAGTGCATCGGCATCGGGTTTGTAGTGCATTACTACAACCACCCTCCGCGGTTGACTCATAAACTGCTTGAACGCAGGCAGATTCTTCATTTAAGGTTTGGGCGACAGGCAGCAAAAATAAGGAGGAATTACCGGATTTGAGTTTTTAGCCGGCTTCCGCGGATTTCATTGAATAACCCTTATTTTTGCGCCCGCTAATTGAAAACAAAATGGCAGGAAACAGAACATTTACCATGATTAAGCCCGATGCCGTTTCAGCCGGCAACACCGGGGCTATTACCAAACTTATTGAAGAAGCCGGCTTTCGGATCGTAGCCATGAAGAAAACGCAGTTAACGAAAGAGCGAGCCGGTCAGTTTTACGCTATTCATAGAGAGCGTCCGTTTTACAACGACCTCTGCAACTACATGTCATCCGGACCCATCGTTCCGATGATTCTGGAGAAGGGCAATGCCGTTGAAGATTTCCGCAAGCTGATCGGTTCAACCGATCCGCAAAAGGCGGCACCCGGCACCATCCGCAACCTGTTTGCTAAATCCATTGAAGCCAATGCCATTCATGGCTCCGACAGTGATGCCAATGCGGAAATAGAAGGAAACTTTTTCTTTTCGAAACTGGAGCAGTTTTAGAAAGGCACCCGATGAAAGATTTGCCAACGATACTGGCAAATCTTTCATCCCCATAACTTCTCCGGGTACTCTCCTTTTGTTATCAGTTCACGGATTTTGCCCACCACTTCTTCCTTATCTTCCTGGTAGGTAACACCAAACCACACATCGCCCCCGGAGATCACTTTGATTTTTCCCTTTCCGCTTTTCACCAGCGAATTGGCAATGATGGGAATGAAGAACTCAGCTTTTATATCCTGATAATTGTTCTTTAAAAAATCATTGAACAACGCTTCGGAGATTCCGAAAACCGAAGGCTGAAAGCCCCAGAAGTTCATGGATGTTTTGGCTTCCGGATGGAGCACCACATCTCCGTCTGCTTCTTTTGAAACAATCCTGCCATTCTCCTTCACAATTGTCTTTCGCTCAACCACGGATGTGAGATACCCGTTGGCATCTTCCTCACCAACACCGCGCGAAACACTGCCGTAGTCGGATAAAACATTTTTGAGTGTATACCCTACCAACGCATGGCTGCCGTCTTTCGCACTTCTGAAGAAACCGGCAACCGTTCTGAATGATTCCTTTCCATAGAAATCATCCGCATTGATAACGGCAAACGGTTCATGGATAACATCTTTTGCACACAGCATGGCATGCCCTGTTCCCCATGGTTTTTTTCGTTCGGGGTTCCGGTATTCTCCCGGAACCAGCTTATCCATCGACTGGATTACAAAATCCACTTCAACTTTTCCCTGCAGCTTGGGAAGAAATTTTTCTTTCACGATTTCCACGATTTCGTCCCGTACGATGAACACAACTTTAGTAAACCCGGCACGAATGGCATCGTACAGCGAGTAGTCCATAATCGTTTCACCATTGGGGCCAAACCCGTCAATTTGTTTGATGCCGCCATAGCGGCTGCCAATACCGGCCGCCAAAACCAGCAGGGTTAATTTCGGTTGTGTACTCATTGCGCTTTGTTGAATTTGCCGTATACTCGAAAAACCATTTTCAATCAAAAATACACGTATGCAGCAAAAGGGCAATTCCTATACGTACTCAATTGTCATCATCGGAGTGCTGTTTTTCATTTTCGGATTTGTAACCTGGCTTAACGGAACGTTAATACCCTTTTTAAAACTTGCCTGCGGACTGAAAACCGATGCCCAGGCGCTGCTGGTAACCTTTGCCTTTTACATGGCCTACTTTTTCCTGGCCGTTCCATCGTCATTTATATTGAAAAAAACGGGGTTTAAAAAAGGCATGGCACTTGGCCTTGTGGTGATGGCCAGTGGCGCGTTGCTGTTTATCCCGGCAGCCAACTCCCGAACCTTCGGGTTGTTTCTTACGGGTTTATTTGTACAAGGCATGGGGCTCGCTCTGCTGCAAACTGCTTCCAACCCCTACATTTCCATTATCGGACCGATCGAGTCTGCAGCAAAACGCATCAGCATCATGGGCATCTGTAATAAAGTTGCCGGTGCATTGAGCCCGCTTATTTTGAGTGCCATTGTACTGAGCGGGGCCAGTGAAATTGAATCGCAGATTCTCTCGGCCACCGATGAGCAGGTTCGTAATGAACTGATGCATTCGCTTGCCCAGCGCATTATCGTGCCCTACGTGGTTATGGCCATCGTGCTCTGTTTGCTGGCGCTGATGGTCTGGTTCTCCTCCCTGCCCGATATCGAAACAGATAGTGAGGGGACTTCTGAAAATACCCTTTCAAAAAATAAAACAAGTATCTTCCAGTTTCCACATTTATTGCTTGGGGCACTTTGCATCTTTGTTTATGTGGGCGCTGAAGTGATGGCTGGCGATGTGATCGGGCCATACGGCAAAGCCCTGGGCATGAGCCTGGATGAAACCAAGAATTTCACTTCCTACACCCTCTGGTCGATGGTGATTGGTTATATCATTGGTATCATCGCCATACCGAAGTACATCCGGCAACAGGATGCATTAAAATATTCGGCCATCACGGGTATGATTTTTTCAGCCCTCGCCTACTTCACATCGGGGTACATCAGCATTTTATTCATCGCCCTGCTGGGTTTGGCCAACGCGCTGATGTGGCCCGCCATTTTTCCGCTGGCCATTGACGGGCTCGGCCGGTTTACCAAAATCGGTTCGGCATTGCTGATCATGGGCATTGCAGGCGGAGCGTTAATCCCCCAGGTGTATGGTTACCTTGTTAATCCGGAAGGCTTGGCGATGCACGCACAGGTTGCTTTTTTTTGGTGCATGCTCCCCTGCTACCTTTACATTCTCTATTATGCGGTAGCTGGATACAAGGCGGGAAAGACATGAAAGCAAGAATCATTAGTTTGCTGTTGTTCCATGTTGCGCTGGGGGC
Organism: Cytophagales bacterium; assembly: GCA_037443645.1. Taxonomy (GTDB): domain Bacteria; phylum Bacteroidota; class Bacteroidia; order Cytophagales; family Cyclobacteriaceae; genus UBA2336. The sequence goes on from JBBINY010000042.1 coordinate 23,065, forward strand.
CGTTGCCCAGTCGGATAGGGATTTACGCGAGCTGCGCGACTGGATGACCGGGCATTTCAGTTCGGAAGCACAGGCAAAGCGAGACTCGGCTTTTTTTACTATTCAACTGGCCGTGTACCCCCTCTGGCAAAACCGATCCGATGGATATTGGCTGTACGTGGAGCAGGCCGATGCGCGCACTCCCGATCAACCGTATCGCCAGCGCATTTATCAGTTAACCATTACTTCGCGCGGGATAGAGAGCATTATTTACACGTTTGATGACCCCCTGGAATTTGCCGGAAGCCCTGAGAAACTGGAAAAGGAGCTTGAGCGCGAAGACCTGGTGCAACGCACCGGTTGCGAAGTGGTGTTGAAGCGCCAGGACCGCGATACGTTTGCGGGAAACACGGTAGGAAAAAATTGCCCGAGCGACCTGCGCGGAGCAGCCTACGCCACATCAAAAGCCGTGATTACACGCGATAAAATGATTACGCTGGATCAGGGCTTTAATACCATGGGTGTTCAGGTCTGGGGCTCTGCCCGCGGAGGCTACGAATTTCTGAAAATCAAGCCATAAGATTTTTAATGCCGGCCATTACGATGGCCTCACGTTCCGGCCAGTTGCCCTGCACCAGGGTGTAGGAAATGTTTCTCCGGTGGAGTTCGGATTTAAACAAGGCAAACATCTCTTCCCGTTTTTTCTGGTCGCCCAAATCGCGGAGCCCGTCATCCACCCAGGGCACATCAATGTCAAATAAAAAATACTGATCGTATTCCACCATTTTCTCCAGTTCATATAATACGGGCGGCACAACGCCCAGGTAGTACCGTGAATAGATTTGTGTGGTGATTAAATCCGAATCGCAAAATAGAACTCGGTTTGCCATACGGGCCTTCTTAACGATGCGCTCGGTTTGCGCACGCCCGATCATGATGATATCCTCGCGGTTAAATGTATTGGAGGTGATCAGCTCGCGGGCTACTTCAGGAACCCATTGGGTGCAATAGCGTTCCGTCATTTTCTTTGCCATTTCAGTTTTGCCGGTGCTTTCCGGGCCGTAAAAGCAAACCAGTTTTATTCCGTCAATCATCTTGCCGTTGATAGGATTTGTACTCGTGCATCCAGTTTACCAAACCGTAGGCAGCGATAAAGCAAAAAACAAGGTACTCCAATGCCACAAATTTTATTTCTTTCATGAAGTACATGTAGGTGGCCACGGCATCCACCATTATCCAGATAATCCAGCTTTCGATTTTCTTTTGGATCATGAGGAATGTGGTGATGATGCTCATTACGGTAACAAACGAATCGAGGTAAGGGAATGCACTCGGCTTGTTAAAGATAACCGGAAACCATTCGTGCAGGCGGCTGGCCAGCGAACCAAACAGGAAGGTACCTGCCATTCCAGCCAGGCCAAGCATCAGCAACGGCTTCACTTTCATATAACTTACCTTCAGTTCCTTTTTCCTGTCCTCCTCACCCGGTTTGGGGTTGGCCCACCGCCACCAGCCCATGAGGTTGGTAACGAAAAAGAACACCTGC
>JBBINY010000043.1:0-24219 GCA_037443645.1 Cytophagales bacterium
TATCGAGTCCTTGTCTGCGTATGTCTTTTATTTTTGTCCGCGTATTGGCGGCAACACTTGTGTTTATGCAATTGAATATATTTCATTTATAGCGACAGGGCAAGTTTTACCCTTATAAACCCCTGTTGCAGTCAAATTTGAAGGATATTTTTTTTGTATGACTCCTTTAATCATCATCTCCTCTCAACTGTTTCGTCATCGCTAAATGGTCTAAAGGACTAACCACTTTGTCTAACCCAAAACGGGTAACTTTTGCATACACCTCGGTGGTCTTGGGCGACTCATGCCCCAGTAAAACCTGGATGTATCGGGTTGACGTCCCGGCCTCCAGTAAATGGGTGGCAAATGAATGCCGTAACATATGTAGCCTGACTTTTTTGCGTATCCCTGCACGGTATACCGCACGCTTCAAAATCTGTTGCAAACTGGTAGGGCTGTAACGCTGACCCTTAACACCCTCAAATAACCAATAGCCTGGCATGAATTCTTTCAGGTATTGTTCAATAATAGGAATCAGGCTTTGCGCAAATACACTGTGCCGGTCCTTCCGTCCTTTTCCTCCCCGTATCAGCACAATGCCCCGGTCAGCGTCAACATCGCCAACCCTTAAATTCAGCAACTCGCTGCGCCTCAGCCCTGAGGCGTAAAGAAGCATAATCATAACGCGATGCTTCAGGTTTTCGGTGGCCTCGAAAATCGACATTACTTCCTCCTGGCTCAACACCTCCGGAAGTTTCTTCTCCCGCATCGGACGCTCCAACTCATAAACCTTCCTCTCCTGCTTTAGCACTTTTTCATAATAAAATTTAATGGCATTGATAGCCTGGTTCTGTGTTGACACACTAAGTTTCCGGTGCTCAATCAGATGCATCAGGTAATGGTGTATCTCTTCCTCGCCCAATGCCTCCGGATCACTGTCTGGAAAGAATTGCAAGAACAGTTTAAATTGTTCGGTGTATGTTCTCAGGGTTGACGGACTGTAGTTTTTTAATTTCAGTTTCTTACGCATCACCTCAAGGGCTGCCGCCTGAATTCCGTGAACCGAAACAATGTCAGGTTGGTGAATAGCAGTCTTAGTTTCTCCAGGTTGTGCAGGCTTTTTAGCCGTTTGAACACGGCCTGCTTTTGATTTGAGTTGGGTCATGTCAACCCACGCTGCACCTTTAAAAGCACCCAGTATTTCCCCAATGCTGGTTGGGGTTGCCGGAGTATACCAACATTTTAACGTTCGGCTAAACGTGGAACCCCTTATGCTTCGCACTTTCGGCAAGAGCGCTTCATCGTACGGAAAGTGCATGGCGATGCACTCCTGTTCGCGGTGGAAAATAGCTTTTAGTACAATGGTCTTTGAAAGCCTGGCCATCGTAAGATTTTTGGTCTAGTCAGTAGGCCCTGTCAACCGTGCCCGAGCCGTAAACTTTCTTGGTTGCGTTCTTCGTGTTGCCTTTGTGTTTCACCGATCCGCTGCCAACAACAGTGGCTTCAATGGTGTCGGTAACATTTAACTCGGCAACACCTGAGCCGCTTACTTTTACTTTTGCGCTTTCCAGCGGGCAGTTAAATGCGTTGATGCTGCCGCTTCCGCTCACCATGCCTGTAAGCGAAGAGGCATAGCCTTTTATCGCCATTTTGCCCGAACCGCTCACTTCGGCCGTCACCACATCGCCTTTAATATCCAGATCCATACTTCCACTTCCGCCTATGCCTAAATTAAGCGTGCCGGCTGCCAGCGAATTTTCTGAAATGATCTTGCCGGCCCCGTTCACCTGCAGATCGCTGATGTTTTTTGCGCTTACATAAACTTTCATAGTGGGGTTAAGCTTGATGTCATCAATCTTAGCCCAAACGCTTTTACCCTGATTCTCCGGCTTGCGCTCCAGGTTTATCATCAGCACCCCGTCTTCAACGGTAATTCTGGTCAGGTCGTAAATCTCGGCAAGGGCTTCAACGGTAACTTCCTGTTTATTGGTTTGTTTCAGGTAAACCGTGTAGTTTGAATTATTATAGATTGCCTTAAACTCCTGTAACTCCAGGGTTTTTTTTGTGTTTTGGGCAAGCATTGCAAATGCCGCAAGAAAAAGAACTGAACTTAGTAAACTGCGTTTCATAGTCGTATCGGTTAAGTATTTGCTGAATTACTCTTTGTGTGTTCGAAAATTACAATTAAAAGGGATCACGGTAAAGCGATTAAGCGCACCGGGAGGCCTCTTATCTTTTCTTTTTACGGAAAATCGCCCAAAAAACAACCACAAAGATTATCCCGCCAATGCACAGCATCAGCAAAACCCCGGGTGTAACCTGATTAACCGCATGCACGGGTGCAAATTACTTTTTTCCCCGACATATCAGAACCGAAACCGCAGTTGCATACGTACATCATTTCGCGAGTTTCCGGTAATGGCATCAGCACCGCTGCCGATTACTTCCCTGTCTGAATAGGTTGTTTGCGCCCAACGCAGCCACAGGCTTACCATGCGTGAGAAGGTGTATTCCAGCATGATGTAACTTCTGATGCCCACACCGCTGTAGGCAGGCAGGGTGTAGGCCAGCCAAACATCGCGCTCATAAACATATTGCCGGTTGTCGTAGTCGTCAGTGTCAAACAAGGCATAGCGCGCAGCTACCGATATCCTTCCGAAATCCACACTGGCATCCTGAATTAATGCCATTCCATACGTTTTGTTCGCTGCGATTTCATACGAACTGAACTGGGCCCTTGTTTTAAGTCGCAGTTTGCCTGACAGCCCGTAATCACAATTCAACCACAGGTTGCGTTTAATGCCCGCCCCGGTTAGGTAAAGGTTGCTTTCGGGTGATGAGAGGTTCCGTACCTTCGATTCTTCACGCAACTGGGCAAACACCAGCACATTCCGCGAGGGTTGGTACGTAAAGCGCAGAAGCCACTCGTGCCCGTCTGACGGGCTATGGATGCGGTAGCGCAACCACGGAAAGCGAAACAGATCGGTATACCCCGCAGCCGAATATTTTTTACTCCACCGGTATTTCCATCCCCAGTATAATCCCTGTTCGTTGATGGGCAGCGACCCCTCGCTAAATGCATTGGAGTACAAACTGTAGAAGTTGCGCTGGTAGTTGCGGTAGTGCAGCACAGCATCAAGCTGTGGCGTGATGCTGCCCAGCAAACCGGCCACCAGCCCATATCCATGATTCACTGTTTTACCGGCTTCGCTGAAAAATGTGAAATTTCTGAACGTGTGATTCAGAAACAATCCGGCATTGTCAAGTTCTATTCCTGAAAATGAAAACTGATTGTAGGCCCTGGGCACCCGGCTAACCGGAAGCCCGTAACCGATATGATTGAAAATTAGTCCGGCCTCGGTTTGATTAAACCGGTACGTCATCACAACCCCGTATTGTTGTTCGCGTATTCGCTTGCGTGTTCGCAACTCGGCCTCATTGCGGTGAAGGCCCGTGGTTTGAAAGGAAGTGGCGAATGACTGCTCGGTGGAGTCGGCCGAAACACCGGCATCGCGCAAGGTGTTGGAGTAAAAGGCCGATACGAAGAAGTTTTTCCTCAACTCCAGGGTAACGGCTGCGCCCCGTAAATAGCCAAGCTCATTAACGGAGGCATACGGCAGGAATCCAAGATTGCTTCTCCGAACCGTGGAAATGGTTTCACCTCCTTTGCCAAACCCGAAACTTCCTCCCAGCAACAGCCCTTGTGCAACCTGCGATTGGTAGTCGCCAACAATGAGGTTTTTGATCATGCCTTTATTTAATACCTGCGCATGAAATGAGTTGTAGTCAAACCCGTACTGATTTTGCGAAGGCCGCCAAACCAGCTGTTCACCGGCATCTTTTTCGGTGGTAAAGCCAAAACTGTAGTCACCGGGACGGGCCGATCGGAACCGGAGATAGAGCTTATCTTCACTGCCCTTGAACTGCTGTGCCTCACTGACCGCATCGGTAAAACCGGCTTTGGTTTCGAGGGTGTGGTCATACCGGAAGATGAAGTAGCTGTTGCCTTTTTCGGTAACGCGTTTCCAAAACGACCGGTCAAAACCTGCCGAAGGATCGCGCACGATAAAAAAGGGAACGATCCGCAGGATGTCGGGCAATTCAAATTCAGGTACGGCCTGCAACTCGTAGATGCTCAGCAGGTTCCCAAAGTCTTGGCGGTAACGGATGAGGCTCTGCACCTGTGCTTCTGTTAAGAGGTTCAGAAAACGCAGTTGTTCAGCAGAGGCTGTGTTGATATTAATGGGGTTGCTGAGCAGCAAGGCAAGATTTTCGTAGAGTTCTTCGTAATTCAGGTCAAGATCCTGGTAACCGAATAACTCATCAGCCAATCGCTCCAGGTCAATTTCTTTTCTCGGATATTCCTGTGCATATGCCCACCCCGCAGCTAACATCAGAATGAAAGTGAGCCATTTCATAGGGTACCAAAAATGTAAGTTGCCGAAGCCTGGTGACTGAGTTGCAACAAGGTGCTATGCTGCAAGGCATAATCGAGCGTAAGGCGACTGGTCTTAAAACCAAATCCGAAAAAAGAAGCATTCGGTTTCAGGTTAAATCCCGTGCGGGCAAAAAATTTTGGATGAAAGGCATATTCCAACCCGGCTTTCCAGGTCGATTCATAATCAAGATCTTTCTGGATCTCGGCAGCAATCACAACTTTTTCAGTAGGGGTAAAGGCAACACTGGCATTGAGCAACGCAGGAACCCTGTCTCCATCCACCGAAATTTCGGGGCGGTTAATGTTGGTGATGTATGCACCGATGGAAATTTCAGGAGTCAGTTGAGCAATACCACCCATGCCAATGGTAAACACGCCCTTAGTTCCAAAGCCTTCGGCCTGGTATTGAATGTAATTCACCCGGATGCCCAGGGCTGCCAATCCGAATTGATTGCTGAACCCTGCAGAGAGCAGGCTTTCGTTATACACATTATCCCCAAACCGGAACATGCCAATCCCCAACACACCGGGTTTTAGCGGAGCACTGAACGCAAATGCCGCCCGGTTGGCGTTCGGCAACGCTGCGGCAACATGATAGGCCGCCCCTGCAACCGGCTGGTTAAGTTTCGCCATGCCCGCAACATTATTGAGTAGGGCAAAGTTGTCGAACAAAGCAGCCGATGAGTAACCCATACCGTTGCTTCGTGCGCCCATTAGCGTGCTCACACTTTGTGCCTTCGCAACACAGGCAGCAAAAAGAATAGTGAACTGAAGAAGTTTCATCCGGATTTGGTGTTATAATTTAGCACGACTGTATCGAAATGAAAAAAACTCTGATTCTGATCCTTGTTATACTATCCATTCGTGTCCTTTCGCAGGATACCGTCCTGATTCGCTATGCGGATACCCGGCTGAAGGGAAAAGGGTTATGATAAATGGTGTACGGGAAGGGGAGTGGCGCTACTATTATCCTGGTGGAACATTGAATGCGATACACCCGCTCAGGCAAGGGATGTTGCATGGAACGGCTTATTATTATCCCGATGGAAGGCCGGAGTCGGTTGAACAATGGCAAAACGGTACGATGCAGGATTCCGCCTGGTACTACCACCAGGATGGCGGGTTGTACCGAAAGGGGATGTTTAACCCAAAAAAGTCATTAGACTTTTTTGCACTCCGTGCCGACAATTGAAAATGAAGAAGTTGTATGAGGTATTGTAAAGTAAGTATTTCGTCATTTTCAATGTCGGGGTTAAACCCTGACAATACTGACGGCACCGTCAGTATTGTCAACGAATTGATACGAATGAATTTTTCTAATGACAATTCCGGGTTTAACAAAAGTCAGTAGGCGGGCACCTGGACGTATTATCACCCGAATGGTAAACTGGCCCGGGTTATTGAGTATCACAGCGGATTACCACACGGTCGTGTACTGATTTTCAATGAGCACGGTGTTTTGGTTCAGGATGGTTACTATGCCGGTGGAAAAGAAACCGGTTCCTGGAAATTTTTTGATGATGCGGGCAGGCTTGCCTTCTCAGGAGAGTATACTGAAGGTCAGCGATCGGGTACCTGGTATCAGTACACCCGAAGCGGGAAGAAGAAGGTTTGGAGACCGGCTGATTGAAGTCGTTCTAGAATTCTTTCTTGATGTGAAAGAAGAAACCGCGGTCGCCTTCTACATTAAATGTGTATTCAAACCGCATCACCATGTCATACGAACTCACCAGGTCGATGCCAAAACCGGTGCCGGCTATCAGCTTATCGGTCAGGGAAAGGTTAAGGGAGTTGCTGATGTAGTACGGGTAATTTTTAACATAGCCCACATCGGCATAAGCTTTCAGGTATATGGCAAAGGGTACATATTGAAATTGCCTGAAGGGCATGTCGTTCCAAAGCCAGGTGCGGCTGAAAATGCGTTTCTTAAACGTGGTTTTGTTAAGTGCATACCACGGACCTTCAATAACAAACACTTCGTAGCCGCGCACGAAGATGCGGTTGTAACCCATTACCCCATAGTTGAAATAGGGGATATCATCGCGGTTACTCCAATAGGCGAATGAGAAGTTTGATAGGAAAAAGTTTTTCTTCAGATCGAAGAAGCGGGCATAACTAAGCGATACGTCCCATTTGGTAATATCATCATTCACAAAAATTCCGGTGCGCTGCACCTGGGCGAGCAGGTGATGACCCCTTAGCGGATAGGCTACCACATCGCGGTGATCGCTGATGAACTGGTAATTAAATAAATCGTATTGTTGGTTCAGGCTGGTTGATGAGCCCAGGTAGTTTTCATTCAGTTGTGCTACCGTATCGGCAATGTGCGTGGTGCGGTATCCGTACTTCCACCTGTGTTGCTTGTAAAAATTTTTCCGATAGGTATAGGTTAACCCAATGCCTTTTGTATTGCGCAAGAGGGTTCGCATTTCCAGGAAATCCAGTTTATGGTCAAGGGTTCGTACCGCCAGGTTTTTAGCATCGACAATATCAGATTCAAAGATCAAGCCCTGCTTTTGCCTGCGGTCGAAATAAGGAACGCGGTAAAGGAGTTCGAACCGGTTTATATAGCCGAACTGAGCGGTGAAAATGAGCGTTTCGTTTCGGCCACGCATGTTGTACTGGTAGAGTTTCAGTCCATAATTAATGCGGCTCAGATCGTGGTTGTAGTTCTCCCACCATTCATTAAAGTTTCTGTCGGACAACTGGAAAATCGGCACCGGAAAGGTGTACCAGCGCTCATCTACTTCTACCAGCAGATCGGCCTGGCCGCGGGTAAGCTCAAGGGTACGGATGCTTGCCGTGTTAAAAAGCGCCAGGTTAAACACCTTGTTCTTGTCTTTTTCAATGATCCGGGGCAGATCGAGAGAGTAAACCGAGTCACCGGGTTTCAGGGTAAGTTCACGCAGAATAATGCGCTCCCGCGTCTTGCGGTTTCCGATAACAAAAATCCGGTTAATGTGCAGGTAATAGCCGGTTGTATCCTTCAGGTCTGTTCTCCTTTCCCGCTGGGGTTTCTTCAGGGAGTCGTAATGGATGGTGCCTGCGCTATCGTAACCCGATACGGTAAGTGAAATGAATAGCCCGCATACAACACTCAGCATTCTTTACCCTGTAAATCCAACACGGCACCTGAAAGGTAGTTACTGGTTTTCCGCTGGAAGTTTCGCCTTCTGGCGGTAAGCCCATACCAATATAAGGATACCGGCAATAACCATGGGGATGCTGAGCAACTGGCCCATATTAAGTGGCATGTCGATCTCAAAATCCACTTGGGGTTCTTTCAGAAACTCGTAGAGGAAACGCAGGCTCCAGAGGATAACCATAAAATACCCGAAGATGATACCGGGCTGTGTTTTCTCTTTTTTACGGCTCCAGAGCCAGAACAGGAAAATGAAAAGTAAAATGCAGGAGAACGCTTCAAAGAGTTGGGCGGGGTAACGCGGCACGGCCAGGGTTGAAAGAATGGCAAACCAGGTTCCGTCATCATCCTGCACCAGTTCATACACAAAATCGCCCTGACTGATGTGTTCGCGAACCCTTCCATTGTACATCAATACATCGCTCACTTCGTTTACCAGGAAGCGCCTCATGTTGGTCTCAGTGTAATTATTGGCTTTGTTAAACTGGCAAAGGATTTTAATGGGCGGGTACGGATAAATACCTTTTTCATCTTTCACTTTCGCGTACTGTACATCGGTGAAGATGTCGTTGCGTTTCAGGATGTCGGTAACACTGCGCGCAAAAAACACACCCTGGTTTGAGTGGGTTTGTTTGCCAATTATTTCGGAGTTAAAAAAGTTTCCGAAGCGGATGAGCGCACCGGTGAGGGCCACAAGAATTACAATGCGGTCGAGTGTCTGCAGGTAGTTTTGGCCGGGTTTTTTCTTTCGTGAGTAGAGCCATAAGGCAAATAAAATTCCAACGGCTGCACCGTGACTGGCCAAACCACCCTCCCATATTTTCAGTATGTCAATCGGGTTAGCCAGGTAGCGTGCCGGCTCGTAAAAGAACACGTGGCCAAGCCGGGCTCCTATAATGGTGGCTACTACCATGTAAACCGTCAATACATCCACATCGCTTTCGGGTTTGCCTTCCTTTTTAAACATGTAGTACAACAATTGCTGGCTAATCAGAAAGCCCAGCGCAAAGAGCAGGCCGTACCAGCGCAGGGTAAGTGTAGTATCGAGGAATGGAATCGGAATGGAAAAAATTTCAGGGCTGCCATTCCAGATAATAAAAGTGAGTGCGTTCATCGGTTAAATTATTCAGTTAAGACGGGCGCAAATATAAACGGTTCGGGGCTGCATGTTCAAGCATGCCCGTATTAATTCCACCCTTTATTTTTAGGCTCCTTACTGCTTTTCCAGGTCGTTAAGCTCTTCGGTGAAACCTGAAGACAGGATGGGAAAGCGGCACCAGGTGCGCGGGTCAACATTGATGTCGTCAAGGTGAAAAGAAGGGGCTAGCCGCTCTCGCTTCCACTGGTTGGCGGCCCACAACTGATAAAACTTCTTAATTCGCTTTTTGAGCAACGGCAGGTCATCGGTGGCGTGTTTCAGAGCATGGAAAACCCCAACGGGAGATTTCCGTAACCGGATGGCCTGGTCCTCGATGGCCGTCAAAACGGTGTAGGGCATCAGGTCGTCTTCATCGGTTTGCTTTCCGGGCCTTAATTCTGCAGTAGGCTTAAGCCGGATGATGGGCTGCAGGCCGGTGTATCCCAAATTCTTTTCTGCCCATGCCAGCCAGTTTAAAATCGTGGGTTTATCAATACCGGATATTGGTGCAAGGCTTCCGCTGGTGTCACCATCCATCGTTGAATATCCGACATCGCCCTCGCTGCGGTTTGAGGTGGTAAGCAGAATGCTCTTTGATACGTTAGCCAGCAACCAGATGATGGGCGAACGCGCCCGTGCCTGAATGTTCTGCAACGCAATATCATCGGCTGACCAGTCCAGTTTTCGTTCAAGTACCTGCTCGATCTTGGTGGAATACGAATGCACCTCTTCACTCACACTCCAATGATAAAACCGGGCACCGATGGAGTGAGCCAGTTGCCGGGCTGCTTCAAAGGTTGTTTCTGATGAGTTTTTTGTTGCCTGGTAGGCTGTTATCAGCAGACGCTGAACAGCTTGTGTGTAATTGGTCACCGCTTTATCGCTGAAAATATGCCTTGATAGTTCTTCCCACCCCAGGGCTGCCGAGGCGCGTTTCACCATTTCGGCCACCATAACCGAACACGTGGCCGAATCGGCCCCGCCACTCAGTGAAACTACGTATCCCGAAGCGTTGCTTTTTCTCAGGTAATCGAACAAGGCCAGGGTTACTGCGCGCGTCAATTCTTCGTTTCGTTCTTTGTTATCAGTCAGTAGTTTATGTTCGCTGGCTTCAGGGTTGTCGGGTGCAATGGTGCAGCATAGTACATTCACCGGTTTAAATGATAGCCGGGTATTCTGTGCCAGCAGAATTCCGTTTTGCGCAACCAGGATGTCGCCATCGTATATCATTCTGCCGGCCTCGTTGCCAAGCAGGTTTACATACACATACGTGCATTTGAAAAGCGCTGAACTTTCGGTTACCAGCTTTTCGCGCAATTCACTTTTTCCTAAGGCGAAATGGCTGGCACTTGGATTTAAAATAAGGTCGACATTGCGTTGCGCCAGGGCATATCCCGGGCGATCACTGCGCCAGGCATCTTCGCAAATCTCAAAACCAAACGTGGTGCCTTGTATTTCGTAAATCAGGTCACCCACGCGGAGGGTATGCCCCTCGTGTTCCACCTCAACAACGGCTCCGGGTTTCCAGGCATCGAACCAGCGTGGCTCATAATGCACACCGTCACGGGCAAGGTTTTGTTTTAAGGTTACACCAAGAATTTTCCCATTGCTTATTACGCATACACCGTTATAGGTAATGCCTTTTATGCGGACAGGCAGGCCGGCACATACGGTGATGTTGGTACAATGAGGAACCAGTTGAGTCAGGACTGCCCACGCTTTCTCCGAAAGCCAGTCGCTTAAGAAAAGATCTTCGCACCCGTAACCGGTTATACAAAGTTCGGGCAGCAGTAACAGGTCGGCTTTTTGATTTCGTGCCTCTGTAATAGCGGTAACGATATTAGCCAGGTTTCCGGACCAGTCTAATGGAGTTTGATTGAGTGTTGCACCGGCAATTTTCAGTGTTCTCACAGCGTTGCGTAATAGGCCTGCAATAAACAGGAATTAGGCCGAAGTTTCATTGAGGATGCCCAGCATTTCGCAGGTTTTAAAGGCCGCATCCTGTTCGGCTTTTTTCTTGCTGATGCCGTGTCCCGTTCCTTTCGGCTGGCCATCCACAAAAACCTGAGCCGTAAATTCTTTGTGAAGCCTGCCTTTTTTGATGTTTACAATTTCGAACTTAATTTCTTTCCCCGCCCGCTGACCCCACTCGATGACTTTGCTTTTAAAATTTGAATGTGTGACAACGAGGTCATCGATGTCGTAATGGGGAACAATCAACTTGTTAATCACAAACCGCTTGCAGCGAAGATATCCCTTATCGAGGTAGATAGCTCCAACAATAGCCTCCAGGGTATTCCCTAAAATTACCTGCTGCAGTTGTGTGTTCTTGTTATCGAACTGAACGATGGACCCGATGCCGATTTTCCGGGCGAGCAGGTTCAGGGATTCGCGGTTAACGATGCGTGAGCGGATTTCCGTAAGAAATCCTTCACTTTTGTAGGGAAACTTCATAAACAGGTAGTCGGCAACGGCCGCACCCAGAATGGCATCGCCCAGGTATTCCAATCGTTCGTTGCTTTCTCTGAAACCGTGCCCGTTTTCTTTTGCGATGGAACTGTGCACGGTAGCCAGGCGGTAGAGCTCCAGGTTTGAAGGCGTAAAACCGGCCACGGTTTGAATGGCGGCAATCAGTTTCTTATCGGGGTTGGATTTGTTTTTTGGGATTTTAAGTAATCGCCACACAAGTGCGCTGAATTCGTGTTACCGGTACGAAAGATAGTACGAAATAAGCAGATGATGAGGCATCTGGCAGAAGGATTAAGCCTTTTTAAACAGGATGGAGAAATTATGGCCACCAAAGCCGAAGGTGTTGCTGAGGGCAACCTTTACTTCGCGCTGCTGGGCTTTATTAAAGGTGAGGTTGAGTTTCGGATCCAGGCCATCATCATCGGTAAAGTGATTGATGGTTGGGGGAATTACCGACTGGTTGATGGCCAGCAGGCAGGCAATGCTTTCAATAGCCCCGGCTGCTCCCAGCAAGTGGCCTGTCATCGATTTGGTTGAACTGATGTTCATGGTGTAGGCATGTTCGCCAAACACCTGCTGTATGGCTTTGATCTCACCAATATCGCCTAACGGTGTGGAAGTGCCATGGGTATTCACGTAGTCCACTTCGGAAGGTGTAATGCCGGCATCCTCCAGGGCGTTAAACATAACCTGTGTAATTCCGGCCCCTTCGGGGTGCGGTGCGGTAATGTGGTACGCATCGGCCGACATGCCTCCCCCAATTACTTCGGCATAGATTTTAGCACCCCGCTTTTTGGCGTGTTCATACTCTTCCAGAATCAATGCGCCAGCTCCTTCGCCCAACACAAACCCATCACGGTCTTTATCGTAGGGGCGCGAAGCAGTGGTTGGATCATCGTTGCGCTCGCTCAGGGCTTTCATGGCATTAAAGCCGCCTACACCGGCTTCACATACCGCAGCTTCCGAGCCTCCTGAAATAATCACGTCCGCTTTGCCTAACCTGATGTAGGTAAAAGCATCGTAGATGGCGTTGGTGGAGGAGGCGCACGCTGAAACGGTTACGAAGTTTGGTCCCCTGAAGCCATATTTTATGGAAATATGTCCTGCACTCAGGTCTGGAATCATTTTCGGGATGAAGAACGGATTGAAGCGAGGTGTTCCATCGCCCCTCGCATACGACTTCACTTCTTCCTGAAAGGTGAGGAGTCCGCCTATGCCCGATCCCCAGATAACCCCAACCCGGTTTGGGTTAACTTCCGCGAGAGGAAGTTGAGAATCCTTTATGGCTTCATCGGCAACCACCATGGCGTATTGTGCAAAGGGGTCCATTTTGCGGGCCTCTTTACGATCGATGAAGTTGCCAATATCAAAGTTTTTGATTTCGCAGGCGAACTTTGTTTTATAAAGGGAAGCATCAAAACGGGTAATCGGGGCTGCACCACTCGTACCTTTCTTTAATCCCTCCCAGAATTCTGCGAGGGTATTGCCAATGGGTGTAAGTGCACCAAGTCCGGTAACGACTACTCGTTTTAAGTTCATGTTAAAAAATTGAATTCAGCGAGCGTAACCGCCCGGCTATTTCTTCACGTTTTGCTCAAGGTAAGAAATGGCCTGGCCAACGGTTGAAATGTTCTCAGCCTGGTCGTCAGGAATGGAAATATTAAATTCTTTTTCGAACTCCATAATCAGTTCAACGGTGTCAAGAGAGTCAGCGCCTAAGTCGTTTGTAAAGCTTGCTTCCGGAGTAACTTCAGATTCTTCAACGCCCAGTTTGTCGATGATGATCTGTTTTACTTTTTGTGCGATTTCAGACATGTTAGTAAGTTTTAGGATTTTAAAAATTCAGTGCAAAGAAAGAGATTTAATGCAATATTGTCAAACTTTTTTAAAGCAGGCTGACAGGGTGCTAATCGCCTCAGACATAAAGAAAAATGAAGAAAAGCAAGCTGGTAATTGAGTATGATTATGGCTTTGAACTAACCGGCATTGCAAGCCCTGCCAAAGGGTATAAGCTGGCCTGGGCCATTAACCAAAAAACCGGGTGTCACCTGATTCGTCAGCCCGATCTGGCCGTAGGATTTAAGAAAGAAGGTGAAAAATATTTTAATTTTTTTGCCTACGAAACGGCCTTCAACCGATTGAAATTATTCAAAAACAAACCGGTTGACCCGGCATCCTCCAGGCACCTGTTGGTTCCGGAATTTCCTCACTTCGATTTCATACTTTTGACCCAATCAGAAGACCCTGATTTTAGAACGATGATAACCGACATCCTCCGAACGGTGCCATTTGTTGAGCTGGTGGCGCCAATCCCGCTGGAAGGACTCAAATCCAAATCGAACTTCATTTTTTGATTGAAACAAAAATTATGACTGAGAAGATTTCCTATAACAAAACAAAGATTGTTGCCACTATTGGCCCGTCCTCTAATTCAAAGGAGATGCTTCGGGCACTTGTTAAAGAAGGCGTTGATGTATTCCGCCTTAACTTCTCACACGGGTCACATTCCGACCATCAGAAAGTGATCAACAATGTGCGTGAGATCAATGAGGAACTGGGCTCAACCATAGCCCTTCTGCTTGACCTGCAGGGCCCGAAGATCCGCATTCAGGAAATGAAACCCGAGGTAGTCATTGAACGTGGCCAGACGTTCATCATTACTACGCGTGAGCTAATCGGCACAAATGAAATAGCCAGCACTTCGTATAAAAATCTTCCTAAAGATGTTAAGGTTGGCGATACCGTGTTGATCGATGACGGTAAAATTGAATTGAAAGTAGTGGAGGTGCGTGATGTTGATATTGTTACCGAAGTGGTGTATGGAGGACCGTTGAAATCCCGAAAGGGCATCAACCTGCCCTTCAGCAAAGTAACCGCTCCCTCACTTACCGAAAAGGACATGGAGGACCTGGAGTTTGGTCTGAAGAATAACATTGAATGGATTGCGCTTTCATTCGTGCGAAAAGCACAAGACATTAAAATTTTGCGCGATATTATCCAGAAGAAGAAATCCACCTCACGCATTGTTGCCAAAATAGAAAAGCCCGAAGCCCTGAGCAACATTGATGACATTGTCAATGCCACCGATGCGGTGATGGTTGCACGCGGTGACCTGGGGGTGGAAATCTGGCTGGAGGAAGTGCCCATGGTGCAAAAAATGCTGGTTGAAAAGTGCAACAAAGCCGGCAAGCCGGTTATTGTGGCCACCCAAATGATGGAGAGCATGATTGAAAACCCAAGGCCTACCCGTGCCGAAACCAACGATGTGGCAAATGCGGTAATGGATGGTGCCGATGCGGTGATGCTCTCCGCTGAAACCGCAGCCGGAAAATACCCGATCGAAGTAATCCGCAGCATGGTGCGCACCATTGCCTCGGTGGAGAAGAATGAAAAAATGTACTACCGCTTCCGCGATGTGGACCCGAAGTCGCCCATTTACCTGAACGACAGCCTGGTATTGGCCGCATGCAAACTTGCAAAAGATGTTGGCGCAAAAGCCATTGTTGGGATGACGTCCTCCGGGTATACAGCCTTTAAGTCGTCATCACACCGGCCTAATACAAACATCTTTGTGTTTACCGGAAACAAATCATTGCTCAACACCATAAACCTGGTGTGGGGAGCCCGTGCTTACCATTACGACAAGCATAATTCCACCGATGAGACCATTGCGGATGTGGAAAAAATTCTGAAGCAGGAAGGACATGTTCAGCCGGGCGACATTTTTATTGTGCTGGCCAGCATGCCTATCCAGGAAAGGCAGCGAACCAATACGCTTCGCATCAATGTGGTGAAGTAGAGATCAGGGTTTCGGCTCCACCAACAGGGTCTGTTCCCGATCAACCCTGACTGCGCCTGGCGGATCGCCCTTCCTTTTTCTGACAAACTTTTTCTGTGTTACTGTTACCGGGCATAGCGAATCGGTTTTTCGTTTCGAGTACCATGCGGCCAGTTGAGCAGCCCGCTCAATAACCGGTTTCGGAAACGGCTTGCCGGCCTGGTATTTTATTACTACATGTGAACCGGAAACATCTTTTGCATGAAGCCAGAGATCTTCTTTGTACGTGAATTTTTGTGTAAGTGAATCGTTGCTTTGGGCATTTTTTCCGATCCAGATTTTAAAGCCGTTAAACTCAACTTCCCGGTAAGGCAGTACTACCGCTGTAGTTTTATCAGGCGGCATCAGGTTATTTTCTGACATGAACTTCCGCACAGCCAGTACGTCATCTGCCTGCTCAAGGTGTTCCCGTTGGTTTTGCAGTGCATCGGCCTGCTGCTTTTTTAGGGCGATGGCTTCTTCAAGTTTCCTGCGTTCCTGTTCCCGGTTTTTGGCTTTCCGGTAATACACCTCTGCATTCTTCTGGGCTGTCAGCTCTTTTTTAAGTTTAATTTCTACTGGCTTATTGTCATGGTAGAAATCCGTAAGGATAACCCCGTTCTGCCCGCTGGGTATGGTGCTCAGGTTGGCCATCAGTAAGTCGGCCCACATGCTGAACGGACTGTCTTGTTCAATCTCAATTAATCGTGATGCCATTGCGCTGATCGTTTTCTGAATCTGATGAAGCTGGGTTTCCACCAGGCGTATAGCCTGCCGTTTTTCGGAGTTGAAGGTCGCAGTGGTATGGTGCAGCACAAAGAAATGCTGAAGGGCGACAACGGGATCAGTAAAGGAGTTGATTGGATCCTTTTGAGGGAGCAGTGAGAACGACACGCCATCCTTTTCTCTATTAATTGAATATACGGGGTTTTCAAGAATGTTCAGAACGGATGTGAAAAGTTCCCACTTCTCTTCGGCTGATTTTGAATAGAAGTCATGTCCGGTCAGGTAATCCCAAACCGACCGGTCGAACGTAACATAATAGCGTGTCAGATCGTTGAGGTTGCTTTCAAATGCAGGCTTTGTAAAATCAATGGATTTGTCCAATGCCTGCAGCGAAATGGACCAATCCTGAAGCAGGTGATTGCGGAAAATTTTTTCCGGTGTGGATTGGTTAAACAGGATAATGTTCGCGCGGTTTCCGTACATCTTGAAAAGCAGGGTATACTGATGATCGAATTCAAGCCTGAAGCTCCGGTCATTCAGAGATTGTCGTACTGCATTTACCCGGCCCCCAATGATTTCCGGGAACAGGTCGATGCTGTTTTTGCGGGCACGTTTGAAATTATCCGGAAAGGAGAGGCAGCAAAAATCAGGTTGCAGCGATGCACGGATAAAGAAGGGCTTTGTGGTGGTTTCAAATTGAAGGATAAGTTCATCGGCACACTGGCTGAAGCATTGCGAGAGGACACTTCCGCGCAGGCGGTTGCCCAATGCGGCAGAAAGCTGGCGCAAAACATAATAATTATTGTGCATGGCTATTGCGTTGAAATGCTCAACCCATCGTAGGCCAATGCCATGCCGGCTGGCAGATCCTTTTCTACGTTGCGCTGAGTCCCTAATTTATGGCTGATGTGTGTAAACCATGCCTTTTCGGGGTTGATCTTTCGCGCCATTCCGATCGCTTCTTCCAGGTTGAAGTGGGAGATGTGAGGCTCGCGTTGAAGGGCGTTGAGCGCCAGATTTTTTATACCGCGAAGTTTATCCAGCGTTTCATCCGGAATAAAATTCGCATCGGTAATGTAGGCAAAGGTGCCGATGCGGAAACCAAGCACTGGCAACTTCAGGTGCAAAACCGGCAGCGGAATAATTTCAAGGCCCCTGAGGGTAAAGGGTGCGGCCGTGATTGGGAAGAGGGTGAGACGCGGCAACCCCGGGTAATTATCAGGACCGAAAATGTAGGCAAAATCGGATTGGATCTGAGTCAGCGTTTCGCTCATCCCATACACGGGCATGTTGATGTTCTGCTTGAAATTGTAGGCGCGCACATCGTCAAGCCCGGCTGTGTGATCGCGGTGGGCGTGTGTAAACAAGATCGCATCAACATGCTGAATGTTTTCGCGCAGCATCTGTTGCCGGAAATCCGGGCCGGTGTCAATTACCAGGCTAACGTCTTTTGTTTGAATGTGTATTGAAGAACGGAGCCGCTTGTCGCGGTAATCAACTGAACTGCACACCTCGCAATTGCACCCGATAACGGGTACGCCCTGCGATGTGCCGGTTCCAAGGAAAGTAATGTTCAAGCTTTTACTTCGGTTTGGGTAAGCTCTTCATACAGCCTGAGGCTTTTCTCTGAAAAGCGCGATTTGTCCAGTTCCACCGATTTGAGAATATCCAACAGGGCGTTAATTTTTCCTTCGGTGGTGTAGAACTTATTGACAATCATGATCTTCTGGTCGCGCAACAGGCAGTAGCCTGATTTAAAGTTGCCTTTCTCGTAGCGTAATGTGTAATCCGATTCGGCCAGCAATTCTTCCAGTTTCGTAAGAAAGGGCACGGTGTACTTAATCATAGGTGGTTGTTTGGTGCGAAGATAAGGGATAATGCCAAATGATTGAACGATCGGCAATCCCCTAAAGCATTTGTACTTTTGGCCGGTGGACATGAGGAAAAAAAGAATAATCGTAGTTGTGGGGCCAACGGCCTCCGGTAAAACCGATGTGGCCATCCGGCTTGCCCGGCATATGCATACTGAAATTATCTCAGCCGACTCCCGCCAGCTTTACCGTGAACTTACTATCGGCACGGCCAAGCCTGCTCCGCAACAACTGGCTGCAGTTAAACATCATTTTATTAATTCCCACTCCATACACGATGCGTATGACGCTGCCCGATTTGGCGATGAGGCCCTTGCGTTGATCACCGACCTATTCCGGCAACATGACGGATTGATTATTTGCGGAGGTTCGGGGATGTACGTTAAAGCAATCCTGGAGGGCTTTGACGAAATACCCGATGTTCCGGATGAAATCAGGGTTGAACTATCAGATCAGTATGCCAGGTACGGGTTGCGGTGGCTTCAGGAAAAGGTAAAGCAACTTGATCCGGCAAGCTACGCCACA
The DNA here is from genome assembly GCA_037443645.1 of Cytophagales bacterium. Lineage (GTDB taxonomy): Bacteria > Bacteroidota > Bacteroidia > Cytophagales > Cyclobacteriaceae > UBA2336. The sequence continues at coordinate 18,106 of JBBINY010000043.1, forward strand.
CTGGAAACAGGGAACCCTCAGCGCCTGCTTCGTGCGTTGGAAGTTACAGTGGCAACCGGCAAATCCATTCGCGACTTTCAGAAAAAGCAGAAGCGAAACATGCCGTATCATGTCATCAAGATCGGGCTGGCGCTTGATCGCAGCGAACTATACAGTCGCATTGATACCCGGATGGAGGCAATGATTGCTGCCGGATTGTTTGAGGAGGCACAGGCGTTGTATCCATTCAGGCATCTCAACGCCCTGCAAACGGTTGGCTACCAGGAAATTTTTGATTGGATGGACGGCCGGTATGATCGGGCAGAAGCGGTGCGTTTACTGATGCGAAATTCAAGGCGTTATGCCAAACGGCAGCTAACCTGGTTCAGGCGCGATGCGGAAATCAACTGGGTAAACCCCACCGATTGGGATGGAATGATTAGATTGATTGGCGAAAAACAGATGCCGCATACCGGAATGCAATGACAAAGCGCGTTTTAATCATCACGTATTACTGGCCTCCATCCGGAGGAAGCGGTGTGCAGCGGTGGCTCAAGTTTGTAAAGTACTTGCCCCAGTTTGGCTGGGAGCCCTTTGTGTTTACTCCTGAAAATCCCTCCTTCGAAGTACGGGATGAATCGTTGCTTGCAGATATTCCGCCAGAAGCCGAAGTGATTAAACTGCCGATCTGGGAGCCCTATTCGGTATATGCCAGGCTAACAGCAATTTTTACCGGTACGAAAATTCAGCCATCCGATTTCATTGCAACCGGTAAGAAGTCAGTGTTCCAGCGGTTGGCTGCTTTTATCCGGGGTAATTTTTTCATCCCCGATCCGAAAGTGTTTTGGAAACGACCTGCCGTAAAATTTCTGGCCGATTTTATTCACCATAACCAGATCAGAACCATTATCACAACCGGCCCGCCTCACTCCATGCACCTCATCGGGTTGGCACTGAAGCGGAAAAATCCTGCTATAAAGTGGATTGCCGATTTCCGTGATCCATGGAGTCAGTGGGATTTGCTCGAGACGCTTTCATTAACCGGTTTGGCAAAGGCCCGCCACCGCCAACTCGAATACCGGGTACTTTCACAGGCTGATCGGGTGATAACGGTTACGCCTCACTATGTTACCTGGTTTAAGGAGTTGGGCGCCCGCAGCGTTACGTTGATAACCAATGGTTTTGATGAGGATGATTTCAGCGGGTTACAGTACGCAAAGGGCCCGCGCTTCACCATCCGTCACCTGGGTGTGATTGATGAGCTTCGTGACCCCAGGCCATTTATGCTGGCTGCAAAGGAAGCCTGCACGGAGAACCGTGAATTACGCGAATCACTTTTCATTGAGTTTGTCGGGCATGTGAATCAGGCATTTCAACGATGGGTTGAGGGCGATGAGATTCTTAAGCGGTGTACTGCCTTTCGCAAGCCGGTGCCCCATCAACACCTCGTTGACGTGTACAATCAAACCGATGCCTTGTTGTTGGTTCTGGCCAATAGTTCCATTGCTCCGGGCAATATTCCCGGTAAGTTGTTCGAGTACCTCGGCTCACAACGTCCGATTCTTGGCATTGGCCCATCGGGAGGCGATGCGGCAGACATCCTTAACCGAACAGGTGCGGGAGTTGTGATTGAACGGGATAACACACCGGCAATAAAGGAAGCTGTGCTAAGGCTGTTTTTGAATTGGAAAAATAATACCGGGCAAGCTGGCACCGGAATTAATTCCTTTTCCCGCAAGTCGCTCACGGCCACGCTGGCCTCGCTGCTCAATTCCCTGTAGGTTTTGTATGTTGCGCTGAATATTCATTGGTTTGATAAGCAGGCAGTTTATTAAGAGCTCATTTATCTACACCGTGGCGGGCAGTTTGCCCATGGCCAGTGCGGTTGTGTTGCTGCCGTTTTATGTGGCCTACCTGTCTACAGAACTCTTTGGGGCCCTGGCTGTTTACCTGGCACTTTCCATGCTGGCACAGATTCTGGTGACCTACGGCTTTGATGCCTCATTGTATATACACTACCACGACTTTAAATCGGATAAATCCCGGCTTGCTGTATTTGTAAGCTCCTGTTTCAACTTTATGTTGTTGCTGGGTGCAGGTGTGTTGGGCGTGTCGGTGCTTACCGGTAACCTTGCCTTCGACCTGTTATTTGGCGACCGGGGTATGACATTCTTTCCTTATGGAGTTCTTTCAGTATTCACCGGAGTGTTTCAGGCGTTGTTTAAAGTGAACAGCAGTTTGCTGCAAAGCAGTGAGCAGCCCACCCGCTTCTTCTGGTCCAACCTGATTAATTTTTCACTTATCGCTATACTCACCATTGTTGGACTTAAGCTGTTTCCGAACTCACTTGCAGGGCCGGTTGGCGCGCGTGCTGTGGCTGCGTTGGTTTCGGGAACAGGAGCACTGGTACGCATTTACCGGGCGTATGGAATACAGTTTAATTACCCGCTGCTGTGGTCAACCTTCGGCTTTAATACCTATACATTCATTTATCAACTCCAGCTTTGGGCCGTAAACTATTTCGACAGGATTGTGATGGTGTTCTTCCTGCCCTTGGAACGTGTTGGTGTTTACGACTTTGCCTTTAAGTGCATGCTGGTTATTGAATTTACAGTGAATGGACTGTTTAATTCGTTTTATCCCAAAGTGATAAGTCAGGTGGCCGAACAGCAAACCAAAGGTACTACCATTGAAATAAACCGGTATTATCACGGCCTTACGGCTGCCGCGATGCTGTTAACCGCAGTGTGCATTTTATTGTTTCCGCTGGTGTTTGGCTTTTTTGAAATCAAAACAGGTTACATGGATGCGCTTGCCTACCTGCCTTTTATTGGTTTGCTTTATTTATTGAAACCCTTGCGCCTCTATGCTGCTATGCCATATTCGGTACTCAAGTATACCAAGCCGCTACCGCTCTATTATCTGATGGTAGCTGCGGTAAAAGTGGCGGTAATGGTGGCGGCCATCCCACTCTTTAATGTATATGGGGTAATTCTGGCATCAGTATGTGCCATGCTGGTTGAAATTGCACTATTGTTTGCAGGAAGCCGCAACCGTTTTTCATTTAATAACCTGAATGTGTATAAGCTTATTTTGGCACCTGTGGTTTTTGGGTTGGTTATTCTGCTTGCCGAACTGTTTCCTTTTGCCATTCATTATCATATTATGCATGTGCTGTATATCGTGCTGGGTTTCCTTCTTCTTTTCTGGGTGTATCGCAATGAGTTTCGGGCACTTGACCCGATGAGATTGATACGTTGATGAACGAAAAAATAAAAGATTCAATGCCGGTTGTCGCTCATTACAACTCGCGCTACCTTCCATTAACGGAGAACTGGATCCACAGCACCCTACGCCATCACAGAATGTTTAAACCTGTTTTTCTTACAAGGAAAACTCAAAACCTGAATTTATTTCCACTGGAGAAAGTATTTTCTCTGGAAGAGTTGCCTTTTTTAACGCGGCTTTTTCAGCTTGGCTTGTCGAAGCTTAGCGGGTATATCCGTTATTTTTTAAATGTATGCCGCATAACAAACACGGCAATCCTTCACGTGCATTTTGGTTACCAGGGAATAAAGTTTCTGGGGATAAAAAGAAAAACCGGTTTGCCGATGGTGTGCAGTTTTTACGGTGATGATGCCTTTCATTATCCGCAAAAGCCGGGGGTTAGAAAGAAATACCAAAAACTTTTTCGGCAGGCCGACCTCATTCTGGTACTTGGACCCTACATGAAGGCGCACCTGAAGCAATTGGGTTGCGATGAGCAGAAAATAAAAATCCATCACCTTGGTATTGATGCGGATGCGATAGCATTCAGGCAAAAACAACGCAACCCTAAGGAGCCGCTGCGCTTCATGACGTCATGCAGTTTACTGGAGAAAAAGGGCGTTGGTGTGGCCATTCGCGCGTTGGGTTTGCTGAAAGACCGGTTTGACTTTACCCTTGACCTGGTAGGTGACGGACCTTTACGAGAAACCCTTCAGCACCTTGCCCGGGCGTGCGGCATTGCCGACCGGTTAACCTGGCACGGGTATAAACCCTATTCGTTTGTCATTGAAACGATGCAGCAGTGTGATGTACTCATTCAGGCCAGCATAACAACCTCTGATAACCGGAAGGAAGGAACGCCCGTGGCAATTATGGATGCGATGGCCACAGGGATGGCTGTAGTGGCTACGCGCCATTCGGATATTCCTGAAATCGTTGCAGACGGCATTACCGGCCTGCTAGCTGAAGAAAACAATGTGGAAAGTTTACGCACTTGTTTTGAGCAACTGTTTGAGCGCCCCGATTTATTGGAACAATTCAGCATCCGGGGTCGAGAAAAAGTTGAGCAGGAATTTCATGTTGCCCGGCTTACTGAGCAACTGGAAGCATATTATCTGGAACTTATTTCCCGACAAGGTCGCGGTTAATAAATACATGGTTCTCTCCCTTTCTGGACTCTGAAAAATTAAAATTCCGTAGAGCCCCGAACACCGAATCCGAACAACCGGGTTTCATCCGGTCGTGCAACTCAATCACCAGGCAGCGCGTTGTGGCAAGCCAACTGGTGTCACCTGAAAAGACCTCTTTTTCACTCCCTTCAATATCCATTTTCAGAATGTCAATGATTCCGATCCTGTGTTGTTTGATTAGCATAGGGATGGTGATGGCAGGGATCGCCTCGGCTGCTTCGGCAGTTTCTTCAACCATGAAACCGCGTAATCCATAACCTTGATCCGTAACCTTCAATACTCCATCGCGGTGCCACACTGCAGCATGGATGGGTTTTATCGTTGGATAGGCTGCTGCGTTCTTCCGTAGTAAAGTGAAGTTATCCGGTTCGGGTTCCAGCGAGTAAATGATTACTTCTGGATATTGGTGTGCGAAGAAAAGGGAAGTAAACCCGATGTTTGCCCCGGCATCAATGATAACACGCGGATGAAAAGACGCTGGTAATGTAAGATTGTATTCCTCGCGAAGAAAAATTTCCCGAAAAGTGGTCAGATCGGCAGTGCCTGGCCTGAGGTAAACAGGGCCGGCATAATCCGGCAAGGATATGGCTTCTTTTCGCAGCACCTTTAGTTGCAGCCATACCTGAAGTCCGTCCCAGAATCCGAATTGTTGAATGCACTTTCTGAGGAACCAAAGCATAGAATTCACGCGGTTTTTTCAGCAACCATAAAATAACCAAGCGGATAAGCCTTTCCGGTGGCATAGGAAAGGCGGCTTCCCCAGCGCGTGTGGATAAACCAATAGCACAACGATTGCACTAAAGAAGCTGTAAACTTTCCGATCACGGGAATTTTAACAAGCATCTTGGCATAAACATCTGCAAGTACCAGAGGTAGTCCTCCAAAACTGGTAAGCTCGCTTACCTGCAGTTTATTTTTTGATGCAAAATTTTTAAGCGCAAATTCGGTGTAGCGGAAATAATCATGGGGGGCTTCATGAATTTTGTAAAGGAAAGGAACACTCAATAGAATTTTACCTCCCGGCTTTAGAATACGTGCTATCTCTGCCCAAAGAGTTTCCGGTTCCGCAATGTGCTCCAATACTTCCGAGAGGATGATGGTATCGAACGATGCATCCGGCAAAGGGAGAGGTTTATTTAAATCACATTCCAGGTCAAGGTGCGGATTTTTATGGAGGCTGTTCGGCCAGTCAACGCACGTATTGGAGGTTACTTTGTCTTTGTAGATCAGGTAAAGCGGCACGTGCCCGCATCCCAGGTCGGCTATGTCGCCTTTGGCAAGTATTGGTATGGCCCGCTGGTAATGGATTGCCGTAAGGTCAATCATCAGTCGTGATGAAACGGTAACAAAAGCAGGATTACGTGAGGCGCGAAGTTTTCCGTTGCGTAATTCGTATTTGGTGGGGTGCCAGTGCTCCGTGTTTTTCATAGTCTTCTGGCTGAAGCGAGTTCGTCATACATGGTAAGCAGGTTATGTTGGTCGGTTACCCAGTTCATCCCCCCGTGCGTTGTGGCATACAAGCCCTGCTCACCAAGTTTTTTGCATAATTCAGGGTTGTTCATTAGTTGCAAAATTTTTTCGCTTAGGTCGTGAGCATTACCGGCTTCAAAGACTAACCCCGCGCCCGTATTTTCTATGATTCTTTTCAGCGGGGCGCTTGAACTTACCAGCATGGGCT
>JBBINY010000044.1:0-22971 GCA_037443645.1 Cytophagales bacterium
AAGACAAGACTAAAAATCAAACAGTACTCATGACGAAAATCGGTATCAATGGTTTCGGCCGGATTGGCAGGATGGCGTTTCGGGCTGCTATCGGCCGCCCCGGATTAGATGTGGTTGGAATTAACGACCTGCTCGATCCTAATTACATGGCCTACATGCTGAAATACGACTCTACTCACGGACCTTTTGAAGGTACGGTGGATGTGGTTGACGGGCACCTGGTGGTTAACGGAAAGAAAATTCGTCTAACAGCCGAAAAGGATCCTGCAAACCTGAAATGGTCGGAAGTTGGAGCGGAAATCGTAATCGAATCAACCGGGTTGTTCTTAACTCAGGCTGATGCGCAAAAGCACATTGCCGCTGGTGCTAAAAAAGTGGTGATGTCGGCTCCGGCAAAAGACGATACGCCAACCTTTGTAATGGGTGTCAACCACAAGAAGCTCACACCCCAGCACACCATCGTATCGAATGCGTCATGCACAACCAACTGCATTGCACCTGTTGCCAAAGTGCTTAATGATAAATTTGGCATTGTGGAGGGTTTAATGAGTACGGTGCACGCAGTTACAGCAACCCAAAAAACAGTAGACAGCCCCTCAGCGAAAGACTGGCGAGGTGGCCGGGGAGCATACCAGAATATCATCCCGTCATCAACCGGGGCAGCTAAAGCGGTTTCACTGGTAATACCCGAATTAAAAGGAAAATTAACGGGTATGTCATTCCGTGTGCCGGTGGCCAATGTTTCGGTGGTTGATTTTACAGTTCGGTTGAATAAGGCCGCTACCTACGATCAGATTAAGGAGGCGATGAAAGAGGCTGCCAATGGCGATCTGAAAGGCATTCTTGGGTATACCGAAGACGATGTGGTTTCGCAGGATTTTATTGGTGATAAACGCACATCAATTTTTGATGCGAAAGCGGGTATATCTCTGAATGATCATTTTGTAAAAGTAGTGGCCTGGTATGACAATGAATGGGGCTACTCCAACAAGTTGATTGACCTCGTTCAGGAACTTGCAAAGGTTTAGCGGTATCCCGATAGATATAATGGAAAAAGGTGCTGAAGGCACTTTTTTTTTGGGCTATTTTTCAAGGCCGGCCCCCGTAATTCAAAGGATTATCGGGATGACCTTTAAAAATTCAGCGCATCCCGGGCGCAAAAAACATCGTATCTTCGTTATGTACTCAGATCGATACTGCCTCTCATGTCTGATTTTTACACGGTATTAGAGATTTCCCGTACGGCTGACTCTACCCAGATCAGAACAGCCTATAAAAGGCTTGCCTTTCTGCATCATCCTGATCTTAACCCCGGTAACCCGAGGTCGGAAGAACGGTTTAAGCAGATTAACGAGGCCTACCATACACTTTCCGATCCGGTAAAAAAATCACGGTATGATGCCCGTCTGAATTCATTCCAGGCTGTTGATGGTTACACGGATTTGCAATGGCGATCATACCGCCATCAGCAATACCAACGTTGGAAACAGGCTTCTGAGAAACGATACACATTCGATCGTGAATATTTTAAAATACAGGGACTTGCTTTTCTCACCTTCCTGATCATTTCAGGGTTCTGTTATGGACTTATTCATACTGTAAACTACGTGTATCAGCTTAAGGATGAAGAGAATGCAAAACAAAATCGACAACTTGTGAGTGAGGCAAACACGTTGTTTACTTCCGGTGAGATTGATGAGGCCTTTATAATGATCAGAAGGCTCATTGTAAAAGACCCATTGGAATACCGGTTTGTGGTTGCATACGACAGCCTGTTGCAGGAATTGCGCACCCGGGCCGAACAGGAATTCAAGGAGAGTAACCTCAGCTCATCGCTTCATCACCTGCACATCATTAAACGATATGAGTACCCTGCCCGATTTGAGACACTCCGCAGGATCGCCATCTGTGAATACAATCTTGAAAAGTATGACAGCGCACTGAACACGTTGAAACAACTGCACGAACTGCAGCCTTGGAATTTTGAACTGGTGTATCAGATTGGCCTGATCAGCCTGGTAAATACCCAACAAACAGAGGAAGCGCTTCAGTATTTTACGCTCGGAAAAAAAATGTTTAAAGAAAGTCTGTCGAGAAAATACGGAGAGGCATTTGAAGTGGTAATGAACCCTGCCGATGCTCCGGATATTTACTACGACCTCTTTGAAGCCAGGGCCCGGGCAAATCTTGTATTGTTAAATTATGAGGAGGCTATTACCGACTGCAACTGGGCAATTTTCCTGCGACCCCAAAAAGCCGAAGGCTACAAACTCAGAGCACTTTCAAAAGCCGGAGCTCACGAGTTGCGCACGCTGTGCACCGATTTAAAATTTGCCAGGCAGTATGGTGCATCAGGAATTGCCGAATTGCAAAAACAATATTGCCGATAGATTTTTTTTCCGAAATTCGGTCTACCAATTTAAATCTATGCTCCCCACGCTAACAACAGATCAGCTTAGCTCATTGAAGAAGACGTACCTGAACATCCTTGCTTTGTTTCTGGAGAAACCGGTTCTTGAAAGCAAGTATCTCCGCTGCCTGCTCAAGTGGGGGTTTCAGTTGCAGCTTGGCCCTTCTGACCTCGCTCGGAGTGCCGATCTGTCTACGATTTCTTTTTCAATGCCTGTGGATAAAGTGCTACGGCTTGAAGCCATTTACCACCTTGTGTATATGATTTATCTCGATCAGGTTGTTGAGGACATCGAACTTGAGGTGGCTTCAATCTATGCCGGAAAACTGGGTATTAAGCCAGCGGTCGTAAGCGAGTTGTTCAGGTCAATTGCCACGGTAGCCAGCGATTCGGAAAAACCCTGGAATGTGCGGGATGAGGTATTGGATTTCCTCAAAATCCACAATGTATAAACTGCGGCTAGATGTAAGATCCGCCTCACATTTATCACACTTTCGGTATTCTTTATACCACCGCTCGACTTATTCCAGGGAGCTGATTCTGAGCCAGTTGTGGCCCTTGCACGGTAATTTCTTATGATTTTAAGTGATTTTACAGCGCCTCCATATTTCATGCGCCACGCTTTATGTGGCAGGTTTTTCCGGTAAGTAGCCGGTAGGTATGAGTACATGATTTAAACTACGGATGTAGGATTTATGAGGGTTTCGATGAGTGCGGTGGACCCCATTGTGGCATTTTTGTAGTGTAATCCTTTGTTAAGACCGAGATGATGAAAGAGGTGGAGTTTAGGGAAATCGCAAATGCGAAAATTGCAAGCCGCATAAAGCAGGTAATTATTTTAGCTGTTATTATTCTGTTGGGAATGCTTTTTTCAATCGTGGTAAATGCACAGCAACCCCGTCACAGGGTAATCAAGTCGAAAAGCAGTTGTGAGCAACTGGCTAAAAAAAGAAATCAGTCGGAAAACATGAAAGTTTCCGTAAAGAAGGTAAAATATAAGCCGATGGCAGAGATGGAGAGTCCTGCAGCAGTTCGCGCCTCCTCCCGCAGGGAGAAAGAAGAAAAGTTATTAAAGCGTTGAATTTTTTGGGTTGTTTGATAAACGGCTGTCCTGCAAAGCGGGATGGCCGTTTTCATGCATAGACCTTCCTAAGACTTCTTGTAAAGTTTTACTACAGATTCCGTAACCAGGGTTTTGTCATCACATAACCGGAACATCACTTCAGCCATTTTTTCGGGTTTTATCCACCGGCTGAAATCGGCATTAGGCATAGCCTTCCGGTTGTCGGGAGTATCAATTATTTCGGGCACCACGCAATATGCAGCAACATGTTGTTCTTTCCCTTCCGCGTGCAGGTACTCGGCCAGCTTCAGAAGTTGGGCTTTCGATAAGGCGTAGGCTAATGCATTGCCGCCTGGGTGTATTTCCAGGGCCGGCTTTGACCCGATGAAAATAATTCTTCCGGCCTGGTGTTGTTGCATATGAAGGAATACCGGGCGGGCTACATAGTAAGCTGTTTCAAAATTGAGGGAGTACATCCGCCTGAGATCGGCAGCGGAAGTACCGGCTACTGATCCGGAAGTATAGCCACCGGCCAACAGCAAGGCGGCATGAAGTTGCCCAAACTCGTTAAGCAGGGCCGCGATCCAACCTGCAACTGCTTCTTCATCGGTTAAATCGATGGCATATACATGCAGGTCTTTTCCCGTAAACCCCGAAAGAGATTTCCCCGGTGAAACCGATGCGATAACCCTCCAGCCTTGATTTAGAAAATAAGTAACGGTAACCTTTCCCAGGTTGCCACCGGCACCGGTAATCAAAACCGTTTTCTTGTCCATGCTAGTTTTTAGGAGGCTTGGTGTTGCGTGGGCCAGGCCACGGGTATTTTGAGGTTCTGTGTGGTTTTCTTTCTTTCCGTTTGTTCACAATGGCTCGTTTTTCTTTAGGATCAATCTCAGCAGTACGTGAAACACCTACTGTAAAAAGCACCAGCAGATCCCTGCGCGCCCCAGGCAAATCATAGATGGCCTCATAGGCGTCAACCTTGGAAAGGTAGGCCGAATTTCGGGGCTCCAGTATTCCATAACTCCCCCGAAGGTCCATTGATAAGCGGGTTGTTTCTCCGATATCCCAATCTGTACGAAATCCAATAGCACCAAACGCCTGGAACCGGTTATAATCAGAAACTTTCAACAACTTCAAGTCGTTTACCACCGGGCTTATGATTTCGGTTGATCCGGGAAACGTGGGCACATAGGTGGGCGGCAGGTTGGGTATAACCGGAGGTTGAAATTTCAGGATGGCATCCGTGTGGGTAACAGACTCCTCTCCTTTGAGCATAAAGGCCCCGCTAACCGATGCGACAAAACTTACTTTGAAGAAGCCCAGGTCGATCATGTGTAGTTTAAACCCGAAAGGAACATGAATGTAGGTGAGGTCAATTTTCCGTTCGCCCACTTGTCCGCCTGCCACGTTTACAACATTGAAGTATTGGCCGGTATTGAAAACGGCCGGATCGAACGTAAAGCCGTATCCTTTATAATCGATACCGTAATGGAAACCAAGCGGAGCAAATCGGATGTGGTATTTTTCGCGATACCTCGGATCTTTCTGTATGCCTTCATCCCAGGTGTAAGGTATCGTTAACCCGGTAAAAAAGCCGATGGAATGAACCTCCTGAGCATGAAGGGCATGCTGGCTGATGAGCAGCAGTATAAGCACCAAAATGGCAGCAGGTTTAGGTTTGGTCGTCATCCGTAAAGACGCTTTAAAAAGCAAAATAACAATTAATATTTAACCCTGATAACTGGTTGATCCCTAGCCTGTTAACCCAGTCGGTAAAATTCTTTAATTTTTGCGTAATTCGCTGCGCCATGCTACGTAGGGTAACTCTTTTTGAAAGCTTTAGGCTTCGGGAAAATTGTTATGCGGTTCTCCTCCAGCGATTGCTGATTGTGATGTTTCTCTTTTCGTTGTGCCGGATCGGCTTTTACGCATTTAACAACGACTACTTTCCTTTAATTACCTTCCCTGCATTTATCAGGATGTTGATTGGCGGATTAGAATTTGATCTTGTTGCAGTGCTCTACACCAATGCGCTTGTGATTCTAATGATGATTCTGCCACTCGACATCCGGTTTACTTCAGTTTATCAGAAAACGGTGGGAGGCATCTTCTTTCTGTTCAATGGAGTTGCCCTGGCGGCTAACACAGCCGATTTCATCTACTACCGCTTTACCCTCCGCAGAACAACGGCCGATGTTTTCCGGCAGTTTGAACATGAAGAAAACCTGGCTGCACTCGGCTTTCGGTTCCTGTTCGATTACTGGTATGCAGTTGCGTTCTGGATGGCATTGGTGTGGATCATGGTGCTCTTGTACCGGCTCACCCGGGTTAGCGGCCCAATGGTGAAAAATCGTGTGGCATATTATGGGCTCGGCATAATCAGCATCCCGATCATCATCTACCTTTTTATTGGTGGTGTGCGGGGCGGTTTCAGGCACAGCACACGACCAATTACCTTGAGTAATGCGGGTGAGTTTGTGCAGCAGGCCAATGAAGTAAGCATTGTACTGAATACACCCTTTGCAATACTCCGCACCTTAGGGAAAACGAAAATCCAAAAAGTCAGGTATTTTGATACGGATGAGGAAGCTGCCGCGATCTATTCACCGGTTCATAACCCACCCGATACACTCCGCATGCGGCCTTACAACGTAGTGATTATTATTCTTGAAAGCTTTTCAAGAGAATTTGTTGGTGCTCTGAATACCGAAAAACCCGGGTATACCGGCTACACTCCCTTTCTGGATTCGCTACTGCAACATAGCAGAACGTTTGCGCACTCATTTGCCAATGGCCGTAAATCCATCGATGGCCTGCCTTCCATTGTGGCCGGCATCCCCTCGGTGGATATTCCTTATGTGCTAACTCCCTTTTCGGACAACCGGATCAGGGGACTCGGAACCCTGCTGAAGGAAAAGGGATATCATACCTCATTCTTTCATGGGGCGCCCAACGGCTCGATGGGTTTTAACTCGTTTATGAACCTGGCCGGATTTGAACATTACTATGGCATGGATGAGTATGGTAATGAGGATGATTTTGACGGGATGTGGGGCGTTTGGGATGATAAATTTTTCTCATTTTATGCCGATCAGTTGGGCGCGTTTTCTCAACCCTTTGCATCCGTTGTTTTCTCGGTAAGTTCACACCATCCCTTTCGGGTTCCGGAGGAATATGAAAGTATTTTTAAGGGAGGTGAGCAGCCTATTCTGAAATGCATTCAATACACCGACTTTGCCTTACGGAATTTTTTTAAGCGTGTAAAAAATGCCCCATGGTACTCAAACACCCTTTTCGTGATTACTGCTGACCACTGCTCATCGGATATTGTTTTTCCGGAGAGCAGAACCACGTGGGGACTTCACAGCGTTCCGGTTATTTTCTTCCGCCCAGATCATTCGCTCAACGGAGTGGCCAATACCCTGGTACAGCAAACCGACATCATGCCATCGGTATTGGGATACCTGGGTTACAACAGGCCGTTTGTGGCGTTCGGCCGTGATGTTTTCTCCGATGAGCAGCCGTTTGTATTTTTTTACCGCGATGCGTACAACTTATTTAATGGAAACTACCTGCTTCGGTTTAACGGTGATAAAACCCTGGGTTTATTTGATTTTGTTTCCGATAAAATGCTTGTTACCGATTTGAAAGAACACGAACCGGAAGTTGTTCAACGAATGGAAGTGCAAATCAAAGCGTTGATTCAGCAGTATAAGAACCGGATGGTTGATAACCGGCTAACCGTGGAATGAATGTTTATCAAAAAAGAAGGATGCCCAACTGAACCATAATCATATTGGTTTTGGTTGAACCCTCTTCATATGTTACAAATCCATTTTCAACTTTTACGCTGCCTCGCTTTACATACGATGTAGGGTCACCCCATAAATACATTACCCGGAAAGTGAAAGAGGCCCGTGTGCTTGGATTTTCTTCATTTGCTGATTTGCGGGTGTACCACCCCATACCAACTCCATAGCCCAGCCCGTTGTCGTTGGTGGTGTTGATCACTTCTGGTTGGTTATCATTGAGGATAATGTTGGTAACATCCTTATCTACTTTGGTGCGTGTGTTAAAAATTTTTAACCCGAGGGTGCCGTCAATAAACGGAACAAAGCCAGCTTCTTTATTGGAAAGAAACAGCCGGGTCATACCATTGAGTGCGTAATAATTAAAAGTTGTTTTAAATGGCGGAGCATCCGTAGTCTCCTCAATCTTATCACGGCCAAAGGTCATGCACGAAAAGTCGGCCCCAAAAAATACAGGGGAGTAGCCCTTTTTTCCTTTCGGGTTAAAAAGCACATTCGCTCCTACGCCCACGGCCACTCCGCCAATGGAATTGTCAACTGCTTCTTTGAATTTTCCGGTTGGAATTCCGGTATTTACCTGAAGCGAAAGCTGGTTCGCTTCCTGGGCTGTCAGTGGCACATTCAGCGCCACCGTAATCAGAATTGGCAGGGCTAGTTTTTTCATAGCGCATAATAAACAACTGCTATGCCAGATTATGGTGTACTTTCTGAACATCGTCATCGGCTTCAAGGGCTTCAACACACTTCAGTACATCATCCACCTGATCTTCAGGAAGTTCCTTGGTGGTCGAAGGAATATATTGCAGTTCCGCGCTGCTGGGTTCCAGGTTTCTGGATTCCAGGAATTTCTGCATCTGACCAAATTCGGTAAACCTGGTATAAACCGTTGTGCCTTCTTCACCCTGCTCAATTTCATCAGCACCGGCATCAATCAGGTCCAGTTCATGCTCGTCCAGGTTTAACTTGCCGGATTCGAACTTAAACACTCCTTTGCGTTCAAATAAAAAACCCACTGAGCCGGAGTTGCCCATGTTGCCACCGTTTTTTGAAAAGTGCAGCCGAATGTTTGCCACCGTGCGGGTTGGGTTATCGGTAGCACACTCCACCACAATAGGCACACCATGTGGCCCGTATCCTTCATACGTTATTTCCTGGTAATCTTTTTCTTCTTTTGAGCTGGCCCGCTTAATCGCAGCCTCCACTTTGTCTTTGGGCATGTTAACCCCTTTGGCGTTTTGAATGGCCATTCGGAGTTTAGGGTTGTATTCGGGGTTAGGCCCGCCTTGCTTCACTGCAATGGCGATGTCTTTGCCAATGCGTGTAAATGCCTTAGCCATACGATCGAACCGCGCGAACATCTTGTGTTTTCGCTTTTCAAAAATCCTGCCCATACCATCGTAAAATTTAGGAAGGCAAAATTAGCATAGATTCACTACTAGGCAACGGAAGGTTACCGTATGTTCTTAAGAATTTCAGGCCTGTTTATTTTTCCGGAAGGTGTATAGGTAAACTTCGTAACGTAACGGATCTGCCGGGGTACTTCGTAGTGCCTGAGTTCATGCTTCAGCGATTCCAGTAATTTTGTTTCGGTTTGATGGGGAAGGGGCTCACCCTCCAGAATCAGCACCAGTGCTTCGCCCAGCGCTTCATGGAGGATGCTGCCATAAATATACGGAGAGACTATACCCACGTCACGAATTAATTTTTCTGAGCGCTCCTCCAGTGTCTCCGGTGAAATTTTAATACCCCCCGAATTGATCACATAGTCCCATCGGCCGAGGACACGAAATGTAGTTTCAGAAACAAGTTCGGCTACATCGTTGGTCACAATGGGTTGTGGCATTTCTTGAAGTGAAACAACCAGGCAGCCGCGATCATCAATCCGAACGGTAATGCCCGGCAACGTGCGAAAAAAAAGTTCTTCAGTACTTCCGTTCAATCGCTGAAGTGCAATGTTCGAAATGGTTTCGGTCATGCCGTAGGTAGCATAAACCGGACATTTCAACAACCTGATTTTTTGGTGCAACATTTCGCTGACTGCCGCCCCGCCAACCAGGATGGCCTTCATTCTGTTTAGGGAGGAAACCCGTTGTGGTTGATCAATCATGGATTGAAGCTGCAACGGCACAATCGCAGCAAGGCCGGGTAGAAAATCTTCTGATACCATCCTGAGCGGATCGGATGAGGGCTCAACGGCCTCAATTTTCAGGTTAAACTCCAGCGCCCGTACCAGCATCATTTTGCCGGCTATATAATCCGGATGCAGGCAAACCAGCGCACCATCGCCTGTGGCAATAGACAGGGCTGTTAAGGTGCGCTGCGCACTGGCCATCATCTGGCTGCGGCTTAATGTTATTATTTTCGGTGTTCCGGTGGAGCCGCTGGTTTGCTGAGTGAATGTCTGGTCTCCCTTCAGCCAGCGGCTGATGAAGTTAAATGCGGCAACTTCAAATGAAGATTTTCCGGGTTCCTTTCCGGAAAGGATGTCATTAATCGCAACGGCTCGCTGGTTAACCCGGATTTTTTCAAAGCGATAGCTCAATGTTGGCAGGATAAACTATAATTCTGCAAGGTCATTTTCGAAACGGCCCAGAATCATGGCTTCTTTCGGAGAAAAGCCGCAACAGGATTCGGCCACCCGCCTCACCACACGCTTGGCGGTTTCTTTCAGTTCCGGAGACAGGTGACTTTTATACCGCTTGAAATCGTTCATGGCTTCTTTGTAGGCTTCATCAAGCGAAGGTTGGGTTACCTCATCCAGCAACTCAAACCGGCTTTGTGCCACCCACGATTCGTAATCCAGTTCTTCCTGTATGATGGTGTTAAATGCCATGCGTTCCGTTGGGCTCAGTCCTTTGTCGGCTTTGGCAATTACATAAGCCACTTCGGCAATCGACCTGTAAATTTCTCGTTTTTGAATTTCCTTCATTTCGGGTTACGATTCGTTACGGGAATTTAGGAAATTTTGACCAGTCTGGTTCGCGCTTCTCCATGAACGCATTCTTTCCTTCCTTCGCTTCATCGCTCAGGTAATAGAGCAGCGTGGCGTTTCCTGCCAGTTCCTGGATGCCGGCCTGCCCGTCAAGTTCGGCATTGAAGGAAGCTTTGAGCATACGTATCGCCAGCGGACTTTTAGCAATGATTTTTTGCGCCCACTCAATGTAGGTTTCTTCAAGCTTATCAAGCGGCACTACTTTGTTAACAAGCCCCATATCGAGTGCTTCCTGAGCATTATATTGATCGCACAGGTACCAGATTTCACGCGCTTTCTTTTGGCCTACTATCCGGGCCAGGTAGGAGGCGCCAAAGCCGCCATCGAAGCTGCCAACTTTGGGGCCCGTTTGGCCGAAGCGTGCATTTTCTGCAGCGATCGATAGATCGCAAACTACATGCAGCACATGACCACCGCCAATGGCCCAGCCTGCGACTGCGGCTATAACGGGTTTGGGTATGGAGCGGATCATTTTTTGTAAATCGAGCACGTTCAACCGGGGCACTGTATCCTTGCCCACATATCCGCCATGGCCGCGCACGCTTTGGTCGCCACCGCTGCAAAAAGCCTGACCCCCCTCACCGGTAAGAATCACCACGCGGATGTCGGCATCTTCACGGCAAATGCTCATGGCATCAATCATCTCCATTACCGTTAGCGGGGTGAAGGCATTGTGTACCTCAGGCCTGTTAATGCTGATGCGCGCAATGCCATCCAGCTTGTGGAATAAAATTTCATTATACTCCTTAAGGGGTTTCCAGGGATAGTTAAGCTTCATGGTGTAGCGTTATTTTCTTTTTAAACTTATCAAAAATAGTTTTATTCAATTCAATGGTGCCCTCCAATTCCAGCACCTTTACCGTAGTGCCCGGGCTGAAAAATTCAGTGAGCACACCGGATAGTGTACGGGATGGCTTTGCTGCCAGGTAGTCAAACCCGAATTCTGCACAAAGGTTTTTAGCGGTAAGTGATTGGCGCGTTACAAAATATTCATCGGCTTCGGCCAATTGAGCCGGGCCGTCAATGAGTTTAAAAATTATCCCGCCATGATTGTTCAAAAGAATGATCCGCAGGTTTGGAAGCGGGTAATTATGCCAGAATGCATTGCGGTCGTAAAAAAAGGCAAGGTCTCCGGTGATGAGAATATTCAGTGTTTGTGAAGAAAGCGAGTGGCCAACGGCAGTGCTGGTGCATCCGTCAATACCGCTGGTTCCGCGGTTACTGAACACATGAATATCTTTGTGATGCGCCTGTAATCCAATATACTCTGCATACCGCACACTCATGCTGTTGGCAAGGTGCAGGTTGCAGGGCGAAGGCAGCCCGGTAATGGTTTGGTGAACCAGTTCAAGTTCTCCGGGCTCCGGTTGCGGAAAAAAGCCAGCGATGGCTTTGCTGATTCTCCGCTCTTCGGTTTTCCAGCGTTCAAAGTATTTGGTGCTTGTATTCAGGTTTGCGGCATTGAGAAACCTGAAAAAATTTACCGGGTCAGTAGCCAATATTCTTGAAAGATTTCTGAACGGATCGGTAGCGTTTGGATGAGCTTGAATGTGCCAGTGTGCGATGTCAGGAAACCTGCGCAGGAAAAGTTTCAGGCTTTTGCTGATAACGGATTTGCCAAAGGTGATCAGTAAATCGGGCTTTAAGTCGCTGATGAGTTTATCCGGTGAAACGGATAAAAAAGCATCGGCATATCGGATGACTGGGTCCACTTCATGAAGGTTGGAGAGGATTCCGCCAACCACAGGCACCCGGGTTGCTGTAATCTGCAATTCTGAAATCAGGTCTTTATCGTGCTCAAGTTGCCCTGCCACGATCAGAATATGGCGGTAGGCTGCGAGCGATTCCGCCAGTTTGATTTGCGATTCCAATGGAAAGCGAACCGGGTTATCTACTTCTATGATGCGCACATCCGTGCTGTATGAAAACGGTTCATCCGGATTGGGATAAAAAGGTTCACGAAAGGGCGCATTGATATGCACCGGACCTTTAGGGTGTTGGTTGGCCAGGTTGATGGCTTCGTTGATGATGCGGTTAATATGCCATTGATCATCGGGATGATCGTAATGCTGGGGCAGTGTGAAGGATTGTTTAGCATGCCGGCCATACAGGTTAGCCTGGTAAATGGTTTGACCGTCATGCTGTGCGATCCACTCTGCCGGCCGGTCCGCTGTAATAACCAGCAAAGGTGTTTCAGAAAAAAAAGCTTCCGCCACTGCCGGGGCAAAGTTATAAGCAGCCGTACCAGACGTGCACACCAGTGCCACTGGTTTTTTTGTTTGCTGAGCCAGGCCCAATGCAATAAATGCGGCACTGCGCTCATCGCTGAATGTGTGGCACCGGATGGCATGATGACGGGTGAATGCCAGTGTTAACGGTGCACATCGCGAACCAGGGCATAACATGGCATGTTCAACACCTTTGCGTACGCAGATTTCTGCAATATCGTAGACAGGCTGGTTGTGCATAACTCAGTGAATCACCGACAATAGGGTGTTCAACTTCATTTCGGTCTCTTCCCATTCTTTATGGGCAACAGAATCGGCCGTAACTCCGCAGCCTGCATAGCACACAAGGTGTTGGTTTATTACCTGGAGGCATCGCAGGTTAACGTATAAAGCAATCTGTTGATCAATGTTTACAGGGCCTATAAAACCCGAATAACAGGCGCGGTTGTACCCTTCATGATTTTGCAAAAACTGCAGGGCTGGCTCCAGGGGCATTCCGCAAACAGCCGATGTAGGGTGAAGCAGGCCAAGCATAACCGACCCAAGTTGAGGAAAATTTGTTGCTTTCAAATCTACGGCAAAGTCGGTTTTCAGGTGAAGCAGGTTGCCGGCAATTACGGTTTTGGGCCCATGCTCCTCAAATTCCCGGAGTCGTATTTTTTTAAAGCAGTTGATAATGTAACGGCTCACCAGTGCCTGTTCTTCAATTTCTTTTTGAGTCCATGCTACCTCTTTCAGATTAGTGCCTGCCTGGTAAGGCTGTGTTCCTGCAAGAGCAACCGTACGAAAGGTTGCCTGATCTTCTACCTGTACCAGAATTTCAGGTGAAGCGCCTAACCATGTTCCTGCTTCAGGTAAACTCACCAGCGAAACAAATGCATTGGGATAGGTACGGCATAACTTCTGAAACGAAGCAACCGGATCGAAGCCTGCCGGGAGCGGAACAGTTTTAATCCGTGATGGGACAAGCTTTTCAACGGCACCCTGCTTAATCTGCCCGATGCATTGCTGAACAAGTTCTTGAAAGTCGGGTTGCACTCTTTGCTGAATCTCTGTGGCCCGGGTGTAAAAAGGGTGGGGTGTAATTTTCTCCTGCTGAGCCTTCAGCCATTCCATTGAAGCGTGCCCAAGAGGTGTTTCGGGCGGACTGAGTATTCCGTATTTGAAGGTAAACAGGAAGTCGGCCTTCATAAAATGCCCATCGGCATCCCGGTCAAACGGATGAACCATGAATCCGCTCTCTAAGTTTTCCAACTGCGTTTCGCGTGAGTAACGCTTTACCGTGTGGGAGAGAAGCACATTTTTTTGATCCTCATCAGGAAGTTTCCAGGCAGCCAGTGAGTAACCACTGTGTAATCCGGCATGAATGATCCGGTTTAGTGCCCCGGTTTCAGTGGTAACCGCCAAATCAACATCAATTTCAGTTTTCATGCTCACTTCTTGTCGATAACTGCTATGGTGATGCGGCTTACACAAACCAATTCGGCATATTCATTAATTATTCGTATCTCCCAAACCTGAGTTCTCTTTCCGATATGGATAGGTTTTGTTGTGCCTGTTACGTGCCCACGTGTAACACTTTTAATGTGGTTGGCATTTATTTCAAGGCCAACACAAAACTGTTTTTCGTTGTCGATGCAGCAGTGAGCAGCCACACTGCCCAACGTCTCGGCCAGGGCAAGTGAAGCACCTCCATGCAGCAAGCCGTAAGGCTGATGGGTCCGGTGGTCAACAGGCATTCGGGCGCTGAGAAAGTCAGGACCAATCTCAGTAAACTCAATACCCAGGTGCTCCGCCATCGTATTCTTCGATAGCCGGTTAATGGACTCGGGGGTGATGCCAGGATGAAACAGCGCCATGGTCGGTGAATTGAACTTACCGGTAATTCTCTATTTTTGCGCCCGCCAGCGGCAAGCGGGGCAAAATAGTGCAAAAATTTTGATCACTAAAAGAATATACATCATTCGCCATGGGCAAACCGATTACAACCTGCAGGGGATTGTTCAGGGTAGCGGTGTGGATAGCAGCCTGAATGATTTTGGCCGCAGCCAGTCGCGCGCTTTTTTTGAAGCCTACCGGGGCCTCGCTTTTCAAAAAGTGTATACCTCAACGCTTAAGCGAAGCATTGAATCGGTGGCTGATTTTATAGGCAATGGCACCCCGCATGAGGCTTTTTCCGGTTTTAATGAAATCTCCTGGGGACGAAAGGAGGGTCAGCCGATAACTCCGGAAGAAGACGCCTATTACCATTATGTACTTGGGGAATGGCGGAAAGGAAATACCAGCCTGCGCATCGAGGGCGGTGAAAGTCCTGAAGTAGTTGAGGAGCGCATTAAACGTGCTGTGCAAACGGTGATGAGTCGTTCCGATGAGTCTACTGTCCTCATCTGTATGCATGGCCGGGCTATGCGCATACTCTTGTGTTACCTGTTGAACTATCCGTTAAAAAGCATGGATATGTTTGAGCACGAAAACCTGTGCTTGTACGTGCTGAATTATACAGGCAGTATGTTTTCCATCGAGAAATACAACGACACCGCCCACCTGAACCCATTGCGCATTCCGGTTAAATAAGCTTTAAATGCGGGAGTAACGATTACTTTTCTTTCCGGAGTTGATCCAGTGCTGATTTTGCCTTGCTGTCGATGCTGTTCTTGTATTCATGCCGGGTGTAGCTGAGCGCCTTCTTAAAATAGACAGTTGCTTGCTTATCATCTCCTTCATCCCGGTATAGGTAGCCTAACTGAAGGCAGGCATTAGGCGCATAGTACCACGGGTTGTCTTTGTTCATGCTGATGGTTTTAAGGTAAAGCTGCCTGCACTCTTCAATCCGGTTTACTTTGTTGTACAATCGTGCTTTTCGGTATATAAATTCGGTTTGTTCTTTTTCCGTGGGTAATTCTTCCGGGTTGGTGGCATCAATCAATTGCTCTGCTGTATTGTAATATCCGCCATCCGTTGCGTATCGGATTTTTACCAGCAATGGGTTTGGTAGTTCCTTTGCCGAAAGTTCACGTGCGGCATGCCGGTCGGCTTCTGCATATTCCCGTCCTGACGTTCTTCCTTCCTTAATAAACTCCCAGGCTGTTCGCTCATCTCCCGCCAACCAATGGCAAATGGCTATTTTATAATAGGTATCCTTTAAAAAGTTTTCACCGGAATAAAGCTTCAGGAAATTCTGGTAGGCAGCTAGTGCTGATTGGTATTCACCTTTATGCAGGTACACTTCACCCAAAAGGTAATCTGCGTAAGTTATTTTCAGTCCCTCCGTCATCGAAGTAATGGCATTTAAAAATTCAAGGGCTTTTTCGCTTTCTGCATTTTTAATGGCCAGTACACCGGATAAAAACAGGCTAAGCTTGGTGTGTTTCTCGTCAGGCCATTGTGCCAATGCTGCAAGTGCGGGTTGCGGCTTCTGCAGGATAAGGCCTTGTGCCAGGTACAGGATGAGCGATGCCTCCATGGCAAGCACCGGATTCGTATTGGCTTGAAGCGAGGTGAGTTCCTGAACGCCTTTTTCCACCGATCCGCGCATAGCCAGTAAATTCAGGACCCACTCGTATTTGTCGGGCACGGAGCCGAGCATCACATTGAGCAGCCCGGCTGTTTTCTTTACCGGCAAAAACCTGGGATATTTATTCTTACAGTCCTGAACCAGGGAATAACTTTGGCGTATGTTCCAGGCTGCATCAAACTCCTGGCCAAACTTCAGGTAAATAAATGCCCATTGAAGTCGCAGTTCTGCGATGGTGAACAATGTTTCCGGGGTTTTTGGGCTTGCCTTGCTCAAGAAATGGAGTCTGTTTTCGTAGTTGCTTTCATACCGGTCGAACAACGCATCTTCTTCGGTGATCAGCAGTTCGAGGGCATCGGATAATGAGGCGAGGTATATCGCCTCGGGGTCGTTGCGCTGATGAACAGCCAGGCGTGCTTCATCTAATTGAAGGTTCAGTGCTTTTCTGTAAGCGGATTGATCTTCCGGCTGCATAAGCCAGCCGCCAGGTTGTTGTGTTGAGCCGGGGAGCGCACATAAAAAAAGGCAGACTGCTGTGCCTGCCTTTCGTAATGCTATTGTTATGGTGTTATCCAACGGCTTTTCTTCTGCGGGTTGCTGTGGCCGGAGCTCCTGCCTTTTTTGGCTTATCGCTGTCGTCCAGCGAATCCATGTCCACATCGGCTAAGATACGACCAGAATGCTCATCAATCACGATTTTTTTCTTCTCCCGTATTTCGGCAATTTTTTGAGGAGGTATAACAATGTTGCACCCTTCGGCTGCTCCGCGCACTACACGCACCACGGCAAGACCATTTGAGAGGCTGCCACGAAGGCGATCGTAATATTTTAACAGGTTTTTATCCTCGATTTTTTTTACTGCTTTTTCGCGTTCGGCCAGTAGTTTCTTTTCTTCTTCCTGGCTTTCCTGAAGAATACCGTCCAGTTCCTGCTTTTTGTTGGTCAGGTGTTCGCTGCGTTCCTTAATCAACGCTTCGGTTTTTTCAATTTCTTCTTTCTTGGCTGCGGTTAATTCTTTGCCTTCTTTCACCTTCTTTTCGCATATCTGGATTTCAAGCTCCTGTAGTTCAACTTCCTTGGTTATGGCATCGAATTCGCGGTTGTTGCGTACGTTCTTTTGCTGGTCATTGTATTTTTTGATGAGCTTTTCAGCCTCCTTTATTCCTTCCTTGCTCTTCTTGATGTTCTCCTCAATCTCTTTGAGTTCGGCCTGATGCCGCTGCATTCGGGTGTTGTACCCCTCAATCTCGTCCTCCAGGTCCTGCACCTCATCGGGCAGGTCTCCCCGTAGTTTTTTTAGTTCATCAAGTTTGCTGTCAATCGTTTGCAGTTTTACAAGTGCTTCGAGTTTTTGGGCTACAGTTTGGGTTTCCATTCAGGTGATGTAACTTATTGGATTTGTGATAGTTCTGGAAAAATTGACTGCAAAAGTAGGAAATTTTCCGGTTAAAATCGCTACCAGCAGATCTTTGGTAAATACCTCGCTTTCATAATGGCCGATATCGGCAATGATTATCCGGTTATCTGCATCAAAAAACTCATGGTATTTGAAGTCGGCAGTAATATATACCTGTGCCCCGGCTTTAATTGCATCGGGTAACAAAAATGCCCCCGAACCCCCACATAAGGCTACTTTTTGTACGGGGATATCCAGCAACCGGGTATGCCTGATCACCGGGAGGTTCATAGTTTGTTTAAGCCTGTTAAGAAAGGCTAATGGAGCTTCTGGCGCTGCAAGTTCACCAACCATTCCGGAGCCTACCTCCTGGTTGGGATTGAGAATGGGGCTAAGATAATAAGCAACTTCTTCATAGGGGTGACTCGCCTTCAAAGCTTCCATAACGGCTGCCTGGCTGTGGGTGGGCAAAATTACCTCTGCCCTGACTTCCTTTACAAACTCCTGTGTATTAGCCTTGCCTAAATGTGGACTAGCTTCTGCGCTGGGCATGAAGGAACCGGTGCCCTCCACCTGAAAGCTGCAATTCTTGTAGTTGCCGACTTGTCCTGCGCCTGCCTTGTAAAGGGCTGTCAAAACCTGCTCAGCATGAGTGTGAGGAATAAAAGTAACCAGCTTAAGCAGGGTGGAAGGTTTAGGAGCGAGTATCCGGAGGTTTACAAGGCCTATCTTCTCAGCAATTTTATAGTTCACGCCAGTATGCACATTATCCAGGTTGGTGTGGATGGCATAAATGGCGATGGCGTGCTGCACGGCTCTAATGACGGTTCGCTCCACATAATTTGAACCGGTGAGTTTTTTGAGCCCTTTAAAAATGATCGGGTGGTGGGCAATAATCAGGTTGCACCCCGAGTTGATGGCTTCCTCCACTACGTCTTCCGTACAATCCAGCGTAACGAGAATTCCGGTTACTTCCTGTTGGGGTGTTCCGGTAAGTAACCCTGAGTTGTCATAAGATTCCTGGTAGGTGCGCGGAGCCAGCGACTCCAGGAAATCGGTAACCTCTTTAACCTTCATAGAATGTGGTGGTTAATCGTATTTTTGCACGGGCATACTTGTGCGCCCTTAAGTTAAGGCATTCATGTCGGTTTTTAAGTTTCTTTTGTTGCCCTTCGCCATGTTGTACGACATGATTACCGGTCTCCGCAACAAACTATACGACCGCCAGTTTAAGCCCTCGGCCCGTTTTGATTTTCCGGTGATCGGAATCGGCAACCTCGCTGTGGGTGGCACCGGGAAAACGCCAATGGTCGAACACCTTATCCGGCTGCTTGGCCTGCATACCAACGTAGCAACCTTGAGCCGGGGATACGGACGCAAAACGAAAGGTTTTCGTTTTGCGAGTTCAACTGAATCGGCCCGCACCATTGGTGATGAGCCTATGCAGCTTTATTCAAAGTACGGACCTCGGGTTGTTGTGGCTGTGTGTGAAGACAGGGCCTTTGCCATTCCTCATATTCTTCAGCAACATCCCGAATGTGGTGTGATTCTGCTGGATGATGCCTTGCAGCATCGCAGGGTAACTCCGGGCTTTATGATTCTGCTCACGGATTACAACCGGCCTTTTTATACGGACCATGTTCTGCCGTATGGCAGACTGCGCGAGGGACCCGAAGGGGCCTTGCGGGCCGATGTGATTGTGGTAACCAAATGTCCGCAGGCTATTTCGGAAGAGGAGATGATGATGATGGAGAACGCTATACACAAGGTTGCCACAAAACCGGTTTTCTTCTCCACCATTCGCTACCTGGAACCAGTTGCCGTAACCGGATCTGCTGCATCGTTGTCAGCCAATGTGGTGTTGATTACAGGCATTGCTAATCCCATAGTGATGGAACATCATGTTCGCAATACTTACAATCTCCTTCATCATTTTAAGTTTCGCGATCACCACCATTATTCAACCCGTGATGTTTACAATGTGGTTGATTTTGTAGAAAAGCAAAACGTTCCGGTTTCCGTGATCACCACCGAAAAAGACAGGGTTAAGCTTATTGCAGCGCCATTGAGGCCTGCAATTGAAAAACTGAGCTTGTTTTACCTGCCAATGGAGATGGATTTTTTAAGAAATGGTAAGGATTTTGATGCCCTCCTACTCGATTTTCTGAAACGTGCAACCCCACAATAGATCATCCTGTTACCTGGTCGCTCTTGTTCTGGTCATTTCGTTTGGCGCGATGGCCCAGGAGGAAGAAGATCGTCCTCGTGTTGGCTCCCGCATTATTGACGACACTACCCGGCAGATCTACGGCCCCACCACTTCGCGGTACTTTACCAAGGATGAGATTTTTTATAACCGGTGGCAGGCCTATCCAATTGATACAGTAATCCGCGATTTTCATCGGTTTGGATATGTTGATTGGAACGAAAATAAGTACCAGGATCTGGGTAACATCGGTACGGCTATTATTCCTATCTACCCCGGGCCACCTCAACTCATCGGGTTGCGATCCGGCTTTGATACCTATGATTTATACTGGGACACTGAAGCACCTGTTTATTTCAACACACGTTCACCGTATTCTAATCTGCATGTAGCCCTGGGCGGAAAGGGCAGGTCGGTTACCCATGTTGTTTATAGCCGCAACATTAACCCCCGGTTGAATTTCGGATTTAGCTTCAACGGGCTGTTCATAGACAAGCAGGTGCAGCGGGAGGGCAAAGGCGACCGCAATGTACGCAGTAACTACTACGACCTTTTTTTAAGTTATCACAGCAAAGACAGCGCCTATACACTGCTTGCTGATTTCCGAAGGATGTATCACCGGGTATTCGAATACGGTGGCGTTAAACTGGATGACGATTATTCGGTAGAAGATTTGTTTCTGATCAACGCGCAACCGTGGCTTCAAAATGCCGAGAGCAACGACTTACGAAGAGACTACCACCTGTACCACCAGTATAAAGTCGGGAATGCACTTCAGGTATACCACCAGTTTAACAGCTACCGGCAACGAAATCAGTTCCTTGATCAGTCCGAGCCTTATGGGGACCAGTTTTTTGATGCGGTGGTGGTTGACAGCGCGACCACCAAGGACGAAGTTAAATTTCAGTCAATCCGTAATGAGCTGGGCGTGAAAGGGAATTTGCTGAAACTTTTTTACAATGGATTTGTGGCATTCAGGAATTTCAAAATGGACTATAAATACTTTTACGAGGATTACCTCTCGCTGCAAACCCGTGGCAGTGAATTTTATGTCGGGGGAAGAATGTCGCTCGACCTAAAATCATGGGTAACGGTGAAGGGCCATGCCGAGTGGATGCTGGACGACCGGTATCGGATAAGTGGATCCATACAAACACGGTGGTTTGAGGCCACCATTGACCGCTCGGTTTATACGCCTTCCTTTTTGCAGCAAGCCTATCGGGGCAGTCACGATGTGTGGATTAATTCCTTCGGCAACACCGAGGCAAGCAGTGTTAAGGGTAACCTGATTTATCAGTCAAGGCGCATTAGTATTTATCCGGGCGTTGGTCTGAATACCTTCCGCAACCTGGTTTTCTTTAAGAAAGATGACTACGGTATTGATCAGACCGTACTGCCCGTTCAATCCGGTGGCTATCAAACCGTTTTGAACCCTGAACTGCGCTTCTCTGTGTTGTTGGTTAAAAACCTTACGCTGAAGGCCACGGGTATTTATACGGAAGTTCTTGAAAATGCTAACGATGCCGTTCAGCTCCCTAAGCTATTTGTAAATAGCCAGCTTATGTACACCAACGTATGGTTTGGCGGCAATTTCGATTTTCAGGTGGGGGTTGAGGCCCATTGGAAATCAACCTATTATGCCTATGGGTACGACCCGGCAATACAACAGTTCTATCAGCAGGTTGAGATAAAGACGCCTGAATTTCCGGTGGTTGATATTTTTCTCAATGCCAAGATTTTGCGTGGACGGATTTTCGTGAGGTACCATAACCTGGCGAAGGCGTTCAGTGCGATCGGGCCGGTGCCTACACCGAATTACCCGGGTGTTCGGAATGTGTTTGATTTTGGTTTTGACTGGTCGTTCTATGACTAAGAAGGTTGCAAAGGATAAGTACACACTCGGTCTTGAATTACCCACCGATCCGCGATGGGCGGATTTGGCCGGTAAGAACATTCATGATGTATTGGTGGACCATGCCTATTGCGAACAGAAAGCCGCATCCTCGTGCATTTCGCTGATTGTGCAGTATCCCGACAAGGAAAAGCTGGTGGCGTTGCTTACGCCCGTAGTAGCGGAAGAGTGGAATCACTTCGAGCGTGTGGTGAAGGAATTGACCAAACGAAAGCTGCCGCTTGGCAAGCAACGGAAAGATGATTACGTTGAAGCCTTGCAGAAGATAATCCGCAAAGGAGGTACCCGCGAGGAGCAGTTGGTTGAAAGGCTGCTTATGAATGCGTTGATTGAGGCACGCAGTTGCGAGCGGTTCAAAATGCTGTGGAAATCAATTCCCGATAAAAACCTTTCTGAATTTTACTATGAGTTAATGGTATCGGAGGCAGGGCACTATAAAAACTTCCTATCGCTGGCAAAAGAATATTTGCCTCCGGCATATGTTGAAAAACGATGGCGTGAACTGCTGGAGCAGGAAGCGGCAATCATAAAAAATTTAAAAGTTCGTCCTGACCGGATGCACTGAGTTTTAGTTAATAGCCACAAATTTTACCGTTCTTGTTTCCTGCGCTGTTTGCAACAGGAAGAAATAACTCCCGATAGCCCTGTTTGGAATATCAACCTGTTGCGAATGCTTTCCGGGATTTTTCAATCCAAGGTTTTGAAGGCTTACCAATTTCCCGGATGAGTCGATGATTTTGACAATTACCCGTGAGGCTTTGGTCAATTCGTATTCGGCTATTATAAATTTGCTTGCCGGATTGGGATAGAGCGTAACCGAAGGCTCAGCAGAAACAGGCTTTTCAATGCCGGTGGGTGCCATCTGGATATTTACAAAGTCAATGGCCCAGCCCCAGGCCGTAGTGGAGGGGCTTGTTTTCATCCGCAGGCGAATCAGGATCTCGTCTCCATGATTAAACGTTTCAGAAAGGTCAATTATATGATCAACAAACATTGATTTATTGCCGGGCTGGCCCGCAGCATAAGTCGATAACCACGTACTGGAATGGGTGGCATCGTATGCAGGAGCCAGCGGCATCCAATCAAGCCCGTTGCTAGTTGCCTCAGCCAGCACAAAGTCGTTAACCGGTTCAACAATAGCAATATCCCGGTAGTGAAGTAGCGGTGAACTGCTGTTTACCCTTATCGGATGACGGATTATCAATTGGTATTCGGTATTGTTGGTATAAAAATGAGGGGTTTGCAGTGATTGGCGCTCATTGCTGTTGGCCCCTGGAGTGGGCTGCAGCGATAAGCCGCTGGTCGTTAAGTCTGATGTAGTTTTGAAATAAGTGGCGTAATTGTTCTCCACGGAAAGAATGTCGAGGTGAGTAATGGGGTAATTTCTGGAGTGAACAGGTCCACTGCCTTTGTAGGCGATAAGTTTTATTTCCTTGTT
>JBBINY010000045.1:0-22640 GCA_037443645.1 Cytophagales bacterium
ATGCCGGGCAGAAGTTTCCTGCTCAGCGGATCGCGCGATGCCCGGTTAAAGGCATGGGATATGAAGGCCAGCTACACCCTGGCAGGCGAAGTGGTGGCTCACCTCTATGCAATTAATCACCTTGATTTTAGCCCGGATCTAAAACATTTTGTAACTTGTAGCCTGGATAAGTCGATAAAAGTGTGGGATGCAACCGAGATGCGGTTGCTCAAAGTAATAGACAAAGGTCGCCACGCAGGGCATGGTACTTCGGTAAACCGGGTGCTGTGGACAACCCACCGCAATTTCCTGCTCAGTGCCAGTGACGATCGGACTATTTCAGTTTGGGATATTGATATACTTGATGATGCGCGTTGACCTGACTTTTTACCGCGCCTGATTTTTTAGACTAAACAATACGGTTATGAAGATTACACCGCTTGAAATCCGCCAGAAGAACTTCGAAGTTAACTTTCGGGGATACAACAAGGATGAAGTTCATGCTTTTCTGCTCTCCCTTTCGCAGGAATGGGAACGACTCATGGATGAATCCAGGGAACTGCGCATTAAACTGGAGGCTTCCGAAAAGGAAGTGGCTAAACTCCGCGAAGTAGAGAGTTCATTATTTAAAACCCTGAAGACAGCGGAAGACACCGGTTCAAACCTGATTGAACAATCCAGACAGGCTGCCGAACTGCTGCTTCGCGAGACCCAGCTCAAGGCCGATGCCCTGCTGAACGAAGCAAAAACCAAAGCCAAAGACCTTACCGATGAATCTGAACTGCATGCCCGGCAGCGTTTGGCAGAAATGGAAATGCGTTTGAAGGCATTGGCCGAAAATTACAAGAAACTGGAAAGCACACGCGATGACATGCTCCATGAATTAAAACGCATTGCGCAGGATACCACAGAGCGTGCCGAACGGATCCGCAACAGCAATAAAGGCTTTGATGTGGAGCAGCATCTTTCTACTGCCACCAACGAATTCCAGAAAATAGTCTATCCGAATAAACGCACGGATTACACCCCTCCGAAGGCTGAAACACCGCCATCACCACCCGCCAGGCAGCCGATCATCCGGGAGCCTGAACCGGAACTTGTGATGGAACAAACCGTAGTGATTGAAGCCAAAGGCACAAAAAAAATCTCATCCTTCTTTGACGAAATCGAATGACAGGACGCATTACGCTGGAAGGTTTGGAGTTTCATGCCTTTCATGGCGTTTATGCGCACGAGCGGGAGTCGGGCAATTGGTTTGAGGTTGATATCTCAGTTGAAACGAATCTTTCAAAAGCAGCCGCAACCGATGATCTGAACCAGGCTGTTAATTACGAAACCTTGTTCAGAATTGTAAAAGAGGAGATGGAAAAACCGTCCCGGTTGCTGGAGAGCGTAGCCGACAAAATCATCGCAGACGTCTTTCAACAACTTCCCGCTGTAACGGAGGTGTCCCTCAAAATTTCAAAAATCAACCCGCCCATTGGCGGAAAGTGCAAACGCGCAAGTGTGGAGGTAACCCGACAGCGATGATTACTCAACTACTCTCAAGTAACTCAATAAAAAAGTGGAGCCGCAGGGAATCGAACCCTGGTCCAGAGAAGATGACCCCGAACGTTCTACATGCTTAGTTACCTTTCATTGTCGGGAAAGGCAAGGCAGGCAACCACCTGAGCTATTCCGTAGCCGCTTTTCTTAGCCGTGCTTAGCGACATCGCACGGAGCGGTTTTGCTGAACGACACCGCTATACCAGCACCCGCAAAACAAAGGCGCTGAGCGATGATGGCCTCCCCGATCTTATCGGAGATACGCTAAACCTAACATACCGTCAGATTAAGCAGCCATGGCGTAAGTATTCTCGCCACGTATGGTTTGGAGCTATCTGTTAAGGCTCTCACTCCATGAGCCTGCATGCTGCATCCGGTCTCACACAGCCTGTCAAAACCGGTCGGCCCCAATAATTCAAACAACGCCAGGCAAATTGGATTACTGCAATTGCTTCAGCAGTACAAATATAGAGTGAAAAAGGTTTCCGCAAGGATTTGAAACGGGCATGGATAATTGTCGGATGCATTCTATCTTGCCCCCGCATGGACCATTTTGTTGTATCGGCACGTAAATACCGGCCCACCGGTTTTGATGAGGTAGTTGGACAGGAGCACATTACTACCACCCTTAAAAATGCCATCGACTCAAACAAACTTGCTCAGGCCTTGCTGTTTTGCGGACCGCGCGGAGTGGGCAAAACCACCTGTGCCCGCATTGTGGCACGGCTGATCAACGGATTTGAGGAAAAAACCGAACTCAACTCACTCAATATTTTTGAGCTGGATGCCGCTTCGAATAACTCGGTTGAGGATATCCGTAACCTGATTGACCAGGTGCGTTACCCGCCCCAATTCGGCAAATACAAGGTATATATCATCGATGAGGTGCATATGCTTTCAAACCAGGCATTCAATGCCTTTCTGAAAACGCTGGAAGAACCCCCTTCGTATGCCATTTTTATTCTGGCTACTACCGAAAAGCATAAGGTAATCCCCACCATTCTTTCGCGCTGCCAGATATTTGATTTTAACCGGATACAGATTTCCGATATCGCGGTTCACCTTAAAAAAATTGCCGACCGCGAGTCCATCCCGGCTGAGGAAGAAGCCCTGCACCTGATTGCCCAAAAAGCCGATGGCGCGCTGCGCGATGCACTTTCCATTTTCGACCTGATGGTCACTTATTCCTCGGGCAAGGGCATTACATTCAGTGATATAATCAACAACCTTCACATCCTCGACTATGAATATTATTTCAACGTAGTGGATGGACTGCTGAGCCAAAATCACACCACCCCATTGCTTCTTTTGGATGAAATCCTGCGCAACGGCTTTGACGGCCAAAACTTCATTGTGGGGCTCAGTGAGCATCTCAGAAACCTGCTGGTTGCTCAGGATGCACGTACCGTCCAACTGATGGAAGTGCCCGAGAGCGTTAAGAAAAAGTATGCGCAGCAGGCCCAAGCCGCCTCGCCCTCCCTGCTCTTGTCGTGGCTAAACATTGCCAACCAGTGCGACATCAACTACAAAATGAGTAAGAACCAGCGGCTGTCGGTTGAGCTTGCCCTGATGAAAATGGCGCACGTTCACTCCGTTTTGGATGTGAGCACAACCAGTGGTGTTGAAAACTCAAAAAAAAAAGTACTGACGGTGCCTCGGCTGTAGCCCAACCGCAACTTCCGAAAGAAAAAAAAACTGAGCTGCCTGAGGGTGGCATTCCTGCTCCACCGCCACTCCAAAAGCAAGAAAGCCCCGTTAGCACCCGCCCAACAAAAACCATTAACCTCTCCGCCATTCATACCCGGACTGGCAATGGCGGAAAACCGGCCACTACCGAAACTCCGGCACCGGAAACAAGGAAAACAGAGGAAGCAGAGTTTACGCCCGATCAGCTGAAAACTGCATGGATGCGCTTTGCGGAGATGAAGAAAGAGTACCAGGCCGAGTACCACCTGTTGATGCAACCCTTTGAGTTGAGTGAAACCACAGTAAAGGTGCTGATCAATCACCCGGTTCAGGAAACCCTGCTGCACAACCTGCGCAGCGACCTGACGGCCTTCCTTCGAACCGCACTCAACAATAGATTCATCCAGGTGGTTGGTGAAATGCAAACCATTGAAGAAAAACAAATCCTCTATACAAACCGCGAAAAGTTCGAACATTTGGCCAGAAAAAATCCGGCACTATACACATTGAAAGACCGCCTGGGGCTGGATACCGATTTTTGAAAAGTTAATCCCTGGCACATTAAAGAACCCGGGCACGCCCCCTCTACTTCTTCTCTTCAAAATTCTGGAACGAGTAGAGAAACCCGATGTTAAACAGCTGACTAAGCTGAACCTCCGTGTCCTGGTCAAAATCATACAGCACAATGGCACCCAGGTTTACGTTAATGAAGCGGTTAACTTTGGCAGTCAAATTCAGGTCAAGCCGGTGGTCAATGGTTTTGGCTTCCAGGGTTTCGTAATTGGCAAATGCCATGTAGCGCCAACGCAGCGTCATGTTTTTGGCAATTTCTTTATTGAAATCAGCAATCAGCTGGAAGGCCAGCCACTCAAAGCGGGTGTTGTCCCCAACGGGTACCCCGTATGGATTAACGGTAGATACGGCATCAAACCGGCCCTCATTATCCTGAACAATCGTAACACGTGGTGAAAACGGGGAAAGGCGCACATTAAAAAAATCGGTTGGGTGATATTCGGCACCCCAGGATGAAGTGATGAAGGCCGGAGCTAAAAAATCAGAGATCAGATCAGATGAATTATCATCATTAAACCGGTATCCCGGTGCGAATTGGGAAAGAAAATTCAGTGAGGTATATAAATCCCATTTTGTGCTGAGTGCATGGCCAGCCTTGGTGTCGAGGAAAACACGGTCAACCGTTTTGCGAAAGCCCTGACCATCGTTGTTCACAAAACCGTAGAGAAAATCAATTTCATTATCCCAGGATGTCTTGCCTTTTTTGTAGTTGACCTTGTAGTTCAATTGACTGTTTAGTCCGATGGAATTAACACCGCCCCCTTTCCAATTAGAAGAGAATGAAGCCTGATTAAGATTTAATGCGAAGATGAATTTCTTCCGCCAGTGCGAGGTAGAGTCTGGTTTTACAATTTGGGCAGCTGCCAGACCTGCACTAATCATAAAAACCGAAAGGAAGAAGTTGCGTTTATTGAGGATCATACGGCTATTTTTTGCAGAAAAATAGCCTCAATTTTCAGTAATAAAAAAACTGCTTAAATATTGTTCAGCTTAATCTCTTCAAGCGAAACCTCGGTAAGGGGCTTGGTAATGAACTTAATAACGTGATTGTTATTAATAATCTTGTCGATATCGCGCTTGTTGTCAGAACTGGACAGGATTATCACCTTGCACTTGTTGCGCACCAACTCATTGAATTTTTCGAATTCATACAGGAATACGAACCCATCAACGATAGGCATGTTGATATCCAGAAAAACCAGGGAAGGGATGTTTTCAGGAAATTTCTCGTTTTCCTTCAGGTAATCAAGGGCGGCCTTTCCTGAATTCTTAACCTCCACCCGTTTAGAAAACCGGGTGATCTCAATAATTCGCTTACTGATAAAGTTGTCGGTCTCATTATCGTCAACCAACATCACCAGATCTACAGACTTTGCAACCGTTTGTGCCAACATCATTTAAAGAATTAACCTGAAAGCCAAAACTACGTGAAACTCAAAATTATTCCTTTTTACCCGAATTGATAAAGGAACAAAACCAAAATCAACCACTCAGGTAATATTATCGCTCAATTAATCAAAAATCAGGATTACTGGCGTTGGATTTTCAGTTTCTCACCGGCTGAAATGCTGAAATCCGTTTTCCCGTTCCAATCCATAAGCTGCTTAATGGTTACTCCGTGTTCACGGGCCACACTGTACAGCGTGTCGGTTGATTTTACCTCGTAAATCATGAATCTTGTTCCTGTTTCTAAGGGCTGAGTTGCTTCTGGTTTGGCGATTCGCAGTACCTGTCCGGGTTTAATGCCCGCTTCCAGGCTCAGGTTATTCCAGGTTGCCAGTTCCATAACACCCACCTGGTATTTTTTGGAAATGCCATAGAGGGTTTCACCTGCTGCAACAATATGCTGATCGGGCAAAGAAGGTTGTTCCTGCTGAGGGGCGCTGATTTCCGGTGTAACAGGCTGGTCTTCCTGTAAAGGAGGGGTTATCTGATCTGACGTTTCAAGTGTGCCTTCGGAGGAGGCAAACCATGGAAAGGACTCACCCGCATCAAGTTCAACCACAGGTGTTGTGGCGGCAAGCGACTTAGGCGATCCCCCGGAAGTAAGAAAGACCACAGTGCCTTCCTTCAACTGGCCATCGCCTAGTCCGGGGTTGATTTTTCTTAACCGTTTAAGCTGAACGCCATAAGCATGGCCAACTCCCCAAAGGGTTTCCCCGCTGGAAGCTATGTGCTGGGAAACAGACGCCAGGGCT
The DNA here is from genome assembly GCA_037443645.1 of Cytophagales bacterium. Classification (GTDB taxonomy): domain Bacteria; phylum Bacteroidota; class Bacteroidia; order Cytophagales; family Cyclobacteriaceae; genus UBA2336. Next base: position 5,982 of record JBBINY010000045.1, read on the forward strand.
TTTTTCTTTTTGGTATAGTAATACGAGTCGGGTTGTAGCGGATCGCTGATGGAAAGATCATTGAACTTCAGAAAAGCAGACAACCCGATTCCAGCACGCTTTGCCAGAGACGCTGCACTTTCGCCTGCACGGGCCTTGATGGCCGGTATTCCGTTTATAGTCTTCACCTCATTTGCTGATGCGTGACCCGAACGGGCTTCTACCCTTCCGGGATTTTCAGTTCCTTGAACCCCTGCGGCTTCATTGTTTTTGGCTACGGCAGCATACACCGATTTCTCCCTGCCTTCTACCGGAATCACTACGGCATATTTCCGGTCATCGGGAATATGTTCCTTCCTCACCCACTTGTTATACTCGGTAAGTTTTGCTTCGCTGATTTCTATTTCGCGGGCAATATCGCCCAAGGTCTTTTTTTTGTGGTTTGTAAAGGTTAACAACTTGACTTCCGCCACACCGGTTATGGCTCCTTCGAAAGCCACCTTGTGGGCAAGAAACTTTTTTACATACCAGTAGGTGCTACCGGTAATCTCCATGTGCTTGGCTCCGCTCTCGTAGTCTGAATGCGCACGCATTACAGCACCGGCTCCCATCTGGTAGGCCTGAACGGCATAGAGCCAGTTGTTGAAGTAGTAGTTGTTCTTCTTCAGGTACCGGGCAGCCGCCCGGGTAGAGGAGACGATGTTCATGCGCTCATCAATTTCTTTGTCAACCCGCAAGCCCATTTCAACTGCGGTAAAGTCTTTGAATTGCCAAAATCCTACCGCATTGGAAACCGAAACCGCATCGGCAATCAGGGCGCTTTCCTGCAGCACAAGGTATTTGAAGTCATCGGGTACGCGCTCCTCCGTGAAAATCTGTTCGATTATCGGAAAGTACATCCGGGCCCGTTCCACTTTTGCTTCGAAGTACTTTGGGTACTGCGTAAGGGCATCTACATCTTTTTGAATTTCCCTGCGGGCATCATCACGAATGCTCAGTGTAATGCCGGCTACCTGCATTTTATGCGGTACCTGAGGACTTTGAGCGGTTGCCCAAAGCAGGGGGATGAGAAAAAACAAGGCTGCTAATCGGATCATACGTTTAAAAAATGGTCAGCCAAAAAAATCAGTTCGAGATTTTCCGAACAATCATTATGCCATCGCGTACAGGAAGGAGAATGTTTTCAACCCGTTCATCGTCCTGCACCTTTCGGTTAAACTCCTGGATGGCTCGCGTGTCTTTGTCGGGTTTGGCATCCAATACCTTGCCGCTCCACAACACATTGTCAGCCAGGATATACCCACCCAAAGGTACGAGTTTGAAAACAAAATCGTAATAGCGGCTGTAGTTTTCTTTATCCGCATCAATGAACACCAGATCAAATGGTCCGGTAAGTGTTGGGATAATGTCCAGCGCATTACCAATCCTGTAGTCGATCTTCTTTTCGAGGCCCGACTCATTGAAATAGTTTCTTACCCGATCCTCGAGCTCTTCGTTACTGTCAATGGTTACCAACGTCCCTCCCTCACGCAATCCTTCGGCCAGGCAGAGTGCTGAATAGCCTGTGTATGTTCCGATCTCAAGAATTCCGGCCGGCTTAATCATGGTGCTGATCATGGACAACAACCGACCCTGTAAATGACCTGACAGCATGCGGGGCATCAGCACATGGGCATGCGTATCACGGGTTATTTTCCTGAGCAACGTGCTTTCATCCGAAGTGTGTTGTTCGGCATAATGCTGTAATAACGGGTTAAGGATATCCATAAAGAATAAGGGTTGACAGGGCTATAAAAGTACCGGCTTTAAACGATCTGTCCCAACTGCGAACACAAATGCCCGTGAGCGGTCATGAACTTACAAGGGTTTTTCTTTTTCGCTAATATTCGAATGTTTTTGCTGGCATTTGAATTGTAAAAAGAAACCCGTTATGAATACACAAAACGTACGTACCTGTTTTACCATTACCTACACCGATGAGCAGTTTCACCGGGCCAAGGACTATGTGGACGATATGAAGCGTCATCCGAACCGGGTTTTCTGGCGGGGCAAAGAAGGAAAAACGGATGAAGAGTTGATCATCGAACAGATTGCCCATCGCATTCTTTCGGGTTTCTACAACGATGATCCGTTCAATGCCAGCCGTCACATTATCCGGATGGACAGCATGAACATGACATAGGCTATTCCACCAGCGAAGAATAGGTCCCACGTGCCAGCCATACTTCACGCACATCGCGAAGCGGGATCAGGTAGGGCTCATAGGAGGTGTTATCCGAAACCAGCAGCAGCTTGTATGGCTGGTCGTTCAGAAAAAAGATTCGCTTAAAAACAATGCCCTCGCTGTGCGTTACCAATATATATGCCTTGCCATTTTTCACCTGGGTCATTTTTTCAACATACTCGCCAAACACAATGCTCCCGGATGGTATTGGTAACATGGAGTCTCCCTTGATCTCGAACGCGCGGAAGGTCCGGTTTTGCGGAAGAACCGGCAACTGAATTCTGGGAAGTTCACTGATGAACTCCGGATCCTGATACCCGTTCAAATAACCCGCTGCTGCCTTTTGCAAAACCAGCTCTACATTTTCTCTGCCGCCATGGTCAACGGTAATGGCCAATACGCGGCCTGAAGGCGATGCCTGCCTGAGTTGGTTACCCGGTTTACTCAGATCTGTTCTGGCAAGGTCGTCCAGACTTACCCGAAACAGATCGGCCAGTTTCTGCAAGGTTGGCAACGGGGGTAATGCCCGGTCTTCTTCATACGCACCGATCACCGGCTGATTGAGCTTTAGTTTTTCAGCCAACTGCTTTTGTGTGAGCCCCTGGCGATTTCTTAAAAACCGGAGGTTCTTGCTGATTAAGGCCATACTCAAAGTAATGCTAAATATTTTAGTTAATCAATAGGCGATTACTAATATATTTAGTTTAATATAGCGGCATGGACCGCAACATCATTCACCTTGATCTGGATGCCTTTTTTGTAGCGGTGGAGCGCCAGCGCAATTCAAAGCTGGAGGGCAAACCGTTAATTATTGGCGGGCAGAGCCGCAGGGGTGTGGTGGCCGCCTGCAGCTATGAGACCCGGCAGTTCGGGGTGCACTCGGCCATGCCCATGTACCTGGCCCTGCAACTGTGCCCCGATGCCATCGTCATCTCAGGCGATGTGGAAGCCTACAGCCGGGCTTCGCACCTGGTAACCGAAGTGATTGCTGAAGAAGCGCCCCTGTTCGAGAAATCATCCATTGATGAGTTCTACATTGATGCCAGCGGCATGGACAGGTACTTCGGGGCATTTACCTGGGCGAAAGAACTTCGTAAAAAGATTATCAAAGAAAGCGGGCTGCCCATTTCGCTGGGCATGTCGGTAAATAAACTGGTTTCGAAAGTTACCACCAACGAGTTTAAGCCCAATGCCGAAAAGCAGATACCGGCCGGCACTGAAAAAGATTTTCTCGCCCCGCTGGCCGTGGAAAAAATTCCGATGATCGGCAAGCAAACGGCTTCTTTCCTGTACGATATGGGTGTGCGCAAGGTGGCTACGCTGCGCGAGATGCCGCTCAAATTTTTGGTTAGTGCGTTCGGCAAAAACGGCATCTCCCTCTGGAATAAAGCACACGGCATTGATAACAGTGCGGTGGTGCCGTACTTCGAACAAAAATCCATTTCTACCGAATGCACCTTTGAGCAGGATACCATTGATGTGAAGCGGTTAAAGTCCATTCTGATTGCGATGGTGGAGAAAGTAGCCTTTACGCTGCGCGAACAAAAAAAGCTCACTTCGTGCATCACGGTAAAAATCCGGTACACCAATTTCGATACGGAAACCAAACAGGTACAGGTGCCCTACACGTCTTCCGACCACGTCATCCTGCGCGTGGTGCAGGAGTTGTTCGATAAACTGTACCATCGCAGAATGCTCATCCGGCTGGTGGGTGTTCGGTTAAGCGGCCTGGTGCACGGCAACCACCAGATCAGCTTGTTTGACGACACAGCCGAAACGATTAACCTCTACGAAGCCATTGATAAAATCAAACACCGGCACGGTGTTGAAAAACTGGTGCGCGCCACGACCATGGGCGTTAGCCGCAGGGTGCGCATGGAGATGAATATGTTTAAGGGAAATTTGAGGTAAGCTACAACTTCAGCACAGTAAACTCCACCCTGCGGTTTTTGGCCCGGCCCTCTTCTGTATCGTTGGTGTCTACGGGTTTGGACTCACCATAGCCCATGGCCACCAGCCTGCGTGCGCCCACCCCCTGGCTGATCAGGTAGTCCACCACGGCCTGTGTGCGGCCCTGCGAGAGCCGCTGATTGTAGTCGTCTGATCCCTTGCTGTCGGTATGGCCGGCTATTTCAATTTCAACCGTTGGGTTTTGTTTTAAGAATTCGATCACCTTGGCGAGTTCTTCGTACGACTCCTTCTTCAGCGTGGTTTTATCAAAATCAAAGTAGATATGATCCAGCCGCACGGTAAGGCCAACCTCAACCGGTTGCAGGGCAATGTCTTTAATCACAGGGGTAATATCTTCACTAACGGCTTCCGTGCTGTCGGTGGCAGTGAGGTACCCTTCCGCGGAAGCAATCAGGATGTACTTACCTAGATGGTTGATCTCCTGTTCATATTTTCCACCGGCTGTTCCGGGTTTCATCTCTGCCCGCTTGTTGGTTCTGGGGTGAATGGTGAGGTTTGCCGCAACGGGCTTGCCGGTCTTCAGGTCATAAATATTTCCCGCCAGGACGAGTTTCTTTGCGATTGGCGTGAGATAAATATCCACCACAATGGTTGTATCGTTTCCCAGCGGGGGAATTGTGATCGACAAATCCTTTGGCAAGTAGCCCGTTTCTGAAACGTTTAGCGAAAACCCATCCACTTCGGGTATGCGGGTTTCAAATTTGCCGGCCGTAGCTGCGCGTAATTTTAACGGCTCGTTTTGATTGGGAGTGATGAGCACGTTGGCGGATATGGGCTGCTGGGTTTTTTCGTTATATACTGTACCAGCCACCTTTACTTTCACATCGCGCGGAACCAGTTTGAACAGATCGAGGTTGCCGCCATCCTGCGTACTGTTTGAACGACTGGTGAACACATTTCCAAGGTTATCAATACAGAAGTACAGCTCATCGGCTGCCGTGTTGATGGGCGAGCTCATGTTTACGGGTGTTGACCAGTTTTGCCAGGTGTCATCGAGGCGCGTGCATCGGTAAATGTCGGTTTTCCCTTTTCTGCCCGGTGCATTGCGATCACTCGAAAAATACAATGTCTTATCATCCGGCCCGATAAACGGCCCGGAGTCATCATCGCGAACCGATATGTTCAGTCGTTTTGGAGTCGTCCACTTGCCGCCCTCGTTGTTGCTCACAAACAAACTGCTTCGCGGACTGTTAGCCATTTCGCCAAAGAACATGATAATGTGCTTTCCGTCAGACGACATGCTGGCTCCATAAAAACGGCCTTTGTTCATTTCGCGAAAGCCCGGCACCTCCAGTTCGGTAAGTGCACCCGAGGGACTAGCAATGGAGAATCCTTTCGTGTCCTTTACGCGGCCACCCTTGATGAAAAGGGATCCATCCGGCAGGCAGGTGAATACCTGGTTGCTGCGATGCACGTTAAAGGGAGGCCCCAGGTGCCGGGGGGCCGTCCACTCTCCTTTTTCATTGAGGGTCGACATCCAGATGTCATCACTTCCCTCCTTGCCATTCGTATTTTCGGGGTGATTGTGAATAAAGAAGTAAAGCCGTTTACCGTCAGTCGATATGACCGGTGCCGCATCGTGATAATAGGTGTTTACTTCCCGATTAAGCTTAACCAATTCGTAACGTGCGGCAAACTGCGCCCGCAACCCCGATACAAACAGAAGGCCCACAAAAAACAGAGAGAGTCTCATTTCGATGCGTGTTTACTTAGTAAAGTTAACAAACATTGGTTAATCCGCTGAAGGCAGATTTCGGTGCCGAAACTCAGAACAGGTCCTTGTGCAGAATGCCGCGGCCGCTCATCTGAATGGAGATAAGAATCAGCAGAAGTGCAATGCCGTTAAAGATGAACATCCGTTTATGCTTCAGCTCATCGGCTGAAATTTTCTTTGAACCCACCCGTGCCAGGGTAATCAGGGTAATGGCAGCGAGCATCAGGGAAATATGTTCAACCGCCCAATAACGCAGGCTGCTTTCTTTCATAGTGGATTCGCTAAACGTTACATTGGGACTTACGAAATACAGGATGAGCCCCACAACGAGTTGAAGGTGGGTGAAAATAAACAAGTACAGAGATAGTTTATTGTCCAATGGCGTATATGGCTTTTTGCCAAGCCATTTCTGCAGGGATACTACCACAATGGCAATAAGAATAAGCAGAATAAAGTAGCGTAACAGGGTATGGGTGTGTAACAGGCCTGGGTACATAGTCAATAATTTTCAGTTGCGAAAATAGATACCCTTTTTGAAACTTCCGAAAAATGATACTTTTGATTGCCCCATGAAATACGTTTTGTTCCTGCTCCTCATCTGTCTTTCATCGCCCGTTGCAGCCCAACCGGATGAATCAGAGCCAGAATACCCCGATACGGTTCAGATCGGCACCTACATCATCAGCATACACGACATTAACTTTCAGCAAAAGGAATACACCATCCGGTTCTGGTTATGGCTGATCTACGACAACATGCAGTTTGATTTTGCAAAGCAGATTGACATCCCCAACGCCAAAACCATTGAAGAGCCTGAGGTACTGATGGACATGGTTGACGGAAAGATGTGGCAATTGATGAAGATGAAGTGCGTAATGAAGCAGAACTGGAAGGTGGGCGATTTTCCATTCGACCGGCAGCAACTGGTTGTTCATATTGAAAATACAATCTATGACCAAAATCAACTGGTACTTGTGGCCGATGAGTTTGGGAGCACCTTCGACCGTGAACTGACACTTGACGGCTGGCGTATCCGCAACTTCAAGGTAACTACCGATACACACGAATACATTACCGTTTTTGGCGACCCTCGCTCCGACATGATGCACTCCGAATACGCCTCCTTCAACATTTTTATCGATATTGAACGCGATGCCTGGGGCTTGTTTCTGAAAATTTTCATCGGCATGTACATCGCCTTCCTGATCTCCGTGCTCAGTTTCACACCCAAGCCTACCGAACTGGAGCCGCGCTACGGACTGCCCGTGGGCGGTTTGTTTGCAGCAGTGGGTAATAAATACATTATCGACTCCCTTCTTCCTGAATCGTCATCATTTACCCTGGTCGATACGCTGCACACGATAACTTTCCTGGGAATTTTTGCCACGTTGCTTATTTCGGCCATTGCACTGCGGCTCTATGAAACCGGCAAACCGGCAGCCAGTACACGGGTTGATTATTGGGGTTCGCGGGTGATCGTTACCGCCTATGTTATTTTAAATGTGATGTTTGTTTGGCTGGCCGAAAAGTAAATCAAACTAAAATTCTAACCCCATTTCACGAATGAAATTGTTCAAGCGCATACTTATCGGATTATTCGCCTTCCTCATTGTGGCAGTTTCTGTTCTTTATGGTTATCTGCATAGTTTAAAGCCTCAGCTTTCCGGAACACTTGCTTTGGAAGGATTGCAGCAACCGGTTGACGTGTTGTTTGATAATTACGGAATCCCGCACATCTACGCCCAAAGCATGGAAGACGCCTACTTCGCATTGGGTTATGTGCATGCGCAAGACCGCCTCTTTCAAATGGAAATGCTCAGGCGCGCAGCCGGTGGACGGCTGGCCGAAGTTCTCGGTCCCGACCTGGTAAAGGTTGATAAATTTTTCCGCACCCTCGGACTGAACCATTTTGCCAAGGAACATGCTGCCAGATTCTTAAGAGCAGACACAGCAGAATATCAACGTGCCGCCTTCGCGTATCAAAAAGGAATCAACCAGTTTATCGAAACCGGAAAAACACCCATTGAATTTACCGTCATTGGTATTCCAAAAAAAGAATTTACACCGGAAGACATTTACCTCGCCATTGGCTTCATGTCGTTTGGGTTTGCCGAGGGATTTCATGCCGACCCGGTGCTCGAAAAAATCAGAACCGAATTAGGAAGCGATTACCTTGCCGACCTGGCCGTACAAACCCCACCGGATGCAGTTCAGATTAAAAACTTTAACGGCCCGGTTAAGTCGCATACCAGCAACCAACTGATTTCATCACTCGCTGAAGCAATTGCCGGCATTCCCGTTCCGCTGTGGCAGGGAAGCAACGGGTGGGTTGTATCGGCTGAAAAGTCTTCGAGCGGCTACCCGATTCTTGCCAACGATACCCACATCGGGTTTTCGCAACCGGCTGTCTGGTATGAGGCTCACCTGGAATATCCCGGCTTTAGTTTCTACGGGCATCACCTGGCCGGTATTCCGTTCGGCCTGCTCGGCAACAACCGCTTTTGCGGATTCGGCCTTACGATGTTTGAAAATGATGATGTTGATTTTTTCAAAGAGAAATCCAACCCCGACAACCCGAACCAGGTAATGTATGTGGGCGCGTGGGAAACCCTGGAATCCAGGCAGGAGGAAATCCGTGTAAAAGGCGCGGATGATGTTGCATTGGAAGTGCGCAAAAGCAGGCACGGGCCGATTATTAGCGGCATTGTGGAGAACATTGCCGAAGCCGGTGAGCCGGTTGCACTCTCCTGGCTGTTGCTGCAAACCGAAAATCACGCCCTTCAGGCGGCCTGGGCGTTGAATCATGCCTCTACCTTTCAGCAAGCACAGCAAGCCGTGTCCCTGTTTTCGGCCCCCGGACTTAACGTAATGTATGGTGACGTTGACGGAAACATTGCCTGGTGGGCTGCCGCCAAACTTCCGGTGCGCCCCGCGCATGTAGTAAGCAAACTGTTTTTAAACGGTGCGAGTGGCGATGATGAATACAAAGGCTTTTACGATTTTTCAAAAAACCCGCAATCCGTTAACCCTCCATGGGGTTTTGTTTATTCAGCTAACAACCAGCCGGAGGCGGTAGAAGGCATTTTGTATCCGGGATATTATTATCCGAAAAGCCGTGCCGGCCGGATTGCTGAGTTGCTGTATGAGGAAAAAAGATTTTCTGCCGAAGAACTAAGCCAGATGCAACTGGATATTGTGTCAACCATGCACCTTGACATAGCCCGTGAGCTGGTGGCCATCCTTAGTTCGTTAAAAAATAATTCGTTTACCGATCTCATCAACGCACTTGCCGATTGGGATGGATCGCACCCGGCCGGTGGGGTTGCACCCACGGTTTACAACACCCTGCTCGACCAGGTGATGCACCTGGCGATGGAGGATGAATTAGGCTCTGCTGCACTGGCCTCGCTCCTTAAAACATCCATTCCTAAAAACTCCTACCACACCTTTATTGCCAATGCCGGAAGTCCGTGGTGGGATAATAAAAATACACCCGATAAAACCGAAAGTCGGGAAGCAATTGTTGAACAGGCCGCAATCCGGACCATCACCCTGCTTGGCAAAACCTGTGGCAAAAATCCGGAATCCTGGACGTGGGGAAAAATCCATACCCTCACGCATCCGCACGCCCTGGGTGCCGTTAAACCGCTTGATTATTTTTTCAACATCGGCCCTTTTGCGGTAGATGGCGGCAGCGAGGTGATCAACAACCTGCACTACAAACTTGAAAACACCGGTTACTTTCATGTAGATGGCGGCCCGGCCCTGCGTAAAGTTTCCGACTTTAGCGACATCGAAAACGGAATAACCGTTTCGCCCACCGGCCAAAGCGGCAACCTGATGAGCCCGCATTACAGCGACCAGGCCACCATGTTCGCAACCGGAAAAACCAGAAAAATGATGATGAACCGGCAGGAAATTGAACGCACGTCAACCAATAAGCTGGTGCTGAAACCAAACTGATTATCGTCACCTGGATTGTGCTTTACATCCTGACAAACATCAGGAGCCTTCGTGACACCAGTTACATGAATTAAACGGTTGTTGGTTTTACTTCAGGTCAAAAACCAATCGGTATGAAAACCAGGAAAATAATCGTGCTGGGCAGCAATTTTGGAGGCGCAACTGCTGCCCTTGAATTACAGCGCAAACTCAAAAAAGAAGCAAGCATTACCGTTATTTCCCCCAGCCCTGACTTTACGTTTATTCCCTCGATGATCTGGGTTCCCTTTGGCCGGAGAAAAATGAATGACATCCGCTTTCCCATTCGCCCGATTTTGGAAAAGAAAGGAATTGAGTTCATCCAGGATGTGGCGGTTAAAGTAAAACCTGACGTTAATGAAGTGGAAACCGAAAACCACGGAAATTTCAGCTACGACTACCTGATTATTTCCACGGGCATTCAGATGGACTTCAACATTGTTGAAAACCTCCATCCGGAAAAAGGTTACATCGAAAACATTGTTATTCCCAGGTATGGCGAACGCGCCTATGCTCGATTCAACGAGTTGGTAAACAATCCGGGACCGGTTGTGGTTGGTGCCACCCAGGGTGCAAGCTGCATGGGAGCCGCCTATGAGTACCTCTTCAACTTTGACAAAGAGTTGAGGAAAAGAAAAGTTCGCGACAAAGTAACCCTGACCTGGTTTACACCGGAACCTTTTTTGGGCCACTTCGGCATTGGTGGTATAAAAGGAGGACAAACCATGCTGGAGATGTTTATGAAAATGTATAACATTAAGTGGTATACCAACGCATCCATCGACCGGATTGAAAAAGAAACTATTTTCCTTAAAGACGGCACGCAACTTCCGTACAAAATGGCCATGATTATGCCTCCGTTTGTGGGTACAGAAGCCATGAAACACTCTCCGGAACTTGTTGACGAGAAAGGGTTTGTGGTTTGCAATGAAGGCTACCAGCACATCACCTACAAGAATGTATTTGCCGTGGGCCTGGCTGTTGAGGTGAAAGCGCCTTTCAATTGCGTGGTGCCGTTTGGTGTGCCTAAAACCGGGTTTCCTACTGAAGTATCGGCAAAAATTGCAGTTGATAATATTGTTTCTGAAATAAAAGGAAAGGGTACATTCAGAAAAATGGAGTGGGGTAAAATACCTGCCGTTTGTGTTATGGATGCCGGACATAAAGAAGTGATTATCCTGGGCGATCATTTGTTTAAACCCCGTAAGTTTGCCATGATGCTGCCCAATATCTTTAATGACTGGACCAAGCTTTTAGTTGAAAAATATTTCCTCTTCAAATTCAAGAGAGGCTATTCCATGTTACCTTAACCTGTAAATCACGCTATGAAGATTCACATCCAAACCCTTGATTTTACTCCTCGCCAGAGTTTGCTTGACCTGGTTAATGAAAAAGTTGAAAAACTGGAGCGTTTCAGCGACCGGATTATCGATAGCCGGGTGACGCTCCGCATCGAAAAATCGGGAAAAAACAACAACAAGGTGTGCGAAATCCGGCTGGGAATACCCGGGAATGATCTGTTCGCAAAAAAGCAAACCAAATCTTTTGAGGAGGGGATCCAATCCGCGGTAGTAACCCTTGAGCGCCAGCTAAAGGACTGGAAAGAGAAAAAAAGATCATAACCAGAAACCCCGGGCAACACCGGGGTTTTTCGTTTATCAAAATCCTGTGGGCGGCATCCGGCCAATGTTGTACTTTGTGCATTCTAAATTTCACATCCATGAATAAGCTTTTATTATTCCCTTTCACCCTGTTCGTTTTGGTGGCCAATGCCCAGGAAAACATTACCTACCAACGCCCACCGGAAGAGATCGCCAAACTGGTTGAAACCCCGCTAACACCATTCGTTTCGTTTTCTCCCGACCGGCAATGGATGCTGCTTATGGAACGATCCGATTATCCCACCATTGAGCAACTGTCGCGCCCCGAATTGCGGCTTGCCGGCCTTCGCATCAACCCCGATAACTTCGGGCCCAGCCGCGGCAATTACATCATCGGGCTGAAGGCAAAACAAATTACAACCGGCAAGGAGTTTGAGATCAAAAACCTGCCATCGCCCTTGTTGCTGAGCAACGCCACATTTTCACCCGACAGCCGGAAAGTTGCCTTCATTCAAAATACTCCGCAGCAACTGGAACTCTGGGTAGTTGACCTTACCACTTTCTCGGCAAGCCGGGTTACCGGGCGGAAACTTAACAACACGCTGGGAGGGGCATTCAGATGGCTAAGTGATTCGCAGCAACTTCTCTTTACAGCGGTGCTCAACAACCAGCCGGCACTTCCTGCCAAATCCCGCGTTCCTGCGGGACCGGTCGTTGAGGAGAATCTTGGAAAAAAAACTCCGGCACCCACCTTTCAGGATCTGTTGAAAAATCCACATGACGAACGGGCATTTGAATATTATACAACCAGTGATCTCGTTCTCAAAAATCTTCAGACTGGCGAAGAAAAAACCATCAGTTCCTCAGCTATTCATGGCGATTTCAATCCATCACCCGATGGCAAGCTGGTGCTTGTTGAACTGACTCACAAACCCTTCTCCTACCTTGTTCCCGTTAACCGGTTTCCACAGCTGGTTCGGATTGTAGATACCAGCGGAAACACAGTAAAAGACGTTGTGGATGTTCCGCTTACGGACTACATCCCCATCGGCTTTAACACCACGCACAAAGAACCGCGTAATCATGGCTGGAGAGCCGATAAGCCGGCAACCCTTTACTGGGTAAAGGCCCAGGATGGAGGCGATCCGAAAGTAAAAGCCGACATACGCGATAGGGTCTTTACCTGGGAGTTTCCGTTCACAATGGAACCGAAAGAACTGATCGGCATTCCGCTACGCTTCTCCCGCATCGTATGGGGCAACGACAACACGGCCTGGGTATTTGAACGCTGGGTGCAAGACCGCAAAGAACGCGTTTACCAGGTTAATCCGTTAACGCTTGCTAAAAAAGTTATCATAGACCGGAACTACGAGGACGCCTATACCGATCCGGGCAACGTAATCACCACCATCAATGCTTCCGGCAAAAGTGTACTGCTGATCAGTAAAGACAACGTGGTGTACTTCAGCGGGGCGGGCTCATCACCCGAAGGCGACATGCCCTTTCTGGATAAAATGGATTTGACTACCGGCAAAAAAACACGGGTGTGGCAATGCCAGGCCCCCTATTATGAATTTACAGTTGCCTTGCTTGATGCAAAAAAGGGGACGTTTGTTACCTCCCGTGAATCCAATTCAGAAAATCCAAATTATTTCCTCCGAACAATCGGCTCAGCAAAAGTAAGCCAGCTTACCTCCTTTGCCCATCCCTATCCTCAACTTCGTGATGTTAAAAAGCAGGTGTTGCGGTACAAGCGGGCCGATGGGGTTGACCTTACGGCTGACCTTTATCTTCCGGCAGGTTATAAGAAGGAAGATGGTCCGTTGCCGGGACTCGTTTGGGCTTACCCCCAGGAGTTTAAGTCAAGCGATGCGGCCGGACAGGTGCGTGGATCAAAATATGCCTTCACCCGGCTGAGTTCAGGCGGACCTATCTTTTGGATAGCACGGGGTTACGCAGTTTTAGACAACGCTACCATGCCCATTGTTGGCGAAGGCGATAAAGAACCGAACGACACGTATGTTGAACAACTCGTAGCCAGTGCCCAGGCCGTGGTGGATTATGCCGCCTCGCTCGGAGTGCTCGATAAAAACCGGGTGGGCGTGGGTGGCCACTCGTACGGTGCCTTTATGACGGCCAACCTGCTGGCCCATTCGGATATTTTCAAGGCTGGTATTGCACGCAGCGGGGCCTACAACCGAACCCTCACACCGTTTGGCTTTCAGGCCGAGCCGCGCACGTACTGGGAAGCACCCCAGGTGTACTACTCCATGTCACCGTTCTCATTTGCCGACAAACTCAAAGAACCTATTCTTTTCATTCATGGAGAGGCAGACAACAACACCGGAACCTTTCCCATACAAACCGAGCGTTTTTACAACGCCATAAAAGGGCATGGCGGAACCGCCCGCTTTGTGTTGCTGCCCCACGAAAGTCACGGCTATGCCTCCAAAGAAAGCATTATGCACACCCTTTGGGAAATGGACCGATGGCTCGAAACCTATGTGAGAAATGCAGGCACGGAACCCACCTCAAAATTGAAATCAGGTACTAACTAAACTTAGACTTTACATGAAAAATTATTTCGTCCTCCTCATAATTATCCTTTCATCGTGCCAATCCGAAAAGTATGACCTCATCATCAGGCAGGGAACAGTATACGATGGTTCCGGCAAGGCGCCCGTTGTTGCCGACATCGGTATCAATGCCGATACGATTGCTTTTATTGGCGATCTGTCGAAAGCAAAAGGTAAAACCACAATTAATGCCAATGGATTAGCCGTTGCGCCAGGCTTCATCAACATGCTGAGTTGGGCAACCGAATCACTCATCCTTGACGGTAACTCCCAGGCCGACATCCGGCAAGGCGTTACGCTGGAAGTATTTGGCGAAGGCTGGTCGATGGGACCGTTAAGCGACAAAATGAAGGCCGACCAGCGCGAGATGATGAAGCGCAACCCCGACTGGCAATACGACATAGACTGGACCACGTTGGGTGAGTACCTGGAGTCTCTCGAACGAAGAGGGATCGCTCCCAATGTAGCTTCATTTGTTGGCGCAACCACCGTGCGCATACACGAACTGGGTTATGCCAACCGGCTGCCCAATCCGGATGAACTGGAGCGCATGAAAGCCCTGGTAAAACAAGCCATGCAGGAAGGGGCCTTGGGTGTAGGGTCATCCCTGATTTACGCCCCGGCCAACTATTCATCCACCGAAGAACTGATTGAACTCTGCAAGGTGGCCGGTGCGTACGGAGGTATGTACATTACCCACATGCGCAGCGAAGGAAACAACATTTTTGGTGCTGTGGATGAAACCATCCGTATTGCACGAGAAGGGAAGCTGCCGGCAGAAATCTATCACCTTAAAATGGCCGGCAAAGACAACTGGTGGAAACTCGATTCGGTGATGGCCATGATTGACAACGCCAACAACGAAGGACTGCGCATTACGGCCGATATGTACACCTACCCGGCCGGTGCCACAGGGTTGGATGCCACCATGCCTCCGTGGGTTCAGGAAGGAGGAATTAAAGAGTGGATCAAGCGGCTGCAGGATCCGAAAATCCGTAAAAAAGCCCTGGACGAAATGCGCAAACCTTCCGACAAGTGGGAGAACCTGCTGCTGATGGCCGGAAGCCCTGACCGGGTATTGCTTTTAGACTTTGCGAACGACTCGCTCAAACGATTCATCGGAAAAACATTGGCCGATGTGGCAAAAATTTATGGCAAGTCACCGGAAGAAACCGCCATGGATTTGGTGATAACGGACAGCACACGGGTGGGCACCGCCTATTTTATGATGAGTGAAGACAACATCAAACGGCAGATTGCGCTCCCCTACCTGAGTTTTGGTTCCGATGCCGAGTCCCCGGCAACCGAAGGCGTGTTCATCAAAACCAATACACATCCGAGAGCCTACGGCAATTTTGCACGCGTGCTCGGAAAATATGTTCGCGATGAAAAAGTTATTTCACTGGAAGAAGCCATACGCAAACTCACGTCACTTCCGGCATCGAACCTGGGCATCCAAAAGCGCGGATCACTCAAGCCCGGCTATTTTGCCGACATCGCTATTTTCGATCCGGAAAAAGTTCAGGATTATGCCACCTTCGAAAAACCGCATCAATACGCCACCGGCATGGTGCACGTGTTTGTAAACGGAGCTCAGGTGCTGAAAGACGGAGAGCATACCGGAGCACGGCCCGGCCGTGTGGTGCGCGGGCCAGGCTGGAAAAAAGAATGACGCTGGCCGATAACATCCTTACCTTTCTCGCATCGTTAGAACTTAAAACAAAATTGCCTGCAGGCGTAAGCGTAATGAATCCCTACCGGGATCCATCTGTGTTCGCCCTGTGCAAGAAGTTCTACTCGAAGTATTACAATGACCAAAACCCGCGAACGCTTATCCTGGGCATTAACCCGGGAAGGTTCGGAGGAGGCATTACGGGCATTCCGTTTACTGATCCTGTAAAACTGGAAACGTTTTGCGGCATCGAAAATGAACTCCCTAAAAAAAATGAACTGTCTGCCGACTTTATTTATTCCATGATCGCTGCCTTTGGCGGTTCACTGTCTTTCTACAACCGATTTTACATCAGTGCGGTTTGTCCCCTTGGGTTTATTAAGGATGGAAAAAATCTGAACTACTATGACCTGAACGAACTGCGGCAGGTTGTCGGAAAATTTTGTTTGCAGTCGATCAAAGAACAATGTGCCTGGGGATTGAATACGGATTGCTGTTACTGCCTGGGTGAGGGTGATAATTACCGGTATTTAACTGCATTGAATAAGGAGCACCGCTTGTTCGATCGCATCATCCCGCTGCCGCATCCCCGGTTTATCATGCAATACCGGAGGAAGCGGTTAAAGGCCTATGTTTCACGATACGTTAATGCCCTTCGGGATCAGAATTTTTCCTAAAATTTCGAAAGCACGTTACTTTGGTTACTTTTGCAGCCGCGTGTTAGGTTAACGCGCATTGCCCCTGTAGTTAAATGGATATAACGAGAGCCTCCGGAGCTCTAGGTGCAGGTTCGATTCCTGCCGGGGGTACTATCCTTACAGATTAACCCGCCCCACTTACCCCGAACGGGCATCCCTGCCTTTAAAAATTCCTGCCCATTTGATAAATTCGCTTCTGCCGCTCTATGGGGAATATGTTCAATTGCTTATAGCAGGTTGTTG